>NZ_JACCDE010000019.1 GCF_013415125.1 Vreelandella glaciei | reverse complement strand
AGTAGGTCATCGTCAGGCACCTATACCGCAGAAAACCCAGCCACCCGGCTGGGTTTTTTGTTGCCTGGAAGGAAAGAAAAAAGCCATGTCATGGCGAGGAGCGCAGCGACGCGGCCATCTCGTCCTGCGACGGTAAGAAACCTCGAGATCGCCACGCTTCGCTCGCGATGACACATGGAGAGTCACTGGCTGTGGCCCGCGCATGTCATGGCGAGGAGCGCAGCGACGTGGCCATCTCAACTTTCGGTGGCACCCGTCATCGTGAGCTGAAGCTGCCACCGTTGCACTGTGATTAGATAGTATCTCTACGATGCTGGCATTGCCCACCTGCCCATGTCTCATAAATAGCACGATCATCCGCCAGCATCATTAACGCGAATAACCGCTCGCCGAGCGTGGTGCAATGACTGATACGTCGAGACAGCAGCGATGTTGCCTGGGTGTCAATCACCACAAAGTCAGCCTCAAGTGAGGGAGCTAACTGACCGATGTGGCTATCCAGCGAGAGTGCTTTTGCATTCCCCTTGGTTAAACCATAAAAGCCTTGCCAGGCAGTAAGCGGTTGGCCACCTAGTTGACCCACTTGATAGGCCGCTTTCAGCGTGCCAAAGCCCGATAAGTCAGTGCCTGCACCGATATCGCTGGCAAAGGTAAATGCCATACCCGTCTGTTTGGCGGCCTCACGGTCAAATAAACCGCTGCCAAGAAAGAGATTGGAGCTGGGGCAAAAGGCAATATTGGCGCCTCGATCCGCCAATCGCTTGCGCATACCGTTATCGAGATGAATACCGTGGGCAAAGGTACTGCGTGGGCCAACGAGACCTGCTTTCTCATAAACGGCCAAATAGTCGCGGCTACCTGGAAACAGTTCGGCTACCCAGTCCAACTCACCGCTGTTTTCAGCCAAATGGGTCTGTAACCAGAGACTTGGATCATTACGAAGCAGGGCGCCTGCCGCATCCATCTGCGTTTTGGTCGATGTAGGCGCAAAGCGCGGTGTGACGCTATAGCCCAGGCGGCCTTTGCCGTGCCAATCTTCAATAAGCCGCTCGCTGTCAGCAATACCTGATGCACCATCCATGAGTGCCTCTGGCCCATTGCGATCCATCAATACTTTACCTACCAGCATGCGCAGCTGACGTTTTTGACAGGCGGTGAAAAATGCATCTACGGAGCCGGGATGGCTAGAGCCGAATACCTGGGCAGTGGTAGTGCCCGCACGTAGCATCTCATCCAAAAAAGCGTTAGACAGCGCTTCTGCATGGGCATGATTAGCAAAGCGACACTCTTCAGGAAAGGTGTAGTCGTTTAGCCAGTCAAGCAGTTGGCGGCCATAAGAAGCCATGATATCCAGCTGGACATAGTGCACGTGGGTATCGATAAACCCCGGCATAATCAGTTTGTCACGATAATCGAGAACGTCAGCCCCTTTGGGTAGTGAAGGTGAGAGCTCGGCGAAATGGCCGACGGCATGAATATGCTGGCCTTTCAACCACAGCAAGCCGTCGCCGTAATGCTCTAAACTGCCCGGTTCGGGCGTATTGCCATCGCCAGGGTCGCGGACAAAACTAATCAATTCGGCACGAATGAACGTATCGGTAGAAGAATTCATATTAACTCGGGGTCGTCGGAGAGTCGGTCATTAGCGTTCGCACTGCCTGGGAGTCAAGGCCGCGATTTTCTTGAGAGGAGGGCGTGTCCGTTAGCCAAAGCAGTTCAGCCACCACCGTTAAAGCAATCGCATAGGGCGTTTTATTACTCAGCTTAGTGTCGTGAATGCGCCCGATGGGGCTTCGCACCCGCGCCATTTGATCGGCGGAGTAACCCTCGCGCTTAAGACGTCCTTCAAAGCTCGCCCATTTGCTGTCCGAACCAATCAGCCCAATCGATGCGACGTCATCGCGCTCGATCAGCGTTTTGATCAGCGCATAGTCTTCGTCGTGGTTGTGCGTCAATACCAGCGCGTGGCTATCAGCAGGCAAGGCGGCAACACTTTGCTGTGCGTCTTGGAGTGAATAACAGCTAAGTCGCGGCTGCTGCTGGTACTGTTCGGCAAACGCATCGCTTCGACTATCGTACCAGTGCAACTGCCAGGGAAGCGGCGCACTTAGCTTTACAATTTGCTGCCCTACATGGCCTGCACCAAAAATCGCGATGTTTGTTGTAGTGCCTGGAAAGGCTTCCAAGAGGATATTCACAAATCCTCCACAGCACTGGCCGCTTCGTCCGCCCAGAGAGAAGGCTTCCAAGCTGAGGCCATAGCGCTGTTCTGTCAAACATCCACGTGCAGCGGTAATGGTTTGCCACTCAAAGGTACCGCCACCTAGCGTATCGAAAATCGCATCGTCGGTGATCACCATGCGTGCGCCAGGCTCGCGGGGTGTTGAGCCTGCGCTGGTCACTTGAGTGGCTAGTACATGGGGTATGCCATCGCGCTGTAAGCGGTGTAGCGCCGCATGCCAGCTTTCTGGGTGTTGACTAGAACTCACAGCGCTTTCTTCCTGATCGCGTTGGCTGCCAGCATGACCCGCTCCGGTGTGGCCGGTGTATCTAAGTGGGGAGAGATGGCGTAATCAGTCAGGCTCGATAGCGCATCACGCAGCGCCGACCAGACACAAATCCCCAGCATAAAAGGGGGCTCACCCACTGCTTTTGAGCGGTAGAGACTGGCCATGGAGTTGGGGTGCCCCTCCAATAGCGCAACATTGAAGATGGGCGGTAGGTCGCCAAAGGTAGGGATTTTATAGGTCGCCGGCCCATCGCTGACAAGTACGCCTTTGTCGTTCCACTTTAGCTCTTCACTGGTCAACCAGCCCATTCCTTGAATAAAGCCGCCCTCCACCTGACCAATATCAATGGCAGGATTTAGTGAATCTCCCACGTCGTGCAATATATCGACACGGTCTACCTGATACTCACCGCTCAAGGTATCCACACTTACCTCTGCCACTGCCGCGCCAAACGCGTAGTAGTAGAAGGGTCGGCCTTGACCAACTGAACGATCGTAGTGAATAAGCGGTGTGGCGTAGAAACCTTTTTCAGATAGCGATATGCGATTTAAGTAGGCTGTTTGCACCAACTCACCCCAAGGAATGCGGCGTTCGCTCTCTCCGATTCCTGCTACCAACATGCCTTCTTCTAAGCGCATACCTTCACGGTCTAGGCCCTCCGCAAAGTGCACTGCAGCGAAGTCAAATAAGCGTTCACGCAGTTTACTGGCGGCATCCCGCGCGGCCATACCGTTTAAGTCAGCTCCGCTAGAGGCAGCGGTGGGAGATGTATTGGGGACTTTATCGGTTCGCGTAGCGGTAATGCGTACCTTCTCCAGATCCAGGCCCAGCTCACGAGCCACCACCTGACAAATTTTAGTATGTAGCCCTTGGCCCATCTCGGTGCCGCCGTGATTGATCATCACGCTGCCGTCGGTGTAAACATGCAGAAGGGCGCCAGCCTGATTAAGATGCTGGGCGGTAAACGAAATGCCAAATTTAACCGGGGTAAGTGCCAGTCCTTTTTTAATAACAGGACTGGTGGCGTTGAAGTCACTGACCGTTTTGCGCCGTGCCCAGTAATCGCTGTCACTTTCGAGGGTTTCAACGAGTGTATGGAGGAGTTGCCGCTGGTCGACCTGCTGGCCGTAGTGAGTCACCTCGCGGCCATCGCGGTAGAAGTTGCGCTTACGTACAGTCAGTGGGTCTTCACCAATCTGGCGGGCAATATCATCCATGGCCGCTTCGATAATCATCATCCCTTGGGGGCCACCAAAGCCCCGGAATGCGGTATTAGAGGCGGTATGGGTTTTTGCTCGATGACCGACTACCTGGGCATCCCCCAGCGAGTAAGCGTTGTCGGCGTGGAACATAGCGCGATCAACGATAGCGTCGGAGAGATCCGGCGAGTAGCCGCAGTCACCAATCACCGTGATCTCGCCACCCTGAATAACGCCTTCAGCGTCAATGGCGAGCCGGTAGCGATTATGAAAGGGGTGGCGTTTCCCCGTGACGTGCATATCGTCGCTGCGTGGTAAGCGCAGGCGAACCGTCTTGCCGGTGCGGCGAGCAATAATTGCGGCAATACACGCCCAGGGAGACGCCTGAGTCTCTTTGCCACCAAAGCCACCGCCCATACGACGGACTTCGACGGTCACCGCATGAAAAGGGATATCGAGCACCTCCGCCACCAGCTTCTGGGTTTCGCTGGGGTGCTGGTTGGAAGTATGGACGATAACGCCCTCATCCTCGGTGGGATGAACCACGCAGGCCTGGCCTTCCAGATAGAAGTGCTCTTGTCCGCCGACGAATAACTCGCCTTCAACAATCTGTTCCGCTTGATCAAGCGCCTGCTGCCAATCACCACGGGTCTGCACATGAGTCGGGCGCACAAACTCTTCACGCTCCGTCGCGCCCACTGGGTCTAAGCTGGCAGGCTGCTCATTGATGCTAATGGTGGCTAACGTGACGGCACGGCGTGCCGCCTGCAGCGACGTTGCCGCCACGGCGAAGAGGCATTGACCTGCATAGCTGATCGCTTGATCGACAAAAATAGGATCGCCCGGAAAGACCGGCCCGATATCGGTATGCCCTGGCACTTCATGAAAGGTAATGGCATCGACTACCCCTGGGGCCTCTTTAACCTTGCGGAGATCGAGCTGCGTTAAGGTGCCGTGGGCCACGGGCGATAGGCCAAGCGCTACATGGAGCGCGTCGGCAGGCAGTAAAAAGTCGTCAATATAAGCGGCCTTGCCGGTGACGTGCTTTTCCGCACTCTCGTGAAAGCTTGCGCTTCCCGCCTGTCGCTGGCCACTACTGTCGACCGTATGGCGCGCCAAGGGGCCAGAGCCTTGAATGTGGTCGTGCAGTTCACGGCGGGCACGGCTGCTATCGCCGTCCAGTTTAGTGAGCGTACGCATGGAGCATCACCTCGTGGTCGGACACTGAAAGGGAGAGATAGAGGCGTTCAATCAGGTTCTTGGCGGCTTGCTGGCGATAATGCTGACTGCCCCGCACATCACTCATGGGCTGGAAGTCGTCATCGAGTGCCTGCTGAGCGGCGCGAAAAGTTTCCGCAGTTAAGGTGCTCCCTTCGAGCGCTGCTTCAGCAGCTTTCGCGCGCTTGGGAGTAGCGGCCATTCCCCCAAAAGCGATGCGTACATCCTGCAAGGTACCTTGTTCAATGCGGTAGCTGAAGGCACCGATTAGCGCGGAAATATCATCTTCACGACGCTTGGATAACTTCCAGACGCGTAGTTGACTGTCCTCAACCGGCTGCGGAATGAAAATCCGCGAAACGACTTCATCAGCCGCCAAAGCGGTCTTTTTGTAATCGAGGAAGAAATCCTCTAGCACTAAGCAACGCTTGCCGTTGGTGCTGGCAAGTTCCACCTGAGCACCCAAGGCAAGTAGCACGGGTGGCGTATCACCAATAGGAGAGGCATTGGCGATATTGCCACCCAGCGTTCCCCGGTTACGGATCTGCTGAGAGCCTAATCGGTGCAGCAGATGAGCAAAGGCGGGGAAGTGCTCTTCAAACAGTGGTTCAAGCTGAGTATAGGTGACCCCGGCGCCAATCCACCAGCCAGGTTGTCCTTCAAACGTTGTCGCTGCTACTGTTAACAGTTCGGCAACGCGAGAAACATCAATCAACTGATCAAGCGAAGCCAAGCGCTGCGTGCTTTCCAACCAAAGGTCTGTGCCTCCTGCCACCAAGCGTGCCTGAGGGGCTTCTTGGCGCAGCCGTGTTAGGGCTGTCAAGGAGAGGGGCTGGGCAAAAAAAGGTGTTTTCGCTGTAGGGACTGTTATTTCAGCATCATTTTCTGACGTTGACAGCGCCGCGTCTTGCCATTGGGGGCGCTCATAGGGCATATCATTCATGCGCAGCGCAGCATCCCGGATAGGGCGATAGCCCGTGCAACGGCACAAGTTGCCACCCAGGGCTGCTTCAAGGCGTTCTGGGGTTAGCGGAGCAGGCCGCTGGGTAAGGTCGTTATGCAGTGTGAAAAGTGACATAACAATGCCCGGCGTGCAAAAACCACACTGGCTACCATGGCATTCGATCATCGCTTCTTGGGCTGGGTGCAGACGTCCCTCTTTAGCTAGCCCTTCAACGGTGACTAAATGCCTACCCTGAAGTTGATGGGCTGGTGTGATACAGGCGTTGGCACTGGTAAACGTGTGGGTGTCAGCGTTTTGCTCGCCAATTGCTACGGTACAAGCACCGCAGTCACCCGATGCGCAGCCCTCTTTGGTGCCTGTTAACGCCAAATGCTCGCGTAATAAGGTTAAAATGCTCGTGTTCGGTGAAACCTCACACTGGTGGGGGGCACCATTGAGCAGGAACGCAATCGTTGCCATGCCAAACTCCACTGTTGTTGTATAGCCTGGGATTGTGCTGACCGATCGGTCAATATAAGTTGAGCTTGAGACAAAATGGTCTGCCTTGCAAGTATTTGATCGCTGCACGGGAGTGGGGCAAGCTTATGCGAAATGCCTCTATTTGGGGCGACAAGCCTACCCGCCGACGCTTATTAAGGGACATTGTAAATGACCGCTGTATCCGTCACTCATGAAAGCCCCAGCCGTGAAAAAGTTGAGACAAATATTCTGATGGCCGCTGAAGAAGTGTTTTCTCAGTACGGTTACCGTGGAGCGAGCTTGCAAGTGATCGCTGATCGGGCCGGTCTCCCTAAGGCTAATATTTTGTACTACATGGGAAGTAAGCAGGCGCTTTATGTGCGACTGCTTAACCGCATGATGCATCGCTGGAACAAGGTGCTTGAAGATATTACCCCGGAGAGTGATCCAGCGACTGTGCTGAGTGATTTTATCCGCGCCAAAATGGTGCTTGGTCAGCGCTACCCCGAAGGCTCAAAACTGTTTGCAGCGGAAATTTTAGCCGGCGCTCCCTTCTTGAGTGACTATCTGGCCGGTGAACTGCGTGAATGGGTGGCTTCTCGTGCCGCGATCATTCGCCAGTGGTCTGCGCAAGGTAAAATGGACACCGTCGATCCCAAGTGGCTAATCTTCTTAATTTGGTCTGCTACCCAGCACTACACTGAATATAGCGCTCAGGTAAGCGGTATTCTAGGCCGAGATGCATTAACTGAAGAGGATGTTGAATCAATTTCAGCCTTTCTTGAGCACGTTATCCTAAAAGGGTGCGGAATCACTCAGGCAAGTACTAACGCTCACTTGGTGGAAAAGTGAGTGCTAAATGAGCGATTTGCCGATTGATCAGCATCTTGATCACGTTAAAAACGTCCTGGTTACCAGCAACCGTCTGATGCTGATTGCCCAGCCAGGCGCTGGCAAAACTACCCGTGTCCCGCTTGCTCTGCTTAGGGCCGATTGGGTAAAAGGGCAGAAGCTGCTTTTGCTAGAGCCACGGCGAGTCGCCGCGCGATTGGCGGCTAACTATATGGCTCAGCAGTTAGGCGAAAAGGTCGGTCAGACAGTGGGCTATCGCATGCGCGGCGATAGCTGTGTTAGCGCGCAAACTCGCTTAGAAGTTGTTACTCAAGGGGTGCTTACTCGCATGCTGCAGGATGACCCGCTGCTGGAAGGCGTGGCCGGGATCATCTTTGATGAATTCCATGAGCGAAGTTTAGACGCCGATGTAGGGTTGGCGCTTACGCTGGATGTGCAAAGCAGTATTCGTGACGATTTACGCCTGCTGGTAATGTCGGCAACGCTGGACATCAAGGCGCTCAGGCGAGTGTTAGGGGAGCAGGTACCCACCATCGTGTGTCATGGTCGCCAGTATCCGGTGACAATGCTTTATCGTCCTTCCTTAAATAGCGAGGAGAGTGTTAGCCATGCTCTTCGCGTAGTCAATGAAGCGCTTTTAATGCCTGATACGCAGGATGTATTAGTGATCTTGCCGGGCGTGGCCGAGATAAATCGGCTAGTACAAGCGTTGGAAAGGGCGCTACCTGACCTCGCGATACGACCGCTGCACGGTAGGATGAGTATCGCGCAGCAACAAGCGGCATTAGCAGCAAACACTTCACAACAGCGTATTATTGTCTCCACTGCGATTACCGAATCTAGCATTACGGTGGATGGCGTCAATGTAGTGATTGACGGTGGCTTAGAGCGAGTGCCGCTTTTTCAGCCGCGCACGGGCCTAACGTGGTTAACCACACGACGAATCAACCGTGCTAGCGCCGACCAGCGGCGGGGTCGCGCAGGCCGGCAACGGGAGGGCGTCTGTTTTCGGCTCTGGGCCCATGAGCAGCCACTAACAGCTTACGGTGAACCAGAAATTCAGCAAGCGGAACTCTCATCGCTGGTGCTTGAGCTGGCGTGTTGGGGGGTAGCATCGCCCCATGAGCTGAGTTGGGTGACGCCGCCGCCAGAAAGTGCTTGGCGCAGTGGTCAAGCGCTTTTAGTGCAGCTTGGTATATTAGACGAGCAGCACAGGCTAACCCCCTTGGGCAGTCGCTGTGCCCAATGGCCAGTCGAACCGCGAATAGCCGTGATGCTGGAACGTGCTGCAGAATTCAATGCTGTTTCCCTGGCCTGTGGGCTAGCAGCCCTACTGGAGGAGCGTGACAGCTCAGAGCGCTCGCTGCATGATGCGTTAGCACTCCGGCTCAGTCAGCCTAAACGTTTTCCTCAATGGCAGCGCGAAGCCCTTAGGCTTGCTAGGAAAGCAGGGGTCGTGCTTGATGAGGCCATATTCCAACCGCTTGGGCCGCTCTTGGCACTGGCATACCCAGAACGCATCGGCCAGTTAATAGAGCCTGGTAAGTTTCGACTGGCCAATGGCAAAACCGCTACACTGCCGTTAAACGATACGTTGGCGCATCAAGCCTACGGTGTCGCCGTTGCATTAAATGGCGTGGCTGGCGACCAGGCGCGGATCATCTCAGGCGAACCGTTATCACTTGAGTCGCTGCTTTCGCTATATCCTGGTATTCGCCAATGGCAGCCACGAGTTGCGTGGTCGCAAGAGCAGGGCCGTTTAATGGGTGAAGAGGTGCAAGCACACGGCAGCCTCGTCATTGCCAAACGACTTTTAGCAGACTTACCCGAGGACGCGGTGAAAGAGGCGCTATTGAATGCACTACGCCAGCGGCCCGAGCAGTTATTTGGCGATAATTTACAGCAGTTGCGCGGTCGAATGGCGCTACTTCGCGAGTACCAGGGTGACGAGTGGCCCGACTGGTCCGAGCCGGTGCTATTAGCCTCATTAGAGAGCTGGCTAGGCCCTTACCTAATCGGTATTAAACGGTTGAGTCAAATTGAGAAATTGCCGCTAGAGCGCTATTTGCTCAATTCACTGACCTGGGAAGCACAAAGTGAATTCGAGCGGTTAACCCCGTTAGCGCTAGAGGTGCCTAGCGGCAAACAGGTTGGCTTAGACTACTTGCCGTGTCTTTCCCAGCGGCCGCCTGTGTTAGCGTTGAAACTGCAAGAGGCCTTTGGCTGGCGGGTAACGCCCACCGTTGTTGATGGTGCCGTTGCCGTAATGATCCATCTGCTTTCACCCGCGCGTCGGCCGTTGCAAGTCACCCAGGACTTAGTTAGTTTTTGGCAAAAGGGTTACCCCGAAGTGCGCAAAGAGATGCGCGGTCGCTATCCAAAGCACCCCTGGCCTGAAGACCCATTGACAGCACCCGCTACCGCGCATACCAAGCGAAAGGCGTGACCGGTTTCGCTACCTACACTTCGCTAATTACTCGCTGCGCTTTTCCGGGGTTTCATCTGGAATGCGATAGCGCACGCCATCTACGCGTTCTTCCTCATAGCGTTGATTCTCTTCTTCAGGCACCACGCCGATGACGGTTTCCTGAGACCCATCCGGCCAAGTGTAAGTCGTACAGCCTGCCAGTAGCAGTGGAATAATCACAAACAGTGTGATGGGTAAGGCGAGGTGGCGCTTGAGCATAAGTCACTCCATTGGGTGGCGCTTGATCCTGGGGGAAATTAGTATCGCATAATCGGAACTATAGATTGCCATTTACCTGCCTGTAAATGCTTAGATTTTTTCCGTTTATCCAAACGTAATACCTTTGTCTGTCTATGATAATGAATGTTAACCATGAATCCTCAATGTGCGTTGTCACACCAGCCCTAATCGGAGGTTTTATGTGGTCAGTGGTGAAGTCAGTATTAGCGGCCTTGCTTGGGGTCCAGAGTAACCAAAAGCGACAGGAAGACTTTAGTAGTGGCAAGCCTGCAGCGTACATCGTTACTGGGATAGTCATTACATTGCTGTTCGTTTTGGTGCTTATCGTTTTGGCAACGTTTGCTGCCCGCTGAAAAGCGTTGATAGCGTTAAGTAAGCAAAGCGTGACGAATGGCACATATTTTCTATACTGCTAATATCTCATTTAATCCTGTCCTCATCTAAAGGCAGGAGATAACAACAATAAGTCTGGAGGTTTCTATGCAATCAGCGTGGCGGTGGCTATTAGTCATTTCCCTTTCTGCGAGCGGGTCGCAGGCTAATGCCAATGATTGGAATATGCCTGTTGGTGTAACCGATATTAGTGCCGATATCTTTGGCCTTCACATGACGATTTTTTGGGTATGTGTCGTGATCGGCCTCGTCGTGTTTGGTGCTATGTTTTACTCCCTCTTTCGCTACCGCCACTCCAAAGGCGCCAAAGCCGCCAACTTTCATGAGCACACCAGTGTAGAAGTGCTTTGGACGGCTATTCCTGTCTTGATTCTGGTTGGCATGGCTGTCCCTGCTACCGCAACGCTAAAAAATATGTACGACTCTTCAGATGCAGAGCTAGATGTCATGATCACGGGACAGCAGTGGCGTTGGCGTTATGAATATCTGGGGGAGGATGTCGCTTTTAATTCGAATATGAGTACCCCTCGGACTCAAATCAGTGGCGCTGAGACGCGAGGAGAGCACTATTTATTAGAAGTGGATGAGCCGCTCGTGCTACCTATCAATCGTAAAGTGCGTTTTTTGATGACATCAGATGACGTTATTCACTCATGGTGGGTGCCTGACTTGGCGGTTAAACAAGACACAATTCCAGGCTTTATCAATGAAAATTGGGTAAAAATCAATGAGCCTGGTATATACCGTGGGCAGTGCACGGAGCTTTGTGGTGTCAATCATGGGTTTATGCCCGTTGTGGTCCATGCAATGGAAGAAGAGGAGTTTGAGGGTTGGCTTGCCAAGCGCAAAGAAGCGGCTGCAGAAGAGGCAATGGGAGTCGATCGTGAGTGGGGTATGGAAGAGCTAGCGGAACGTGGTGAATCAGTTTACCAAGCAATCTGTTCTTCTTGTCACCAAGCTGAAGGGCAGGGTTCGCCCCCCGCTTTCCCGGCGCTGGCAAATAACCAACAGCTTATAGAAGATGTAGATTGGCATCTCGATAAAGTAATCAACGGTGTTTCGGGTGCTGCAATGCCAGCTTTTCGTAGCACCTTAAATCCAGTGGAAATTGCTGCTGTAGTAACTTATACGCGAAATGCTTGGGGTAACGATACGGGAGATGTGGTGCAGCCTTCAGAAGTAGCTGAGTTAATTGCCCAATAATGCTGATGCGCCACTTATTTAGACAACTACAATATTTCGGAGAGTATCATGTCGCCCAAACTGCCCCCTCAGCCACATGTGCAACATAGCACTACCGCCGTCGCCGATGGGCAAAGCCATGCCCATCCTGCGCCGCCGAAAGGTATATTACGCTGGTTATTGACCACAAATCATAAAGAGATTGGCTCTCTTTACCTGATTTTCTCACTAACAATGTTTTTTGTTGGCGGTATCTTTGCCTTGGTGGTGAGGGCCGAGCTTTTCCAACCGGGTCTCCAGTTAGTCCAGCCTGAATTTTTTAACCAGATGACCACGATGCATGGTTTGATCATGGTGTTTGCCGCCGTAATGCCGGCATTCACTGGGTTAGCTAACTGGATGATTCCGCTGCAGATCGGCGCGCCAGACATGGCGCTACCTCGATTGAACAACTTCAGTTTCTGGCTGCTTCCGGTTGCCTTTACGCTACTGCTTTCAACTCTTTTGATGCCAGGTGGCGGTCCAAATTTCGGCTGGACTTTTTATGCGCCGCTATCGACCAACTATGCGCCTCCCTCTACGACCTTTTTTATACTTTCATTACACCTTGCGGGCATCAGTTCGATATTAGGGGCAATTAATATCATCGCAACTATTTTAAACATGCGTGCACCGGGCATGCGTTTAATGGATATGCCGCTTTTTGTCTGGACCTGGTTAATTACGGCCTTTCTGCTGATCGCGGTAATGCCGGTTTTAGCGGCAGTTATCACCATGATGCTTATGGATATTAATTTTGGCACAAGTTTCTTTAACGCGGCGGGTGGGGGCGACCCAGTTCTATTTCAGCATCTCTTCTGGACGTTTGGCCATCCTGAAGTGTACATCATGATCCTGCCCGCCTTTGGTATTGTCTCTGCGATCATACCAACTTTTGCACGAAAACCGTTGTTTGGTTATGCATCAATGGTTTATGCCACAGCGGCGATTGCGTTTCTATCGTTTTTGGTCTGGGCTCATCATATGTTTGTGGTAGGGATGCCTTTAGTAGCAGAGCTGTTTTTTATGTATACAACGATGCTGATTGCCGTACCTACTGGGGTGAAAGTGTTTAATTGGGTCACTACGCTGTTTCGTGGCTCAATCAGTTTTGAATCGCCGATGCTATTTGCCCTTGCCTTTGTCGTGCTGTTCACTATTGGTGGCTTTTCAGGGCTAATGTTGGCGATCGCGCCTGCGGATTTTCAATATCATGATACTTACTTCGTCGTTGCCCACTTTCACTATGTGTTAGTCCCTGGGGCCATCTTTGCCATCATGGCAGGTGTTTATTATTGGTTGCCGAAATGGACAGGGCATTACCCTAACGAACGGCTTGCCCAGTGGCATTTCTGGTTTTCGATTATCGGTGTCAACCTAACCTTCTTCCCCATGCATTTCGCTGGGTTAGCCGGTATGCCGCGCCGTATTCCCGATTATGCTCTTCAGTTTGCCGACTTTAACTTACTTTCCAGTATTGGTGCTTTCTTCTTTGGCGCCTCACAGTTGCTATTTGTTTTAGGCATCATCCTGTGCGTTCGGGGAGGTAAAAAAGCGCCAGCAAAAGCTTGGGAGGGCGCGGAAGATTTAGAGTGGACAGTCCCTTGTCCCGCACCCTTGCACACCTTTGAAACACCGCCGGTTTTTCATCGTACTTCCCATTAAAAATGACATAAACCACACAGGCCAGTAGGCCCAGAGGTGTTATGGAAAGTCGAGAGCAAAACCAAGTAGGCGTGCGTCGAACAGTTATTAGAACAATGGCTGTGCTAGTGGGTATGTTCGCCTTTGCGTTTGCGCTAGTTCCGTTGTATGACGTGTTTTGTCAAATTACCGGCATCAATGGCAAGGTTGATGCTACGGCACAAAGTATCGTGCACGAAGAGGTAGATGAGTCCCGTTACATTAATGTGCAATTTATAACGCGGGGCAGCCCAGGCTTACCGTGGCAGATGAGCGTTGAAATGCATCAAATGAGCGTGCATCCGGGGCAAACGGCAGAAGTCGACTTTACGTTTACTAATAATAGTCATAAAGAAAGTTGGGGGCAGGCAGTACCTAGCGTTTCCCCTTCAAATGCAACGCGCCATTTACGCAAAGTAAGCTGTTTCTGTTTTGAAGAGCAACAGTTGCAGGGTAATGAGCGCTTGACGATCCCGTTAGTGTTTCAGTTGGCGCGAGATCTTCCAGCAGATATTAATACCATCACGCTGGTGTATACCCTGTATCCCATTGAACGTGCGATACAGACCGCCTCACTGAATAATATAATCAATCACGGTGTTAAGAACGATCCCAAAAACGAAGCAAAGAACAATAACGCGGCGGGAGAAACGATATGAGCAGTGGTAGCTATTACGTTCCAGCGAGTAGTCGGTGGCCTGTTCTCGGTTCGGTGGCACTCGGTGCAATGATGGCCGGAATCGGCATTAAGCTCGTGTACGATACTGGGCTGCCGCTGGTTTTAATAGGCGTGTTGGGCATAGTGGCTGTGATGGGGCTATGGTTTCGGGATGTGATCAGTGAGTCTCGTGGTGGGCTTTACGATGCTCAAATGGATCGTTCGTTTCGCTGGGGCATGGGTTGGTTTATTTTTTCAGAAGTCATGTTTTTCGCCGCTTTTTTTGGGGCGTTGTTTTACGTAAGGATGTTCACCCTTCCTTGGCTGGGTGGTGAGGGCGCTAAAGGGGTTTCAGCGTTACTGTGGCCAGATTTTGTTGCTACATGGCCCCTGCTGAACCCACCCGATGCTTCAATTGCTGGCCCTCAACAAGTTTTTAGCCCCTGGCAACTTCCTCTCGTTAATACGCTAATTTTGATCACTTCAAGTATCACGCTAACAGTTGCCCATGAGGCTTTAAAAGTCGGTTACCGGCGGACATGTCGTAACTGGCTAACCGGTACCGTGCTATTAGGGTGCTGCTTTATAATGATTCAAGGCATTGAATATTATGAGGCTTACGCGCATTACGGTATTACATTGGAAGCCGGTATTTTTGGCGCAACGTTCTTTATATTGACCGGCTTTCATGGGTTGCATGTGATTATCGGCACAATCATTCTTGCCACCATGTTAGTACGAATAGTGAAAGGCCATTTTGCCGATGAAAATCATTTTGGTTTTGAAGCCTCATGTTGGTATTGGCATTTCGTTGATGTGGTATGGGTTGGACTCTTTATTTTCGTTTACGTTTTATAAATTGCCTAGCCTAGCTGGCCGGACCAAAAGCCAAATATGATGAGAATCATTAATAAACAAGCAAGTCCGATACGCCATTTAAGAGACACAAGCAAGCGGCGAGACGAAGAGTGATCACGCAGCAAAAAGCCAGCTCCCATGGCGAGGCTGATAACCATCGCTACGAATACAGCGGCAATGAGTAGTTGTAACCACATGATGAAAACCTCTCGACAATGGCGTTTTTATAGCTGGTGTTTTTTCTGGAGTTTGGTGGTGGCATTAGGCGCCTATTTAGGACTATGGCAGTGGGAGCGGGCAGATGACAAGCGATTAGCATTGGCCGTTCGCGAAACGGCACCTGCATTGGTACAACCTACCGTGCAGCCAGCCCAAGGAGCAGAGGTAACCCTACGGGGTGAGTACTTGGCAGAGCATACCCTCTATTTAGATAATCGGACTGTAGAGGGAAGGTTAGGGGTAGCAGTACTAACGCCACTGCGTGATAGCTTCGGTCAGCTTTGGTTGGTGCAGCGAGGCTTTTTAGCAACGGGGCCTCATCGTGACCCACCCCAAGCCACTACTCCAAGTGGCAGTGTTGAGTTGACCGGTGAGTGGCAGGAAGTACAAGAGGGCGGGCCACTATATGGAGAAAATAGAGAAGGTGTCAGGTTGCAGCAGTTAAGTCTTGAACCTTGGCGTGCTTCGTTAGGGTCGTTTAGCTATGCGGGCTGGGTGCATGCTAGTGAGGGCGATGGCGTTCTGATTCCTTGGTGGGAAGCCAGTGTTATGCCGCCCAGCCGGCATATAGGGTATGCGTTTCAGTGGTGGGGGCTGGCCCTGGCGGCCCTGGTGGTAATGTTTTTTGGGGGGCGAAAATTGCGTTGCGATGCAACTCAAGAAGAGTCGTTACTGAGTAAAAATAAGCAGGGTGAATAAATATGCAGGAAGCTAAATATATCCGGCGCCAGCGGCTCAAATTAATGCTGATCTTTGCGATATTCGCGGCTCCCGTGGTTGCTGCCTGGGGAATGGTCGAGTTCCGTATTGGCATCCCCGATCACCATACGGCACATGGTGATGTAGACCTGGCATTACCCGCTCTTCATGAATGGCCATTAACAACGTCTGCCGTGAGTGAAGAAGACAAATGGATTCTGGCATTTGACTGCACCCTGCAGTGTGAAACTCGCCAGGATGAATTGTGGCGGCTACATCGTGCTTTAGGACGCGAGGCGCCAAGATTAACGCGTTTGCGCATCGGCGGGGGGCTTGAACCATTGCCGGGCGAAGTGACTAGTGAGTGGCAGCGTTTTCCTTCATGGCGAAAAGAAAACTCAGTGTGGTTGCTCGATCCTACAGGACGACCGGCGTTAGCATTTGATGAAAACGTCGCGAGCAAATACGTGCTTGACGATATACAGCATCTTTTTAAAGTAAACCCTCTATGAAGCGCACTAATCTTTGTTGTTAAGGAAGCATCATGCCCGATTCCTATGAGCGCCGCTTACGCTGGTTAGTGCGATTAACGTTAATAGGTACCCTGTTTACCGCAGTGGTAATGCTGGTTGGTGCATGGACACGGTTAGTCGATGCTGGTTTAGGCTGTCCTGATTGGCCAGGTTGCTATGGAAAGCTGCTGGTCCCCGATAGCGATCATGCCACCCTGCGCCATCCCGATGTGCCGTTAGAACCGTTTAAAGCGTGGGTGGAAATGGCCCATCGCTACATCGCTAGTTTGCTAGGGCTGGCGGTAATAAGTGTTGTCGCGCTGGGTTGGCCATTGCGTCAACGGTCAGGTTACCCATGGCGGCTAAGTTTGACGCTCTTAGTTGTTATTATATTGCAGGGTGCCTTCGGTGCTTTCACGGTTACGCTACAACTCTGGCCGCAAGTCGTCACTCTCCACCTTTTGGGTGGGCTGAGTGTATTA
The DNA here is from genome assembly GCF_013415125.1 of Vreelandella glaciei. Classification (GTDB taxonomy): domain Bacteria; phylum Pseudomonadota; class Gammaproteobacteria; order Pseudomonadales; family Halomonadaceae; genus Vreelandella; species Vreelandella glaciei. The sequence continues at coordinate 88,394 of NZ_JACCDE010000019.1, read as the reverse complement.
CTACTGTTCTTTTGGTTACACCTACACTTACGTCGTGCTCGTAAAAAATCCATAACTGAACCGCGCCGAACCAATGCCTGTTGGGGTATTGCGGCATGCTTGCTGGTGGTGCAGTTAGCGTTGGGTGGGTGGGTGACTAGCAACTATGCAGGCATCGCTTGCCAAGGATTCCCTACCTGTAATGGTCAGTGGTGGCCTGAATTAGATGTAAGCGAGGGTTTTCATGTTACCCAAACTGTTGGCCCTAATTATTTACATGGGCAGCTACATGCTGATGCACGCACTGCTATCCACGTTGTTCATCGCTTAGGCGCACTCATGTTAGGAGCCGGGTTGGTTGCGCTTTGGTTACGATATCGGCATTGGCAGAATGTCGCTAGACCTCTAGCGATTGTGGTTTCTCTATACATGCTGCAAGCTATTTTAGGTGTCGCTAACGTATTGTTATGGCTGCCTTTATGGCTTGCGTTGCTACATACGGCAGGGGCCATTGCACTCTCTGTTGGTCTGGTATGGGCTTGGTGGTGCTGGCGTTACAATGAAGCTGGCGCTTTTTCAAAGAGCTCTAATCTGTTTTATCGCAACGTTATTGCTGACTAAAGAAGGGGAGCGCATGCGAAATATAACAATGACACTACCTTCAGCTCTGCCTTCAATGGTGTGGGGGTGGAGAGAATTGCTTGGGCTCTGTAAAATTAAAGTAGTGGTTGTCATGTTAGTGTGTGCTGCCGTGGGGATGGCATTGGCAACCCAAGGCCTACCACCACTGACGAAAGTAATTATTAGTTTGGCCGGTATCGGTTTAGCCTCTTGTGGTGCAGCTGCTTTAAATCATGTTATTGACCGCCATTTGGATGCGGTAATGACACGAACTTCTTGTCGTCCAGTGGCGAGTAAACGGCTACCCGTGACAATCGCGTTGTCTTGGGCGTGCTTGCTTTCTGTTGCAGGTGTTACGCTATTAGCTTGGCAGGTTAATGTTTTAACAGCTGCGCTAACCTCTGCTTCTTTGATTGGTTATGCATTGATTTATACTGCTTTTTTAAAGCGGGCTACGCCCCAAAATATTGTTATTGGAGGTGTGGCTGGCGCGGCACCACCATTGCTAGGTTGGGTTGCCATTACTGGTCAAGTATCTTCTGAGCCGCTGTTGCTAATGCTGATTATTTTTGCCTGGACGCCGCCGCACTTTTGGGCACTGGCGATTCATAAATGTGATGATTATGCACGAGCAGGCATCCCAATGTTGCCTGTTACCCATGGTCTTCCGTTTACACGGCTACAAATTTGGTTGTATGGCTGGTTAACGGTATTGACCACTCTACTTCCGGTAATGATCGGGATGAGTGGGGTGCTTTATTTAGTCATTGTGATAAGCCTGAATGCGCGCTTTATGTTTTGGAACTGGCGGGTTTGGCGCGGTCACGATGCTACTGCACCTATCGGCGCTTTCTGGTTCTCAATTCGCTACTTATTAGGCGTTTTCAGTGCGCTATTACTTGATCATTACGCTGCGGCGCTTGCTTGGTGATCCGAAGACAAGTTGGACAGGTATGCAGTAAGAGGAGAAGCAAGCCTAGGTGCTATTGGTAAAATAGTGGTATAAAGGTGTACAATTTTCGTCAAGCAATTTATCCGCTTAATGAGGAGTTTCATGAGCTCAACGGTAGCGCTGGTATTACTCGCCGTAGCGATTGCAGTCATTGTAGGGCTGTGTTTCTACGCATGGTCGTTGCGCAAAGAGGTAAGTCGTCGAGAAGCTTATCGGCGCGATGAGGACGCTCGCGCCCAACAAAACAGTCTAGAAAATCTTGATTATGTCGCGAGTGCTTTGGTTCAGGAGCAGGTCGATATCACTGAAGGGGCTTGGCGGTGTAAGGTTCTACTTGAAATCATTGATCCTAGCTTAACGGAACGAACTGAATTTAAGGCTTTTGCTGAACACTATAGCCGCACTCAACATCTAAATACGCATTCCGCCCGGCAACAGTTGACTGCTCGAGAGCGTATGCAGGAAGACAAAGAACGGGTGATGGCAGAAAATGATTTACGCGAATCCGTATTGGAAGCTGCCCAAGCAGTATTAAAATGGCGTGCGAAAGGCAAAAGTGCGTTGCATTAACTATTAATTTTGAGCGGTTTTAACCGCCAAAATTGCATAGCAAGCTAATTTTCAGTGCCGATTGCGGCAATTTTGCTATGCTGAGTGATGTCGGTATTGGCAAGAAGTTGATATCTTGGCATTGTTGCCTTCTTGCGCTTAAGCGTTAATGATAGGCACACCGTTCTGTATCGTTTGGGTGTTGAGTGATTGGTACGTCACTAATCGTACTGGTAGCTTGATACCAACCGTAGCGATCTGGAACAGGCGAAAAATGGATGCTCTCGCAATAAGAAGCATTGGATAGATTTGGTCACTTATGGCCATTTCAGCATTGGATCAAGAAGGAGTCTTGCATGAAAAAATCAACGACTGGCTTGCTAATCGGTTCCGCACTGGTAGTAGGTCTATCTGGCTGTGCCAGCTCGGCCTCACAGTCCTCCAGCCAATCAAGCGCTAGCAGCGACGGCAGCTGGTACCAGCATCCGTTTGTTTGTGGTCTAGCTGGCAGTGTTATCGGTGGCAGCATTGGCTACGCCACCAGCAGTAGTTCTGATGAAGAAAGCGGTGCTGCTACCGGTGCTGTTGCCGGTGCTGCTATCGGCGGTCTGCTATGTGCTGATCGTACTCCTGAACCGGTTGCTCCTCAGTGCCCGAGCTATGGTGAAGTACCTGCAGGCGTTGCTGTTGACGCTGAAGGTTGCCCGCTAGACTCCGACGGTGACGGCGTGCCGGACTACCGTGATCAGTGCCCAGGCACTCCTGCCGGCGTGGAAGTTAACGCTAATGGTTGCCCGCTTGATTCCGATAATGACGGTGTTCCAGATTACCGTGATCAGTGCCCGAACACCCCTGCTGGCGTAGAAGTTAACGCATTGGGTTGCCCGGATAGCGTCGTTCTGCAAGATGTTAACTTCGAGTTTGATTCTGCTCAGTTAACCTCTAATGCTCAGAATGTATTGAACGGTGTTGCTGAGCGCTTGGTCAGTAACCCTGATGTTCGCGTAAGCATCGAAGGCCACACTGATTCACGCGGTTCTGACGAGTACAACAAAAACTTGTCACAAGAGCGTGCTCAATCAGTTGCTAACTACTTGGTAAGCCGTGGCGTAGAAGCTAACCGTATGCGTGCAGTAGGTTACGGTGAAGAGCAGCCGATCGCGTCTAACGAGACTGAAGAAGGTCGCTTCCAGAACCGTCGCGTTGAATTGGATGAGTGGAACTAAGTTCACTTATCTTCTGAGGTTTGTAGACGACTTGTAAATGGTTAACTGCAATCCACAGGTACAGAAACGGGAGGCATATGCCTCCCGTTTTTATTTTAAGCGGTAGGTAACTCTGCTAATCTTGTCGCTGTTTTTAGTGGGACTTTTGCACCCTCCAAGACCATTGATAGCGAAATGTGATCCTTGGTATGGATCACCACTGCGCTCAAGGAACATGAATGCCTATTGTTACTCTGCCCGACGGCAGCCAAAAAACGTTTGAAGCACCGCTGACCATTATGCAGCTTGCAGAATCCATTGGCCCTGGTTTGGCTAAGGCCTGCATCGCTGGAAAGATCGATGGTGTGCTGGTAGATGCCGCTGACCTGATTGAGCGGGACGCAGCGGTGGCGATAATTACTGCCCGTGACGCTGAAGGGCTGGAAATTATTCGCCACTCCTGCGCTCACCTCATTGGTCATGCGGTTAAGCAGATGTACCCCGAGGCCAAAATGGCCATTGGGCCTGTTATTGAAGATGGTTTCTACTACGATATTGAGTTTGGTCAATCCGTTACACCGGAAGACCTGGAAGCTATCGAAGCGCGTATGCAGTCACTGATCGAGCGTGAGTACGATGTGGTGCGCGAGTATGTTGATCGTGACCAGGCAATGCTGACCTTTTTGCATCGTGATGAGCCCTACAAACAGGAAATTGTTCGCGATATCCCTGATGATGCGACGATCCGGCTTTATCATCATGAAGAGTACACCGACATGTGCCGCGGGCCGCACGTGCCTAATACTCGCCACTTAAAAGCCTTCAAGCTCACTAAGCTGGCAGGGGCCTATTGGCGTGGCGATGCTGCCAATACCATGCTGACGCGTATCTACGGCACCGCATGGGGCGACAAGAAACAGCTTAAGGCTTACGTCAAACGTCTTGAAGAGGCGGAGAAGCGCGATCACCGTAAATTGGCGCGTCGGCTGGATCTCTTCCACATGCAGGAAGAGGCGCCGGGAATGATATTTTGGCACCCTAACGGCTGGGCGCTATGGCAGCAGATCGAACAATATATGCGAGGCGTTTATAAAGAGGGTGGCTACCAAGAAATTCGCTGCCCTCAGATAATGGATGTATCGCTTTGGAAAAAGTCAGGACACTGGGATAACTACGCAGACGGAATGTTTTTTACCGAGTCAGAAAAGCGTGAGTATGCCCTCAAGCCTATGAATTGCCCTGGTCATGTTCAGGTATTTAATTCTGGCTTACGTAGCTATCGCGAGCTCCCCGTTCGTTTTGGTGAGTTTGGCGGTTGCCACCGGAACGAGCCTTCAGGCGCTTTACACGGTATCATGCGCGTTCGTGCATTTACTCAAGACGATGGTCATGTTTTTTGTACCGAAGCTCAAGTTGAGCCAGAAGTAACTGACTTTCATCGTCAAGCGTTGAAGGTGTATAGCGACTTCGGCTTTGAAGATATTGCTATTAAAATTGCTCTTCGCCCCGAAAAACGCATTGGTAGTGATGAGGTTTGGGACCGGGCAGAAGATGCGCTGCGTAGTGCGTTAAAAACTTGTGATGTCGAATGGCAGGAACTTCCTGGCGAAGGCGCGTTCTATGGCCCCAAGATTGAATACCATATGAAAGATTGCCTGGGACGCGAGTGGCAAGTGGGTACTATGCAGGTCGACTTTATGATGCCAGAGCGACTTGGTGCCCAATATGTGACTGAAGAGGGGCATCGGAAGCCGCCAGTGATGTTGCATCGTGCTATCGTTGGCTCTATGGAGCGTTTCATTGGCATCTTGATTGAACATTATGCAGGCGCTATGCCATTATGGCTTGCGCCACAGCAGGCAGTCGTCATGACTATCACCGATTCACAGCGTGAATATGCGCTTGATTTGGAGAGCCGTCTGCAAAAAAGTGACTTACGTGTTAAAGCGGACTTGAGGAACGAGAAGATCGGCTTTAAAATCCGTGAGCATACGTTACAGAAAGTTCCCTATCTCCTTGTGGTAGGAGATAAGGAAGTCGAAGCTGACTCAGTGGCCGTGCGAACACGCAGCGGCGAAAACCTCGGTACAATGACGGTCGATGAATTTATTGAACGCCATACTGCCGAGAGAGCAGCCCTGGCGACATCGTCAATTGCCTAAGGAGACGGAACGATCAAGAGAAGCAACCAGCGCGGGCGTCCAGCAGACAAACGCCCACCAATGAACGAGCGAATTGTCGAAGAAGAAGTACGTCTTATTGGAAGCGACGGTGAGCAGTTGGGTGTCGTGCCCACCACCGAAGCGCTAGAGCGTGCTGAATCCGAAAGCTTAGACCTCGTGCAAATTTCGAATGCCGATCCCATCGTCTGCAAGATTATGGATTACGGCAAGTTCGTTTTTGAGACCAAGAAGCAGAAAGCGGCTCAAAAGAAGAAGCAGAAGCAAATCCAGGTTAAGGAAGTTAAATTCCGTCCTGGCACCGATGAAGGCGATTATCAGGTCAAGCTTAAAAACCTGACGCGCTTTTTGGAAGGTGGTGACAAGGGCAAAGTCACACTGCGCTTCCGTGGTCGTGAAATGGCGCACCAGGACATCGGTCGTAAGCTGATGGAAAGGATTGCGGCAGACCTGGAAGAGATCGGAGCGGTAGAGGCATTTCCTAAAATGGAAGGCCGCCAAATGATCATGATTATTGCCCCGAAAAAGAAGTGATCCAACGGCTTTGTCAACGGGCCACCGTTAAACAGGTGGTCGGCCCTGGGTTTTCTAAAAAATATCGAGCGGAGTTGTCCTCATGCCGAAAATTAAAAGCAACAGTGGCGCTGCCAAGCGCTTCAAGAAGACTGCTAATGGCTTTAAGCACAAGCAGTCGCATCGTAGCCACATCTTGACCAAGAAAACGACCAAGCGTAAGCGTCAACTGCGTGGAATGAAGCAAATCCACGCGTCTGACAAAGCACTTATCCAGCGTATGCTGCCGAATCTATAAGTCGGGTTTTCGTTTTTCTGGGTGCATAATTTTTTGCCCCAGCCTTAAAGTCAGGAGTGTGTTATGACTCGAGTTAAACGTGGCGTAGTAGCGCGTCGTCGCCATAAAAAAGTATTGAAGCTTGCTAAAGGTTACTACGGTGCCCGTTCACGCGTTTTCCGCGTTGCTAAGCAAGCCGTTATTAAAGCTGGTCAGTATGCCTATCGTGACCGTCGCAACCGTAAGCGCCAGTTCCGTGCGCTATGGATCCAGCGTATCAACGCCGGTGCACGTATCAACGGTATGTCTTACAGCCGCTTTGTAGGCGGTCTTAAGAAAGCCGGTATCGAAATCGACCGTAAAGTATTGGCCGATTTGGCAGTACACGAGAAGGCTGCATTTGCTGCCATCGTGGAAAAAGCCAAGGCTGCCCAATAAGGTAGTTTGTACTGGGCTTTTGTCCGTACAACGTGCCTGAGGTCATTTAAGAGTGACCCATACAGGGGAAGAGCAGCCGCTCTTCCCCTGTTTTTTTGTCACCTACAACGTGCCACGCCATCTTTAGGGATGGACACCGCTTAATTCGGAGTGAAACGGATGGATCACCTTCCTACTCTGGTATCTGAGGCTCGCGACGCCATTCAGGCCGCGCAGAGTGTCGCCGCACTAGACGAGTTACGAGTACGCTACTTAGGTAAGAAAGGTGAGGTAACTGCCTTGCTGAAAGGCCTGGGGAAACTGTCAGCCGATGAGCGCCCGGAAGCGGGTGAGCGAATCAATCAGGCCAAACAAACGCTGGCCGACGAAATCGATGCCAAGCGTCAGCAGCTTGAAAGTGCCGCGCTAAATGCCCGTTTGGCTGCTGAGAGTATCGATGTCACGTTGCCAGGGCGTGGCCAAGCCGAAGGCGGCCTGCACCCGGTGACGCGTACGCTTGAGCGTATAGAGGGACTGTTTACTCGCATTGGTTATGATGTGGCGGTAGGGCCTGAGATTGAGGATGACTATCACAATTTCGAAGCCCTTAACATTCCAGCCCACCACCCCGCTCGTGGCATGGCTGATACCTTCTATTTTGATGCCACGCGCCTTCTCCGTACTCACACCTCGCCGGTGCAAGTGCGTACGATGAAGAGCAGCGAACCGCCCATCCGTATTGTTTGCCCGGGGCGCGTGTATCGCAGCGACTCAGATCTGACCCACACGCCCATGTTCCATCAAGTCGAGGGGCTGCTGGTCGATGAGGGCGTTAGCTTTGCTGATCTCAAAGGTACGATCGAAGACTTTCTGCAGGCATTTTTCGAGCGCGACGATCTTTCGGTGCGTTTCCGTCCTTCCTACTTTCCATTCACTGAACCTTCCGCGGAAGTGGATATTCAGTGCGTGATGTGTAGTGGGGCAGGCTGTCGAGTCTGTTCCCATAGCGGTTGGCTGGAGGTAATGGGTTGCGGCATGGTTCATCCTGAAGTATTCCGGCATTCAGGTATCGATACTGAACGCTATACGGGGTTTGCCTTCGGAATGGGGGCTGAGCGTTTGGCAATGCTGCGCTACGGCGTAAATGATTTACGCCTGTTCTTTGAAAACGATCTGCGTTTTTTACGTCAATTCGCTTAAGACCGCCGCCGAATACAGGATCAACGATGAAATTTTCAGAACAGTGGCTGCGTGAGTGGGTATCGCCGCAGCTTGAAACGCAGGCAATGGCCGATCAAATCACCATGGCGGGCTTGGAAGTTGACGCTGTTGAAGCAGTTGCAGCCGAATTCAGTAAAGTCGTGGTGGCAGAGGTGCTGAGTAAAGAGAAGCATCCTGACGCAGATAAGCTCAATGTGTGTACCGTTGATGACGGCAGTGGTGAGCCTGTCCAGGTTGTCTGCGGGGCGCCTAATGTCGATGTTGGGCAGAAAGTGCCCTTTGCCCAGGTGGGCGGTGTCTTGCCGGGCGATTTTAAAATAAAAAAAGCCAAACTGCGTGGCGTTGAATCACGGGGTATGATTTGTTCAGCATCTGAATTGGGGCTTGAAGAAGAGACGTCACCAGGCATTCTGGTATTGTCAGCAACCGCTCCAGTGGGTGCTGATTTTAGAGAATTCATGCACCTGAATGACATGACCATTGAGGTCGACCTGACGCCCAATCGTGGTGATTGCTTAAGCATTAAAGGATTGTCGCGTGAAGTAGGAGTGCTTAATAGGCTGGCGGTGAGTGGTCCTGCAATAGCGTCGGTGTCCACTGAGATTGACGATAGTTTTGCGATTAGTGTCGAGGCGCCAGAGCAATGCCCTCGCTATATGGGCCGCATTATTAAAGGTGTCAATATTAAGGCTGAGACGCCCCTGTGGATGGTTGAGCGGCTGCGTCGTAGCGGCGTACGCTCTATTGATCCTGTCGTAGATGTCACTAACTACGTGATGTTTGAGTTGGGCCAGCCGCTACATGCTTTTGACCGCGATAATCTTCAAGGTGGCATGGTTATTCGCATGGCCACGCCGGGTGAGCGTTTAACGCTGCTTGATGGTCATGAGGTGTCGCTACGCCCTGGAACGCTGGTCATTGCCGATCATTCCGGCCCGCTAGCGATGGCAGGCGTAATGGGTGGTGAAAACTCAGGCGTTAACGAAAACACTCAGACTATTTTCCTTGAATCTGCGTTCTTTACGCCGCTTGCTATTGCTGGCCAAGCGCGCTCTTACGGTCTGCATACTGATGCATCTCATCGTTTTGAACGTGGAGTTGATCCACAGTTAACGCCCATTGCGGTCGAGCGGGCCACACAGTTACTCATTGAAATTTGCGGTGGCCAAGCTGGGCCTGTTGTTGAAGCGCTAAGCGTTAAGCATATGCCCGAAGAGCGCTCAATCTTATTGCGCAGTGCCCGTTTAGAGCAGGCGCTGTCCAAGACTCTCGATAGCGATGATGTGACCGATATTCTTCAGCGTCTGGGGCTTGATGTCAGTATGCAGGGTGCTGATTGGGCAGTCACCGCGCCTACTTGGCGCTTTGATTTGGCCATTGAGGAAGACCTTATCGAAGAGGTGGCACGTATCCATGGCTATAATAATTTGCCGGTACGTCGCCCTGCAGCACGCTTGGCGCTTCGTTCTGCAGACGAAGCGACGCTCACGCAGGCGCGGCTGCGTCGTCAGATGGTCGCACGTGGCTTTCAAGAGGCGATTACCTACAGTTTTGTGGCGCCCGAGCTGCAAGCGACACTGCTACCAGACGCCGTATCCCCCGTGCTTGCTAACCCTATCTCGGCTGATTTGTCGGTGATGCGGGCCAGCTTGTTTCCTGGCTTGGTTCGTGCCATGGAGTACAACCTCAATCGTCAGCAAGCTCGCGTGCGTTTATTTGAAACCGGGCTAGTATTTAACGGCGAGTTGGATGCTTTGTCACAGGTGCCGATGCTGGGTGCATTGGTGTGTGGCCCGCGTGAAGCAGAAGGGTGGAGTGGCGCAAAAGACCGTGTCGACTTTTATGATCTGAAAGGTGATTTAGAAAGCGTCATCGCTTTAGGTGGCGAAGCCGATACTTGGCGGTTTGAGCCCGCAGAGCACCCCGCGCTTCATCCTGGGCAAAGTGCGCAGCTGTTGCATAACGGTGAGCCAGCAGGCTGGATAGGTACGCTGCACCCGCAAGTGCGAGCAACGCTAGGCCTGAAAATGGATGCTGTGTTGTTTGAAGTGCGCTTGGATATGCTAAGCCAAGGCAGTGTGCCAGCCTTTGAGCCGCTATCTCGCTTTCCAGAGGTGCGGCGTGATTTGGCATTTATACTCAATGAGTCGACACCTGTGCAGGCATTACTCGATTGCGCCAAGCAGCAAGCGGGGGAGTATCTGCAGGATATCAAGCTATTCGATGTCTATTCAGGTAAAGGCGTAGCCGAAGGGCATAAGAGTATTGCGTTGGGCTTGACCTGGCAGCATCCATCGCGCACGCTAAACGACGAAGAAATCAATCAGTTGGTCGATTCAATTGTGACACAAGTGCGTGTCAAGCTGGATGCGGAGCTGCGCGGCTAGTAAGTAACTTAAGTTATTGCTTAGGCTACGCCACGATGCTTATCACGTTCTTGGCAATGCGTTTGCTACTGTACGGTTGATACGGTGCTTTGACGCTGTATCTGCTTCAAGGATAAGGAGAAACCTTATGGGTGCGTTGACCAAAGCAGAACTGGCTGAGCATTTGCATGCTGAGCTAGCCCTGTCCAAACGAGAAGCGAAGGCCATGGTCGAAGCTTTTTTTGAAGAGATTCGAGCCTGTCTTCGTGAGAACGAACAGGTGAAGTTATCGGGGTTTGGTAACTTTGACCTGCGTGATAAGCGCGAGCGACCGGGACGAAACCCTAAAACCGGTGAAGAAATTCCGATTTCTGCCCGGCGGGTGGTAACTTTTCGTCCAGGGCAAAAGCTTAAGCAGCAGGTAGAGCATTACGGGGTCGGTGAGTAGCATTTTGAACTATAGGCGTATGAGCATCTGTTTTATAAGCTTAAGGTTCATAACACTAGATAATCTCATGTTCTTTACAAGGAGTGCCTATGGGCGCTCCTTTTCTTGTTATAGCGCCGAGTCTCAAGTCATGAGGGTTTTCTTGCGACTACATGCCGCCACCTTCTATTAACCACGTAATCACCACCTTGATAACGTAACCCAGCATACCTGCTCCCAACACGACAAACAGCATGATGGTGCCAAATTTGCCAGCGTTGGACTTTTTAGCCAAATCCCAGATAATAAAACACATAAATATAATTAATCCCCCGATCATTATCGGAGTGATCCACGTCTCAAAGGTTTGCTGCATAGTTACTCCTAGGGGTTGTATATGGGCCAAGCATTACGGGTAATGTGTTTCATTCTAACCAGCCATGTTAATATTTGAGCAAATTCATCGGGTATTTGTCGACTTGCGGGTTGGCACTGTGACACTTTGACAGGGGAGTGACGATGCCGAAGCTAAATATTTTGGTGGGTACCATGTACGGCGGTGCCCTTGATGTGGCAGAGCAAGTGAAACCCCTATTTGAACAGGCCGGTTACGCTGTGGAGATTGTTGAGCAGCCATCTGTCGATGATATTGTCAGTGGTGGCGCCGATTTGGCGCTGTTTTGTGTCTCGACCACTGGCAGTGGAGATTTTCCCGGCAGTTTTGTGCCCTTTGTCCGGCAGCTGCGTGAACAAAGTCCCGCGCTTACCACGCTTCGCTACGGGCTCATTGCCCTCGGTGATAGCTCCTATGGCGATACTTTTTGCGGTGCAGGCCGCGCGCTAGATGAGTTGCTGGCGGATTATGGCGCGACTCGCTTAGGGGAGCGCCTAGAAATCGACGCCATGGAGACCTTTATGGCCGACGATGCGGCTGTGCCCTGGGTGGAAGAGTGGATCGTTGACCAGCAGTTAAAGGTGGCTTGAGCGATGCAGCGAACGCCCACCTCGCCTGAGCGCATCAGTGTTGCGCTGGGCTTATGTGTCGTTATGCTGGCAACCCTGCCTCGCTACATGGCGGGCGGGCATGAAACCCGCCAGACGCTGATTTTCTTCGCCTTAGCACTGGTGGCTTTTGCGGCTATTATTCAGTGGCGCTTATTGGCTGTGGCGGCGCGTCGCCGCTTGCCGCAGCTATGCAAACGGTTAGCCGTTATGTTACTGCTAGGAATGGTCGTAATGGGTGGCTGGCACGCGCTGTTTACGGAGTGGATTAGTTGGCAGGTGTTCATTTCCCATGGTGCAACGCTTGGCGTACTGATGCACGCAGTAGGCCTATGGTGGGCTGGCGAGGGCCAGGCTCGCTAGTGTTTTTGGTACGGCGATTGAAAAAGTCGCTGCAAGACGTACAAAGCAGTAGAATGGTGTAAATTACGCAGCATGGGGCTAATAATGAAGCTAAACACGCCTTAAAGCGGTTAATTGCTCGCTTATTCCCTTGTTTTTAACATCACTGCCCCCATGTTGCGAGCATGGCGCTTGCCACTATGCGTTGGGGTTCTTAAAATTACCCCCTTGAACTTATTACATGCAATCAACACAACGCCCAGCCGTTAGAGGACAATTCATGCAAGTTTCTGTCGAGACGACCTCCCAGATCGAACGCCGCATTACTATTCAAGTGCCGGCTGCCGAAATTGACGAGGCCGTGAGTGCTCGCTTGAAAGACACCGCGAAGAATGTTCGCTTGAATGGTTTTCGCCAGGGCCGGGTGCCAATGGCAGTAGTCCAGCAGCGCTACGGCCAAGACGTACGTAACGAGGTAGTTAGCGAAGTAATGCGTGAGCGTTACGTGCGCGCTATTACTGATGAAGGCCTCAACCCGGCGGGCTTCCCGCAAATTGAACCTTCCGTTAATGAATCAGGCAAAGACCTTGAATTCGTGGCAGTAATGGAAATCTACCCGCAGGTAGAGCTGGCTTCAATTGAAGGTACTGATATAGAGCGCCCGGTGGTGTCCGTTAGCGATGCAGATGTCGAGGAGATGATCGATACACTGCGTAAGCAAAATGCCGCATGGGAAGAAGTTGATGCTGCTGCCGCCGACGGTGATCAAGTCACTATCGACTTCCAAGGCTATATTGGTGATGAACCGTTCGAAGGCGGTAGTGCCGAAGGTCACACACTGGTCATTGGCTCCAATAGCTTTATTCCAGGTTTTGAAGAGCAGTTAATTGGTGCTAAAGCGGGCGAAGAGAAGACCCTTAACGTCACGTTCCCTGATGATTACCAGGCTGAGCACTTGGCTGGCAAAGAAGCCACTTTTAAGGTAACGATTCACAAAGTCAGCAGCCAGAAACTGCCCGAAGTTGACGCTGAGTTTATCGAGCGTTTTGGCGTTGAAGGCGGCGATCAGGAAAAATTCCGCGCCGAAATCAAGAAGAACATGACCCGTGAAGCATCACAAGCCGTTGATAACCGGGTTAAGCAGCAAGTACTTGATGCACTTAAAAAGGTGAATGAAATTCCTGTGCCGAGCGCACTGGTTCAGCAAGAAACAGATGGCATGAAGCGTCAGGCGGCTCAACAGTTTGGTTTAGGCGAAGATTTTGATGTTAGCCAGCTGCCCAATGAACTTTTCGAAGAGCAGGCTAAAGGCCGAGTTCAGGTTGGTTTGTTGCTGGCAGAAGTCATCAAGGCAAACGAACTTGATGCCGACGATGATGCTATCAAGGCAAAAGTAGCCGAGCTGGCTGAGCAGTATCAAGATCCTGATGAAGTGGTTAGCTACTACATGGGTAACGAGCAGCTGAAAACCCAGGTGAAATCTGCCATTCTCGAAGAGAAGGCGGTGGCTAAGTTACTTGAGCAAACGAACATTAAAGACGTTGAAATGTCTTATCAGCAAGCCCTTGCCGCTGCGCAACAGCAGGCTGAGCAAGATGAGGGTGCTGAAGAAGGCGAGCAAGCTAGCGCCTAACACCCTGGAACGTGGCGCACCTTTATGTCGGTGCGCCTTTCCCTTCCCGGACGCAAGGAATCACCTGAATGAGTGAGTTTGATATTCAAAACGCTGGCGGTTTAGTGCCCATGGTGGTTGAGCAGAGCGCCAAAGGGGAAAGAGCCTACGACATCTACTCACGCCTTTTGAAAGAGCGTGTGATCTTTTTGGTAGGCCCTGTAGAAGACTACATGGCTAATCTGGTCGTCGCTCAGTTACTGTTTCTGGAGTCAGAAAATCCAGATAAAGATATCCACCTGTATATTAACTCGCCTGGTGGTTCGGTCACCGCGGGGATGTCGATTTACGACACTATGCAGTTTGTGAAGCCGGACGTGTCTACGGTATGTATTGGCCAAGCGGCCAGCATGGGTGCGCTGTTATTGACAGCAGGTGCTGCTGGTAAACGTTACTGCTTGCCCAATTCACGGGTGATGATTCATCAGCCGCTGGGTGGTTACCAAGGCCAGGCTTCTGACATAGAAATTCATACCCGTGAAATTCTGGGTATTCGCGAAAAGCTGAATCAAATCCTTGCCCACCATACGGGCCAAGATATCGAAACTGTCTCGCGTGATACAGATCGGGATAATTTCATGAGCGCCAGTAAAGCCACAGAGTATGGCTTGATTGACGCAGTGCTGGATAAGCGGCCTACATCCTGATAGCGTAATAGGATTCTGCTTTTCTAACGAGCTTTTCCGGCGGCGTAAGCCGCCGCAGTGATAGAGGTATGCGAATGGCCGACGGCAAAGGCAAGGACGAAGGTGGCAAACTGCTCTACTGCTCGTTTTGTGGAAAGAATCAAAACGAAGTACGTAAGCTGATTGCGGGCCCGTCCGTTTATATCTGCGATGAGTGTGTCGACTTATGTAATGACATTATTCGCGAGGAAGTTCTCGAAGCCGATGCCGAGAGCGATGAGGAGCGTTTACCTACGCCTCGCGAAATACGTCATACGCTTGATGACTACGTCATCGGACAAGATCGCGCCAAAATGGTGCTTTCCGTAGCGGTGTATAACCACTACAAGCGTCTGAAAACAGATGTGCGCGACGGCGATGTAGAATTAGGTAAATCAAACATTCTGCTGATTGGTCCCACTGGTAGCGGTAAAACGCTGTTAGCGGAGACGATGGCACGGTTACTGAATGTACCTTTTACCATTGCGGATGCAACCACGCTGACGGAAGCCGGCTATGTCGGTGAAGATGTCGAAAACATCATCCAGAAGTTGTTGCAGAAGTGCGATTACGACGTTGAGAAAGCCGAGCGCGGGATTGTTTATATTGATGAAATCGACAAGATTTCACGCAAATCGGATAACCCTTCAATTACGCGTGATGTCTCGGGTGAAGGCGTCCAGCAAGCATTGCTGAAGCTTATTGAAGGTACAACGGCTTCTGTGCCACCTCAAGGTGGACGCAAACATCCCCAGCAGGAATTTGTCCAAGTTAATACGGGCAATATTCTGTTTATCGTAGGCGGTGCGTTTGCGGGGCTGGAGAAAGTTATTCGTGACCGTGCTGAGAAGGGCGGTATCGGCTTCAATGCAGCGGTGAAAAGCAAGGAGTCCTCCCGTGGGGTGGGTGAACTGCTGGCTGACGTAGAGCCTGATGATCTAGTGAAATTTGGCTTGATTCCTGAGTTTGTAGGGCGTTTGCCGATCATCGCCACACTAACGGAGCTCACCGAAGATGCATTGGTGCAGATTCTGACCGAGCCCAAGAATTCGCTGGTTAAGCAGTACGCTAAGCTGTTTGAAATGGAAGATGTGACGCTTGAGTTCAGAGATGAAGCGTTACGTGCTGTGGCTGAGAAAGCGATGGAGCGTAAAACTGGCGCGCGTGGCCTGCGCTCTATTCTAGAGTCAGTGCTGCTTGACACCATGTACGAAATTCCATCACTTGAAGGTGTCAGTAAAGTCGTTATTGACGGTTCAGTGATTGCCGGTGAGAGCGAGCCTCTTTTGATCTATTCCCAGCAAGAAGAAGCGCTAGTCGACGGCACTGATGGTTAGTGGCTAGTTGACCAGTCGGCCCAGCTTTAACCGCTTGCGCTAAAATCAAGGGGTCGCTTAGGCGACCCCTTGTTGTTGAAGAGCCCTGTCGCTGAAGAGCCTTGCCGTTGAAAAGCTTTGTCGTGAAGTATTACTGCCTAGTCCGCTCAATGCTAATGTGGTTGAACATCGCTTACTGACGACTGCGCAGTACTTTTCCAAGTACTCTTTTTTAAGTACTCATCCGATTTGCCGAGGAACGTCTGCGATGCAGCAGAACGCCGAACAGACACAATGTCTACCCCTTTTACCGTTGCGCGATGTGGTCGTTTATCCGCAAATGGTAATACCCCTTTTTGTTGGTCGTGAAAAGTCTATCCAGGCGCTTGAAGCAGCGATGGAGGCTGATAAGCGTGTATTGCTGGTGGCTCAACGTGAAGCGTCTCAGGATGAGCCGGATAACGCTGATCTTTATGCTATGGGTACCGTGGCTGACATTATGCAGCTGCTCAAGCTTCCTGATGGCACGGTTAAAGTACTCATTGAGGGTAATTTTCGAGCGGATGTACTAAGCGTTGAAGAGAATGAAGCCGGCTACACGCAGGCGCACTTAACACCACGAGAGAGTGAGCCGCTTACTAGTCGTGAGCAAGAAGCGCTTGTGCGCGTATTACTCAATCAGTTTGAGCAGTACGTCAAGCTGTCTAAGAAAGTCCCTAACGAGGTACTTAACTCGTTATCAGGGATTGAAGACCCAAGCCGCTTGGTGGACACCATTTGTGCTCATCTGTCGCTGAAGATTGGTGATAAGCAGGAATTGCTTGAGATGGATCGCGTGCGCGATCGTATTGAACACCTGATGGCGCTGATTGAGTCTGAAATCGATCTGCTGCAAGTGGAGAAGCGCATCCGCTCGCGGGTTAAAGAGCAGATGGAGAAGACGCAGCGCGAGTACTATCTCAATGAGCAGATGAAAGCCATCCAGAAAGAGATGGGTGAGCTGGATAATGTGCCCAATGAGGCTGAAAAGTACGAGCTCGCGATTAAAGAGTCCGGTATGCCCAAGGAGGCATCTGAGAAAGCGACGCAAGAGCTTAACAAGCTCAAAATGATGGCTTCAAATTCCGCTGAAGCGACCGTTGTGCGCTCTTATCTGGATTGGCTAGTCGCGGTGCCTTGGAAGAAGCGCACACGTGTGAAGCACGATCTCGTCAAAGCTCAGCAAGTGTTGGATGAAGACCATTACGGCCTCGAAGAGGTAAAAGCGCGCATCCTAGAGTATCTTGCCGTGCAGAAGCGGGTGCGCAAGATGAAAGGACCTGTATTGTGTTTGGTGGGCCCGCCTGGAGTGGGTAAAACCTCTCTCGGCCAATCTATCGCCCGTGCCACCAATCGTAAGTATGTGCGTTTGGCGCTGGGTGGCGTTCGCGATGAGTCAGAAATTCGCGGCCATCGCCGCACCTATATCGGGTCGCTGCCGGGTAAATTGATGCAGCGGATGAGCCGTGCTGGGGTTAAAAATCCCCTGTTCTTGCTGGATGAGGTCGACAAGCTTGGCATGGATCATCGCGGCGATCCAGCCTCTGCATTGCTTGAAGTGCTTGATCCTGAGCAAAATAACAGCTTTAGCGATCACTATCTGGAGCTCGATTACGATCTTTCAGAAACACTATTCATCTGTACGGCTAATTCGATGAATATTCCTAGTGCGCTTCTAGATCGTATGGAGATTATTCGTCTGCCGGGTTACACCGAAGATGAAAAACTGGCCATCGCTAAGCGCTACTTATTGCCTAAGCAGTTAGCAGCAAACGGTTTGAAGGGTGAGGAGTTAACGCTGGAAGATAGCGCGCTTTTAGAGCTTATTCGCTATTACACTCGTGAAGCAGGTGTGCGTGAGCTTGAGCGTCAGATCGCCAAAGTGTCGCGTAAAGTGCTACGTGAACGCCTTGAAAATGAGCGTGACCCTGCCTCTGATCAAGATGGTCAGAGCTTAACGGCCGAACAGATTGAACACTATGCAGGGGTGCGTCGCTATAGTTACGGTCTGGCTGAGCAAGAAGATCAAATTGGCCGAGTCACTGGGCTTGCCTGGACATCGGTCGGTGGCGAATTGCTTAATATTGAGTCAGTGGTTACGCCGGGTAAGGGGCGAATTAACAAAACTGGCTCACTCGGTGATGTCATGAAAGAGTCGGTAAGCGCGGCACATACCGTGGTTAGAGCTAGAGCACAAGCATATGGAATTGATCCTGAGCGGTTCGAAAAAGAGGATCTGCATATCCACGTGCCCGAAGGAGCTACGCCTAAGGATGGCCCAAGCGCGGGTATTGCCATGGTGACCGCGATCGTTTCTGCTTACACGCAGCGGGCGGTACGTTGTGATGTGGCAATGACCGGTGAGGTCAATCTGCGCGGTGAAGTGTTGCCCATCGGCGGTCTGAAGGAGAAATTGCTGGCAGCCCGTCGCGGTGGTATAAAGACAGTGCTAATTCCTGAAGAAAACCGTCGTGATCTCAAGGAAGTACCTGACAATATCAAAGGCGCACTTGATATTCGTCCGGTACGTTGGATAGATGATGTCTTAGCCGTAGCGCTAGCTGATAAGGTAGAAGAGGGTGCACCGTTGAAAAGCACCGACGCATCGTATAGTAATACCGTAGTTGCTAGTACCCATTAAGCTGTTAAAGTCCTCTTTGGTCTTTAATTTTACTTAATATTTGTGCCCGCTACTTTGTGTGGCGGGTATCTCACGACATGGTTGCTTGACAGGTGTTTCAAGGCGTTGCTATAAAACGCAGCTATGCTTTGATCGTTGTACCTATCGGTGACCATGCCGTTCAGAGCCATTTTTTGAAACAGTCAAGGGGTGAAGAGTGAATAAGTCCGAGCTGATTGAAGCCATTGCCGCGTCTGCAGATATCCCGAAAGCAGCGGCAACCCGCGCATTGGATGCCATGGTGGAGTCTGTCACCGATAGCCTTAAGAAGGGCGACAGCGTATCACTAGTAGGCTTTGGTACCTTCGCGATCAAAGAACGTGCTGCACGAACTGGCCGCAACCCGCAAACGGGACAGCCAATCCAGATCAGTGCTGCCAAAGTACCCAGCTTCAAAGCAGGTAAAGCGCTGAAAGACGCCGTCAACTAATTTGACCGCGTTTGCTGTAACCTAATGGGCGCATCGCATTGGCGATGCGCCCATGTTATTTTCTGGCCCCCTATTTGTTAGGATTTAGCGGGTCGATGTGTTTGGCTGTGACTATCTGAGGCTAGCATGCTGCAAAGTATTCGAGATGGCTCCAGGAGCTGGGGTGCCAAAATTATTATCGGTGTTATGGTCGCGGCCATGGCGCTTTTCGGGATTGAATCACTGTTTGGGCTTTTTGGCAGCGATCCAGACGAAGTAGCGAGTGTCAACGGGCAGCCCATCATGCGTCAGCAGGTTGAGCTCGGGGTGCAGCGCGCTTTACGCTCAGGGCAGGTGCCGCCTGAGCAAGAGCGAGCCCTACGCAGCGACATGCTTGACCAGCTCATCACCCAGGAACTGTTATCCCAGTACGCCGAAGAGGGTGGCTTTGCTGTTTCAGAAGAGCAACTTGATCAACTGATTGTCAGTCTGCCTGAGTTCCATGATCAGGATGGTCGTTTTTCTGCTGAAGTTTTTCGTAACCGCTTAGCGGGCGCGGGCTATACGCCATTATCTTTCCGTCAAGAATTGCGCGTCGATATCCAGCGACAGCATTTACAGCAGGGTCTAGCTTTCAGCGATTTTAGCTTACCCAATGAACAAGAGCGTCTGGCAGAGTTGCAGCGCCAGGAGCGGAGCTTACGCTATGTGGTGCTAGATGGTGATGACGTCGAGGCTGATATCAATGTCAGTGAAGACGACCTGCAAGCCTATTATGATGCCCACCAAGAGCGCTATGAACGTCCCGAACAGGTGCGTCTTGAGTATGTGATAGTTGATCGTCAGGCAATGGCAGAAGGCCGCGATGTTGATGAAGAGGCGCTACGGGATGCATGGCGCGAGCAGAATCGTGACGCTGACCGCCAAGTCTCCCATATCATGATTACCTTTGGTGATGAACGTACTCGTGACGAAGCTCAGGAAATGGCTGAAACAGCCAGGCAAGCATTGGATAGCGGTGAATCGTTTGCCGATACCGCTCTGCGCTACTCTGATGATACGGCCAGTGCCGAAGAGGGTGGGGATCTTGGGGTAATCAGCCGTGGCTTCTTTGGGGATAGCTTTGATGAAGCAGCTTTTTCTTTAGAAGAGGGTGATGTATCCCAGCCGGTTGAATTGGATAATGCTTTTCACATTATTCAGGTGACGGATATTCAAGGCCCAACATTTGAAGAGCAGCGCGATGAGCTGGCGCGGGAAGTGGCGCTGAGCGATGTTGATGATGAATTTAATCAGCGAGTTCAGCAGCTAATTGATGAAAGCTTCGCTGCGGATGATCTGCAAAGCGTTGCTGAAAGCATTGGTCTTACCCTTAATGAGAGCGATTGGCTTGCCCGTGATGACGAAGCGGAAGGCGTTTTATCCGAGCCTGGTGTGATGTCAGCGGCGTTCAGCAACGACGTGCTGGAAGAGGGTTATAACAGTGAAGTTATCGAGTTAGACCAAGATCGTCGGATGGTGCTGCGTATTGCTGAACAGCGCGATGCAACGTTACTGCCTCTGGATGAGGTCCGCGAGGAGGTCGAAATATCCGTAGCCGCTGAGCAGCAGCAGCAAGCATTGCGTGAAGAGGCGCAATCATTGATTTCAGAACTGCAAGCAGGTGAGGAGTTGGATGTCGATTGGCTCGAAGCTAATAACGTTAGTCGCCAAGCAGATACCACCGTACCTCAAACGATTGTTCAGGAAGCTTTCCGCATGCCACGGCCTGATGAGGGTGAGAGCGTTTATCGTGCCGTTGAACTTCCCCAAGGCGTTGCCGTTGTAGCATTGGATAGCGTGAGTGACGGTGAAATTGATGAGCAGATGGAAACGTTTGTCTCACAAATGGCGGAACAACTGCGTGCTCAATCGGTTCTCCAAGGTTTGGTTGATGACTTGCGCAGCGATGCAGACATAGAGCAATAGAATCGCTTAAGCAGGTTCAAAAAAGCCGATCTCGCGATCGGCTTTTTTGTATCCGTAAATAGCGGTCTCAGGTCAGGCGTCAGGTAATTCGGTGAAAGAGAACTGACGCAACTTTGGTGCCGTTTGATCTGAGCGCTCAACCACGATATCCCAGCCACGTTGGCTATCCCAATCGCCTAACACATAACGTTTGGCGGGTACTTCTTCAACCGTCAGGTCATGTACGTGAGGGCGGTGAGTGTGACCATGAATCATAGTGGCAACACCAAACCGCTCCATCAGCAAAATTACTTCCTGCTGTGTCACATCCATGATTGCCTCAGCTTTATTGGCGTTAGCCTCGCCCGACTGCATGCGTAGGCTTTTGGCCAGCTCTAGACGTTGTTCCAGCGGTAGAGCCAATATCTGAGTTTGCCACTCTGGGTTGCGCGACTGCTGACGGAAAGCCATGTAGGCTTCATCTTGGGTGCATAAGCTATCGCCATGAAGGAGTACCACGGGTACCCCCTGAATCTCGACTTCCTCAATGTCAGGTAGCAGCATCGCCTGACAAGCGTTAACAAAGCGCTCGCCGAGTAAAAAATCACGGTTGCCATGCATCAAATAAACAGTGGTGCCGTCACTGCTAAGCCTGTGCAACCGCTTAATAACCTCTTGAGCCACAATGCTGAGCGGATGGTCAGTGGCATCAAGAAGGTCATCACCCATCCAGGCATCAAAAAGGTCGCCCAGAATATAAAGAGCATCGGCTCCTGGGGCAGTATGTTCTAAGTAGCGGTAAAACCCCTGATTAATCTCAGGGGTGTCGCTACTTAGATGCAGGTCGGCAACAAGCAATGTGCGCATAAAGCTCCCAGTGTCATTCCGCTTCCTTCATGTAAGCGCGTTCGATGATCACGTCTTCAGCGGGTACATCGGCGTGCATGCCGCGGCGTGTAGTGGCCACGTTTTTAATCTCGTTGACCACTTCCATACCGTCAACGACTTCGCCAAATACCGCATAGCCCCAGCCTTGAAGACTTTTACCGCTGTGATCAAGAAAGCTATTGTCGCCTACATTAATAAAAAACTGCGCAGTGGCAGAATGCGGGTCCTGGGTGCGAGCCATGGCTAGCGTACCGATAGTGTTTTTTAAGCCGTTGTCGGCTTCGTTCTCGATCGGGTCACCGGTCGGCTTCTGCTCGAAGTCTTTATCAAAACCGCCGCCTTGGACCATGAATCCGTCAATCACCCGGTGAAACAGGGTGCCGTCATAAAACCCGTCGCGAACGTACTGCTCAAAGTTCGCCGCGCTAATCGGCGCTTTTTCATGGTTAAGCGCGATGGTGATGTCACCGTGGTTCGTCTGTAATACGATCATGGATAAATTCCTGTTCAATAAAGGCGTTCGCCTTGGCGCTGTGCATCGGCGTCACGTTATAATAGCGGTTTTGCCCTGCACCGCGAAGGGCCATAGGAGTATCCTATGTTCTCACGGCTCAGTACGCCATCCACCACGAGGTTATCAACACCACCATGACCAACGAGACCACCCCAGCGCCGAACTTCATTCGCAACCAAGTACGCGACGAAATCGAGGGCGGCCAGGTCACTAAAATCGTGACACGCTTCCCCCCCGAGCCCAACGGTTTTTTGCACATCGGCCATGCAAAGTCGATCTGTCTCAATTTTGGGCTGGCGGAGCAAATGGGTGGCGAATGTCATCTGCGTTTTGATGATACCAACCCGGCGAAAGAAGAACAGGCGTACATCGATGCGATCAAAGAGGATGTCACCTGGCTAGGCTTTGAATGGGCAGGCCCTGTGCGTTTTGCTTCTGACTACTTCGACCAGCTCTATACCTGGGCGCAGCACTTGATGCGTGAAGGAAAAGCCTACGTGGACGATCTTTCGCCGGATGAAATTCGCGAGTACCGCGGCACGCTGACGGCACCGGGCACCCCCAGCCCTTACCGTGAGCGTAGCGCCGAAGAGAACCTTGATCTGCTGGCGCGAATGCGCGAAGGCGAATTTGGTGAAAGTGAAAAGGTCGTGCGCGCTAAAATTGACATGGCGTCGCCTAATATCAACTTGCGCGACCCTATCCTTTACCGCATCCGCCACGCCAGCCATCACCAAACGGGCGATAAGTGGAAAATCTACCCTTCTTATGATTTCACCCATGGTCAGTCGGATGCCATTGAAGGTGTTACGCACTCGATCTGTACTCTGGAGTTTGAAGATCACCGCCCGCTGTATGAGTGGTTTTTAAATAACCTTCCTGTGCCCGCCAAGCCGCGCCAAATCGAATTTGCCCGTCTCAATCTTGATTACACGTTAACCTCCAAGCGCAAGTTGAAGCTGTTGGTGGACGAACAGATTGTCGATGGCTGGGATGACCCACGGATGCCGACGATCTCCGGCATGCGTCGCCGCGGTTATACACCGACCTCTATCCGCAAATTCTGCGAGATGATTGGCGTTACCCGTGCCGACGGTGGCCTTGTGGATATCGCCATGTTAACCCACGCCATTCGCTCGGATCTTGAAGACAATGCCCCGCGCGCCATGTGTGTGTTAAAGCCGCTGAAAGTCGTGCTCACCAATGTGCCGGAAGATCACAAAGAGATGTATGAAGTGCCAGGGCATCCTGCACGTGAAGATATGACGATGCGCAAGGTGCCCTTTACTCGGGAGCTTTACATCGATCAAGACGACTTTATGGTAGATGCGCCTAAGAAGTTCTTCCGCCTCGCGCCAGGTAAAGAAGTGCGTCTGCGCAATAGCTATGTGATTCGCTGTGACGAGGTAATTAAGGACGCGGCCGGTGACATCAGCGAGCTGCATTGTTCAGTGGATTTCGATACGCTGGGCAAAAACCCGGAAGGCCGCAAGGTGAAAGGGGTTATTCATTGGGTAAGTGCTGACCACGGTTTGCCAGTGGAAGTGCGCCTGTATGACAACCTGTTCACCGTTGAGCAACCAGATCGTGACAAAGATGTCGACTTCCTAGAGCACTTAAATCCGGAATCGCTGGTCGTTTGTCAGGCAATTGGCGAGCCAAGCCTTGCGGAGGCCACGCCCGAATCACGCTTCCAGTTCGAGCGCGTCGGTTACTTCTGTGCAGATCGTCATGATTCCACGCCAGAGCATTTAGTGTTTAACCGCACCGTTGGATTAAAAGATAGCTGGGCAAAAATCAAGCAGAAGGGCTAAAGGCCAGGAAAAACATGGATAGCCATATGCATATTTACAATACGCTGACGCGTCGCAAAGAACCTTTCACCCCGCTTGTAGCGGGAAAAGTCAGCATGTATGTCTGCGGCATGACGGTGTATGACTATTGCCATCTTGGTCATGCCCGCGTCATGGTCGCCTTTGACGTCATCACCCGCTACCTGCGTGAGCGTGGCTACGATGTTAACTATGTGCGCAACATTACCGATATTGATGACAAGATACTGAAGCGTGCTGACGAAAATGGTGAAAGCATCACCGCGCTAACCGAGCGCATGATTGCCGCCATGCACGAAGATGAAGCGCGTCTGTTTGTTTTGCCACCGACTCATGAGCCCCGCGCCACCGGTCATATCGACGATATCGTGGCAATGATTGAAACGCTGATTGAAAAAGGCTTTGCCTATGCGGCCGATAACGGCGATGTTTACTACCGTGTACGCAAATTTGCCAATTACGGCAAGCTCAATAATCGCCAACTAGACGATATGCGCTCTGGTGCTCGGGTGGATGTTGATGTTCATAAAGAAGACCCACTCGACTTTGTACTTTGGAAGGCTGCCAAACCGGGTGAGGCCCACTGGTCGTCGCCGTGGGGGAATGGGCGTCCCGGCTGGCACATCGAGTGCTCGGCGATGTCGACCTGCTGCTTGGGTGATACCTTCGATATTCACGGTGGCGGGCCGGATCTAACCTTTCCGCATCATGAAAATGAGATTGCGCAAAGCGAAGCGGCCACTGGCAAGACCTACGTCAACACCTGGATGCACGCTGGGGCAGTGCGGGTGAACAAGGAGAAGATGTCCAAATCTCTGGGCAACTTCTTCACCATTCGCGATGTACTGGCCGAACACGACCCTGAAGTGGTGCGCTTTCTGCTGGTGGCCAGTCACTATCGTAGCCCGATCAACTATTCGGTGGATTCACTGACCGAAGCACGCAAATCGCTGACACGTTTATACACAGCGCTAGAAGGCGTCGACACTGACGCTATTGCCAGCAGTAAGGCATCCCCTTACCGAGAGCGTTTTACTCAGGTCATGGACGATGACTTCAACACGCCTGAAGCGCTGGCGGTCATGTTTGAGCTGGCGCGTGAGGTCAATCGCGCCAAGCAGGAGCAGCCCGACGAGGCCGCTAGGCTTGGGGGCGAGCTCAAGCAGCTAGGGGCTATTTTGGGGCTGCTTCAGCAGGCGCCGCAAATTTTCCTGAAAGGCACGCAGCAACAGGGTATGCCGCTTAGCGAAAGCGAGATTGAAGCGAAAATTGCTCAACGTATTGAGGCGAAAGCGAATAAGGACTTCGCTCAGGCGGATGCGATTCGCGATGAGCTCTCAGCCCTAGGGATTATTCTTAAAGACTCACGCGAAGGTACTTCTTGGGTGTTAGAAGCAACTTAAACGCCGATGGCTTTATCTTAGGCTCTGACTTAAACGCTGATGGCTCTTATACTTCATAAGAGCCTCAGTAAAAAGCCCACTTCAAAAGGAATTCCAAGATGCGCTTTTCAGCTAATCCTATCATTGCTAAGCCCCTAATCGTTGCTTGCGCCGTATCCGTTTTTTCCCTTTCCCAGGCCAGCGCCAATGAGCCGGTAGTGGTGTCCTCCAAGATCGACACGGAAGGGTCGGTGTTGGGTGAGCTGATCATTCAGACTTTGGAACGCAACGATATTGCTACCGAAAACCGCTTACAGCTTGGTGGTACTAGCGTTGTGCGGTCGGCATTAGAAGCTGGCGAAATTGATGTGTACCCTGAGTACACGGGCAATGGTGCCTTCTTTTTTGATATGGCCGACAGTCCAGTGTGGAACGATGCGGATCAAGCGTTCGAAACCGTTAAAGAGCGTGACGCGGAACAAGGCTTGGTCTGGCTGCAGCCAGCTAGTGCTAACAACACCTGGGCAATGAGCGTCCGCGAAGACGTAGCCACTGAAAATGAATTGGTCAGTTTAGAAGACCTCGCGGCCTATCTGGCGGAAGGAGGGGAGTTCAAATTCGCCGCCAGCGCTGAATTTGTGGAATCCGCACAGGCGTTACCTGCGTTTCAGGAAGCCTACGGTTTTGAATTGAGCGATGAGCAACTGCTGGTGCTGTCGGGTGGCAATACTGCTGCCACCATGCGTGCCGCCGCCCAGCAAACCAGTGGCGTTAACGCCGCCATGACTTATGGCACCGACGGTGGCTTAAGTGCACTGGGTCTGGTCGTACTGGAAGATACTAAAGGCGTGCAGCCCGTATACCAGCCTGCCCCCGTGGTGCGTGAAAGCGTGCTGGAAACGTATCCCGAAATGGAAGCGCTGCTCAACGAGGTCTTTGCCACCCTTGATCTGGTCACTCTGCAAACGTTAAATGCAGATGTTGCCGTTAACGGGCTGTCACCGACCCAAGTGGCCAGCGACTATCTGGATACGCTAGCTGATTAATGTGTTTATGCCTGGGATAGCTAATTAATGTCGTTGCTGGATGCATTGTCCACCCCTCGGCTTCGCTGGGATGGGCGGCACCCTAACACTGTGCTTGTTAGCCTCAGTCTTATCATGCTGGCCGCATTCTGGAGTTTGGACGTGGTTAGCATGGCTCCCAATCGGATTGTTCAGGGAACGAGCTACGGCGCGCTTGAGGCCTTAGGCTGGCCCGGCGCGCTGTTAGCCACATTACTGCTCAGTTTCATTGGCATATTAGCGTGGCAACCGAGTCCCCGGCACTATCGCGCTCTGTTAGCGGCAGTAATGACCTTGATGGCACTCATGCCCGTGGGGTTAATTGCCAGCAGCTATTTACTGATTGACCCTGAACTGCCCCAGGCGCGTTTAGGCCTGGGGGCAGCGTATTGGGTAGTGCTGTTTGTATTACTACTGTGCTTAATTGAAATACGCTTACGCTTAAAGCTCACTCGTCTCTGGCCCACGCTGCTGTTATGTGGCGTGGCATTGGTGTGGTGGCTGTGTGCAACTTTGTGGCTGGATAGCCTTGCCTTGGTGCAGGAGTTTAAGGCGCGTGATCGGCAGTTTCTGAGAGCTATTGGTCAGCACGTGACGCTGGTTGGGGCTGCCGTCAGTATTAGCGTGGTGGTTGGCTTAGTGCTAGCGATGCTGATGCGCCGCTATGCACGGCTGCAGAAAAGCGCTTTCGCAGTACTCAATTTTCTACAAACCATTCCCAGTCTTGCCTTGTTTGGCCTGCTACTGGCGCCGCTTGCTTGGCTTGCTGCCAACGTGCCATTGCTAGGCCAGCTTGGCGTTAGCGGGATCGGTACGACGCCTGCCTTGATCGCACTGATTGCCTATAGCCTGCTCCCCATGGTGCGTAACACCTATATCGCTCTTGAAGAAGTAAGCCCCGATACCCTGGAAGCCGCCAAGGGGATGGGAATGCGTGCTGGCCAGCGTTTTTGGCAGGTGCGGCTACCGCTGGCGCTGCCGGTGCTACTTGAGGGGGTGCGTATTACCACGGTTCAGGCCATTGGTCTTACCGCCGTTGCCGCTTTGATCGGGGCGGGTGGGCTCGGCACCTTTATTTTTCAGGGTTTGGGTCAAGCAGCCATGGACATGGTTCTGCTCGGCGCACTGCCCATTTTAATGCTGGCTCTGGTCGTGGATGCGGGCTTGGGCGCCCTGGCAGAAGCACTGCGCCCCGGAGGAACACGATGATTGAGCTTTCCCATGTCTCAAAGCGATTTGGTGAAGAAACCGCGGTGGATGATATTTCGCTGCGTGTGCCTAAGGGCAAATTTTGTGCGCTGGTAGGTACCTCCGGCTGTGGTAAATCGACCACGCTGCGCATGATCAATCGCTTAATCGAGCATAGCGAGGGTGACATTATTCTGGATGGCCAGGCCATTGAGGTGTATGACCCGGTAAAGCTACGCCGCCGGATTGGTTATGTCATTCAGCACACCGGTTTGTTCCCTCACTGGAACGTGGCGCGCAATATTGGTTTGGTACCGCGTTTATTGAAGTGGTCAGCCGCCGATGTCCAGGGGCGGGTCGAAGAGTTGATGGACTTGCTAGGCTTGCCTGTCGGGGAGTTTGCGCATAAATATCCTCACCAGCTTTCAGGTGGGCAGGCGCAACGAGTCGGTGTGGCAAGGGCATTGGCCGCGGACCCCGATATTTTGCTGATGGATGAACCTTTCGGCGCCCTTGATCCGATTACCCGTGAAAAGCTTCAGGATGAGCTGGCCAAACTACAGGCGCGGCTGCACAAAACGGTGGTCTTCGTTACCCATGACATGGATGAAGCCCTCAAGCTAGCGGATCATTTGGTGGTGATGCGCGAAGGGCGAATCGTGCAGCAGGGTTCTCCGCTCGCGCTGTTGCAACAGCCAGCCGACTCGTTTGTCGAGTCATTGTTGGGAGGGCTTGAACGGGGGCTCAAACAGGCTGCTTTAACCCGCGTTAAAGATCACATGACCTCCATGGGGCCGACTCTGCCCGCTCAATCACGAATCCCGGCCGATTTTTCGCTGCGTCAGGCGCTTTCCATGATGCTGCGCGACCACAGCGATAGGCTTACAGTTGTCGATCAGCACGATGTCCCCATTGGCGAGCTATCGCTGCGCAGGATCATCAAGGAAGCACAACTGGATAAAGGAAGTGCGCGTGAGTAATTCGCTGAGTGTCGCGCAGCCACGCAAAAGAGCCCCGCTGTGGCTTTGGCCACTGGTGTGGGGAGCACTGCTGTTGCTCAGCGTTGTGGCCATGTCTGCTGCCGAGCCACTGTTTCGCTGGATAGAACCCGATGCCAGGCAGGTGATTTATGACCGGGCTGATTTCTATGTACTGCTGGGCCGCCACCTCCTTGTGGTGGGCATAGCGGCGCTTGTGACCGTTGTTGTAGGCGTCTCAGCTGGCATTGCGGTAACTCGCGAGCGCGGCAGTGATTTTTTACCGCTGGTAGGGCAGTTGGCCTCGCTGGGACAAACCTTCCCGCCTGTGGCCGTGCTGGCGCTGGCGGTACCTGTACTCGGATTTGGTACCTTGCCCATCATTGTCGCCTTGATGCTGTATGGCATGCTGCCCATCGTGCGTAATACGCTTGCCGGACTGCAGGCGGTTGATATCGACATAAAGACCGCCGCACACGCCATGGGCATGACGCCGACACAGACATTGCGTTATGTCGAGCTGCCGCTGGCGGCCCCAGTCATCCTGGCGGGCATTCGCACCTCTGTCACCATCAATATCGCCACGGCTGCTCTGGGGGCGACTGTTGGAGCCAGTAACCTTGGCGACCCGATTATCTCCGGCATCGTTAACGGCAATATGGCCTATGTAGTTCAGGGGGCGTTGACCATTGCGTTATTGGCATTGACGGTCGACAGCCTGTTTGAACTGCTGCAGCGTCAACTACGTTCCCGCCTCTCTGCGCCTTAAGCTCTCTCTGCGCCTTAAGTAGCATCCCTAAAGTTCTTGTGCTGCGGTACTGTCCTTATTGTTGTGGTAACCCTGGATGTTGCGTTGGCCTATGGCAGATAAATCCACTGGCATAAACGGTCAATACCAACAACACTGCCCTCAAAAGGGGTAAAACAAGGACAATAATGATGACACAGTACGTACACCAGCCGGAGTTCATGACCGGCGACGAATTTTCGATTCCCACCTTTAGCCTGCTTAATCCCGAGGGTGAGCTCTATAGCGGCGCCATTGAACCGGCGCTTGAACGTGACCATGCCCGGCGCATTTACCAGGCAATGCTGGCCACGCGTATTCTCGATGAACGCATGATGGCCGCTCAGCGCCAGGGGCGGTTGAGCTTCTACATGCAGTGTACCGGGGAAGAGGCCGCCGTAGTGGGCGCCACCGCTGCGCTAAATGACGCCGATATGATTATGGCGCAGTACCGCGAGCAGGGCGCCTTGATGTATCGCGGCTTCTCAATCGACGAATTTATGAATCAGCTGTTCGGCAACGAGCTGGACTACGGCAAAGGCCGTCAAATGCCGATTCATTATGGGTCGCGCAAGCTGCACTACATGACCATTTCGTCCCCCTTAGCGACTCAGATTCCTCAGGCCACGGGTTACGCTTACGGCCAAAAATTGGCTGGTAACGGTCACTGCACGTTAACTTTTTTTGGGGAAGGCGCTGCCTCAGAGGGTGATTTCCACGCCGCGCTGAATATGGCCTCAGTGCATCAGGTGCCGGTGATTTTCTTCTGCCGTAACAATGGCTATGCGATTTCCACTCCTGCCGTCGAGCAGTTTGCTGCCGACGGTATCGCACCGCGTGCCTTTGGCTACCACATGCATGTGATCCGGGTAGATGGCAACGACGTGCTGGCTGTTTACGAGGCAACCCGGCTGGCACGTAAGATCGCCGTTGAGCAAAATCAGCCGGTATTGATCGAGGCCATGAGCTATCGCCTTGCCGCACACTCCTCTTCCGATGACCCTTCTGGCTACCGCTCGAAAGATGAGGAGGAGGTGTGGCGCGCCAAAGACCCACTGCTGCGGCTGCAAAAATGGCTCCTGAAGAAACAATGGTGGAGCGAAGAGGAGGAGACCTCCCAGCAGGAAACCCTGCGTCGTGAAGTGCTGGAAACCATGAAGCGAGCAGAGAAACGCTCGTCACCGCCGCTGGAGAGCCTGATCAGCGATGTGTATGCCGATATCACTCCGTCGTTGCAGCGCCAATTCGATCAGTTAAAACGCCACATCCGTCGCTACCCCGAGGCTTATCCCCGCGGGGCGCAGTCGTTGGATTTAGACGTGGGCACCGAGACTGATACCCAGGGAGAGGCGTAACATGGCTACCATGAACATGCTCCAGGCAATTAATAATGCACTGGATATCGCCATGGCCGAGGATGAAAAAGTCATCTGCTTTGGTGAAGACGTGGGTATTTTTGGCGGCGTATTTCGGGCCACCAGTCACTTGCAGGAGAAGTACGGCAAAGCGCGCTGCTTCAACACTCCCCTTGTCGAGCAGGGCATTATAGGCTTTGCCAACGGCTTGGCGGCCCAGGGCTCAGTGCCTGTGGCAGAAATACAGTTTGCTGACTATATCTTTCCCGCGTTTGACCAGATCGTTAACGAAACCGCCAAGTTCCGCTACCGCTCAGGCGATCTGTTTAACGTTGGTGGTTTGACCATTCGCACCCCTTACGGTGGCGGTATCGCCGGTGGTCTCTATCACTCCCAATCCCCCGAAGCTTATTTTACTCATACGCCCGGACTTAAGGTGGTGGTGCCGCGCAACCCCTATCAGGCCAAAGGGCTACTGCTTGCTGCTATCCGCGACCCGGACCCGGTACTTTTTCTGGAGCCTAAGCGTCTTTATCGCGCTTCGGTAGGCGACGTGCCTGAAGAGGATTACCAGCTTCCCATTGGCGAAGCCGAAATCACCAAAGAGGGCACGGATATTACCGTGGTGGGCTGGGGCGCGCAGATGGAGGTAATCGGCAAAGCGGTCGAGTTAGCCGAAGAGCAGGGCATCGCCTGTGAAGTGATCGACCTACGCTCACTGCTACCCTGGGATGCGGATACGGTAGCTGAATCGGTGTTAAAAACTGGTCGCCTCGTGGTGAGTCATGAAGCGCCGTTAACCGGCGGTTTTGCCGGTGAAATTGCCGCCACTATTCAAGAGCGTTGTTTTCTCTACCTGGAATCGCCCATTGCCCGGGTGACGGGTCTGGATACGCCTTTTCCGCTGGTGCTGGAAAAAGAGTATCTGCCTGATCACCTGAAGATTTTTGAAGCGATTCGCGAAAGCGTCAACTTTTAGCGCCAGGAGAAAAACAATGAGCGATTTTTTACTACCGGATATTGGCGAAGGTATTGTCGAGTGCGAAGTCGTCGAATGGCGCGTCGCTGAAGGCGATCAAATTGAAGAAGACCAGCCTATCGTTGAGGTCATGACCGACAAGGCTCTGGTGGAGATTACCGCCCCCGAAGCAGGTGTCGTGACCAAACTCTATGTGGCCCAGGGTCAAATTGCTAAAGTCCATGCGCCGCTGTATGCCTATCAAGTGGATGGGGCCAGTAACACTATGAGCGAGGCCGAGCCAGAAACTGCGCAATCGGCCTCCAGCGATAAGCCAAAGACGCCGGAACCGTCCACTACTTCAGGTACTTCGGCGGCTGGCCGCTTATATGACAAGGTGCCAGCCAGCCCTGCCGTTAGGCGCCTAGTGCGTGAACACTCGCTACAGCTTACGGAGATCGCTGGCAGCGGCAAAGATGGCCGGGTGTTAAAAGAGGACGTGCTGGCGCATCTTGATCAACCAGCGCAAATAGCAGCGGCACCAAGCCAGGCAGGCGTTAAGCGCTCAATCGAAAGCAAAGCGCCAAGAGTAGAGCCCCTCCGCGGCGTGCGGGCCGTCATGGCCAAGCGTATGGTCGAGGCAGCCAGCACTATTCCGCATTTTCACTACGGCGAAGAGATCGATGTTACCGTACTGCTGGCGCTGCGAGAGCGCTTGAAAGCGGTGGCCGAGGCCCAGGGCGAGCGGCTGACGCTGATGCCATTTTTTATGAAAGCCATGGCGTTAGCTATCGCCGAAGAGCCCATCGTTAATGCCCAGCTAAATGCCGCGGGGGATGAGCTGCACTACTACACCCAGTGCAATATCGGGATGGCGGTGGATAGCAAAGCGGGCTTGATGGTGCCCAATGTCAAAAACGTTGAGCGCTTAACCCTATTGGATATTGCCCGGGAAGTCGGCCGTTTAACAACATCGGCGCGGGAGGGGCGGGTAGATCAGGCGGATCTAAAAGGCGGCACCATTAGTATTTCCAATATCGGTGCACTGGGAGGCACCTACGCCGCGCCGATTATTAACGCGCCGGAAGCCGCCATTGTGGCGATTGGTAAAACCCAATGGTTACCGCGCTTTGATGAGCAGGGTGAGGTGCAGCGCCGCGCGATTATGACCATCACCTGGGCGGGCGATCACCGCTTTATCGACGGTGGTACCATTGCGCGTTTCTGTAATGCCTGGAAGGGCTTTCTGGAAGCCCCAGAGACCATGCTGCTTCACTTGGGCTAGCAGGGCGACTTATGTCCCAGGCACCGCTTCAGCAGTTTTACATACCCGAAGAGCAGTCGGTATATCTGCTGAGTCATCACGATGCCCGCAAGCTTAAAGACTGGGTGGCGCTGTGCCAGGCGCAGCTCTCCCAGTTGGGCTATCAGGGCATCGAGCTCATTGGCAAGGGTGCCTACGGTTTTGTATTTGCTGGCAGCACCGTCCACCAAGGTGCTGTAGCGCACTATGTGTTTAAATTCTCGCGCATTACCCTACCCACGCACTTGCAGGAACGCCTCGAAGAGGAGGCGTTTATGCTCGAGCAGGTGTCCCATCCTCGCATACCAGGTCTCATTGCCTACCAGCGTTCCCGGGGGCAGTCCATTCTGGTGATGGAGCGTGCCCCCGGCTGGAATCTAGAGCAGGTATCGCTTAAACAGGGGCGCCTCTCACCCCGCTTGATTGTGCGCATGGCGGCGCAGTTGGCCGACATCCTGCTTACCCTGCGCCGGGAGTCAGGCTCCCAGGCACGGCCGGTAGTGCATGGCGATATTAAGCCTTCTAACTTGGTATATGACGCCGAGCAGGAGTCTATTGCGCTAATCGATTGGGGCTCATCGGTATTTGCCCAATTGGATGCTCAACTGCAGTTTGTGGGCGCCAACGTCATGGAGCTGATGTCGGATAATCTGCAGCAAACCAATGCCCGACTGGGCGATGTTTACTTTATTGGCGAAGAGCAGTTAAACGGCGCACTGTCATCGCCGCGATTTGATGAGCAGGGCGCAGCAGGCACCCTGTATGCGCTGGCGTCGGCGCAGTCGTGTCGATTTGGCCATCGGGCGATTCCCGCCAGTTCGCTGGGGTTACCGATGGAGTTTGCCCGCACCCTGGATGGAATGCTCGACCCCGACCCTCTGGTGCGGCGCAAAGCAGGCGACTACTTTCTAAACCACATGTCGCGTATGGCCAGAGTCGTAATGATCGATCTGCCCGCATCGCACAATGTACCGCTGGTGCCGGTATGGGCGCGCCCCGCGCATCAGGAGATCGATACCGTGGTCTATAGCTCGCGCAAAGCCTTCCTGCGCGAAGCCTTTTCACAGGAAGAGCATGCTCAAGAAACCCTGAATGATGTCAATGACGTACAACTCGATCGCTATTACAAACAGTTTATGCAGGGTATGGGTGAAACCGAAAAGGCCTTTTTGGCGTCGGTGAGCCGCTTGGGCAAATATCCGGTGGTGGGGGGCTTGGCGGTACGCTGGGAGCGGGAAGGGGTATATATCGACTCGTCGTTAAATTTACACGACCCGACGCTGAAACCTGCGTTTATCGAAGCGGTCAATAATATGGTGCACTTGGCGCGGGCAATTCACCGCCAGGGCGTGTTTAAAAGCTGCTTGTTTAACGCGCGGCAAACACTGCACTTAGAACGAGCTTCCGTGGATGAAGCTTTCGTTAGCGAACCCAGCATGGCGATAGGCTATGAGTTGAGCGCAGTACCGGAGCTCGAGGATCGCACCCGTCAGCACAGCTACTTTGAGGATGGCCCCGACCCAGAAGAGCTGTTGGTACTGCCCGAGGCGATTATGCATGTGCTGCAGCAGCTCAATGATATTCACCATACCGGCATGATCATTTTTGAAGCGCTGCCACAGCACCTCAAAATACACAGCTACTACCGCCTGCTGGATCCGGCTCGAGAGGGAGAGTTCCGCACGCTGCTGGCGCGCATTCTCGCCTCGGTAGACCAAATAGAGGGTCTAGGCGTCTCGGGCTACATGAAGATGCCCTACAAAGACACCCGTTATTTTACTCATCTTGAAAGCCAACCCGAACGCTACTACCCCCGCGACCCGCGGGAGTATGTCCGAAGGGCAACAACGTCCTAATCACGCTGGCTTAGTCACTGCTAGCTTAATCAAGGGGATTAGCTTCCTCCTGATTGGCCAGCCAGTTGACCAGTTCCTCAGCAAGCTCGTCGCTAGCGATACCAAACGCATTAACCACATCAGGTATATCGGTGCTTATTGATTGCGCGCTGGTGGTGAAGCTTTGAGACGCGATTGAAGCGCGGTTTTGAGTGCTGACGAGCTGAACATCGAGCTGAACTTTCACCGTGGGCGGACGGGTAGCGTAGTCGCTCTGAAAGTGACGTAGTTCGCTGAGCAGCAGTTGCTCGGAAGGCAGGCTATCGCTACCCACGCTGGCGAATAGGCGGCTCTGCTGTAACCCAGTGATCAAGCGCGATTGGAGTAAAGCAGGGGCATTCTCTTGCCAGCGGGCAGCTTCGTACACATTAACCACATTACCCTCTGGGTAAACCACAATACGGTTGCTACTCAGTAAATGCCCCGCCTGCGGAGCAGCCACAGCAAGGCGTTGGCGGGTGGTCATAGAATCTGATGTGACGGGCTGTATATCGCTACTGGGCAAACGATACAGCGTCGCT
Organism: Vreelandella glaciei; assembly: GCF_013415125.1. Taxonomy (GTDB): domain Bacteria; phylum Pseudomonadota; class Gammaproteobacteria; order Pseudomonadales; family Halomonadaceae; genus Vreelandella; species Vreelandella glaciei. Next base: position 52,951 of record NZ_JACCDE010000019.1, on the reverse strand, counting down.
GGCTCACTTTCGGGCAATATTGAACAGCCACTACTCATCAGCAGTACGGCAGTAACGCAGACAACAGAAACGAAAACAGCGGGGCGTAACTTCATGGGCGGAACTCCTCTACCTGATCACGGCCCAGAAAAAAGTCTGTTGGGCTCTCCTCTAGCTGGCGGGTAATACGATCCAATGTATCGAGCGTGGAGCGCAGCGAAGAGAGCGCTGGGGCAATATCTTGCGCGCCCTGCAGGCTGCCCTCGATGGCACCAGCGTTAGTTTCCACTAACTGCTCAATGCGTTGAGCCGCCCGGGCGACATCGCTACTCGCATCAGCGGCGCTCTGCATTACCAGCCGGCCCTCTTGACGCAGCAGCTGTGTCGCTTCCTGGCTAAGTGCGTCGATGCTGCTAAGCGTGTTAGTTGCTTGGCGAGTGGCTTCGCCGAAAAGCGCCATATTTTGATCCAAGGCGTTCTGCTGGGCGGCAATCATCTCGGTAATCTGAGCAATGTTGGTTAAAATATTGCCTGCCTGATCACGGTTATTATCGTCAAACAGCTCGTTAACGTTTTTCAGGATTGAGTTGATGTTCTCGATCATATCTTCGCCTTCATCGAACAGCGTGGCGATGGGCGAAGGGTCTGCGCTTATAAACGGCGCTTCGATATCGGTTTGGTCAATCAGCAGCGGGGCTTCAGGGGTGCCGCCGTGGAGTTGCACAGACATGCTGCCGGTGATGCTGGCAAAGGCAAGTTTTGCCCGCGTGTCCGTCTTGATCGGTGCGTCATCGTAAACGCGGATATGGGCAATCACCTGCCGAGGGTCATCAGGATTAAGGTTAAGCTCGGTGACGTCCCCCACCTCAATACCGTTATATTGCACTCGGCTGCCGACCGATAAGCCGCTAACGCTGCGCTCAAATAGAATGCGGTAAGGCTGGTAGCTACGTTCACCGGCTGCGTAGCTCATCCATAGTGCAAACAGCAGCGCCGCGACGGCGGTTCCCAGTGTGAACAGACCTATCAAAACGTGATGTGCGCGGGTTTCCATCGACCCTCACTCCTGAGTGTAAGCATTCGTTGAAAAGGCGGCATGAGCACGCTGAGCGGCTCGACCACGCGGCCCGTGAAAGTAGTCTTGAACCCACTCGTCGTCGGTATCCGCCACTTTATCAATGGTATCTACGACTAATACGCGTTTTTGCGAGAGTACCGCTACCCGGTCGCAGGCGGCGTATAGCGTATCCAAGTCATGGGTAACCAGAAATACGCTGAATCCCAGCGCATTGCGAAGGGTGACTAGCAACTGATCGAAGGCCGCCGCGCCGATAGGGTCAAGCCCAGCGGTCGGTTCATCAAGGAATAGAATCTCAGGGTCAAGCGCTAAGGCGCGGGCGAGGGCGGCGCGCTTGACCATGCCACCAGATAGCGACTCAGGAAACTGCAGTGCTGCCTGTGGCGGCAACCCGACCAGCGCAAGCTTGACCCTGGCAAGATGCTCGGCGTCTTCACGGGGTAGCCTGGCATGTTCAATTAGCGGTAGGGCAATATTCTCTTGTAGGTTCAACGAGCTAAACAGCGCACCGCGCTGAAACAGCACGCCAAAGCGCCGCTCTATTTGGCTACGTTGCTTGTCGTCTAGCTCGTTAAGCGTATTGCCAAGCACTTCAACCGCGCCGCCATTGGGTCGTTTCAAACCAACGATACTACGCAGAAGCACTGATTTACCGGTACCTGAACCGCCCACAACGCCAAGAATTTCTCCGCGCTTAAGGGTCAAATCCAGGTTTTCATGAACTACATGGGCGCCGAAACGGTTAACTAATCCCTTTACCTGAATCACCGGTTGATCGGGTTGTGGTGTCGATTTAGCTGAATCTATCACCAGCCCATCTCCATAAAGAACAGCGCGGCGACGGCATCAATCAGAATCACCATAAAAATCGATTGAACGACGCTTGACGTGGTGTGTTCTCCCACCGACTGCGCGCTGCCGCTGACCTTAAAGCCTTCAAGGCAGCCAATAACGGCGATCACAAAGGCAAACACCGGTGCTTTGCTAAGGCCTACCAAAAAATGCGTCACCGATACGTCTTTTTGCAACGTGGCCATAAACTGGGTAAGTGAAATATCCAGTGATAGGGAGGTGACCATGGCGCCACCCGCTAAGCCGCTGAGCATACCTACAAAGGCGAGCATGGGCAGGCTAATTAACATCGCCATTACCCTTGGGAGTACCAAAAGCTCGATAGGATCTAGCCCTTGGGCCTGCAGGGCATCAATCTCTTCGTTGGATTTCATGGCGCCGATCTGGGCAGTAAAGGCGCTGGCGGTTCGTCCTGCGAGTAGGATCGCAGCAAGCAGAACGCCGAACTCCCGCAAGAAAGAGAACGCAACAAGATCGATGGTATAAATGGTGGCGCCAAAATCCTGCAAAACGGTAGCGCCAAGGAAAGCCACGACGGCACCCACCATAAAGGTTAGTAGTGCGACGATGGGTACGGCGTTAAGACCGCTCTGCTGAATATGGGCAACGGTGGCCGTTAAACGCCAGTGGCGTGGCCGCAATGCCAGATGGAAGAGGGTGGCCATGACAAGACCAATAAAGGCCAGCAGCTGGTGCTGCTGAGACCAAAGCCCCACCATTTGTTGGCCCACACTGGCAAGCGCTTGGCTAATACGTGAATAGGAAGGAGGAGCAACATCAAGCGGCGCTTCCATGGCTTCGGCAATACGCACAAGCAGTGCCTGCTGCTCTCTCGGCAGCTCTGCTGCCCAGTCGGCTACTGCACGCGCTTTCTCAACGCCAATCAGCTCAACGATGAGTATGGCACCAGCGGTATCAAGGCGCGTGATCGCGTCTAGCGAAACTGTCGCACCCGTTGGCTTGCCGGGCTCTGTGTTAATGAGCTCTGTGTGAATAAGCGCCGTTTTGATATGCCGGTAGTTGGCAAGCGTCCACTCGCCTTTGAGGGTTACTGTTTGATCATGACGCGCTATCCACTCGCTTGGCATCCCCACTCCTTGGCGTTCTTGGTATCGATGCGCTTGCTTAGAAGTCTATGATGCATTCAAACGGGCGTTAGTTAAAGTCTCCCTAGCTTGAATTTACCGTGCCGAGCGGTCTCTTGGCGCTAGTTCCTGCTTAATCTGATTAGCGACTTCCTTGAGACGAGGGCCTAAGTTATTAACCAAGCGGTCGTGATCCAAGCGCAGGCTGGAGCCGCCGCAGTTAATCGCCATGACCTCGGCGCCATCTTCCAAAATCAGCGGCATCGCCACGGCGCTAATATCGCGCTGCCAATCCTGCTCAGAGAGGCAAAAACCGTACTGCGCATAGTCTTTAAAGCTCTGTTGTATACCCGCTTCATAACGCGGCCAGTCACTACCATACTCGCTGGCCAACTCCTGGAGCACCTGCTGGCGCCGTTCGTCAGACAAGCCGCATAGCCAGGCACGGCCAATCGCAGAAGTGGCAATGGGCAGGCGGGAGCCCGTGTCCAGGCGAATGATTAGCGGCCCATGGCCGTGGCAGGTTTCCAGGTAGACCATGTCGCTGCGGTCGGCCCCACCCAGGCTAACGTTACAGTCGGTAGCATCGGCAAATTTCTGCAGATGCGGGCGAGCAATTTCGCGAATACCCATATTGGCAAGAAAGCGATACCCCAAGGCCAAGACACCTGGCCCAAGGCGGTACTTTTCCAGGTGGGTATTGTGCTGGAGATAGCCCAACTGGGTCAGGGTATAGGTTAACCGTGACACCGTCGGGCGAGGAATACTTGTACGGTTGGACAGCTCAGCATTGCCTAAATACTCTTCACCTGCGCCAAAGGCGCGCAGCAACTCTAAGCCGCGCGCGAGCGCAGTCACAAAGTTGCGATCTTTTCCGGGCAACTGCAGGTCGTCAGCATCAGTGTCGGTGGGGTGCATTCAATATCCCAACAATAGGTGGCTTATGGCGCCCAGTATCGCATATCTACTTAGACGCAGCGTTCATGCCTATCAACGAAATAGCGGCTGTTTGACACTAAATCAGCTGTCCAGACGCTCGATAATTGTGGCAATGCCCTGACCGACGCCGATGCACATGGTAACCAACGCATAGCGCCCACCGGTCGTTTCAAGCTGTCGGAGAGCCGTAAGCGCCAAGCGTGCTCCTGAAGCCCCTAGGGGATGGCCAATGGCGATAGCGCCGCCGTTGGCATTCAAGCGTGGATCGTCGACGGAGAGCCCCAACTGCTGCACGCAGCCAAGCACCTGAACGGCAAACGCTTCGTTAATTTCAATCACATCCATCTGCTCAAGGGTAAGCCCGGCACGCGCCAGCGCTTTTTGTGAAGCGGGTACTGGCCCTAACCCCATCACCCGCGGCGCAACACCGGCAACGGCGCTGGCAATAATGCGCGCGCGTGGGGTTAAGCCTACACGCTCACCGGCAGCCTGGGTGCCCACAATTAGGGCGGCGGCGCCATCGTTAAGGCCTGAGGCGTTGCCTGCGGTCACTACGCCGCCCTCAAACAGTGCGCCTAACTTGGCCAGCTTATCTTCGGTGCTTTGCGGGCGTGGATGCTCGTCTTTATCTATCAGCAGGGGTGGCTGTTTGCGGCCTTGAGGCACTTCTACACCAAACATCTCACCGTCGTAGAAGCCGGCTGCTAGTGACTGGGCGTAGCGCGCCTGGGAGCGGGCGGCAAACGCATCGCTGGCATCGCGGCCTATGTTGAGATCATGGGCAATGTTATCGGCGGTTTCCGGCATGCTGTGGCTGCCGTACTCTTTGGCAATCCAGGGGTTGGGGAAGCGTGAACCTATCACCGTGTCGAACATCGGCTGGTTGCGGGCAAAAGGGGAGTCTGCTTTACCCAATACATAAGGTGCGCGGGACATGGACTCAACGCCACCGGCCAAAAACAGCTCGCCTTCACCCAGTCGAGCTGCCCGGGCAGCATCCATCATCGCCGCCAAGCCACTACCACAAAGCCGGTTGACGGTTTGGCCCGCCACTTCAATAGGCAGGCCTGCCAACAATGCACCGTGGCGGGCCACGTTACGGGAGTCTTCACCTGCCTGGTTGGTGCAGCCTGCCAACACCTCTTCATAGCTTTCCGGCGCAAAGGGGTTGCGGGCGACCAGCGCTTTCAGCGTCAGCCCCAGCAGTTCATCGGGGCGAATAGCCGCCAAGCTGCCACCGTGGCGGCCAAAAGGGGTGCGTAAACCGTCGTAAATATAGGCGTCTTGCATGATGGTTTTCCTGTTGTTGTTAAGTTGTTGTTAAGCAGTCGTTAGCGACATTTGCAGAGCGGCACGACGGCGCAGCCATGGGCTAGGGCGATAGCGTGGGTCACCGGTGGCCTCGAGCAGGTTATTGAGTATCGTCATAATACGCGTGGCGCCGTAATGGTCACCCATAAGTAGCGGGCCGAAGGGGTAGCCCAAACCCAGCTCAACTGCGCGGTCGATAGTGGCGGGTTCCGCGACGCTTTGCTGGGCAATCTCGGCACCAACGTTAACGATGCAGGCAACAACGCGTTGAAGAACAAAGCCGTTACTGTCTTGAAGCGTGCTCACCGGGGTGCCGTCGTGGTTGAGTAGGCTTTGCGCTGCTTGAATGAAGGTGTGCTGAGTTATCGGTGTGGTCATCATGCTGCGGCGTTTATCTAGCCCCGCGAGCATATCCACCGCCACGCACTGTTTGGCGTCTAGCCCTTGGCGCAGCGCACAGCTAGTAGCGTCTTCACCAAAAGGCGTCAGCAGGCAGAGCGCTTGCTCAGTGGGCTGTGGGCCGGTCTCTAATGGCCAGCCCGCCGTGTTGACCAATTCAGCGAGTGCTGCGGCGGATTCGGGGTCGTCTTGACTGATCCACACCGGGCAAGGAGACACCTCAGCGATAGCGGGCTCATCCGCCATTTGTTGCTTGCCTTCCACATAGCGGTAAAAGCCTTCGCCGGTTTTACGCCCCAGCAAGCCTGCAGCCAAGCGCTGCCGCGTTAGCGGTGAAGGGCGGAAGCGCGCTTCCTCATAATACTGGTGATACACCGATTCCATCACCGCGTGGGAGACATCCAGTCCGGTAAGGTCCAGCAACGTAAACGGCCCCATTCGAAAACCACCCTGATCAACCATAATGCGATCAATGGTGGCTGGGTCGGTAACGCTTTCGCCTAGAATACGCAGCGCTTCGGTGCCGAAGGCGCGCCCGGCGTGGTTGACTAGAAATCCAGGCGTATCGGTAGCCTGGGCAGTAAAGTGGCCCATGGCTTTGCCCAGAGCATTCACCCGCTGGGTGACCTCATCGGCGGTGCGTAAACCAGGAATGACCTCGGCAATCTTCATCAGTGGGACGGGATTAAAGAAGTGGAAACCAATCACTCGCTCAGGGTGTTGGCAGGTAGCGGCAATGGCGGTGACGGATAGTGAAGAGGTATTGGTCGCTAGCACGGCCTGCTGGCTGACAATCGTTTCTAAATCACTGAACAGACCCTGCTTGGCCTCAAGCTTCTCGACAATGGCTTCTACGACGATATCGCAGGGGGCCAGCGCGGCGAGTTCGCTTGCCTCTGTTAACTGCTCACTATAATGCTGCGCCTGCTCTTTAGTGATGCGCTGCTTATCAGCACTTCTCTCCCATAGGCCGTTAATAAACGTTTTGGCTTCTTTTACAGCACCCTCCTTAACATCGAACAGTATGACCTTTAGGCCTGCTTGGGCCGCCAGTTGAGCGATGCCACGGCCCATGGCGCCAGTGCCGACAATGCCAAGCGTGGTGAAGGGGGAAGGTGTTGATTCGCTAGCCATACGCCAAATCCTCGCTGCAAGTGAGTGCTTTATAGATTTTGATTCTGCATTGCAGAACTGTGTTTCAATTATTGACTGCCATCCTAGGCTATGCAAAAGTGCCTGACAAGAATAGTGAACAATAGTTTTGCTATGCAAAATATGCGCATTGTCCATGCTCAGCGCTACTTCTAATGATAACGCTAACTATAAAACCCGTTGCCACCAGGAGCCGTCATGATTCGCGATCCCGAACTGATTAACCAGCTTGTCGATACCATCGCCCGTTTTGTCCGTGAACGCCTAATTCCCAATGAGGCGAGACTGGCAGAGGAGGACGCGGTACCGCCGGAAATCCTTGCTGAAATGAAAGAGATGGGGCTGTTTGGGCTTTCGATTCCAGAAGAGTACGGCGGCCTGGGGCTGACCATGGAAGAAGAAGCGTTGGTGGCGATGGAGATAGGTAAAACGTCGCCCGCCTTCCGCTCGGTGTTTGGTACTAACAACGGCATTGGTGCCCAGGGCATTTTGATTGATGGCACCGACGAGCAGAAAGCCAAGTATGTGCCGCGTTTGGCAACGGGGGAGATTCTTAGCTCGTTCTGTTTGACCGAGCCGGATTCAGGCTCCGACGCGGCCAGCCTGCGGACGACCGCGGTGCGCGACGGCGACCACTACATCTTGAACGGCACCAAGCGCTATATCACCAATGGCCCCGAAGCTGACCTGTTCACTGTGATGGCACGCACCAACCCGGAGAATAAAGGCGCGGGCGGTATTTCTGCGTTTATTGTTGAAGGCGACACCCCTGGCTTAGTGCGCGGCGCGGCGGATAGCAAGATGGGCCAAAAGGGGGCTCACACCTGCGATATTATTTTTGATAACTGCCGGGTCCCCGCCGAAAACATTATTGGCGGTAAAGAGGGGCAAGGTTTTAAAACGGCCATGAAGGTGCTGGACCGCGGACGGCTGCACATTTCTGCAGTCTGTGTCGGTGTGGCTGAACGCTTAGTGGAAGAGTCTTTACGCTACACCATGGAGCGTAAGCAGTTTGGTGCTGCCCTTGCCGAGCACCAGTTGATTCAAGCCATGCTGGCAGATAGCAAAACCGAAGCCTACGCAGGCAAAACCATGGTAATGGATGCCGCGCGGCGCAAAGATGACGGCGAAAATGTTTCGACGCTGGCCTCCTGCTGCAAACTGTTCTGCGCCGAAATGGTAGGCCGTGTGGCCGACCGCGCCGTGCAGGTGCACGGCGGCGCGGGCTATATGTCCGAGTACGCCGTTGAGCGCTTCTACCGTGATGTACGGCTATTCCGTATTTACGAAGGTACTACGCAAATTCAGCAGATCGTGATTGCTCGGAATATGGTGCGGGAGGCGTCCTAATGGCTTTGTCGGTACCTTACCAAGCGCCGGATGAAAGTATTTTTGGACGTCTCGCTAGCGAACTAGTGGCTGAGCTTCCCGAGCGGCTCAGCACCCGCGTGCTTGAAAATGCCAAACGTATGGGTGATCAGCCCGCCATTGTGGATGGCAGTGTGCGTTGGAGTTATGCAGAGCTGGGTGAAGAAATACACGCCGCCTGCGACTGGTTAAGCGCGTTGGATATTCGCCCAGGCGACCGGATTATGACGGTGAGCGAAAACTGCCGCGCCCTGGTCGTGCTATTGCTGGCCGCCAGCGAGATGGATGTGTGGGTAGCGATTGTGAATTCGCGCCTCTCAGCTCAGGAAGTTGACCTGATCCAGGGCAACTGCTTGCCCCGGCGCGTGTTCTATACCTGCGATGCGTCGCCAGAGGCGTGCCAGCACGCCGAGCGCCACGCCGCCGACCGCTATCAGCACCCTCAGTTGGGTGGGCTGGCGATTTCTTCTCTATACGAGAGCGAACCCGAGCCGGTCTGCGCGAGCGGTGCCGAACAGGTGGCCGCCATGATCTACACCTCGGGCACGACCGGCACCCCTAAAGGCGTCATGCTGACTCATCGTGGCATTCTCTATATCGCCTCAATCTCAGGCGGCATGCGTCACTTAAGCGAAGGCCAACGGGTGTATGGCGTGCTGCCTATGTCTCACGTGTTCGGTCTCTCATCGGTCTGTATGGGGTCGCTGTATAACGGCGCCTGCCTCTATACCGTGCCGCGTTTTGATGCAGCGCATATGCTGGACACACTAAAGCAGGAGCGAATCACCGTGCTCCAGGGCGTGCCCGCTATGTATGCCCGGGCGTTAGAGTTTTTAAAACGCGAGCAACGCACTCTTGAAGCGCCTGAGCTGATTTACATGTCTGCGGGTGGTTCGCCGTTGGATAGCGACACCAAAGTGCGGGTGGAGGCAGCCTTTGGCCTAACGCTACATAATGGCTACGGATTAACCGAGGCCAGCCCCACCATCAGTCAAACCCGTATTGATGATCGCCATACCAACAGCACTGTTGGTCGTGTATTGCCCCTGTTGGAGTATCGTCTGGAACCGCTAAGCGATAGCGGCACTGCCGAGCAGCCCGGTGATGAAGTGGGTGAACTGTGGGTGCGCGGCCCCAATATTATGAAAGGCTACTTTCGCCAACCGGAAGCCACCCGCGCTACTCTGACCGAAGAGGGTTGGCTCAACACCGGCGACATTGCCAAGCTCGATCATGATGACCAGCTGTATATCGTGGGGCGTAGCAAAGAGCTGATTATCCGCTCGGGCTTCAATATCTACCCACCGGACGTGGAAGCGGTGATCAACGAGCACCCGGCAGTAACACTGACTGCCGTGGTAGGGCGCCAGATCGCCGGTAACGAAGAAGTCGTGGCCTTTGTGCAGTGTGAGCCGGGCGTTGACGTTGATATGGCGGAGCTCAAGGCGTTTATCGCCGAGCGGTTGGCGCCTTACAAACGGCCTACTCAAATTGTATTGATGGATACGCTACCTTCCACCGCCAGCGGCAAAATTCTTAAAGGGCGGTTGCGGGATTTAGCACAGCAGGAGAGCGGGTTATGAGCCCTTCGCAAATACATACGTCAGATACGTCTCAACAAGCGCTGATGGGCTATCACGAACTGCTGGGCATGCAGGGGCAGCCAGACCGCGCCGTGGTGGAGCTCACTATCGAGCCCAAACATCTAAACCGTAGTGGTAATGTGCACGGTGGCGTATTGGCCTCGATGCTGGATAGTGCGCTGAGCTTGGCAGGTCTGCACTGTGACGTACCCGGCAATATTCGCCGGGGAATGACGCTGTCACTGACTACCACCTTTGTTGGACCCGCTCGGCAGGGCGTGCTAAGGGCAACAGGCAGTGTGCGCGGTGGCGGTCAGAAGACTTATATGAGCAGCGGCAAGATCGTCGATGAACAGGGCACTTTAGTGGCCATGGGTGAAGGTTCATTTCGCCGTCGCAGAGGTAGCGAATCGCCTGAGGGCTTTGCGGATAACAACCCCGGGGAGCCTGCTGAGTGAGCCCAGCCCGTCTGCGGGTCTCGCTACTGCTGCTAGTCACTCTGGCAACGCTATACCATCTGGTGGTCGGCAACCTATTTTGGCAGGCGGTTGGCATTGGCGCATTGCTGCTCTATTTAGCAACGCTGGTGGGTCAGCTTACCCGTATGGCCAAAGGGTTGCTGCTGGTGGCGGGCGTGTTGACGCTAGTCGCGTTGTGGCGATCGCCAAACCCCGCTCAACTGCTGTTTGAGGCCAGCGGGCGTTTTGCTTTTTTTGCCACCTTTGTGGTGGCGCTGAGTATGCTGCGCTTACCTGCCTATCGTTCCCGTTTGGTGCGCCGATGCGGTCAGAGTATGTTGCATCAACCCCCCAGCCGCCGCTACCCCATTTTGTCGTTAGGTTCGGCACTGTTTGGAATTATCCTTAATATTGGCGTGCTTAATCTGTTCGCCGCCATGATCGAAAAAAGCAACACGCTAGGCGCCGCCCAAGGGCGCGCCTGGGTTCGCGAAGCTCGCCAGCGGCGCATGATGCTGGCGCTGCTGCGTGGGTTCTCCCTGGCGCCACTTATTTCGCCCATGGGTATCGGCGTCGCGGTCGTGCTGTCGAGCCTTCCTCAAGTCACCTGGCTTGAGCTTGCGCCGTATATTTTGGGCGCCGCAATGCTGATTTTTCTAGCGGGTTGGGCAGTGGATTACTTAACCGGTCCGCATCCGCCTGCCAATAAAGCACAGGCAACTTCACCTTCTTTACGCCCGCTGGCGCAGTTTAGCGTGTTGCTTGTCGGTATTGTCGCGCTGGTGTTCTCTATTGCCTGGCTGCTTGATTTACGGCTGCCTATTGCCGCGCTGTTGGGCGCACCTACCGGTGCATTTCTATGGCTTGCCTGGCAGCGACGCAGGCTCGGCTATGGCGGGCTACCTGCGGCAATGACGGTGGTGCATCGTCAGCTACCTTGGTTGCTGTCGCCCAGTGCCAATGAAATCGTGGTGTTGGGAGCAGCGGGCTATTTAGGCCACTTATGCGTTGGATTAGTGGATACACAACAGTTGGCACCGCTATTAACCGTGTTAAATCAGTGGGGCGCCTTTAATGCCGTGCTGGCTATGCTAATGGTGGTGGGGCTTGCCCAAATAGGCGTTAATCCGATTGTAACGGTGACGCTATTGGTGGGCTTACTGCCACAATTAGCTATTGAGGGCCTGACGCCGCCGCTAATTGGCGCGTCACTCATGGTAGGTTGGGCGCTGGCGCTAATGTCGTCGCCGATGACGGCATCCATGCTGATTTTATCGCGGTTTACCGGGGTGCCCGCCACACGCATTGGCTACCGTTGGAACGGCCGATTTCTGGTAACCTCGATTCCACTGTTAGCGGGGTGGTTTGTCTGGTCACCTTTTTAAGGGGCGCCACAATAAAGAAGCGCTTGACCTTTGTCCGGCGTTTTTTTATTGTTCTTGTTATAAAGTGAAACAATATTCTGCTATGCGAAACTGTATATTTGTTAATCGCATGAAGTATTTATTAATCGCCTGGAGCACGCCTTATGAAAATTCTCGTCGCGGTTAAACGCGTTATCGACTACAACGTCAAAATTCGCGTTAAAGCGGATCACTCGGACGTGGATCTCACTAACGTCAAAATGGCCATGAACCCGTTCTGCGAAATTGCCGTGGAAGAAGCGGTACGCCTGAAAGAGAAGGGTGTGGCCACAGAAGTGGTTGCCGTCACCGTTGGCCCCAAAACCGCCCAAGAGCAGCTGCGTACGGCACTGGCGCTGGGCGCGGATCGTGCCGTTCATATCGAAACCGATGAGCGCGCCGAATCCCTGGCCGTGGCCAAGCTACTGGCTAAAGTGGTCGAGGAAGAGCAGCCGGGCTTAGTGATTCTCGGCAAACAGGCCATCGACACCGACAACAACCAGACCGGCCAGATGCTTGCCGCGTTGACCGGCCTGCCCCAGGGCACGTTTGCGTCAGAAGTGGCGGTCGACGGTGACAAGGTGCATGTGACCCGTGAAATCGACGGCGGTCTGCAAACCATTGCCCTGACGCTGCCGGCGATTGTGACCACCGACCTGCGCCTCAACGAGCCGCGCTACGCCAAGCTCCCCGATATCATGAAGGCCAAGAAAAAGCCGCTGGATGTCAAAACCCCCGCCGATTACGGTGTCGAGGTTGCCTCCAAGGTGAGCCTGCTAAAAGTCGAATCGCCAGCGGAGCGCAAGGGTGGCGTTAAAGTCGCCTCGGTAGACGAACTGATCGATAAACTCAAAAACGAAGCCAAAGTACTTTGAACAAGGTGCTTTAAAGAGGAGCTGATTCCATGAGCATTCTGGTACTTGCTGATCTACACGAAGGCCAACTGGCTGGCACCACCGCACACGTTGTGGCGGCCGCCCAAGCCATCGGCGGCGATATCGACGTTCTCGTTGCCGGTGAAGAGGTGCAAGCCGCGGCCGAGTCTGCCGCCAAGCTTGACGCCGTGAGCAAAGTGCGCGTCGCCGATAACGCCGTTTACGCCCACCAACTGGCCGAGCCCATGGGTGCGCTACTGGTTGAGCTGGCTGGTGATTACACCCACGTGCTGGCCAGCGCCTCCACCACCGGCAAAAACGTGCTGCCACGCCTGGCGGCCCTGAAAGATGTTAGCCAGCTGTCGGATGTGCTTGGTGTGGAGAGTGCCGACACTTTCTTGCGCCCGATCTATGCCGGTAACGCCATCGCCACGGTTAAAAGCGATGACGCGCTGAAGGTCATCACCATCCGCACCACCGGCTTTGACGCGGTAGGCGCTAGCGGCAGTGCACCAATTGAAGCGGTCGACACCGTGGTGGAAAACACCCAGTCCAGCTTTGTCAAAGAGGAGCTGGCGAAATCTGATCGGCCTGAGCTGGGCGGTGCCAAGGTGGTGATCTCCGGTGGTCGCGGCATGGGCAACGGCGAAAACTTCAAGCTGCTTGATGGCATTGCCGACAAACTAGGCGCGGCCATTGGCGCTTCTCGCGCCGCGGTAGACGCAGGTTTTGTGCCCAACGATATGCAGGTTGGTCAGACCGGTAAGATCGTTGCCCCGGATCTGTATATTGCCGTGGGTATCTCCGGCGCCATCCAGCACCTGGCGGGTATGAAAGACTCTAAGGTCATCGTTGCGATCAACAAAGACGACGAAGCGCCGATCTTCCAGGTTGCTGACTACGGGCTGGTGGGCGATCTATTCGAGATACTGCCGGAGCTTGAGAGCAAGCTGTAAACGCCCTTAAGAGAGTCTCGTAAAAGCCCCGTAAGGGGCTTTTTAACGACCATAACAATAGTGAGTGGCCCTATGCTAACGTGCCTAACCGCTTCGTTAACTCTGCCGGTGATCGGCTCTCCGATGTTTATCGTCTCAGGCCCGGAGTTGGTGATTGCCCAGTGCCAGGCAGGCATTATTGGCGCTTTTCCAGCGCTCAATGCCCGCCCAGCGGAAGCCCTGCGCGAGTGGCTGCAGCAGGTCACGCAAACCCTGGCGGAGTATGATCAGCATCACCCAGAACAGCCTTCGGCGCCCTTTGCGGTTAATCAAATCGTTCATCCTACCAATGACCGTTTAGCGCACGATATCGCACTGTGCGCCGAGTTTAAGGTGCCGTTGGTGATCACCAGCCTGCACGCGCCTAATCAAGTGGTGGAACAAGTGCATGCCTATGGTGGGCTGGTCTTTCATGATGTCACCACACTGCGCCATGCCAAGAAGGCCGTTGATGCTGGTGTCGATGGCTTAATATTGGTGTGCCACGGTGCGGGCGGCCATGCCGGACGCTTAAACCCTTTTGCGTTTGTGGCCGAGGTGCGGCGCTTCTACGACGGGCCGCTGGTGCTGGCGGGGGCGATTACCCAAGGCGAACAGATCGTTGCCGCTCAAGCGCTAGGCGTTGACTTGGTGTATATGGGCACGCGCTTTATTGCCACCCAAGAGGCAAACGCTCAAGCCGCCTATAAGCAGATGGTGTTAGACGCCGCCGCGGGGGACATTGTCTATACCAACCTGTTTACTGGGGTGCACGGTAACTATCTACGTCAGAGTATTGAACAGGCAGGATTGGACCCGGATGCGCTGCCTGAAGGCGATAAAAGTGCTATGCGCTACGGCTCGGGGGGTAGCAGCAAAGCCAAAGCGTGGCGGGATATCTGGGGGGCGGGGCAGGGCGTAGGCAGTATTTCCACACTTAATAGCGTGGCAGAAGAGATAGACACGCTGCGCCAGGACTACCAGCAAGCGCTGAATCATTTACGCCGGCTTTGACGAAACGCCGCCAGGCGTATCTGGAAATCTTCAGAGGCTTTGCACTGATCCTGTAACTCGCCCTCCAACGCCATCGTGTCATTCAGCGAGCGTTGTGCGGCTTCACGCAGGGCGCGTTTGGTAGCGCTTAATGCCTGGGACGACTGCGCGACCAGCGCTTGGGCCAGCGAACGCGCCTCCGCTAGCACCTGGTTATCTTCGACGACGCGGTTAGCCAAGCCGAGTGCGACGCAGCGCTCACCCGCAATGGGGGTTGCCAAGGCGGCCATTTCAAACGCCTGAGCATGGCCAAGCTTGCGTACCAGATGCCAGCAGGCGCCCCCGTCGGGAATCAAACCAATATTGATAAAGGCAAGCTTGAGATAAGCAGAGCTGCCCATCACCACCATATCGCTGGCGAGCACATAAGAAACGCCTATACCTGCAGCAGCTCCGTTAACGGCCGCTATCACCGGCTTATCCATCGTCATTAAACTGCGCAGGGCGGGTAGAAAGAGCGTTTCCAGCCGCTCGCTGGCGGGCTCAGCCGTGGCTTTCTCAAACTCCGCCAGATCAGCGCCAGCGCAAAACGCGCTGCCTTCCCCACGCAGAATCACGCAGCGAACCTGTTCATCAATTGCCACTGCCGCTAGCGCCTCATTGAGTGCCAAGGCGGTGGCTTCATTGAGGGCATTACGTACCTCTGGGCGCGCAATCGCTACTTCGACGATGCCATCATCAATAGCGCTAACAGTGACTAACTCGCTGAGAGGGTCTGGCATATAGCGCTCCACTTTAACTTTTCAAGGCAACATGTTAGGCAATATCGTTAGGCAACCTTTAATAGCTCGCTGACCGTTTCAAAATGGTAGTCGCTGTCGCCTAAATGGTGATCGAACATTACCAGATGCTTGGCGTAGCTGGCGACATAACACTCTTCGGACATCCCCATACCGCCGTGGAGTTGGATCGCCTGTTCGGCAATAAAGCGCGCCGATTCGCCGCAGTACGCCTTGGCCGCGGCAATTTTATAATCCCGCTCACTGGCTGGCAGGATCAGGCTAGTGGCAGCTAATATCGCCATTGAGCGCGACTGTTCCAGGTGCAGATGCATATCCACCATGCGGTGCTGAAGCGCCTGGAAGGTAGATAGCGGCAGGCCAAACTGCTTGCGCTCTTTTAGGTAGGCCAGGGTCTGATCGCAGGCCTCTTCCATTGCACCGATAGCTTGGGCACACAGTGCGGCACGACCAAGGGCGAGAACCTCGGCCAGCGCATCGCCGACATCGTCACTCAGGCAGTTGGCTGGCGGCAGCGTGACGCTGTCCAGGGTCAAATCACCGGCGGGCTGATCGTCGATAGTGCAGTAAAAGTGCGACGATGTGCCCGGTGCATTCGCAGGGACGATAAATAGTCCTAGCTTGCCGTTATCCAATCGAGCGGTAACCAGATTAGCCGCTGCTGCTTCAAGGTTTAGGACGACATCTTTTCTGCCGCTTAACTGCCATTGCCCATCTTGCTGGGTCGCTTGGGTAGCGATCGCCAAGGCGTCGTAACGGGCGTTGTGCTCTTGCCATGCAAGGGCTAGCTGGTGTTCGCCTTCAAGCAGCGGGGTTAGCCACTGGGTTTGCTGATCGCTATTGGCAGTTAACGCCAGCAGTTGACCTGGCAGCACCAGACCGGCCAGATAGGCTTCTGGCACCAAGCCGCGTCCCAGCGCCTGCATGATAATCATCAGGTCGGTGCCGTCGCCGCCTAATCCGCCGACGTCTTCGCCAAAGGGCATATGCAGCAGGCCCAGCTCGGCAAAAGTGCGCCATAGCGCAGAAGCACCATTGGGAGTAGCGGCAAGCATAGTACGGCGCTGTTCGGGCGAAACCTGGTCGGCCACCAAACGGGTGAGCGTCTCTTCGAGCATGCGCTGCTCGTCGGTTAAAGCAAAATCCATGGTGACCTCACATGTTTAAAATGGTTTTGGCGACGATACTTTTCTGTATCTCGTTGGCACCGCCATAAATCGACAGCTTGCGACGGTTGAAGTACTGGGCGCTGGCGGCCGCGCTTTGGGCGCGCTCGTCATCCAGGCTGCCTTCGCCATGCAGGAAGTCGGGGAAGAATGGCAGTGCGGCGGGGCCAAGGGCTCGGCGGGTGAGTTCGCTTAGCTCCTGGCGAAGCTCTGAGCCACGTACTTTGAGTAGCGAGCTTTCTGCACCGGGTACGCCGCCATCCCGGGCCGCGGCAATCACGCGTAGGTTGGTGACTTCCAGCGCCATCAATTCAAGCTCGGCTTTGACGACACGGTGGCGAAAGCTGGGCAGCTCCAGCAGCGGCTTGCCGCGATGCTCGATTCGGCTGGCCAGTGACTTTAAGTGACGCAGCGCCTGCTTGGCGTGGCCAAGCCCTGCAATGCCGGTGCGTTCGTGGGTGAGCAGGAATTTGGCGCAGGTCCAGCCCTGGCCCTCTTCACCGACACGGTTTTCAACCGGCACTCGAACGTTATCTAAAAAGACTTCATTAACCTCATGGGCGCCATCCAGGGTAATAATGGGCCGCACGGTAATGCCAGGGGTTTGCATATCAATCAGCAGAAAACTAATGCCTGCCTGCTTTTTCGCCTCTGGGTCGGTACGTACTAAGCAAAACAGCATGTTGGCGTGCTGGCCTAGGGTCGTCCACGTCTTCTGGCCATTCACGATATAGTGGTCGCCATCGCGCACCGCGCGTGTATTCAGTCCCGCCAAATCAGACCCTGCGCCGGGCTCAGAGTAGCCTTGGCACCACCAATCCTGGTTGCTCAAAATACGCGGCAGGTAATGCTCCTTTTGCTCAGCGCTACCGAATTTCATAATCACCGGCGCCACCATATTAACGCCAAAGGGCACAACTGTCGGCGCGTGGGCCGCGGCGCACTCTTCATCAAATATATGCCGCTGCACGGGCCCCCAGCCTGGGCCGCCATGCTGTTTAGGCCAGTTAGAGGCTAGCCAGCCCTGTTCGCTGAGGAGGTTCTGCCAGCGCAGGTGATCATCGGCACGCAGGTGGCGCCCTAGGCGCACGCGTTCACTAATATCGCTGGGCAGCGCATCGGCTAGAAAATGGCGAACCTCTGCGCGAAAGGCCTGCTCTTCGGGGCTAAAGGTGAGGTTCATCGGGGGGTGTCCTTTAGGGTTGATTGACGGTGAGGCCCACCTAAGTGACGCGGGTATCCCAGTACTTCCACCGCCAACAAATCGATATCGCTCTCGCGGTAGCAGAAGCCGTTCTTTGCGATGCCGACGCTCGCCTGTTCAAGGGCAGTTTGTCTGTTGCTCGCTGTAGCCTGCTGGCTAGCAAGTTGCAGCGTATTCAGAAGGCTTTGCTGTCGGCTGACCACAACGTTTAACCGCAATGCTTTAAGAGTGAGTGCCGCTCGCTGTTGGGTAAGTGGCTCTGCGCTTAAGTTGACCAGCTCTACCATGCTGCCGTTTTCAGCAACGATAAGGCTTAGCGCGCTATCGCTGCCGCGGCTGATGCCAATGTTTTCTAGTGCGATGGTAGGGAGCGCTGTGCCTGATTCCCTCGCTGCATTTGGCGCCAACAGACAAAGTTCAGTAGCGTTGTCTGGTGCACTGGTTAGGGTAATGCCCGCCTTTTGTGCGGCTTTTTGCAGGCGCTCAAACAGTGGATCTTCGCCGATTAGCGCAACGTGTTTAAACGCGTCGGCTTTCTCAACCTCAGGCACCATATGAGGGCTACGCGCAGCGAAAAAGAGATGAATCAGTCCGGCGCGTTGAGGGGAGTCCATACAGGCCAAAAACAGCTCCCGCTCACGGCGCAGGCCGTCTTGGAGTGATTCAGCCGTCACAGAGGCCTCCACAGCTTCCACAATGCGAAACGGTGAGAAGAGCTCGGCAGCGTCTTGATGCAGCCGTTCCAACATAGCGGAGATTGCCTGGGGATTAGCCGCTGGCGCTGGCAATTGGCCCGTAACACGTGCCATTGAGTTGTCTGCAAGCACTGCTTGGGCCACAGCTAAACCCGCTTCAAACGGTGTTTCAGCACTGCTAATGGCGTCGATAATGCCTGCCTCAAGTGCTTCTTCTGCTTCCACAAAACGCCCGCTGGTGATCATCTCTAAGGCGCGCTCAACGCCTACTAAACGCGGCAAACGCTGGGTGCCACCAGCGCCGGGCAGTAGACCCAGCTTAACCTCCGGAAGACCCACCCGGGTTCCCGCCAGTGCCACTCGATAGTGGCAGCCCAAAGCCACTTCCAATCCACCGCCCAGGGCTGTGCCGTGCAGGGCGGCAATCAGCGGTTTTGGGCAGGCTTCCAGTTGGTTAATCACATCGGGCAGCAGAGGGGCTTGAGGCGGCTTACCAAACTCACGAATATCTGCCCCGGCAACAAAGGTGCGGCCATCGGCGAGCACGACCAGCGCTTTAGCATCTGCGTCAGCAACACCCTCTTTAAGCGCATCGACTAAGCCACTGCGTACCGCGTGACTTAAGGCATTGACCGGCGGATTGGCTATTTGAATAACGCCTATATTGCCGTGACGCTGATAATGAACGGACATAGTTAGGCTCTCGTATTTCGCATGATAGTGAATTGAAAAGAGTACGCTTGGCGCCCCATCTGTTACGCAACAGAGGCGCTTTGCGAACGCCGATGGTGGCGCTGGCTTAAGCGTGCCATCAAAACACCGGGTACCAGCGCGGCTGCGGCCAGACCGATCAATTCCCACTGGCTAAGCGGCACCATCCCACCACCCGGTAGCGCCAGTAGTAGGCCAGCGATCAGTATCAAGGCACGAATCACGATCTCTTGCAGTGCGCCATAGCCCAGTCGACCAACCCCCATCAGGTAACCCTGCATGGCAGAGGCAAACAGGATGATGCCGATGACCGCCTGGATAAAGACAGCCACGATCATCAGCGGCGCGCCCTGCATAATCAGCGCGGGGTTGAGTACGAATAGGAAAGGAATAAAGTAGATCACGCTACCCAGACGCATCGCCTGCAGGCCCGTTTCCATGGGCCGGGCACCGGCCACGGTAGCCGCGGCAAAGGCACCCAGTGCCACTGGCGGGGTAATAAAGCTCAGCATGCCCCAATAGAGAATGAACATATGTACGGCCATGGGATCCAGTCCGCCGCCTTGAATCAGCGCAGGGGCTAGAGCAACGGCGAGGAAGATATAGGCAGCCGTCACGGTCATGCCAATACCCAGCACAAAACTGGTAACCGCTCCCATAATCAGCAACAGCGGCACGCTGCCACCGGCAATATTGATAAAGTCGTTAGCGATGGTGCCGGAAAGGCCTGTCATCGAAAGTGCACCCACCAGCATGCCCACGCCAGCCAAAATAGCGATTAACTCGGCAAACAGCTTGGCCGCAGACGACAGCGTATCGGCTACATCCTTCCAACCCCAGCGGTTATGTTTGGAAAGCTGGTTGAGCACCAACAGCAGCGCGGTGGCGTAGAAAGGTGCCACGGCTTCGCGCTGCATAATCAGCAGCATCCAAACTAATAAAGCAAAGACAAAAATAAAGTACCAACCCTCTTTGATGGTTTGCCATAGCGAAGGCAGCTCAACGGCGGGTAGGCCTTTAATGTCGTGGCGAGCTGCATAGGCATCGATCTGAATAAACAGACCCAGGAAATACAGAATTGAAGGAATGACGGCAGCCAGCGCTACCGCGGAATAGGGAATGTCGAGAAACATGGCCATGACGAAAGCGGTTGCGCCCATCACCGGTGGCATCAATACACCGCCGGTTGAGGCGCAGGCTTCCACACCGCCAGCAAAGGAGCGGCTCATACCGATACGACGCATGGCGGGAATTGACAAAACACCGGTGGTCAGTACGTTACTAATAACGCTGCCGCTCATCGAGCCCATCAGGCCGCTGGAGAAAATCGACACCTTCGCGGGGCCGCCGCGCACATGGCCCAGCAGCGCAAATGCCAGGTTGATAAAAAACTTACCGCCGCCGCTTTTTTGCAGCACGACACCAAAGACCAAAAAGCCGATCACCAGGCCCGCGAACGCCTGCAGCGGCACCCCCATGATGCTTTCGGTACTCATGGTGTGGTACATAGCGGTCTGTTCAAGAGTCGAAGGAAACGCCTGGATAGGGCCGGGGACGATATCCGCCACCAGCGGGTAAAGAGAGAAGACCCCCGCAATGATAGCAATCGGTAAGCCGCCTGCCCGGCGGGCCGCTTCGATAATGAGCAGCCAGTAGGCATAGCTGGCATAAATAGCGATCTCAGGCGCAGAAAACGCCCAGCCGCGCTCTAAAATAGGGACTGCGTTATAAACAAAATAGCCGCCAACGATTAGCGTTATAGCGCTCAATAGGTAGTCGTACCAAGGGATAGGCTGTTCTTGTTGGCGACTGCGCATGGGCCAAAGCAAGAAAACCAGCGGTAGCAGTAGTGCCACAACGGCATAGTAGAACTGCGTTTCCAAGCCGGTTACGAACGTCAGTAAGCCAACGTTGAAAAGATAATCCAGCGTCATCGCCATCAAGATGACGGTGACCGTGGCGGGGATCCAGCGCAGCGCAGGGGGAAGCTGACGAATTTGGCTGATTTTTTCTTTAACCTGCTGATTATTGGCAGGTGAGGTATCTGTGGTCATGAGGGCATCCGTCAATCAGCAGGGGGCGGCAAGTGCCGCCCCGTGGCGTATTACTCGAAGATCGGTTCGAAACCGGCATCGCTAAGCGCGGTGGCTCGGGCTTCCATCCAGTCGGCAGTAAACGCCTCGTCATCACTGGGGGCGTCTTGCATAAAGCTTTCCCAGGCGCTTAGCAATACATCCTGACGTTCAACCAGCTCATCCTGATGGGCCTGCATTTCATCAGTCCATACGTCGATCTCTTTGTAGTACTCCACGACCGCATCGTGAAACGGCACTACCCATTGAAGATCTTGCTGTTCCAAGGCATAGCCAAGCGCCCCTGGGGCGTTATCTTTGTAGTCGTCGAAATTTTCCTGCATGGCTTTGATTAGGCCATAAGCGACATTGTCATCCAGGTCTTGGTTGGCTACCACAATGGGGTATGGGTAGCTAGCGCTGGGCACCGGGTTTTCGGCGCTGATGCCACCAGCCCCAGACGTGACTTCGTGCGGGCGGAAGTAGGGCGCAACGGCGGCCATGCGCTCCCAGCCTGCTTCGTCGTTGGGGTCTAGCACTGGCCAGCTAATGCCGCGCGGACTACTGGCCAGCTGCTGGGCTGGCGGGGTCACCGTGGTGGTAAAGGAGGCATCCACATCGCCAGCGATAATGCCGTCGAACGAGCGCCCGTAGCCGGGGTAATCAACCCGCTCTACGTCATCCCAGGTCAAGCCACCAAAGGCAAGGTAAGCTTCGGTGCCTTTATTGAGCGCATCGTCACCGCGGATATAGGCGATGCGCTTGCCGGCCAGGTCAGCGGGCGTTTCAACGTCCAGGTCGCCCGCAACCGCAAGGGAAAGACCAAAAGAGGCAGTGGAAGTGGTAATGACGCGTAGTGGCTGAGGACCCCAGTCGCGGTCGGCAAACATCATTACCCCTTCAGCGCCGTAGTAGCTGGCGATCCCGCAGGCGCAAAGGTCAACGCGGCCCTGCTTAAGCGGCGTCATCCGTGAAACATCGTTGTCCCCCGGCAGGATACGCACTGATGAATCGTATTTGTTCTGCAGCATATTGCCGATGGCGACGGCTTGGGCATAGCCGCTTGAGTTAGTGCCGTAGGCCGTCCAGGCCATGGTACCGGGGAGTTCAATGTCACTGGCGTGGCTGACTGCTGCGCCGAGTAGCGATAAAGGTAAGGCGGCGATGAGTAGGCGGTGAGCAAATGGATGCATTGGGATGCTCCTTTATTGTGGTTGTGCTTAAGGTTTTAGTTACGTTTGGCTACATAGTGTTTTGCTATGCGGTACTTGATTTTGCTAAGTGGTCGGCTGATAGTAGAGAAGCCGCTGGGTGGCTGTCAATGCTGTTGTCAGCAGCGGTGCCCGTTGGTAAACAACAGGCATAAAAAAACCAGGCAAAAGCCTGGTTTTTCAGAGCGGTAGCGAGAGCAATGCAGTTAAGAAAATTCACGCCAAGCGGCGTAGGTGCTTAAAAACACCCGCCCGGTAAGCGCATCCAGAAAGTCACTCTTCTTTAGCTGATCCATCACCGGGCCTTTGACCTCGGATAAATGTAGTTTTACATCGGAGTCTTTTAAGCGGGCGTTGATGGCATCCAGGCTTTCTAGCGCCGAGGCATCAATCAGGTTAACCGCCGAACAGATCAATACAACGTGCTCAAGCTCGGGGTGGCTCGCTACCAGGTTATAGACGGTGTCTTCCAAATAGCGGGCATTGGCAAAATAGAGGCTCTCATCAATGCGCAGCAGGGCAACGGTATTGACCGTCTCGACATCGTGGCGGGTAGTATTTCTAAAGTGTTCGGTGCCGGGGACGCGGCCTACCAAGGCGCTATGAGGGCGGCTGGTGCGGTACAAAAATAGCGCAATAGAGAGCGTTACCCCGCTGATGATGCCCGCCTCAACGCCTTCGCATAGTGTCAGCAAAATCGTCACCGCCATGGCGGCAAAGTCGCTGCGGGAGTAGCGCCAGGTTTGCCGCAGCATGGGGATGTCCACAAGCGTCAAAATCGAAACGGTGATCGTTGCGGCCAGGGTCGCGATGGGCAGGTAGTAGAGCCAGCCGGTGAATGACATAGTGACCAGCGCAATACCTAGCGCCGCAAAGGCACCTGCCGCAGGCGTTTGTGCGCCTGCATCGTAGTTGATGACCGTGCGGGATAATCCCCCAGTGACCGGCATGCCGCTGGAAAGCCCGGCGGCTAAATTGCTGGCACCAAGGCCCACAAGCTCCTGATTGGGAGAGATACGCTGGCGCCGCTTCGCGGCCAACATCTGGCCCATGGAAACCGACTCCACAAAGCCGACCAGGCTAATCAGCAGCGCGGGGATCACAAGTGCCCGCCACAGTGAGTAGTCTCCCAAAGGGAAGCTCAGTGCGGGTAACCCGCCTGGAATTTGTCCCACAACGCTGACGCCTTTATCGCCCAACTGCCAGTACCAGGTAACCAGGGTGGTAATCACGACGGCAAAGACCGGCCCTGCTTTGGCAATCAAGTCTGCCAGGGTGCGTGGCAAGCCCATTGAGTGCAGGGCGGCTTTACCATGGCGTCGCATAACGATCAAAAAC
The DNA here is from genome assembly GCF_013415125.1 of Vreelandella glaciei. GTDB lineage: Bacteria > Pseudomonadota > Gammaproteobacteria > Pseudomonadales > Halomonadaceae > Vreelandella > Vreelandella glaciei. Next base: position 29,305 of record NZ_JACCDE010000019.1, on the reverse strand, counting down.
AGCAGCGTTCCACTGCCGATCAGTAAGGTGGGTAAGTTGAAAGTGGCTAAATTAGGCACCAGGGTGACAAGGCGTTCCACCAGGGTAAAGCCACTACTCTCAACCCCCAGCAAGCTGCCCAGCTGGCTAGCAGCGATCAATATGCCCGACGCCGTTAAGAAGCCGGAAATAACCGGGTGACTGAGAAAATTGCTGAAAAAGCCCATTTTAAGCAGCCCCATGATTACCAGCATGCCACCGGAAAGCAGGGACAGGATGAGCGCGGCCTGTAAATAAGTCTCTGTGCCTGTGACCGCCACGGAGGAGAGTGCGGCACCGGTCATCAACGCGATGATAGCGACCGGCCCGACGGCAAGGGTCTTGCTGGTGCCAAACAGGGTATAGACCAGTTGTGGCAGGATGCTGGCGTAGAGGCCTACCACGGCAGGCAGTCCGGCTAGCAGCGAATAGGCCAGCGACTGGGGAATGACCATCACCGTGACGATCAAGCCCGCCAAGAGATCGGCCCCAAACAGGCGTTTATGGTAGTGGGGTAGCCACGTCAGGATCGGCAAATAGCGCTTTAGCATGGGTTCCAGGTGTTATCGGAGTGGCAGAATAAAGAGAGTAAGGGATATTCCATTTCATTGCAGTGCTTATGTTCATTTGCACGGCGGTAACTCCATGATGACGAAGCGCTTAATACTTTGCGTCTTCCCCCCAAAGTGCTACTTCTTTCATTAGCATAACCCGTTAAGCATAGGCATAAAGGACATTTAAACCTTCTTACTAAGACTGTTTGATACTCAACAACATCAATAAATGGGTGCTGCTCATGAGTGTACTGCTATTGCTAGTTCCAGTGCTGATGGTGGCGTTGTCGGTTGGTCTTGCCACTCAAGGCGGCGTTTGGATTTATGTCGCTCTGATATGTGCCGCATTGGGGGGCGGTGCTAAAAAGCCGCTGTTGCTGCAGACCTACAAGCGGGACACCGAAGAAATCATGCACGACCTTTCAGTGCCAGTGTATGTGCAGGAGCAAGCATTGGGGTGGCTTCCGAGTGGGTTATCAGCCGGAACGGGATACAGCATCGACGCCTACGCTGAAAGGCGCCGCAGACACCGTCTCATCACCACTTGCTTAACTAGCCGCCGCGTAGCGCGAGCGTGACTGCCACGCTGACCAGGAATAGAGCGCAAGCCCGCTCCAGATAAGCACAAAGGTCACCAACTGGATAAGCCCAAGGGGCTCACCGAAAACGGTTAACGCGATCAGGAATTGAATACTCGGGTTGATGTACATCAAAAAGCCCAGGGTCGCCAAACGCAATCGGCGGGCTGCGCCTGCAAAGGCCATTAACGGCAGCGCAGTTAAAGCCCCACTGGCGACCAGTAAGCTGGTGGTTGAAGTATTTTGTAAAAAATGTGAGGTGTCGTTCCAGCTTAACCAGGTCAAGGCGATCAGGGCGAGAGGAAATAGCAACAGGGTTTCCACAAACAGCCCTGATAGGCCGTCTAGCGGCACTTGCTTACGAAACAGGCCGTAACTACCGAAGCTTAACGCCAGCAGTAAACTAATCCAGGGCAGCTCACCCAGCATGACAAACTGCGTGGCAATAGCAACGCTGGCCAAACCCAAGGCGACCAGCTGCAGCTTGGCCATCACTTCCCGCAGTACCAACATGCCTAGCGCGACGTTCACTAGTGGTGTTAAGAAGTAGCCCAAACTCGCCTGTAACACCTGCTTCGACTCCACCGCATAAATATAGATACCCCAGTTAAACGCTATTAATAGCGCGCAGGCCAACACACGGCCTAGTCGCTTAGGTTCGCCCAGCGCTGCAACAACGGGCGGCCAGCGGCGTAATAGGGTAATCAAACCGATCAAAAACAGACACGCCCAAATGATCCGATGAATCAATATTTCAAAGGCGGGGACGCCCTCAAATAGGGCAAAAAATAGCGGAAAACAGCCCCACATCGTATAGGCTGTTAGGCCAAACATAACGCCTTTGACTGCGTCGGGATCGCGTGTTGGAGTAGGAAGCATAGCAGCCTCATTATTTAAAGATGCTAATCTAGCATAAACATTGCAATAACTCTGGCGGAACGGAGGTGTTTAATGACTAAACTTAGATCCAGCTTGGTGCAGTGCGATCTGCGCTGGGAAGACCCACAAGCCAACCACGCTCATCTTGAGAAGTTACTCGGTGGGCTGGATAGCCGTGATACCGACCTTATTGTTTTGCCTGAAATGTTTGCCACCGGCTTTACCATGAATTCCCGTGAAATGGCTCAGCCGATGGCCGAAAGCCAAAGTGTGACTTGGTTGCAGACTCAGGCGCAGGCCCGTAACTGCGTGATGACCGGCAGCGTGGCGATCGAAGAGGATGGCGAGTTTTATAACCGCTTGATATGGGCAACGCCTAAGGGCGACTTAACCCACTACGATAAGCGCCACTTATTCCGTATGGCCGGTGAGCATGAGCGCTACGGCATGGGCAGTGAGCGTAAAGTGGTAGAGCTTAATGGCTTTAAGTTGTTGCTGAGCGTTTGCTACGATCTGCGCTTTCCGGTCTGGATGCGCCAGCAGCCAGCAGAAGGTGAGCATTTCGAGTATGATGCGCTGCTGTGTATCGCCAATTGGCCAGCACCGCGTCGCCACCCTTGGCGTACGCTGCTACAGGCCCGCGCGGTAGAAAACCTAAGCTATGTAATTGGCGTTAATCGCGTTGGAGAGGATGCCAAAGGACTTGCCTATAGCGGCGACTCCTTATTGGTCGACTTCAAAGGCGAAGCGTTAATTGATAAACCTGCCCATACCCCGTTTATAGAAACGGGCACGCTGGATAAAACTGCCCTTGATGCTTTTCGTGAAAAATTTCCTGCCTGGCAAGATGCCGACCATTTTAAGCTGCTGCCAGGAGTCGGTTAATGATGCGCCTTGATCGCTTTTTGAGTGAAACCTCACCGTTAACCCGCAGCCTCGCCAAGCGGGCACTCAAAAATGGCGAAGTGACCCTGAACGGTGAGCCGATCAAACAGTCGGCGACCCAAATCGATACCGATAACGATGTGGTGGTACTCAACGGCGAGCGGCTAGCGCTGGTAGGCGTTCGCTACATTATGCTGCACAAGCCCGTCGACGTTGAATGTAACGCTCGCCGCGGTCTCTACCAAAGAGCAATCGATCTAATTGATCTACCCAAAGCGGATCGGTTACAGCCGGTAGGGCGGTTAGATGTGGATACCACTGGCTTGCTGCTATTAACCGATGATGGTCAGTGGTCTCACCGCGTCACATCTCCGCGCCATCGCTGCGCCAAGGTGTATATCGCCGAGCTAGCCGAGCCTATGGAAGGCGCCGCGGCGGAGTGGGCGATTGGCCAAGTCGCCGATGGCCTGATGCTGGATGGGGAGGAGACGCCGACGCAGCCCGCAACACTTCGGCTGCTGTCGCCCACCCAGGCAGAACTCACTATTACTGAAGGGCGCTATCATCTGGTGAAACGTATGTTTGCTGCCTTGGGTAATCACGTGAACTCACTGCATCGCAGCTCTATCGGTGACTTAGCTTTGGATGCCAACCTGGCGCCCGGCGAATGGCGAGAATTAACCGCCGACGAAGTCGCGCTCTTCTGAGTCCTTGGTTAATATCTCCATTAGCCGCTTCCCAGCAGGGTAAGCGGCTTTATTTTATCTGAATTTTTATACCGTTATCTTTATGGCTGCCGTCAGCAATATTAAGTATCGTGGCTCAATAAAGTTAGTAAATAAGAGCTGGTAAGTCAGAACTAATGAGTCAGATGCGCAGCGGCAATTAGCGCTTGGGTATAAGCATGCTGTGGCGCTGAAAGCACCTCTAGGCAGGGGCCTTGTTCGACCACTTCGCCATCCTTGAACACCATAATGCGGTGTGCCATGGCGCGCACGACGGCTAAATCGTGGCTAATAAATAAATAGCTTAGCTGACGGCGTGCCTGCAGATCGCGCAATAGGGTGACTAGCTGCTTCTGCACGGTACGGTCTAACGCAGAGGTTGGCTCATCCAGCACCAGTAATTCTGGTTCTAAGATAATCGCTCTTGCTACGGCAATGCGCTGGCGTTGACCACCGGAAAACTCATGGGGGTAGCGCGCAGCACAGCTCTCGGGCAAACCCACTTCGTGAAGGGTTTGGTTAACCCGCTGGGAAACTTCTTTGTCAGTCAGGTGTGGGTAATGAAAGCGCAGCCCCTCACTGACAATATCAAACACCGGCATGCGAGGCGAAAGGGCGCCATAGGGGTCCTGAAACACCATCTGAAAACGGTGGCGCTGGCGCCGCAAATCATCCCCAGACAGGGAGCTTAGTTTATCGGTGCCAAGGGTAACATCACCTTGGCTAGTGACCAGCCGCATGACTGCTGACGCCAGCGTGGTTTTACCCGAGCCGGACTCACCCACAATGCCCAGGGTTTCGCCCGGTGCTATTTGGAAATCCGTCGGGTGTACCGCCACAAAAGCGGGGGGCTGGCGCTTAAATAAGCCGGTCTTTGGGCGCTTAAAGCTCACGCTTAACTGGCGAGCCGTTAATAGCGGCGCTGTTTGCTCAATGGCTTGGGGCCTACCTTCCGGCTCAGCGGCGAGCAGCGCTTTGGTGTAATCACTTTGCGGGTGTTGAAAGACCTGCTCAACCGGTCCGATTTCCTGTATCCGCCCCTGATGCATGACGCAGATGCGATCCGCGTGACGGCGCACCAAGTTCAAGTCATGACTGATAAACAGCATGCCCATGGCGTGGTGGTCGCGCAGTTCACGCAGCAGGGCAAGTATCTCCTGCTGCACCGTCACGTCCAGGGCGGTGGTGGGCTCATCGGCAATCAGCAGTGAGGGGTTATTGGCAATTGCCATGGCAATCATCACCCGCTGGCGCTGTCCGCCCGAAAGCTGATGAGGCCAAGCATTCAGTACCTCTTCCGGGCGCGGCAGTTTCACTTGTTCGAGTAGCGTTTTGCAGCGTTGGCGAGCCGCCTGGCCGCGCAAGCCTTGATGCAAACGCAATGCTTCGCCGATCTGCTTGCCAACTCGATGGAGCGGGTTAAGCGACGTCATCGGCTCCTGGAAAATAAATCCGACACGATTACCGCGCACGGTGTTCCACTGGTCCTGGGTCAATGTCGACAGATCGGTGTCACCCAGCCAACGCTCCCCCTTGACGGTGGCATTGCTGGGCAAAAGGTTAATCATCCCGAGCGCAGAGACTGATTTGCCTGACCCCGATTCACCGACGATTGCCAGGGTTTCACCCGCATTGAGGGTGAGCGATAGCGCATGCACCACGGGCGTATCATCGAAGGCAATGTTGAGATTCTCGATGCGCAGGAGTGAGTTAGGCATTTTGTGTCTCCTGGGCAGGGCCTACTTGGCGCTGTTGTACGTGACGGGGGTCGAAGGCGTCGCGCAAGCCTTCGCCAATGAACACTAATAGCGAAAGCATGATTGCCAGCGTCATGAACGCCGTGATGCCCAGCCAGGGGGCATGTAAGTTGTTCTTGCCCTGCGCTGCCAGTTCGCCCAGCGAGGGCGCGCCGGGAGGCAGGCCGAAACCGAGGAAATCCAGCGCGGTCAGGGTGCCGATGGCACCGGTAAACAGAAACGGAATGAAGGTTAGCGTCGCGACCATGGCATTGGGCAGCACGTGGCGCCACATGATCAGGCGCGAGGGCAATCCCATCGCCTTGGCGGCACGCACGTACTCCAGATTACGCGCACGCAGAAACTCGGCGCGCACGATATCGACCAGGCCAAGCCATGAGAAGAGCAGCATGATCCCCAGCAACCACCAGAACCCCGGCTGAACAAAGCTGGCTAAAATGATGAGCAGGAACAGCACCGGAAGGCCCGACCATATTTCAGTCACTCGCTGACCGATCAAATCAATCTTGCCGCCAAAGTAGCCCTGCACACCACCAACCACAACGCCGATCACCAGCGAGCCTGCAGTGAGCACCAGTGCAAAAGCAACCGAGAGGCGAAAGCCATAAATGACACGTGCTAATACATCACGGCCCTGATCATCGGTGCCCAGCCAGTGGCGGCTATCCGGCGGTGCCGGGGAAGGGCGGGTCATGTTCATGTCCAGGGTTTGGTAGGAATATGGGATGGCTGGCCACAGCGCCCAGCCGTGCTCTTTAATCTGTTGCTGAATAAACGGATCCAGATAATCGGTACGCGTGGGAAGAAACCCGTTGAACTCGGTTTCGGGGTAATCCACCAGCAGCGGCACGTACCATTGGCCGTCGTATTGCATGACGATGGGCTTGTCGTTGGCGATCAGCTCGGCAAACAGACTAAACACAAACAGAGCCGTAAACAGCCAAAGCGATACGCGGGCACGCCGGTTGGCTTTAAAGGCCGCCAGCCGGCGGCGGGTAATGGGCGAAAAATAAGAAGAAAGAGAGGCCATGATCATGACTCCCGGGTCGAAAAGTCAATACGTGGGTCAACCCACACGTAGGTCAAATCGGAAATCAGCTTAAGGATCAGACCGATCACGGTATACAAAAACAGCGTACCGAAAATAACCGGGTAATCCCGCTGCATCACCGCCTCAAAACCGAGCAAGCCGAGGCCATCCAGGGAGAAGATCACTTCTATCAATAACGCACCGGTAAAGAAAATTCCGATCATGGCGGCAGGTAGACCGGCGATAATAATCAACATGGCGTTCCGGAAAACATGACCATAGAGCACCCGTCGTTCATCGGCGCCCTTGGCGCGTGCGGTAATCACATACTGCTTGTGAATTTCATCCAGAAAGCTGTTTTTGGTCAGCATGGTGAGTGTGGCAAAGCTACCGATTGCCGCGGCGATAACCGGCAGCGTGATATGCCAGAAGTAATCTTTGACCTTGCCCCAGGCCGTAAGCTGGTCGAAGTTAGGCGAGGTCAGGCCGCGGAGGGGAAACACGTCCCAGTAGGTGCCGCCGGCAAATAGCACGATCAGCAATATCGCAAACAAAAAGCCCGGAATGGCGTAGCCGACAATCACTAATCCCGACGACCAGACATCGAAACGGGAACCGTGGCGTAGCGCTTTTTTGATACCTAAGGGGATCGAGATCAGGTAGACCAGCAGCGTGGTCCATAGCCCCAGCGAAATGGACACCGGCAACCGCTCAATCATCAGTTCGGTCACTGGGCGGTCGCGGAAAAAACTGGTGCCGAAATCGAGCGTGAGGTAATCCGCCATCATGCCAATAAAGCGCTCGTGGGCGGGTTTATCAAAACCAAACTGCTGTTCTAGCTGTTCGATAAAGCGTGGGTCGATGCCCCGAGCGCCACGAGAATCGTCACTTACCTGCACATCGGCACCGCCCATATCCAAGCGGGTGCTGGCCATGGCGTCCGCGCCCTCAAAACGTGCCAGCATCTGATCAATCGGCCCGCCCGGCGCCGCCTGAACAATAATAAAATTGAGTAGCATGATCCCAAAAAGGGTCGGAATCATTAGCAGCAGTCGGCGTAGGGTGTAGCGGGCCACAGAGCACTCCGAGGTTTATAACGATGAAACCGTTGAGGATAAGCCGTTGCGAATAAGTCGCTGTAATTAAGACAGTCTCAGCGGCGCTGGCGCTGCAGTTCTGCTTCACGCTCGGTATCCACCCACCATGCATCCAGATCCATCGCATACTCCGGAAAGGGCTCGGGATAGCCAAACTTGTCCCAGATCGCAATGCGGGTTTCGCCGGAGTGGTAGTGAGGAATGACGTAAAACCCCCAGCGCAGCACCCGATCCAGCGCCCGCGTGGCGGTATCCAGTTCCTCACGACCATCGGCACTAATGATCGCTTCCACCAGCGCATCGACCGCTGGGTGGGCGAGCGCCATCCGGTTGCGGCTTTGCGGCGCCTCGGCGGCGGCGCTGGTCCAGAAGTCGCGCTGCTCATTACCCGGGTTGTTCGACTGGGGGAAATGGCTAATCACTATGTCATAGTCGTAATTGCGCTGCCGGTTTAAATATTGATTGATATCAACGATGCGCAGCGAGGTCTGCACTCCTAGGCGGGCCATGTTACGCAGCATGGGTTGAACCACTCGCTCAAGACCCGAATCGTAGAGCAGCACTTCAAGGCTGAGTGGCTGGCCGGTGGCTTGGTTGACCAGTACTCCCTCTTCAACGCGATAGCCCGCGTCGCGCAAAAGCGCCAGTGCCTTGCGTAGACGCTCACGCAGATTGAGGGGTTGATCAATGGGCAGCGGCTCGGTGAACAGGCGGTCAGACCCATGTGAAGCGATTAACTCTTCCCTAAACGGTTCGAGCAGCGCCAGCTCTTCTTCCGAAGGTAGCCCGGTAGCTTCCATCTCCGAATTTTGAAAAAAGCTTTCGGTACGCCGGTAGGTGTCGTAGAAAATATTGGTGTTGAGCCACGGAAAATCGAAGGTAAGGCTTAACGCTTCGCGTACCCGTGGGTCTTGAAACTTCTCTTTGCGCAGGTTGAACACAAAGGCCTGCATCATGGAAGGGTTGACGTCAGGTACCGTCAGCCGCTTCACCAAGCCCTCTTCATAGGCAGGAAAGTCGTAGCCAATCGCCCAGGTGGCCGCGCGGGCATCCGTACGAAAATCTGTTAGGCCTGCTTTGAACGCTTCCCAGGCGATATCGCGGTCGCGATAGTAGTCATAAACGATGCGGTCAATGTTGTAGCGGCCAACATTAACCGGCAAGTTTTTTCCCCAATAATCCTCATCGCGCTGGTAAACAATTCGCCTGCCTGGGTCAACTTCACTGATGAGGTAGGGGCCGGAGCCGGGGTGAGCCGCCAGGGTAGGCGATGTGAACTCGCGTGGCTCCCAGTAGTGGCGGGGGAGGATAGGCAGTTGAGCAACGATTAGCGGCAGTTCTCGGGAATTGGTATCGCTGAAGGTAAAGCGCACTTGATGTTCGTTGAGGGCGATCACTTCGCTCACACCCGCATAATAGCTGGCATAAAACGGATTGCCTTCTTCTCTGAGCAGGTTAAGTGAGAACACCACATCGTAGGCGGTGACGGGTTCGCCGTCCTGAAAGCGTGCTTCAGGGCGAAGGTCAAACTCAATCCATTCCCGGTCGGGGTCCAGGCGCACGCCTTCAGCCAATAAACCATACAGGCTAAAGGGCTCATTGGGGTTGCTGGCCATCAAGGTGTCATAAATTTGCGAAACGCCAGTGGCCGGTGTGCCGCGAATAATAAACGGATTCGTTGAATCGAAGCTGCCCCCAACGGCGGTATGGGTAATAGTGCCGCCTTTGGGGGCTTGTGGGTTTACATGGGGGAAGTAGGGGAAGTCTGCCGGTAGCTCTGGGCTATCGTAAAGCGATACCCCGTGGACTGTTTCAACCGGCACCACGTTGTTGGCATCCGTATTTAAATCGCCCACCACGTTGTTGCCGACAGTGCTGTGGGAAGAATCGCTAGTGGTCGCTGCTTCTGACGCGAGTATCGATACATTTATTAGCAAGCCACTGATAAGTAGAAATGCTTTCGCAAAAAACAGACCTCGCGGCATTGGTGACATCCCATGTGAACAAAGCCAACTAGTAAACCCGGATTCAACGCCCTGAAAGTGTCAGTAACTGCCCCGGTTGTAAAGCGCTGGGGCGGTCAATCGAATTCCAGCGTATCAGGTCTTGTTGATCAATATTATAGCGGGCCGCAATCGCTGAGAGGCTATCGCCCCTTTCAACGCGGTGCGTATCTGCGCTGTTATTTTGCGCAAGCGCTTGGCTATTGCCCTGTGCCTGACTATTACCCTGTGATAATTGAGCCAGCACTTGTTTATCCACTTCTTCAGGTACCAGCAGTGTCTGCGCGCTGCGTGGATCGATGCTGCCATTCAGTAAACCCGGATTCAGCTCAGCCAGTGCCATTTTGCTGACATCCAGCATTTGCGAGGCTTCAGACAGACTCACTGCGTGGGCCAACTGAACTTTTGCGAAGGCAGGGTCGATGTGAATCTCAGGTAAGCTCACACCGTATTTTTCAGGATCGTTAATGATTGTGGCGATCGCCTTCAACTTGGGAACGTACTGCATGGTTTCGTAGGGCAGGGATAGGTCCCAATAGTCACCACTTAACCCTTGGCCCTGTACCTGACGCTGGGCGCGATTGACGGTGCCAGCGCCTGCGTTATAAGCGGCCAGAGAGAGCATGAGGTCACCCTCGTACCACTGGTCGGCCTGCATTTCCAGGTAGTCCAGCGCGGCCTCGGTAGAGGTCAGAACATCCAGACGGCCATCGTAATTACCATTACGTACTAACCCCAATGCGTCGCCGGTGCGGGGCATAAATTGCCAAAGACCTGCCGCCCCGCGGTGGCTTCGTGCACCTGGGTCGAAAGAGCTTTCGACAAACGGAATTAACGCGATTTCACCAGGTAGGCCGCGCTCACTGACTTGCTGAGTAATCCAGGCAAGCCAGGGAGTGGCGCGTTCGGTGATTGTGACAATGTTTTCAGGGCTTGAACGGTAGTGCTCAATCCATTCATCCACTCGAGCTTGAGCTTCTACTGGCAATGTTTTCTCTTGCCACTGGAAGCTTTTACGCAGGGTCGTCCAGGCATTCTGGGGTTCAAGCTCTAGCGCCTCCCAAAAATGGGTTTGGAAAGGCGTAGGGTAGGGCTTTGTATCGGTTGGTGACGTGCTGGTAACACCTTGAGGTAAGGCTGTTGCCGCACTTGCGGTGGTTTCGTAGGCTGGAGCAGAGGCTTGTGAGCTTGCCGCAGCGGCTAACATTAGGCCCATAATTACGGTACTGCCAGCGCTCAGCATCAAGCGCTGGCGAATCGTTCGATAGGTCATAGTTGCATTCGTTTGGTTTCGATAGCGTTCTTAAAAACGGTTCTTCCACTCGCGCAGAGTGGTAAACGTAGCGAGATCAGTATCATTAACACCCTGGGTGCCTGCTGCTTGGCGCACGCTATCTGTGCCCACGCGCAGGTAGGGATTAATTTTCAGCTCGCGTCCTATCGTGCTGGGTAAGGTGGGGCGATCCAATGCCCGCGCCTTTTCACACTCCTGCAAGGCGTGTTTAACGTCTTCGTTTTCAGGGTCCGCAGCACGAGCAAACGTCAGGTTCGCTTGCGTATACTCATGGGCTGCAAAGACCAGTGTATCTTCAGGTAGTTCCGCAAATTTGTTCAACGCGGCAAACATTTGCTCTGGGGTGCCTTCAAATAAACGGCCACAACCAGCGCAAAAAAGAGTGTCACCGCAAAAAAGAAGAGCAGGGATGCCCGCTGTGAAGTAGCTGATATGATCCAGCGTATGGCCCGGTGTCGCTATTACGTCGAATAAACGGCCCATAATGCGGACTTCATCGCCGTCGCCAACGGTCTCGTCAATCCCTTCAATGTTGGGGTTGGCTGGGCCGATAACGTGAGGCGAGTAGCGTTTAATTAATTCCGCTAAACCACCCGTATGATCATGGTGGTGATGCGTAATAAGGATGGATTTTAGCGTTAACGACTCACGCTCAAGAAACTCGATCACAGGGGCCGCTTCACCTGGATCCACCACGCAAACGCTTTGGCTGTTATCTTGTCTTAATAGCCAAATATAGTTGTCGCTTAGAGCTGGGATCGGTGTCACGCTCATCATCGGCGAGATCCTTTAAATTGCGAAAATACAGAATTCAGTAACCAACATGCGTAAACACGCAAAACATTGCGCTTCTTAACTTAATTAAAAAGTGGCGCTAAATCAGTGTAACCAAGGCGTTGAAAAGCCGTTACTGTGGAGGGAAGCGCTGTTCATGTCAAATTCGACAACGGCCACGACACTCGCCAAGCGCTTAATAAATTGCCAACCGTATTGGCAATCAGAGGCCGGGCGTTCGCTATGGGAAACACAACGTGCCTGTTTAGGTCCCGTGGTGGAATCGCGCGTGGGTGGCCACAGTTTGGAATTGAGTATGGGGCCAGCTTTAATGACCATGTCGGCGATTCCTCATTCCATTCGCTGGTCACCCACAAGGCCAATGGCTGAGAACGAGAACACTTTGATATGCCCGCCGGATCAGTTAGCGCTGCCGGATCGCTGCTTAGATGTCATGGTTATTCATCACTGGCTGGAGTATTTAACCGACGCCCATTTCGCGCTTCAGGAAGCCGCGCGGGTCACCGCCGACAATGGGATACTGGTACTGTTTGGCTTTAATCCGATCGGTGTCGGAGGCCTTGCCCGCCAATGGCGAAAACGCCAACAGCAGTTCCCCTGGGATGGCACTTGGCGCTCTGTTAACCGCCTACGCGACTGGTTGGCGTTTGTCGACTTCGAGGTAGAGCGCGTAGACTATTGCTGTTTTCGTGGACGGACGAGTGCTAAATGCGGTGAATATTGGGAGTCGCTGGGGCGTAGGCATAACCTACCGCTAGGCGAGAGCTATATGATTCAAGCCCGCAGGCGTCAACGCCAAGCGCCAGTGCAACGCCTGAAGTTTGGTTTAAAAGCGCCTACGTCTCCCGCTTCATTAGGCGTTACCCGCTCAGGTTCATCGGCTCACTATCAATCCTATCAAGAGCTCCCAACACAAGCTCAGACGCATCAATCAAAGGATCAAGAAATTGACTAAAGAGGCTGCCGGGCAACTGCCTCGGGTAACGGTGTATACCGATGGGGCTTGTCGGGGCAACCCAGGCCCCGGCGGATGGGGTGTGGTGCTGGCGAGCGGCCAGCATGAGAAAACCTTGAAAGGCTATGAATCAGATACCACTAATAACCGTATGGAGTTGATGGCTGCGATTATGGCCCTGCGAACGCTAAACACTCCCTGTGAAGTCGCGCTATGGACCGACTCACAATATGTTCGACAGGGCATAACCCAGTGGATTCATAACTGGTTAAAGCGCGGCTGGAAAACCGCCGCCAAGCAACCCGTCAAAAATGCTGAGTTGTGGAAAACCCTGCACGAAGAGACCCAGCGACACACAATAGAATGGCACTGGGTGAAAGGGCATAGCGGTCATCCCGGCAATGAGCGTGCCGACGCGTTAGCCAATGAAGCCATTGATGAGCATCACAAGAGGAGAGCATGATGCGCCAGGTGATCCTAGATACTGAAACCACGGGTATCGACCCTAAAGATGGTCATCGTTTAGTAGAAATTGGCGCGATTGAGATGGTCAACCGCCGTTTTACTGGCCGCACCTACCATCAATATATCAACCCTGAACGCCATATCGACGCAGAAGTCGTTGCCGTTCACGGGATTGACGACGCTAGAGTCGCCAGTGAGCCGGTTTTCGCGAAAATAGCCGACGAGTTTTGGGCCTTTATCGAAGGCGCCGAGCTGGTGATTCATAACGCCCCCTTCGATGTGGGTTTTATCGACCACGAACTGGGTATGCTTAATCAGCAGCGTAAAGCTCCCGCATTGGGGCCGGTGCGCGATCATTGCGCGGTATTAGATACCCTGACGATGGCCCGAGCCATGCACCCCGGCCAGCGTAATAGCCTGGATGCATTGTGCAAACGTTACGATATCGATAATGGCCACCGCGTACTGCACGGCGCGCTATTAGACTCTGAAATTCTCGCTGAAGTTTATTTGGCGATGACCGGCGGGCAAACCGCGCTGACGTTAGACGCGGCCTCCGCAGCAGAACAGGAGCAGGCGGATACCTCCAGTGAAGGTCTGTCGATTCAACGTATGACGCTTACTCCAGGTCAGTTGCGCGTTGTGCGCCCAACCGACGAGGAGCAGGTGGCCCATAAAGCCAAGTGTGAAGCGCATCAATTGAATTGGTTTGAAGGTATGGCAAGCGATGCTTAGGCGAGAAATCCCCCATCATGAACAGGCCGGGCGGGTTATTCGCCTGTCGCGCAGTATGCTGGCGCCTGCACCGCTAAGCGGTAGTGATGAGCTAACGCCGCTACAACCCTTTCAGCCCTGGACAGAACAGATGCAGCCGCTGTGTTATTGGGATGATGAGCCGGTCGCACTGTTGGTTGAGTCCCAAGCGGAAAGTAGCTGGATCGATGGTCGACAGTGGATGAGCGAGCTTTCTACCGGCTGGTTCAGCCTACTTTCAACGGCGTTGCAGGTGGGTGCCTGGTTGGAGAATCACCGTTTCTGTGGGCGCTGTGGTGCGCCAGCTACCAAGCTTACCGCGGAATTTGCAATGCATTGCGATGCCTGCGGGCACCGCAATTATCCGCGTATTTCGCCCTGCATTATTACGCTGGTGACTAGCGGCGAGGCGATGCTGCTAGCGCGTAGCCCGCGTTTTCCGCCAGGCCGTTATTCAACCTTGGCCGGCTTTATTGAGCCGGGCGAGTCCGCCGAAGAGGCCGTTCACCGGGAGGTGTTTGAGGAAGTGGGCGTGCATATTGACCAACTGCGTTACCACCAGAGCCAGGCTTGGCCGTTTCCCCATTCGCTGATGTTTGGCTACTTTGCTGAAGCGACAACCCGGCGTATTCGCATTGACGGGGTAGAGATCAGCGATGCTGCATGGTTTTCACCTCGCCAGCTACCATCGCTACCGCCACCTTATTCAATTTCACGCGAACTAATCGAAGCTCATTTGGCACGCTGGCGCTAGACGGCGCCGTGTGCCGATATGTCATTACTCGCTAGGGAATAGGCTGGTCAGCTTGGTGGCCAGCATGACATTGCCGGTTGCTTTTAGCTTGCCGGTCATGAATGCCGTCATGCCATTGATATCGCCACTCATGATGCCTTTTAGCGTGTCAGTCGTTAGGCTTAAGCTAACGGAAGGATCATCGTGTTCACCCTCTTGTACATCCAGCGTGCCATCTTGGATATTTAAGTAGTAGCTACCCGCGTCTGAGAAGTGGAACTGGAACACTTCGTTCATGCCCTTTGCCGCTTCAGGATTAAAGCGCGCTTTCAACTTCTCAAGGGTGTTGTTAGACATAACATTTCTCTCAATTAGGTAAATCAGACCCAGGCTAGCGATAATAGCCCAAAGAAACAATCGTGATGGCGAGTGAGATTATTTCATACACGCGTTTCAATCAAGCGTCGTGGTCAAACCCGCAACATCTTATCGGGGCAGAGCGCCCATCCTAAAAGACTCAAGCTGACCAATGGAGAACGTCGATGAATGAATGGATAGCGGAAATAGGTACGTTTGTCGTGCAAACCACCATCGTTATGTTGCTGATAGGCATTGGTTTATTTTTGATGGCGCGAACGAAACAAGACAAAGAGAGCGACTTAAAACTTCACATTGAGCCGCTGAATGAGCAACGCCGCCGTCGCGGTCGTCGTCTGCGGTTGACGGCCACGTTACCAGGTGCCCGTAAAAAGCTGCTAAAGACGTTTCGCAACGAAGATAAAAAACGCCATAAAGCGCAAAAAGCTAACCATGATACTACCCATGAACCACGGGTTTGGGTGCTCGATTTTCACGGTGACCTGAAGGCATCGCAAACTGAGCGCTTTGGTCAGGAAGTATCCGCTATTATTGATGTCGCCGCCGAAAATGACGAGGTGGTGATTCGGCTCGAATCCGCCGGTGGCCTGGTACACGCTTATGGGTTGGCAGCCGCACAGTTAGACCGCTTGCGTACGGCAGGGCTCACCACAACCGTATGTATTGATAAGGTGGCAGCGAGCGGTGGCTACCTGATGGCCTGTACCGCCCAGCATATCAAGGCAGCCCCCTTCGCTGTGATCGGCTCTATTGGGGTGGTGGCGCAAGTGCCCAATATTCATCGCTTGCTAAAACGCCACGATATTGACGTGGAGCTCCTAACCGCCGGTAAATACAAACGTACCTTGACCGTGTTGGGTGAAAATACCGAAGAGGGAAAAGCAAAGTTCCTCGAAGATTTAGAGAATACTCACCACTTATTCAAAAGCTATGTGGCTGAGCGGCGTCCCAGCATGGACATTGAAACGATTGCGACAGGTGAGATTTGGTACGGTAGCGAGGCCTTGCCCCAGCTGCTTGTTGACAGTGTGGGCACCAGCGAAGCTTATCTGGTTGAGCGCATGGCCGAGGCGCGTGTCTTTACAGTCAAGCTTGAGCCCCCTAAAACAGTGACTCGTAAACTTGGTTTGGCAGTGTCGGAAGGCGTTGAAAAAGCAGCCCTCAAAGCGCTTGGCTTGATCGACGCCGCTGGTTGGCAGCGGCGCTGAGCATCGTTCTGGGCTATGGTTAATAGCTAAGGTTAACAGCTACGGTTATTTTGTATGATTTTTAGCGATGTTGAAAACTATAAAGAGCTTTATGCTGCGTAGTGGTGTGCCAGGGTAGCAATCACTGCCTTGGCGCTCTCACTGCTCAGCGAATAATAGATGGTTTGTGACTCCCGCCGGGTATCGACGAGTTCATCACGTCTCAAAATGGCTAAGTGTTGTGAAAGCGCCGACTGGCTTAATGCAAGTTGTTGATTAATCTGCGTCACTGACAGCTCTTTTTCGGCAAGTAGGCAGAGTATTTGCAGGCGTTTTTCATTGGCCAGCGCTTTTAGCAGGTTAGTCCCTGCCTCAATAGCGCGACAGTTATGTTCAAGCAGGCGTGTAGCGGCGCTTGTAGAAGCAGACATAATGATCTCCTTGCCTACACTGTTACTTCAGCGTTTTTATGAGCATTGTTATACGTTGTAGTGGCATCGTCGCGTCGCGAGGATCAAGTTGTTTAATGATCTTTAATTTAGCGAGTTTTGTCCAAGTCGCTGTTTAACGATTAATCAATGGTAGGCCGGAGGTCGCTTTCTTGTCGACAATGCTGCTGAGCAGGCTGCTACTTTAGTCGCTTTTTAGCCCATAGTATGAGGGTGGGCGGGCGATTTACTTTATACAGTGTCAACAATCATCTTGTATCCTCATTACAATAAAGACAGAGACATCATGAGCCGCTACCAACATACCTTCCAGCAGTCGATAGAGCATCCAGAAGCGTTCTGGGCCGAGCAGGCCAAACGAATTCCTTGGTATACGCCGCCTCAAACCATCCTCAGTTACGATGAGCAGCAGCATGCGCGATGGTTTAGCGATGGTGAAATGAACCTTTGCTTCGCCGCACTTGATTACCACGTTGAAAATGGCCGCGGTGACCAGGCAGCGATTTTCTGGGACTCGCCCGCCGCCCAAGCCAAACTCACCATTAGCTACCGGGATATGCGCGACAAAGTGGCTTACTTTGCGGGGGCGTTGACGCAGTTAGGGGTGGAGAAGGGGGATCGGGTGGTGATTTACATGCCAATGATCCCCGAAGCGCTGGTGGCTATGTACGCCTGCGCCCGGCTTGGTGCCATACACTCGGTGGTATTTGGTGGCTTCGCCCCCCATGAACTGGCGGCACGGATTGAAGACGCCGAGCCTAAAGTGGTGGTTGCCGCTTCCTGCGGTATCGAGCTGGGCAAGGTATTGCCCTATAAGCCAATGGTAGACCAAGCCGTTGAATTAAGCGCCCATAAGCCGGATGCCTGTGTCGTTTATCAGCGGGAAGCGCACCGAGCTGAATTGGAGGAGGGCGACTACGACTGGGAAGAGCTGGTTGCGAAGGCGCCATTTGCTGAGTGCGTGCCGGTGAAGGGAACCGACCCGCTGTATATCCTCTATACTTCAGGCACCACCGGAAAACCCAAAGGCGTTATGCGCGATACCGGTGGCTACGCGGTGGCGCTGGCTTATTCGATGCACGCGATCTACGCCATGGAGCCCGGTGAAGTGTTCTTTACCGCTTCAGATGTGGGCTGGGTCGTCGGGCACTCCTACATTGTTTACGCCCCCTTGCTACTTGGTTGCACCACGGTGGTATACGAGGGCAAACCGGTAAAAACCCCCGATGCGGGCAGCTTCTGGCGGTTAATCGAGGAGTACCGGGTGAAGAGCTTCTTCACCGCGCCGACGGCGTTTCGCGCGATTAAGAAAGAGGATCCCGATGCCAAACTGCTACAGAACTACGATATCAGCAGCCTAAAGCATCTTTACGTGGCCGGTGAACGCCTCGATCCACCCACGTTTCACTGGCTGGATGACCTTTTGGACGTGCCGGTCATTGATCACTGGTGGCAAACTGAAACTGGCTGGCCCATCGCCGCTAACTTGCCCGGCTTAGAAGCCGTGCCCACCAAGGCAGGATCCGCAACGTTCCCCGTTCCTGGCTTCAATGTGAAAGTGCTCAATCGCGATGGCGAGCAAGCCAAACCCATGGAGCAGGGCAGTGTGGTGATTAAACAGCCCATGCCGCCTGGTTGTTTGACCGGCGTATGGCGCGACGAGAAGCGCTTTCATGGTGCCTATATGGCTGCATTTCCCGGCTACTATTTAACCGGTGATGGCGGTTATTTTGATGAGCAGGGCTATCTGTTCATTATGGGCCGCACCGATGACGTCATTAACGTGGCAGGGCACAGACTCTCGACCGGCGAAATGGAAGAGGTGGTCGGTGCTCATCCTGCAGTTGCAGAGTGCGCGGTAATTGGGATTCATGACGATCTTAAAGGGCAACTGCCGATTGGCCTGGTGATTCCTAAGGATGGTTTTAATGGCGATGAAGCGACACTGGAGGCCGAGCTAATTGCGCGGGTTCGCGAGCATATTGGCCCTATTGCCTGCTTCAAGCAGGTGTTAGTGGTCGAGCGCTTACCCAAAACCCGCTCGGGTAAAATTCTGCGCAAACTGCTGCGTACGATTGCCGACGGCAAAGAGTTTGGTATTCCCTCGACCATTGATGACCCCACCAGCCTAGCCGATGTTCACGCCGTCATGCGCGAACGCTCGGTAGGTGCCGCTGATAGAGCCACACCACTGGATTGATGCGGCTACTTTTTATTAGCCAAGTGCGAGTGCATGCAGATTACCAGGGGGTGGCAGCTTTCATTGCCTGGCTTTTAATGTCATGTAGAAGCCGTATAATGCGCTCCCGAGAACAGCGCCAGCTTTATCAACGTTGATGTAGCTATGCGCTTACTACCCGAGGGTTCCCTAACCCCTCTTATCTATTAAAAAAAGGTCGACCCGCATGTTTGCATTGAGTGAGACTCAGCACCGCCGTTGCCTACTGGTGATGGTGGCTTTTCATATTGGCATTATTGCCGCCAGTAACTATCTTGTTCAGCTACCGTTTACGCTGTTTGGCTTTCATACCACCTGGGGCGCGTTTAGCTTCCCGTTTATCTTTCTAGCCACTGACCTAACGGTTCGCCTGTTTGGTAAAGGGCCGGCTCGATCGATTATTCTGCGCGTTATGCTTCCCGCGCTGTTGGTCTCCTATGTGGTATCCGTGGTATTTCCCCGCGGCAGCTTTGCCGGGATTGAGGCTCTTTCGGAGTGGAATCTATTTGTCGCCCGTATCGCCCTCGCCAGCTTCTTGGCGTATGTGATTGGACAATTACTGGATGTTCAGGTGTTTGACCGCTTGCGCCAGTGGGCCTGGTGGGTGGCGCCTGTTTGTTCGACGGTGCTGGGTAATCTAGCGGATACCTTTGCGTTCTTCTCGGCAGCGTTCTATAACAGTCCAGACCCGTTTATGGCCGCCAATTGGATGGAAATTGCCGCCGTGGACTATGCGATCAAACTCGCCATTAGTCTGCTGTTCTTCCTGCCGCTGTATGGTTTGTTGCTGGCCTGGCTTACGCGCCGCTTGGTGGTCTGGACAGGTCAAATGGATACTGCACCCCGTACGGCCTAATCGTATAAAGTCCACCATAATCGCCAAGGCTTAGGAGCAAGCATGATGAACGTTGCCACTGTTGATTTGCACTTTATCGATATGCCCGCCGACGATACCGTGACGGATGCCACGCCGCTAGTCGTGATACATGGCTTGCTGGGGAGTGCTGATAACTGGCGTTCGCACTTAAAAGTATGGCAGCGTGGCCGCCGAGTGATTGCGCTTGATCTACGTAACCATGGCCGTTCCCCCCATGCCGAGGGAATGCGTTACGCCACTATGGTGGATGATGTGCTTGCGCTAATGGATAAGCTCTCGATTGAGCGCGCGCATGTGCTTGGCCACTCCATGGGCGGCAAGGTGGCGATCAGTTTGGCACGCTTGGCGCCTGAGCGAGTGGCATCATTAATCGTGGCCGATATCGCTCCGGTGGCTTACGAGCACGGTCACGATGATGTGTTTGCTGCGCTGGACAACGTGCGGCAAGGGCAGCCCAAAAATCGCCGTGAAGCCGATAACCTGCTGGGCGAACACGTCGATTCCCGGCCGACACGCTTGTTTTTAGCCACCAACCTGATGCGCAATGAGGACAACGTGATGGCGCTACGCGTTGGGTTGGATCATATCAAGCAGGGCTATAGTGACATTATTGGCGTGCCCGATGGCGAGCAGCCGTACGATGGCCCGGCGCTGGTGCTGCGCGGCGGCGATTCCCACTATGTGGCTGACGATATGGTCCCCGCTCTGCGTGAGGTGCTGCCCCGTGCCCGCGTGGTAACGCTCAAGAACGCCGGTCACTGGCTACATGCTGACCAGCCAGAAGCGTTTCAGCAAGCCGTCATGGCGTTCATTGACGCTCAATAGGGCAGTCTTAACCGAGCGGGATGACCGTTAGGCCATGTTGTTCCGGGGAACGCAAAAAGCGGTTCAATATACGGTAGCTATCTACATCAAAGCTTGCGGACGCATCGGCTAGGGTTTTGGCCTTTTTAAGGCTTGCCGCACTGCCCAGGTAGCACCATTGGCGAACCACGTGCCAAGCAGGCGTGCTATCCGCTGCTTGCTCTTCAATGGCAATACTGCCTGGCCAGGGCCACACATTAACCTGTAGCTGCATGAGCGCCGCCTTGGCTCGCTGAGTGTGCTGTGCAATCGACTCCTGGCCATGACAGGCGCCAAGGCACTTACCCACCTGATTGGCAAAACAGCGGCCCTTACCTTTTTCAAGCCCCAGTACTCGCGGGCAGAGCTTTTGTTCTTCAGCAACAGCTCTTAATGTGTTCTTAGCCTCTCGTGCATTGCGGAACAAACCGTACAGTGCGCCACTGATTGGCAGGCTCATGGCACTTCTGCTAAGCAGTTCCGGGTGGTTGGCTTCTGCCTCCCAGTGCCAGGTGGTCAGCTTGCGCTGCTTGCGTAGCTGCCGGTTCATAATCGGCATTAACGTTTTCACCAGTTGCGCCTCACGCAACTGGGCGCCTAAATCGCCAGCGGTTTCCTCCCATTCGATATGTTGCACCTGCTGAGCTAGGCGCATCTCTTTATCGTCCTGGTGATCACGCTGAAAGTGGCCTAGTACGCGGCTGCGTAGATTGACGCTTTTGCCCACATACAACGGCAGCCGATTGTGACCGTAAAACAGGTACACGCCAGGGCAGGTGGGCAGCCCTTCAAGCTGAGCGCTGTCTAAATGGGCGGGCAATGTTCGGTGGCGTCGCTCATCACCCAGCAGGTTCTGCCATGCTTCTTCACTGTGCTCAACTTGCCACGTTTGCCAGAGTGACCACAGGGCATCCACATCATCACCAGCCCGGTGGTGGCGGATAGGTGAAATGCCGTAGCGGTTAAGTAACGCTTTCAGATTGTGCTGACGCTCCTGGGGAGCTATCCGCCGCGATAAACGCAGCGTGCATATCAATGAGGCGCGAAAATCTTGCCCCGCGCGCTTAAACTCATTGCGCAAAAAGCTGTAGTCAAAGCGCGCATTGTGAGCAACCAGTTGCCCGTCGCCAAGCCACTCACGTAGTGATTCGGCGATGTGGGTAAACCGTGGCGCCTCCCTCAGCATATCGTCACGAATCCCGGTGAGCTGGGTGATTTGCGCGGGCACTTTACATTCTGGGTATATCAAGCTCGACCAGCGATCAACCAGCTCACCGTTAACGACTTTCAGGGCGGCGATTTCGGTAATTCGATCGCGAGTTGCCCGGGTGCCGGTGGTCTCAACATCGACAAAGATTAATACTGTTTCGCTCATGCGTCGCCAACGTAGTGAGAGAGCTATCGGTATGTGATTACTGATTATAACGTGTGCGGATCTACCGCTAAACGCGATACCGGCAACACATCGCTAGTAATGCCCGTTTGCTGCAAAAAAGTTTCAAAGGCGGCATAACGTCGGCTATCTAGTGCTGCTGGGTTAAGCGCCATGCGTCGCAGGATGTCCTCCCAGGCCCCAGCATTAATGTCATTATCGAGCACCGGGTGGGTACTAATGAGCAGCTCCCAGGCAGCATCAGGATTGTCGACGATCCAGTGACTCGCCTGCTCAAGGGCAAGCACAAAGCGAGACCACGTATCGGCGCGGCGGGCAAGGGTATCGCTATTGGCCAGCACTACTAAGCCGTCACTACGGGGAATATCCAGCTCATCGAAACGAATGATGTGGGTGTTAATCCCTTCCGTTGCTAGCTGCTGGGGAAGGTAGTGATAAAAACCATCCGAGACTGCGTCGATTTGGCCTTCCCGCATTGCTCGTATTGGGTCGAAGTGTAAGTTGACCGGTGCTGCGAAATCATCGGTTTGCTGTACTGAGCGGGGTAGTAACCGAGGAATACTCAGGTCGCGGCCTTCTCCAGTGGTATAACCGTAATGTAACCCTGCCAAAGTATTTTCAGTTTCCGCTTGTTCTTCCCCCGCCACAATGACCGCCGTAAGCGACGTTTCAATCAGTGTCGCAATCCGGATAATCGGTGCGCCGTTATGGGCTTGTAGATGAAGCAGCGGCTGGCGCGTTAACGCTAGATCAACCTCGCCTGCGGTTAGCAGCTTGATGGCGATGGAAGGGTCGGCCGGTGACTGAATCTCTACCTCAAGCCCTTGGTTAATATACAGGCCTCGTTCTTTCGCAATCACCAAGGCAGCGTGCTGTGGGCTTAGGTACCAATCCAGCATCAGCGTCAGGTGTTTAACCGGCGGTGGCTCAAGAGGCGGGGCTGGGGAAAGTGCCATAGTGGGCGCTGCTTCGGTATCACTTTCACTTTCCCTTTCAACGGGTCGCCATAAGCCATCCGGCACCTCAACGTCGGTATCCAACGTTAGGGGGGCGGTTTCATGACTGCTTACTTCATTCTCTTCATTTGCGTAACTAGCTGAATTAAAAAATAATAACGTAAAGATGAGGCTCAACAGGGTAGGGTGCCAATAGCGTGACAGGCAGCGCAACATAGTCAGTAACTCCAAATGTTGTAACGGCGAAGTGTAGCCGCCCGGGAAAGCTTCTGACTAGCCCTTTAACCACAAGGGCGCGTGGAGAAGACACAGTAAATTCAACGGTTACATGTAATAATAGCGCTGTATTGATGTAGAGACGGAGAGTCATGGACGCAATTTATATGTTCTTTTTGGTAGGCGGCTCGCTGATGGCGCTCAGTATCTTGGCCAGCCGCTTATCGTCAATGATGGGTGTGCCACTACTGCTGATCTTCCTTGGGCTAGGTATGCTAGCAGGTGAAGAAGGCGTGCTAGGCGTTGTGTTCGATGACTACTCCATGGCTTTTGCAATCGGCCATCTCGCGCTCGCCATGATTTTGTTAGACGGTGGCCTACGTACTCGCCTCAAAACCTTCCGGGTAGGTTTTAAGCCCGCGCTCTCTCTCGCGACCTTTGGGGTCTTTATCACCAGCGCTATTGTTGGCGTGATCGCGATGTGGATTTTTGATCTCACCATCGTGCAGGGTCTGTTGGTCGGTGCCATTGTTGGTTCTACCGATGCCGCTGCGGTGTTCTCCATGCTCAGTGGCCGCGGGGTCAATCTTAACGAGCGGGTAGGCGCCACGCTTGAAATTGAATCGGGTACCAACGACCCGATGGCGATTTTCCTAACCTTGATGCTGGTAGAGCTGTTAGTTGGCGATATTGGTGGCCCCACCGAAACGCTGCTGTTTTTTATTGCCCAGTTCGGCATTGGCTTGATTGTCGGCCTGGGTGGCGGCTGGCTGAGCGCTAAACTGCTGCGCTGGCTAGACTTGGCACCCGGCCTATATGCGATGTTGGCATTAGCGCTTGGCTTCAGTGTGTTTGGCCTAACCAGTGTGCTGGGTGGCAGCGGCTTCCTGGCTATCTACTTGGCCGGTTTGATGATTGGTAATCAGCCGGGTCGCCATCTCAACTTTATCCTCCCTGTTCACGATGGCCTCGCATGGCTTAGCCAGATTGGCCTGTTCCTGGTGCTTGGCCTGCTGGTGACGCCGAGTGAACTGTGGGACGTGGCACTACCTGCCGGCTTGGTGGCGCTGGCGCTTATCTTTGTTGCGCGCCCCTTGGCCGTGCTGATCACTATTAAACCGTTCTTTAAATTCCGCTGGCGGGAAACCTTCTTTATTGCCTGGGTCGGTTTAAGAGGGGCGGTTCCCATCGTACTGGCTATCTTCCCGGTGATTGGTGGGGTTGAAAACGCTTCACTCTACTTTAACGTCGCGTTTGCCGTGGTATTGATGTCGCTGCTAATTCAAGGCGGCTCGCTGACGCTGATGGCCAAGTGGTTGAAGGTAGAAGTACCGGTAGGCACCGTGCCTAACCGACGCGGCCCGCTGGGCATTTTGCCAGAAAACGATTTTGAGCTATTTGTTTACGGCGTAGAGAACCAGGATTTGGAGGACGTGCCTATCCGGCTTCTCCGCTTCCCATCCGGGGCGCTGATTTCGGCGCTGTTCCGCAACCACACCATGCTTCACCCCAAGGGCAGCACACGCTTAAAACTTGGGGACGTGATTTGCGTTATCGGCCGCTCGGAAGACCTATACTCCCTTAACCGGCTATTCAATGGCGATGCCAAACTCAAGCAGGAACGTGCCTTCTTCGGCACCTTTACCCTGGATGGCAGCGCACAAATGCAGGATATCGCCCAGGCCTATGGCCTAACACTAAGCCCCGGTGAGCAAAACATGACCCTGGCTGAGTTTATTGCCCTACGCGTGGGTGGGCACCCGGTCGTCGGGGATGATGTAGATTGGCACGGTATTCATTGGGTAGTCAGCGATATGGAAGGCGGCAAGATTACCCGTGTCGGGTTACGTTTGTACTAAAGGCGTTGACTTCCAAGGGAAAGCTGTTATTATACGCACCCATAAGCCGGAGGGATGGCAGAGCGGTTGAATGCACCGGTCTTGAAAACCGGCGTAGGTGAATAACCTACCCAGGGTTCGAATCCCTGTCCCTCCGCCACATATTACGAATAAGCCGCTGATTTCAGCGGCTTATTCGTGTCTGTAATTTAATCAGCCCATACTTTGGTTTTGGCTCTCATTGGGCAAAATTGAACTGTTTTGGACGCTGACTCCCTTACTGCTGATTCTTTGTCATTTACCCTCGAACCATAGGTAATCCCCCCATTTTTAGAGGGCTTCAAAAGTAGACCTCAGGCCATCATGGCCAACTTCTGTTGAGGAGTGATTCCTCCGAGTCCCATATTGGGTCGTTCGTGATTGTAGTGCCAGAGCCAGCGAGTAGCATAATCCTGGACTTCTTCGGTGCTGTCGAACAAATACTGTGCCAGCCAATCGTAACGCACCGTGCGGTTGTAACGTTCGATATAGGCATTCTGCTGGGGTTTGCCGGGCTGGATAAACGCCAACACAATGCCTTGGTTTTCCGCCCAGTTCGCCAACTTGCCGCTGATGTATTCAGGGCCGTAGTACTTGCTGAATAAGCGGGTTGGAGCCAGCCATCTGTACCAAAATCTCTGATGCCAATCAGTGGATTTAGGAGATGTGCACATGGCTGACAACGTAAAGAATAGCTCTGTGAAGGTGATGATCGCCATCGACATTGCTAAAACGTCCCATGATGCGGTCATTTTATGGCCGTCAGGTCGTACCAAAACGTTTAAGTTTCCTAACACGTTAGTGGGTTATCAGAACCTCATTCATGCAGCAGAAGCACCTGCTGAAGATATTTTGGTGGCCTTTGAGCCAACGGCTGACTTTCATCGTAATATTGCCTATTGGTTAAGGTCTCAAGGCGCCTTGTGTCATATGGTGTCGTCTTTAGCCTGCGCCAGAGCGCGTGAAATGTTGTTTAAAAGCTGGAATAAAAACGACAAGAAAGACGCGCGGGTTATCATGTACTTGATGCAGCAGGGCATGATGCAACCATTTTACGATCCGTTAGTGAATGAAATGCTAGATATTCAGGAGCTTGCGAATACGTATTATCAAATCTCACTCGCTAGATCCCGCTGTCAACATAGTTTATTTAATCATTACCTCACCCTCTTTTTTCCAGAAATGGAGCGTTTTTTTAATAGCACCCGTGCCGTATGGTTTTGCCGCTTCTTGCTGAAATTCCCTACTCCACTAAGTATCACGCGCTATAAAAAAACGACCTTCGTGCAACGTGCTTGGGAGGTAGTGGGGAGGAAGGTGGCCAAACAGCGCTTTTTAGAAGAGATGTATGAAGTGGCAGAGCAGTCGATAGCGTTACCCGTACCGCTTAATAGCCCCGCAATTGCCACCTTCAAATTGCAGATCAGGCGTTATTTGAAGCTAACCGAGCAACGGCAGCAAATCGAAGAAGCCGCTGACCAGTTGATATCTCACCGCGATGATTACCAGCGACTTCGGACATTGCCTGGTATTGGTCCTAGCATTGCGTTAGTTATTATTGCCGAAAGTGGTGACCTAACGCGTTTTTGTCATTATCGCCAATACCTTAGCTTTTGTGGCTTCAACTTGTCGGCAAGTCAAAGTGGTAAACAACAAGGGCATTACCGCTTATCAAAGCGAGGCAATGCACGTTTACGGTACGCCTTCTGGTTGGCAGCCACGGTCGCCATCAGACAGCGGGAAAATACATTTCGACAGAAATACGAGCGCTATATTCGGGCAACCCCTGATGATCCTGATATCAAGCGGAAAGCCCGTGTGGCAGTGGCTGTTAAATTAGCCCGCGTCGCGCATGCTTTAATAAAGACAGGTAGTGATTATCGAGGCTATTATGAGTTTGGTTGTGAGACGTAAATCTGTGCCGTTAGGGCGCCCAGTGACCCTGTAGATAATGCTCAACGCTCACAACCGTTCCAAAATGCTTTGTTAAGTCCTGTTGGGCCATTTGGACCCTTGTACACTATGGTGAGCACCCTTTAGATCTGGTTGCGACGTATGAGCCTGAGTAGTGAGTAAGTGTTCCGATGCCGAGCACGAAGTGAGATTTTGTGTGCATATTGAGTGGGTTCCGTAGGTAGTCCGTTGTCACAGCGAATAGAGCGCGGTTTGCCCCGCCACTCAATGATCTGCTCCAGTGATCGGATAACACGCTCTGCCGGAAGCGAGAAGTCTACTTCGATGCCAAGGCCTTCGCGGTTGAAGTCATCAATCACATTCAGCAGCCGGTAGCTGCGACCATCGTTGAGCTGGTCGTGCATGAAGTCCATCGACCAACTGTCATTGATCATTTCCGGCACGGCCAATGGCTCCGGCTTTTCACGAACCAGGCGTTTCTTGGGTTTTATCCGCAGGTTCAGTTCCAGCTCCCGATAAATTCGGTAAACCCGTTTGTGATTCCAGCCAAACCCTTTGACGTTTCTCAGGTGCAAAAAGCACAGGCCGAAGCCCCAATTTCGCTGGTTATGGGTCAACCGGGTTAGCCAATCGGCGATCTCGGCATTCTCGCTGCTGAGCTTGGCCCGGTAGCGATAGCAGGTCTCGCTGATGCTGAACATCCAGCAAGCCAGCCGAATACTGATGCGCTTCTCATTGCCGGCTTTCTGCGCCATCTCACGGCGTCGAGACGGCTTCACCACTTTTTTTCGATGGCTTCCTTGAGGATGTCCGCTTTCACTCGTTCCTCAGCGTACATCTTCTTGAGCCGTCGGTTTTCATCCTCTAGCTCTTTCAGCCGGGCCATCATGGACGCATCCATGCCGCCGAATTTAGCTCGCCACTTGTAGAAAGTCGCACTGCTCATGCCATGCTCACGACATAGCTCTGGAACCGGTGCGCCGCCTTCGGCTTGCTTGAGAATTGACAGTATTTGGCTGTCGGAAAAACGTGATTTTTTCATGCAGAATCTCCCTGCGCTTAGCTTACGGAAAATTCTACTTTTGAACACTCTGGTTTTTCGGGGGGATTACCAAACCGTAAGGTGATTTCCAGCAGCAGAAAGCTGCAACCATGATGACGAGCCGATGTAGAGAGTGAGTATTGCCAGTGCCGGAGCAAAGCCTTCAATTGTGCCTAGCGTAAAAAGAGGGGCCATTTGAAGTCGCTAGTTTAAAGCTGAGTAGCCTCACAACTGAAAATTCCCACAGCGACTACCCTGCAATACAACCAAGCAGGGTGCCATCATCGTACTGCCAGGTGCGAGTAAACCGAATTGCCGCTTCTGGGTAACTAACCTACGGAGATGTTGACCATGTCAAAAAGTAAGACACCCATGACTTCAGCTGCTGCTTCACGAATCCAGAGCCACACAGCAAAATCAAATGGGGGCGCTGTACCGAAGGATTCCTTCAGCTCAAGAGCTAGCAGTGCAAGTACCCGCAACGCCCCACGAAATCAGGGGAAGAAGTAAATAATTCTATGGCTCAGGTTGATCAGTGGTCACCTGGGCCATATGCTCCCAGTATTTTGGGTATTCTGAAAATTTATTCACTAACCATTCCATGTCTATTAGCTCAGCTAGGGACGGAGCCCGCTGCATGAGACCTTGTAGTTGGGCACATTCGTACTCAATCCATTTCGTCCATGCGGTTGCTACACGGGTCATAACAAATGGTAGAAATGCGTCATATGCCTCACTGCTGAGGGATTCAAGAAACTTTGTAAGGTGCTCAGATTCTGGAATAGCACCTCTCCGCCATTGCTTCCAAAGAGACAGGCGAGAGTCATTGGCTGCGTCTGTAATTTTTTGAAGTGTATCTGCAGAACTATCATTGGAAGGGCACTGTTTAACACGTGTTTTCGGTAGGGCTGGTAAAGGCATGTGAAGTGCCATTCCACTGTTCGTCACTGGCTTTTCTCCAATATCCAAAAAAGCCCTTCGCCAGTAAGCGTACAGCCTTTCAGTAGGAGTGATCAGCTTGCCTTGTTTTATCAGTGGCAACATTCGGCCCATAGCACCATGGTTGACCAAGGCATCATCCAGGCTGACTGACAGTCTCAGGGATTTTCGAAGCGGCAACATATCAGCTATGAAGTTAGCCAGCAGTTGGTGGTAAAAATCCACCCGAAGACTAAAGGAGCATTTGAGTGCTTCTGCTACTTGCTTGAGCGTTCTGGTATGACCTGTCCTATTGGCGTCAATGATGACAATGCCATAAGACTGGATTTGTTGTGGGGAGAGGAGGGTGTAGTGTTGGCAGGCTTCGCAGAAGGCTGAACCGCCCCGGTTATTCCGGAGACCGGTTTGTTTGAGTCAAGCAGCTTCACCCGACTCTTCCAGTTGACGATAATACGTCCTTTCTCGTTCTGCTGGTGGAACGTTTCCGATGGGTTC
>NZ_JACCDE010000018.1 GCF_013415125.1 Vreelandella glaciei | reverse complement strand
TAAGCTAAACGATAGACCAAGAAAGCGGCTGGGATACCGAACCCCAGCCCAGGTGTTCTTAGGTGAATACTCAGGAGCGCTAGAAACCGCAGGTGCTGCACTTATTAGTTGAATTCAGGGATAAAGAAGTGAAATCTGTCACTGATTTGGTGAGCAGTTTACAAATAACTATCGCCAATGACCTGCAACAGAAATATCCAAATCTAGATATCCATTTTGGAGGTGAAGCTGAACAGCAGCAAGAAACATCCTCATCAATGATAACCATGTTCTTGCTAGCGATGCTGGCAATTTATATGTTGCTAGCTATTCCACTGAAATCCTATATTCAACCATTAGTCATTATGAGCGCTATTCCGTTTGGCATCATGGGCGCTATTATTGGTCACTGGCTGTATGATTTGCCTTTGAGCATATTATCGCTAAACGGCGTCATTGCCCTTAGTGGCGTGGTGATCAATAATAGCCTATTGCTGGTGAGCCAATATAATCAGGAAAGCCTAGAAAATGACGACCACCAGCAGGCGATGGTGTCGGCTTGTACCAGTCGTTTACGCCCTGTACTGCTTACGTCAATGACGACATTTGCCGGATTGGTGCCTTTGCTTAGTGAAACGTCGATACAGGCACAGTTTTTGATCCCCGCAGCCGTTTCGCTTGCCTATGGTATTCTTTTTTCGACAATCATTATCCTAGTGTTGATACCATCATTGATTGCCATTCAAGAGGATATGGCTATCCGATTGAAGCGATTGGTAAGCGGTAAAGCGAATGAGGGAGTGCGGGAGTAATGCTAGATATATTATTGGTAGAAGATGATCATGATCTGGCAGAAACCGTTGTACAATATTTAGAGCTGGAAAACATCCACTGTGATCATGCCAGCAACGGTGTAAGAGGACTTTATCTGCTGCAAGAACATGATTATGACGCTTTGCTGCTGGATATTAATCTGCCTAGACTTGATGGATTAACCTTATGCCAAAAGCTCCGCAATGAGGGCAAGGATATTCCTGTGCTAATGCTCACCGCTCGCGATAGGCTTCAAGACAAGCTAGATGGTTTTCGAGCGGGTACCGACGATTTTCTCGTAAAACCTTTTGAACTTGATGAGTTGGTGGCCCGAGTGCAGGCGCTGACTCGTCGTCGTAGCGGACAAGCCCAAATTCTAAGCTATGGAGGGCTGGAAATGAACCTGAATAG
Source organism: Vreelandella glaciei (assembly GCF_013415125.1). Lineage (GTDB taxonomy): Bacteria > Pseudomonadota > Gammaproteobacteria > Pseudomonadales > Halomonadaceae > Vreelandella > Vreelandella glaciei. The sequence continues at coordinate 105,555 of NZ_JACCDE010000018.1, read as the reverse complement.
GCGCGAAGTTTACCGTTCTGGTCAACGATTGAAGTTAACGCCTACGGCCTGGCAGCTTCTTGAAACGTTGCTGAGAGCCGCTCCAGAAGCAGTAAACAGGCAAAAGCTAGAAGCGGCAGTCTGGGGAGACAGAATTCCTGACAGCGATGTGCTTAAGGTTCATATGCATTATCTGCGCAAGACGGTGGATTCGGATTTCGTTTCGCGGTTAATACATACCGTGCCAGGCTTTGGTTTTGCTCTACGTGAAAATCATGAGCAAGGCTAATCCCAGCCTTCGTGGAGCCTTGATTCTAGTATTTACCGTCATCGCTTTTGTGCTCATCACTGGCTATAGTTTCTTATCAACACGGTATTTCATGAGTGGTATGGATACCATTATTGTCGATAACCTAAACTGGGCCGCCACTGTATATGCCGATGATGAGTCCGGCTCTAATCTCAAAGGTTTCGATAACTATAAAGTAACTCGTGAATGGCACGATCAGCCAGCCTTCATTGTTGAGTCAGAACCTACACCACCTATCGATAACCAGTTACAAAAATTAAATATGAAAGGTGAGGCCGAGCCATTTAATCTAATGTTTTTTTATATGGCTGTGGATGTCCGTGGAGAAATCTTTTATGTGAGTTTTTACATTTCACCCGATACGGTCTCCGAAATGGTGAAGAGCCACGCCAGAGAATCACTAATAACGCTGCTCGTTATTGGGCTGGGATCCGCTGCTTCAGTAGCACTGGTGGTATGGTGGTTTTTATATCAGTTAGCTCGTCCCGTAGCCCGCCTTGGTGTTTGGGCCCGAGAGTTGAATGAAAAAACTCTGGATGACCACATTCCAGATTTTGGATTCCGGGACCTAAACGATTTTGCCCGGCTGGTACGCAATAGTCTGATTTCAGTAAAAGAAGGACTCGATAGGGAACAATCTTTTTTACGTCATACTAGTCATGAATTGCGTACTCCTATTAGTGTGATACAAAATAATATTGAGTTACTTCGCAAGCTAAAAGAGCATCAGGCTATATTGCGGAACGACCCGCGGGAAATAGCTGTAGTAGAACGTATAGAACGCGCAAGCCAAACTATGAAAGACTTAACGACAACCTTGTTATGGCTAGGAAAGACTGATAATGAACCACTTTTCATTAAAGATTTCAGGTTAGATTTACTGATAAAGAGTTTGGTCGATGATTTAGGCTATCTTTTGAAATATAAAGATATTACGGTTTCGTTAGTGACCAAGCCCTATAGTTGTAAGTTGCCGGAAGCTGCTGTTCAGATTGTGCTAGGAAATCTCATTCGCAATGCTTTTCAACATACGATGGAAGGCGGTATTTGTATTACGCAGAGGGATAGTGTTGTTGAGATAGTTAATGATCTCAACATAGAGAATGAGGAGGCTGACAGCCTTGGTTTTGGGCTGGGCTTAGAGTTGACTGCAAAACTTACCCACCGTCTTGGGTGGGGTTATCATCATACGATTAAGCAAAGCCAGGCGATCGTCTGCGTATGTTTAAACTCAGAAAAAGACCAAGCCAATAGACAGCAGCACGCTGTAAAGCAGCGTTGAGATGGCGGTTTTCTTCAACATGCTTGTCAGAGTCTCTCCATCACGTGTGCGATGTAATGTCCTGGCGGCATCCGTCACCGGCTTGGCCACCAGCAGGCAACTCCATCCCGCTAATGGCACCGGCAGTACCAGCAGGTAGATAAGGGTAAGCAGCAGCGCCATCCCCAGCAGCGCCCAGTGGTACCTAATAGCGTTAGCGCGGCCCAGCCGCACTGCGAGGGTGCTCTTCCCGTTGCGTGCATCGCTTTCGATATCGCGCACGTTATTGACATTGAGCACGGCGGTTGCCAGCAACCCACACGCCGCTGCGGGTAGAAACGGTAGCCAACTTAGCTGCTGTACATGAAGGTAGTAAGTGCCTATTACCCCCAATAGCCCGAAAAAAATAAAGACCGCAACGTCCCCCAGCCCCCGATAACCATAGGGCGTGCCACCGAGCCCAACGGTATAGGTCACTGCAGCCAATAAAGAAGCCGCCCCTAGCAGCACGAAGGTGAGAATCTCGCCCCACTGGTTGCCAAAGGCGGTCACCAGTAAGAGTAGCCCCAACAGCGTGGCAGCAAGCGCGGTTATCACCATTCCCTTGCGCATTGCTTGGGGGCTAAGTAGGCCAGAGGAGACTGCACGCACAGGGCCGATACGTTGTGCGTCGTCAGCACCCGAAGCCGCATCACCATAATCGTTAGCTAGATTTGAGAGTACTTGCAGCGCAATAGCCGTTAACAGGGCAAGTAGCAGCACGGCAGGATTAAAGGCCTGGGCCGTCGCCGCCAGTCCGCTGCCCAACAGAATAGATGCGCACGCCAGTGGTAAGGTGCGAGGGCGAGCTGCGAGTAGCCAAGCCTGGCGTTGACGCTGCGTAGCGAGTGGTTCCATTACGTCGATATCCTATTAACTATTCGCGGGTAAAAACGGGTAAAGCGCAGCAGTAAGAAACATGCAAGTATGTATGATTAATTGCTGAAAAGCAGATCTAAGTCAAAAAAACATCCTCGCTTTACGCCACACTGCAAATACTCCATACACCTTTAGTCTACGTGAGAATTGGCCGAGTTATTTAGACAATACAAATATGAGGCGCTAGCAACGCTTACCTAAAAGGTTATTTATGTACCTCACCGACCCTATTGAAGCACTTAAGCACCAGCTTGATACGCTTGGTGAAACCGCTAAAAAGGGGTTTGTTCGCCTTAGTACCCCTTGTCAGGTAGATAACTTGGTAGGGTGGTTAAGCGTACAAAGCGTGTTACCCCACATTTACTGGAAATCACGTGATGCTGACGCCGTCGAGCATGTGACGCTGGGGGCTGTTAAAGCGTTTGATTCGCTGGTGGCGCTTCAGGCTGATCTTGCCGCGCTGGCAGGTATTGGTGGCGAGCAGCCGGATTACTTCGGGGGTATGGCCTTTGACCCTGATTCGCCTGGTTGGCAGCACTTTCCTGGCTGCCACTTTTTGCTGCCGCGTATAGAACTTAGGCGCCAGCAAGGCGTGGGAACGCTGTCACTCAACCTGCGTTTCGATGATCGTTGCCCTGATACTGAAATAGCCCAGGCTCACGCCTGTTTAGCTGTTCTGAAAGCGGAGAAAGCGCTACCACGTCTGCTACCTTATATTTACCAGCGTGAAGACCGTCCTGCACAAAAAGAGTGGGCGGCGTGGGTAGAGCGGGTTACTCATCCAAACCATCTGGGTCACACGCCCAAGGTGGTGCTTTCCCGGCAGACGTGCCTAACCGCACCGGAAATGCCCAACCCTTGGGCGCTGCTGGCACACTGGCAGGCCGGTGCCGCCGACTGTTTTCACTTTGGTATTCAGCTCACTCCGCATGAGGCGTTTATTGGCTGCCCGCCAGAGCGGCTTTATAAGCGCGAAGGTAGGCACTTAATGACCGAAGCACTAGCGGGCACCACGCGTCGTGGGCAGGATGCCCTGCAAGATCAAGCGCTTGCCGATGCACTGCTGGCCGATAAGAAAAACAGTCTGGAAAACCAGTGCGTCTATCAGCAGCTTTTGACCCAGCTTGAGCCGCTCTCTTCTCAAGTCCAGATGGGCGAGGCGCATATTGTTAAGCTGCGCTCGGTGCAGCATATCCGTCGTCTGATTCACGCCGAGTTGCACCAAGACGTCACCGACCAGCAGTTGCTGGCAGTGCTGCCGCCTACCCCGGCGGTAGGCGGCGTTCCCCGCGAGTCGGCGCTGGCATTTATTCATCAGCATGAGCGTCATCAACGCGGCTGGTATGCGGGCGTTTTCGGCCGAATCAGTCACACCAGCAGCGATCTGGCGGTGGCTATTCGCTGCGCCCATATCGGCCCAGAAGCGATCCGCCTTTATGCCGGTGCAGGCATAGTGGCAGGCTCCCAGCCGGACGAGGAGTGGCGCGAACTGGATACGAAAATTGCTGACATTATGTCGCTACTAGGAATGGGATAATGCATATGACAGCACCTGTATCTACCGATTTTGCCATCCAACACGCCACCTTCAATCACGTTTGGGCGGCGTTGATGTTAGAAGAGCTTTACCGCTTGGGTGTGCGTGATATCGCACTGGCGCCGGGCTCACGCTCATCGCCGTTGACGATGGTCGCCAGCGAGCACGCCGGGCTGCGCTGCCATTGCCATTTTGACGAACGTGGGCTGGGGTTTATGGCGTTGGGTATTGCCCGGGGCAGCCAGCGTCCGGTCGTTATTATTACCACCTCAGGCACTGCCGTGGCCAACCTTTACCCGGCGGTGGTGGAAGCAAATTTACTCGGCGTCCCGCTTATTGTGCTCTCTGCCGACCGCCCCATTGAGCTACTGGATAACGGCAGCAACCAGGCGATTGACCAACGGGATATTTTCTCCCGCTACACCATTGTTCACCACGACCTGCCGCCACCCGATGCTGAAATAAAAGCAGCGTTTCTACTCAGCACGCTTGATCAAGCCGTCGACCAGCAGCGTCGTACCCCTGGGCCTATTCACATAAACTGCCGTTATCGCGAACCGCTTTACCCCGGCAACTGCCTGGTGGATGCCAGTGATTATCTTGCCCCGCTGAGGGACTGGCTGACGACTTTAACACCGTGGAGTGATTGGTCATCCAGTACTGCGGTTCCAGCGCTCAACCACGCGTGGGAAACGTTTGCCCAGCAGCGTGGCCTGATCGTTGTAGGCAGGGTTGATGACCACAAGCAGGCGCAGCAGATTGTTGAGCTATCCAAGCAGTTGGGTTGGCCGCTACTGGCCGACATACAGAGCCAAATTCATTTTGACCCTCACAATCTGATTCACTTCGATCTGGCGCTGCATGATGAGCGTTTCAGCATAGAGCTCGCCAAAGCCGAGGTGCTACTGCAGTTTGGTGGCCGTTTAATCTCCAAGCGGTTAACGCAGTTTATTGCCCAGCAGCCGTGGCAGGACATCTGGTTGGTGGATCCGCTGTCCCAGCGGTTGGATTCCGACTACTGCGTTAAGCGCCGTTTGGTAGGCTCGCCTGCCGACTTTATAGCCGCTTTGCCAACGATATCTGAACAACTCTCCTGGCATCAGCTGACTAGCCTCCAACGCCGCACTAGCCGGCTTGTCGAAGAGCGCTGTAAGACATTTTCAGAAGTGAGTATTTGTCACCATTTAGCGCAGTTGGCTGAAGGGCAGCTATTCATAGGCAACAGCCTGCCCGCGCGGCTAATGAATATGCTGGGAACGGATCGCCGAACGCCGCTGCAGGTATTTGCCAATCGCGGTGCGTCTGGTATCGATGGATTAATTGCCACCGCTTACGGCGTTAGTTTCACCCACTTAGGGCCAACCACCATCGTGCTGGGAGATACCAGCGCACTCCATGATCTCAACAGCTTGGCGCTGTTAAAGCAGGCGGTTCAGCCGCTGGTGGTGATTATTCTCAATAATGATGGCGGTAGTATTTTCCATTTGCTGCCGGTGCCCAAAGAGGGCGAGCTGCTGGAGCGCTATTACCGCCAGCCCCACGGTTTGAGCTTTGAATATGCGGCAAAGATGTTTGGGCTTGGCTACTCAGCACCCTACTCATTGGATGCCTTTTCGGCGGCCTATACCCAGGCTCTGCAGGCGGGCGTTACGTTGATTGAGATTAAGGTGCCCCACCAGCAGGTGGCCGATGATCTGATAGCCCTTGGGGTAATGCTTCGGGAGGAACAGGGTGAGCAGTGAGTTTAAGCAAAAGTTACCCAAACCAACCCTGATCCTGCTGCACGGTCTGCTGGGCGACCGCCACGACTGGGCGGGAGTGAACGCTGGTTTGGAAGGTATAGATTGCCTAGCGTTGGACTTGCCTGGGCACGGTGAAAATCAACAGATACAGGTAGACTCTTTCGAAGCGTTTCATCACTGGCTCAGTGACACATTGTTGACTCACGGTGTTCGCCGTTACTGCCTGCTGGGTTACTCCCTGGGCGGGCGCTTGGCGCTGTATCATGCCAGCCGTCAGCCACCGGGGCTGGAAGCGCTCTGGCTGGAAAGTGCTCACCCAGGGCTGCCCGCCAGTGAGCGTTCTGCCCGAATTGCTCACGATGAACGCTGGGCAACACGCTTCGAGCAGGAGCCATTGGGAAACGTACTTGCCGACTGGTACCAGCAGCCGGTATTTGCCGACTTAACCGGCGCCCAGCGCGGTCGGCAGATTCAACGTCGGCTAGCGAATCGTGGGCCAGCCATCGCCAGCATGCTGCGGTCATCTTCCTTGGGTCATCAGCCGTCACTATGGTCGTGGTTGGAAAATACCACGCTTCCGGTGAGCTACTTCTCGGGGCAGCGGGACGCCAAATTCCACACTCTGGCGTCTCATCTAGCAATGATGGCCCCCCGCCTGCGCCATATCACGCTGGAAGGGGGCCACAATCTTCATGCTGAGCAACCAGAGATGATTGCTCAACAGCTCAATGCCTGGTATCGCACGCTAGGCTAATGTTTATCAGCTGATCAGCATTAACCAGGGTAGGCCGATCACCAGCCAAACCACCAGGAATAGCAGTCCGAAGATCGCCCCTAGGCGCCAAAAGAGTGCGCTGGGCAGGTAGCCGCTGCCGTAGTAAACCGGGCTTGGCCCTGTGCCGTAGGGGGTGAGAATGCCCATAAAGCCCAGCGTGGGTAGCAGCAGCAGAATAAACATCTGCATATCCAGCCCGGCAATCCCGGTAGCTGCCGCCAGAATTACGGGTAGCAGGGCGGTAACGTGGGCCGTCACGCTGGCAAAGAAGTAGTGCAGTAAATAGAAAATCACCACCAGCGCCACCATGGCCATTAGCGGGTCGAAGTGGCTTATCTGCCCGCCGACCACGCTGCCAAACCAGTTAACGAAGCCTACTTGGCTAAGCCCGCCCGCTAGTGCCACCAGGGTGGCAAACCATACAAAGGTATTCCAGGCTGCTCGGTTATCGAGAATATCGCTCCAGGTCACAATACCGGTTAACAACATGCCGCAGATCACCAGTAGACCCACCAGCGACCCAGAGATAATGTCGCCGGCAAAAATCCACAGCAGCAGGGCAGTGACCACCATAATAACCAGCATTATTTCATGGCGAGTCAGTGCCCCCAGCTTAGTCAGCTCCTCACCCGCCCAGTCGGAAATTTCATGGCCCGCTTTCACTTCAGGAGCGCATAGCCAGTAGCTCAGCAGCGGCACCAGCAGAAGCAGCAGAATGCCGACAGGTGCAACTGCCATAAACCACTGCCCCCAATTGACCTGGATACCGGTAGTGCTTTCGGTTAACGCGATCGCCAGTAAGTTCGGGGCCAGGGCGGTCAAAAATAGTGAGCTGGTCACACAGGTAGAGGCAAGCGCCGTCCACATTAGAAAGCTACCCATGCGCTTCATGCTGGGGTCGTTGGGGTGCGAATCGTAAAGCGGCGGCAGGTTACGAATGACAGGATAGATCGTGCCCGCACTGCGCGCCGTATTGGAAGGTGTAAAAGGCGCCAGAATGCCATCGGCAATCATCACCGCGTAGCCTAGGGTCAAGGTGCGCTTTCCCATTGCCTTGACCAACCAGAGCGATATCCGTCTGCCCAGTCCGGTTTTTTCGTACCCCAGGGCAAACATAAAAGCGCCGAAAATCAGCCACACAGTGGAGTTGGTAAAGCCCGAAACCGCCCACGAAAAAGCTTGGCCCGCGGCATTAAATCCTTCGGTCGCTAGTTGCTCGGGAGAGAACAGCACCCATCTGGAAAGAAGTGCCACCAGGGTAACGCCGATAAGCCCCACCACTGCGCCTGGTAATGGTTCAAGAATCAGGCCCATAACGCAGCCCAGGAAAATAGCCAAGAAGTACCACGCGTGAGGCGCTAGCCCCGGGGGAGTGGGTATCAGCGCGATGATAATAGTAACTGCTAGCGGTGCTAATAGTTTCCATCGCGGTGAGGGTTGGGCATTGGACGTCATGCGGCACCTCTCTTCAATTTTTGCAGTAAGGACTTCTTTGTCGCTTGGTAGGCAGCCATCTGCCTGCAGTGAGTGGCTTGAAGAGTAGGACTTGCGGCACGAGGGGAACAGCAATACCCACTCAATTCACTGCTTACTTGATGTGCGTCAATAGTCTTTTCGACTAATGAGCAAGGTCTATAACGGGCATGGTAAGTTCGAATAAAGAAGACGGCAGCGAAGATTGCCGCCAGTAACACCTTTGACCTGGCTAACGGAAGGGGTTGTCATGCAGCAGCGAGATTTCGATATCGTCATTGTAGGTGGGGGGGGAGCAGGGTTGCGCGCTGCTATTGGTGCTGCTGAGCACGCTAAAGAGCACAAAACACCTCAACGCATTGCGCTGCTGTCCAAGGTGTATCCCATGCGTTCCCACACCGTGGCGGCTGAAGGCGGCGCTGCCGCCGTAACCAGTGCCGAGGATTCCTATCAGGCGCATTTCGACGACACGGTGTCAGGCGGTGACTGGCTGGTTGAGCAGGGCGTCGTCGACTACTTTGTCCATCACGCTTATCAAGAACTGGTGCAGATGGAGCGATGGGGCTGCCCCTGGAGCCGGAAAGACGATGGCCAAGTGCAGGTGCGGCGCTTTGGAGGCATGAAAACGGCCCGCACCTGGTTCGCGGCTGACAAAACCGGCTTCCATATGCTCCACACCCTGTTCCAAACCTCGCTAAAGTACCCAGAGATCGAGCGCTTTGATGAGTTCTTTGTGCTCGATCTGGCCGTCCACGAGGGCGCGGTAATCGGCGTAATTGCCCTGCAGATCGCTACTGGCGAGCTAACCCTGCTACGCGCTAAAGCGGTGATTCTCGCTACTGGCGGTGCAGGGCGCTTGTTCCGCTTCAATACCAACGCGGGCATTGTCACCGGCGACGGTATGGCGATGGCCTATCGTCACGGCGTGGCGCTGCGGGATATGGAGTTTGTTCAGTACCATCCCACCGGCCTGCCTGGCTCCGGGATTTTGATTACCGAAGCGTGCCGGGGCGAAGGCGGCATTCTGCTCAATAAAGAGGGCTACCGCTATCTGCAGGATTACGGCCTGGGCCCAGAAACTCCGCTTGGCAAGCCGGAAAACAAATATATGGAACTGGGGCCACGGGACAAACTCTCCCAAGCCTTCTGGCAGGAGCAGCAGGCGGGCCGCACCGGCAAGTTTGGCGACAGCGACGTGGTGTATCTCGACCTGCGTCACTTGGGTGAAAAGACTATATTGGAGCGCCTGCCGTTTATCTGCGAGCTAGCCAAAGCCTATATCAATGTCGATCCGGTGAAAGAACCCATCCCCATTCGCCCGGCGGTTCACTACACCATGGGCGGAATTGAAACCAACCCCCAGTGCGAAACCTCAATCGCGGGGCTCTACGCCGCCGGGGAGTGTGCTTCGGTGGGGTTGCACGGCGCTAACCGCCTCGGCTCCAATTCGCTTACCGAGCTGTTGGTGTTTGGCCGTTTAGCCGGTGAGCAAGCCAGCCAACGGGCGGCACAAACCGAGTGGGCCGATGAGCGGCTGCTGGAAGCCCAGGGTGACCGTCAGCAAGCCAAGCTGCTGCGCCTCTGTGACGGCACCGGGAGCGGGGAGAACTGGGTCGAACTCAAGCACGCCATGGTGCAGGCCATGGAGAGCGGCTGCGGTATTTACCGCACCGAAGAGGGCATGCGCCATTCTCTGGAGACCATGCGTCAGCTGCGCGCTCGCTTCAATGAAATACGCGTTAAAGATACCAGCAAGATATTCAACACCGAGCTACTGGAGTGCATTGAACTTGGCTATGGCTTGGATATCGCCGAAGCCTCATGCTTGAGTGCCCTGGAGCGCCGTGAATCCCGCGGTGCTCATCAGCGCCTGGATGAAGGCATGCAAAAACGCGACGACGTTAATTACCTCAAGCACAGCCAGGTGTTTTATCAAGGCGAAGCTCCGGCCGAACTGCACTGGCAGGATGTCGATGTGCGGTTTTCTGCACCAGCTGAGCGGGCCTATGGCGATGCAGGCAAAGGGGGCAAGGCATGAATACCGAGCAGATCAATGCTAAGAACGTCAGCACCAAGCACATTAGCGTCAAACGCTACATGCCCGACAGCTCGGCTGAACCCTATTGGCAGCAGTACGAACTGCCGGTGGACGACAGCACTTCTCTGTTGGATGCCCTCAACCATATCAAAGAGCAGCTCGATAGCACCTTGAGCTACCGCTGGTCGTGCCGGATGGCGATTTGCGGCTCCTGCGGGGTCATGGTGAACGGCATTCCCAAGCTGGGCTGCAAAACCTTCCTGCGCGATTATGAAGGTGAGATCCGCATCGAGCCGCTATCCCACTTCCCGGTGCAGCGGGATCTGGTGGTTGATATGGCGATATTCCTTGAGCACCTGGCCGCGGTTAAGCCCTACCTGATCGATGACAATCCGGTAAAACCCTACGACCCACAGGCGCCGGAAACCTATCAGCAGTCACCCGAACAGCTCGCCCGCTATAAGCAGTTTGCTAACTGTATTAACTGCGGCCTCTGCTACTCGGCCTGCCCGCAGTTCGGGCTTAATCCTGAGTTCCTTGGCCCAGCGGCGCTAACGCTGGCCCACCGTTACAACCTGGATAGCCGCGATCACGGTAAGAAACAGCGTATGGCCGAACTTAACCGCCATGAGGGGGTGTGGAGCTGCACGTTTGTGGGCTTCTGTTCCAAGGTATGCCCCAAACACGTAGACCCGGCCGCTGCTGTGAATCAGGGCAAGGTCGAAGCGGCCAAACACACGCTCATTGCGCTGTTCAAAGGCTAGGGGAGGAACGTCATGGATAAATTATCAACACAACGCCTGCCGCCGCTGAAACGCAACTGGTGGCTGAAACACCGCTTTTTTAAGCTCTATATGCTGCGCGAAGCCACGGTACTGCCGCTGGTGTTTTTCACGCTCTGTTTACTCGCTGGCATGGTTGCCCTGCTGCAGGGGGCGGATAGCTGGCAGGGTTGGATCGTCTTTATGGGTTCCCCCATTGTGCTGCTGCTGAATCTTCTAGCCCTGGCCGCTAGCCTGTTTCACGCCGCCACCTTCTTTGTGCTGTTTCCACGGGTAATGCCGATTCGCATCGCCGGGCATAGCCTGCCCGATCAGGCCATTGTTGCCGGGCAGTGGGCGGGCGTAGTGGCCGTCGCGCTGCTATTTTTCTGGCTATTTGGGAGGGCGTAATGATGGACAAACTAGCCATGAATAAACCAAGCATGGGCAAAAACAGCACTCAGCATAAACAAGCCTTTGATGAGCCGCTCTGGTGGGGTCTGTTTAGCGCGGGCGGTGTCTGTTTCGCTGTCTTTTTACCTGCTGTGATTCTCTTTATTGCGGTTCTGCTGCCCCTTGGTCTACTGCCTGCGGAGGCGTTGAGCTATGAGCGGGCCTCAACGCTGCTGTTTAGCGTACCGGGTTTTCTGTTTGTTGGGGCGGTAGTTTGCTTGCCGCTATTTCATGCCGCTCATCGCCTACGCCATGGGATGTTTGACATCAGCGTGGGCAATGACGCACTTAATAAAAAACTGATGTACGGTGGGGCTGCGCTGTTAAGCATCGTTGCGCTGGGTCTAGTCGTCGCAGGTATGCTGGGATAAACGGCTCGCTGTCAGCATTTCGCCCCAACAGATAAAAAGAGAGTGGCATGATCAACGGACTCACTGAAACGGAACTCTATGCGCCGGTAGAGTGGCAGGATCGCTCAGATGGCTATCAGGATATTTTGTACCACACCACTGCTGATGGCATTGCCCGCATCACCATCAACCGGCCCGAGGTACGCAACGCCTTTCGCCCGCTAACGGTTAGCGAGATGGCCCAAGCGCTTAACCGCGCTCGCCACGACAGCACCATTGGCGCCATTCTGCTCACTGGTGCAGGCGACAAAGCGTTCTGTTCCGGCGGTGACCAGCGCATTCGCGGTGACTACGGCGGTTACCAGGATGAAGAGGGCACCCACCACCTCAACGTGCTGGACTTCCAGCGTGATATTCGCACCTGCCCCAAGCCGGTGGTCGCCATGGTGGCGGGCTACGCCATCGGTGGCGGTCACGTGCTGCATATGATGTGCGACCTGACCATCGCTGCCGATAACGCCATCTTTGGCCAGACCGGACCCAAAGTTGGCTCCTTCGATGGCGGCTACGGCGCCTCTTATATGGCGCGCATTGTGGGCCAAAAAAAGGCCCGGGAAATCTGGTTTCTGTGCCGCCAGTACGATGCCGCCCAAGCGCTTGAAATGGGGCTGGTCAATCATGTGGTGCCCCTGGCAGAGTTGGAAAAAGAGAGTGTGCGTTGGTGCCGCGAGATGCTGCAGCATAGCCCTATGGCACTGCGTTGCCTGAAAGCTGCACTCAATGCCGACTGCGACGGCCAGGCCGGGCTTCAAGAGCTGGCGGGTAACGCCACCATGCTCTACTACATGACCGAAGAGGGGCAGGAGGGCCGTAACGCCTTCAACGAAAAGCGCCGCCCGGACTTCTCCCGCTACCCGCGCAACCCTTAATGCAGCTGGCCCTTTACCGCTACTCCCTCCAGTTCCGCCAGCCGCTAATGTTTAAAGGACAGCGGCTGACGAACAGAGAAGGGCTGTTAGTTTCTATTAACGGGCAGTGGGGCGAGATTGCCCCGCTACCTGGTTTCTCGACTGAAACCCTGGCGGAAGTAGAAGCCGAAAGTTTGTCTTGTCTGGCTGCTTTAAAGCGCGGTGAGATAGCCTCCCCAGCGCTTCCGTCGGTGCAGTTTGGGTTCGACTGCGCCCAGCGCTCGTGGCCAAACAATCTTCCTACGCCTTTGTCGCCTTACCCGCTGCTCCAGGGAGCACCCGCGGAGTTGATAGAGTCTCTTTCAACCGCCGGTTGGCTAGCGTCGCCGCCGTCTCGGCTCAAGCTGAAAGTGGCACGCTATGCTATGGAGGAAGAACTGGCGTTGATCGAACAGCTTGCCGCTCGGCTGCCCTCCACCAAGCTGATTCTGGATGCCAACGGCGGCTGGACGCGGGAAGAGGCCCAGCGCTTCTGTGAGCGCCTACCCCTTGCGCAAATCGACTACCTGGAAGAACCCTGTGCTGCTTTTGATGACACCATCGCCGTGGCAGAAGCGACTGGGGTGGCCATTGCTCTGGATGAAACGTTATCGCGCCGGGAAGAGTGGCACTGCCACCCACAACTCAAAGCCCTGGTAATCAAACCCACGCTGATCGGCTCGCTAAGTGCCTGTGAAGTGCTCGTTCAACGGGCAAGTGCGGGTAATCTACGCGTGGTGATCTCCTCCAGCTTTGAATCCGATTTGGGACTTGGGTTGCTTGCTCGGTTGGCCGGCGAGTGGGCACCCCATGATCCGCCAGGGCTGGATACGGGGCATTGGCTCACCGAGCGCGTGACCACTGCCATGGGCGAAGTGATGACAGAAAACATGCATTGTCTCTCTAAATTGGAAAATTCAGCGTGATAGACACCTGCCCCATTCACTACTGGGCCAAAGAGACCCCTGAGAAAATCGCCATAGAGGCGGGTTCGGTGAAGCTTAGTTACCGAACGCTCAACCGCCGCGTAGCGTGTTTAGCACAGCAACTGGCTCGGAAAGGTTTTGTGCCAGGTGATCGGCTAGTCGTCCCTGCCAAAGGCTCGCTTGAATCCTTGCTGCTGGCGTGGGCCTGCCTGCGGGTCGGGGTGATTTTCTGCCCGCTTAACCCAGCATTTCCTGTTACTCAGCAGCTTGGCCTGGCCAAGCGCTTGCAGGCTGGCCGCGTTTGCCAGACGGAAAGTGACAATGATTACGCTTCACAGCTAACGCCGGTCACCCTCGATTTTCTGGCGGAAGCTGATGCAGGTGAGACTCCGTCGTTTAATGGCAGCCAGCTGTGCAACACGATTTTTACCTCAGGCTCCAGCGGCACACCCAAGGCGGTGCTACATCGCTTGGCCAATCATTTGGCCTCGGCGCGGGGATCGGCAGGGTTTATTCCGGTTGATCAAAACAGTGGCTGGCTGTTGTCGCTGCCGCTGTTTCATATCGGTGGCTACGCTATCCCGTTTCGCGTTTTTAAGGCAGGTGGGCGGATTATTCTTGATGACGAGCCGCAAACGCTGCCAGCACGCCTTGAACATCAGTCGATTACCCACCTTTCACTGGTGCCCACCCAGCTCTGGCGGTTGCTGCAAGCGGGCTTTGCGCCCCAGCGCACGCAACTGCGCGAGCTGCTACTGGGCGGCGCGGCGATTCCCGCACCGCTGGTGGCGAAGATGACATCACTGGGGCTAACACCGAAAGTCAGCTATGGGCTGTCCGAGATGGCCAGCCAAGTCTGCACCGGTATTCCCACCGCACCTGGCGTTGTCGGTAGGCCGCTGCCAGGCCGTGAGGTGAGGGTTGTTGAGGGTGAGATACAGGTGCGCGGCGAGACCCTATTCTGCGGCTATCTGGATAACGGCAGGATGGATCCAGCCCTCAACGATGAGGGTTGGTTTGCTACCCGGGATAAGGGACACTTAACTTCGAAAGGTGCGCTAGTGGTGGAGGGGCGGCTCGATAACGGTTTTATCTCCGGGGGCGAGAATATTCAGCCGGAAGCTATCGAGCAGCGTTTGGTCGATCATCCCAGCGTCGCTCAGGCGCTAGTGGTGCCGGTGCCTCACCCCGAGTGGGGTGAGCGTCCGGTGGCATTTATCGACTGGCATGCGAACTCCGTATCAAGCAAGACGCTAGCCGCCTGGGTGCGTGATGTGCTGCCCGGCTTTATGGTGCCCGATGCCTGGTTAGCTTGGCCGCCTAGGGTAGGCTTTAAACCTTCCCGTAAGCAGTTTGCTGAGCTGGCACGGACACACGTAAATTTTGTCGTTTAGCGACGCGACCTTTTAAACTTTTCTCTTTATTCGGCTTATCCAGCTAGGTCAGCGTCAGTGCCAGCGGCATTCAGCATGGCGTGGAGCAGAACGTTGCAACCTGCATGGACATGCTCCGGCGTCGCGCTTTCGATCTCGTTATGGCTGATGCCATCTTTGCAGGGAATAAAGATCATGGCGGCGGGGGCTACGCGGCCAACAAACATCGCATCATGGCCCGCACCGCTGATGATATCCATGTGCGATAGGCCGAGCTTCTCAGCCCCATCACGTACAGCATCAACACATTCCTTATTGAAGTATTCCGGGGCAAAATCCGCCGTAGGCGTTAATTCATACGCCAGGCCATGGCGTTGGCAGATTTCTTCCACGGCGGCCGCGACAGCTTGGCCCATCGTGATAAGCGCTTCCGGTTCCCAGTGGCGCATATCTAATGTCATTTTGACTTGGCCGGGAATCACGTTACGCGAACCAGGATGCAGCGTCATACAGCCCACCGTGCCACGCCCGTGGGGCTGATGATCAAAGGCGATACGGTTGAGTGCTTGGGTGACTTCGGCTGCCCCCATCATGGCATCCCGACGTAGGTTCATCGGCGTAGGGCCCGCGTGGGCTTCAAGTCCGGTCAGCGTTAAGTCGAACCACTTCTGACCAAGCCCGCCGATCACCACGCCAATGGTAGTGTCGGTATCTTCCAGGATCGGGCCCTGTTCAATGTGCGGCTCAAAGTAGGCTTTTATCTCGCTTGGCGAGACGCTGTCGCTGCCGCGGTAGTGGATGGCGTCCAGAGCATCGCTTACTGTGACGCCCTCTGCGTCAGTGCGCGCCATCATGGCGTCAAATGCAAGCTCGCCAGTGAATACGCCCGAACCCATCATGCAGGGCGGAAAACGGCAGCCCTCTTCGTTGGTCCAGGCGACGACTTCGATAGGGGATTGAGTAGTGATGTTGTACTGGTTAAGGGTACGAATCACCTCCAAGCCGGAGAGCACGCCGAAGCACCCATCATACTTGCCGCCGGTAGGCTGGCTATCCAGGTGACTACCCGCCATCACGGTTTTGGCATCAGGGTCGCTGCCTTCTCGGCGGGCAAAAATATTGCCGATATTATCAATGCGAATGGTGCAGCCTTCAGCGCGGCACCATTGAATAAACAGATCCCGCCCCTGGCGTTCTAAATCGGTGAGTGCCTGACGGTTAACGCCGCCTTTGGCGGTGGCACCTAGCTTGGCCAACTCCATAAGCGATTCCCAAAGTCGATCGCTGTCAGTGCGTAAGTCAGCGATGGCGATTTTCGGTTCAATAAGCGAGTTCATATCAATTCCTTTTATTGAGCACGGAGGAAGCTGGCGACTCTCCGATTTATTATTTGGCTCATTGCTAGAGTAGAGACAAAAAAGCCCATGATACGTATACATTCTCTAACGTGAACAAAAGAAAAGCGTAATTTTACAAACGTGTGTTGTGGCGCATGCTGAGACCATGTCTTATAGCGATGGAGCTAGACACCATGTTTGGAATAAAAAGCAAAACCAAGACGCAAACCTCACCTTCTTCGTTGGGGGAATCACCCTCAAAAACGGCGCTTAATCAGCACTACTGGATGCCTTTTAGCGCCAACCGCGATTTCCATGCCAACCCGCGGGTTATCGCCGGAGCGGAAGGGCGTTACTACATTGATGATCAGGGTCGTAAGCTATTTGATTCGCTTTCCGGATTATGGACCTGCGGCGCGGGGCATAACCGCGAAGAGATCCAAAAGGCCGTGTCGGCGCAGTTAGGCAGCCTCGACTTTGCGCCAGGTTTTCAGCTTGGCCATCCGCTGGCGTTTAAACTGGCGGAAAAGGTCGCCAGCCTCACACCTGCCGGGCTAGATCACGTGTTTTTTACCAACTCGGGTTCTGAAGCCGCTGATACCTCTATCAAAATGGCCAAGGCCTACTGGCGGTTAAAAGGTAAGCCTGAGAAAACCCGCATGATTGGCCGTGCCAAGGGCTATCACGGGGTGAATATCGGTGGCACCAGCCTGGGCGGTATTGGTGGCAACCGGAAACACTACGGTCAGTTGTTGGATGTAACGCATCTGCCGCACACCCTTCAGGCGGGCCATGCGTTCACCCGTGGCCAAGCGGAAACCGGTGCCGAGCTTGCCGATGCGCTGCTCGATCAAATCGCTCTTCACGATGCCTCTACTATTGCCGCGGTGATTGTTGAGCCAATGTCCGGCTCGGCGGGGGTGATCGTACCGCCAAAAGGTTATTTGGATCGGCTGCGCGAGATCTGCACCGCTAACGATATTCTGCTGATTTTCGATGAAGTGATCACTGCCTTTGGTCGCAGCGGCGCAACGACAGGTGCGGAAGCGTTTGGTGTCACGCCGGATATCATGAACGTGGCCAAGCAGATCACTAACGGCGCCATTCCTATGGGCGCGGTCATTGCTTCCAGCGAGATATTCGACACCTTCATGCACGCCGGTGGCCCCCAACACGCCGTTGAGTTCTCCCATGGGTACACGTATAGCGCCCACCCAGTGGCGTGTGCTGCGGCGCTAGCGGCGCTTGAAATGATGGAGCGTGAAAACTTCCCCGCTCAGGTGAGCGCCATCGCGCCGACTTTTGAACAGAAGCTGCACGCCTTGAAAGGCTGCAATCACGTTGTCGATATTCGTAACTACGGCTTGGCCGGTGCTATTCAGCTAACCCCCCGCGACGGCGACCCAACGATTCGCCCCCGCGATGCGCACATGGCGCTCTGGGAAGCAGGTTTCTACGTGCGCTACGGCGCCGACACCCTGCAGTTTGGCCCTCCCTTTGGCTCCACCGAGGCTGAACTTGAGCGCCTGTTCGACGCCGTTGCGACCACCTTGGATTCGTTAGCCTAAGATTTGTTGGCATAACCGACTGACCTAAATTTCAGAGAGTTTAAATATGAGTGTTGTTTCCCATCTGATTAACGGCGAGTTAGTTGAAAGTAAGCGTACGCTGGATGTCACCAACCCCTCCACAGGCAAAGTGATTCGCCAAGTTGCTGATGCGGATGCCGCCGACGTAGAGCGCGCCATTGCCGCCGCCCAGGCGGCTTTCCCCGCTTGGCGCGATACGCCACCCGCCAAGCGCGCCCAGGTGATGTACCGTTTTAAGCAGTTACTGGAAGAGCACGCTGACCGCTTAGTACAACTGGTCAGCGAAGAGCATGGCAAAACCCCAGAAGATGCAATGGGCGAACTCAAGCGTGGCATCGAAAACGTCGAGTACGCTTGCGGTGTACCGGAACTGCTCAAAGGCGAGTATTCCCACAACGTAGGGCCGGGCATTGATGCGTGGTCTAACTTCCAGCCCTTAGGCGTGGTCGCGGGCATTACCCCGTTTAACTTCCCCGCCATGGTGCCGCTGTGGATGTATCCCATGGCGATTGCCTGTGGTAATACCTTTATCCTCAAGCCATCTGAGAAAGACCCATCCGCCTCGATGGCAGTGGCCGAACTGCTTCAAGAAGCGGGGCTGCCTAAGGGCGTGATGAACGTCATTCATGGCGGTCGCGAAGCGGTGGAAACGCTGCTGGATGCCAAAGCCGTTAAAGCCATTTCGTTTGTCGGCTCAACGCCCGTGGCGGAAGCGATCTACTCTCGCGGGGCCGCCGCCGGTAAGCGCGTTCAAGCGTTGGGCGGGGCGAAGAACCACGCCGTGGTGCTGCCGGATGCTGACCTGGAAAACGCCGCCAACACGCTAATGGGCGCGGCGTTTGGCAGCTGCGGTGAACGCTGCATGGCGATTTCGGTAGCGGTATGTGTTGGCGATGAAACGGCCGATCGCTTAGTCGAAACCATGCTGCCCAAAATCGCTCAGTTGAAAGTGGGCCCTGGCACTGACAAAGGCCTGGATATGGGTCCGCTGGTAACGGCAGAGCACCGCGATAAAGTGCTGGGGTTCATCGAAGATGGCGTTAACGCCGGTGCAACGCTGGTGGCCGATGGCCGTGGCCTTAAAGTGGCGGGGCATGAAGAGGGCTATTTTGTTGGTGGCTGTTTGTTCGATAACGTTACCGCTGAGATGCGTATTTACCAGGAAGAGATCTTCGGGCCAGTGCTTTGCATCGTGCGGGTCGGCAGTTTGGACGACGCCATGCAGCTAATTAACGATCATGAATATGGCAATGGCACCTGCCTATTCACTCGCGATGGCGAGGCCGCCCGCCGTTTTACCGACGCTATTGAGGTTGGCATGGTGGGGGTGAATGTACCGCTGCCCGTGCCCGTGGCTTATCACAGCTTTGGTGGCTGGAAACGTTCTCTGTTTGGTGACCTTCACGCCTACGGGCCGGACTCGGTGCGCTTCTATACCCGCCGTAAAGCGGTTTCCCAGCGCTGGCCATCGGTTAGCGAAGCGACCCGGGCAGAGTTCTCGTTCCCCAACAATCAAAGTTGACGTCTTAGGGTAACTAGGACATCTTCTCAGCACCGTCGCCCTGCGATGGTGCTTTTTTTGGTGCGTACTTCAGACGTATAGGGACGAGGACAGCGTGGCGAGAACCCAGGACGAAATTCGGCAAACCAACGTAAAAAAGATTCTCCAAGCGGCAGAGCAGCTGTTTGCCGAAAAAGGCTATGCAGGTGCCTCAATGGGTGAAATCGCCCAACTGGCAGAGATCCCCAAATCCAATGTGCACTACTACTTCTCGACCAAAAAAGCGCTGTATCAAGATGTACTGTTAGAGCTTCTCGAAGTATGGAAACAGGATGCGCTGTGCTTTGAGCTTTACGATGATCCTCGCGTCGTGCTTTCCACCTATATTCGCGCCAAGATGACCCACTCCCGCAACCGCGCCCACGGCTCAAAAGTATGGGCGGCCGAAGTGATGCAGGGCGCCCCGATGCTTAAGGAGCGCCTTCGCGACAATCTTTACGAATGGGCCAAGCTGAAAGAGTCGAAAATCCGCGAATGGGTAGAATCAGGCCAGATCACCCCCGTCGAGCCTTCCTACCTGCTCTATATGATCTGGGCCTCCACCCAGCACTACGCTGATTTCGACTACCAAATCTACCTGCTCAACGATAACCAGCCGCTGGACGATCTACAGTTCGAAAAAGCCGTTCAGTCGGTGACCTCGGTGATCTTGCGAGGGATTGGGCTGACGGCTTAGCCCTCCTTTGAGCCTACCTGCTCAGCAATCAAACACAAAAGCTCATACATAATGGTGGCACCCAACAGGGCGGTGTTACCGCTGGGGTCGAAGGGTGGAGAGACTTCCACGACATCGGCACCGATAAGCGGTAGGCCGCGAAAGCCGCGCACTAGCTGTAGTGCTTGCAGGCTGGTGAGGCCGCCGACCTCCGGGGTGCCAGTGCCTGGGGCGAAGGCAGGGTCGATGCTATCGATATCGAAGGATAGATATACCGGGCCGCTGCCGACCACACGGCGTGCTTCGGCGACCGTCGCTTCAATCCCCAGCGCATCCACTTCCTCCATAAACATCACCCGCATGCCGCTTGCCGCGGAGTAATCCCAACCTTGGGTGGTGTTCTGGGTGCCGCGAATGCCAATTTGTACCGTGCGTTTGGGATCAATCAGGCCATGTTCACAGGCGAGCCGGAAGGGGCCGCCGTGGTGAAATTTTGAGCCCTGAAACTCGTCCCAGGTGTCGGTATGAGCATCGATATGGATCAATCCCACCGGGCCATCGGCCGCTAAACCACGCAGGATGGGATAGGTAATCGAATGGTCGCCACCGGCGCTGAGCGGGATAACCCCTGCTCGGCGAATAGCTGAGTAATAAGCGGCAATATCATTAGAGACCTGCTCAAGGTCGTAGATCGACGAAAATTGAACGTCGCCAATATCGGCAATACGTGCCGTGGCAAAGGGATCCAGCCGGGTGACATGGTGTAGGCTGCGCATCATGCTCGACTGGTTGCGAATCTCCCGCGGGCCGTGGCGGGTGCCGGGGCGATTGCTCACGCCGCCATCGAACGGAATGCCGACCAGGGCAATATCAAGTTCATCCAATGTGTCGGCTAACGGTGCGCGTAAAAAGCTGGCTATTTCGCGATAGCGTGGCTCTTGGCGTGGTAGGTAGCTTTCGCCGGTGGCGGCGTTGCGGCGAGTACCGTCGGTTCCGTTGGCCATTTTGCTCTCCTTATCGGGTTAGGCTCGCCAAGCTGGCGGCCAGTAGCTGAGTGCCTGCGACGGCATCATCGAGTTCAGTATGCTCATCGGGGTGGTGGCTAAGGCCATCGCGGCAGGGCACAAACAGCATCGCCGTTGGGCAGTGGTTGGCGAGGTGAATCGAATCGTGAAAGGCACCCGATACTAATCGCGGTGCCGTAATCCCCAGCACATGGGCGGTGTCATCAAGTAGGGCGGTGAGGGTGGCGGGAAACGCCACTGGCTCAACGCGCGATAGCGATGTCAGTGTTGCTTTGCAGCCTGCCCAGGTCTGCTGGGCGAGCTCATTGAATTCGGCTTCCAGCGCTTTTAGCGTCGCGGCTTCCGGGTGGCGTAAATCAATAGTGAAGGTGACTTGGTCGGGAATGGTGTTCACCGAGCCAGGGCTGACGGCAAACTTGCCAATGGTAAAACGCACGCGGTCTTCGCTATCCCGGGCGGCCTCCCGCAGCGCGGTTGCCAGCGCACAGGCGCCTTCTAACGCATCGCGGCGCATGGCACGTGGGGTGGTGCCCGCGTGGTTGGCGCTCCCAATGACGGTGACTTCAAACCAGCTAACGCCCTGAATCCCTTCCACCACACCTACTGCAGCGCCTTCACGCTCCAGGATAGGGCCTTGCTCAATATGCAGCTCAAGAAAGGCGTGCATCGGAGTTGCCAATGGGCGGCGGGGAACGCCTGCAGCGTCCAGTTCGGCCAAGCAAGTATCCAAGGCACTCCCCAGGCTGACGCCGTCGCTGTCTTCAACTAAGCGCGTTTCATCCAGGCTGCGCGCACCGCAAAAGACCGCTGAGCCAGAAGTGCCAGGTGAGAAGCGCGCCCCCTCTTCATTGGTCCAACTCACCAGCGATAGAGGGCGGCGCGGTGTAAAGCCCGCCTGCTTAAGTGCGCGTAGTGCTTCAAGCCCTGCCAGCACGCCCAGCGCACCATCATACTTGCCACCTGCTGGCTGGCTATCCAAATGACTGCCCGTGACGACAGGCTCAAGCGCGGGGTCACTGCCGGGCACATCAAGAAACACGTTGCCGATAGCGTCGACGCTTGCCTTGGCACCCAGGGCGCTGGCCTGCTCAATCAGCCAAAGCCGGGCGCGGGTGTCGTTGTCATCAAGCGCCAGACGTGCCACGCCGCCATCTGAACGACCACCCATCTTCGCCACCGTGGCTAAGTCGTTGGCGAGTCGTTCCGGGTTTACCGCTGCTACTATCGCCGCTAAATCAATGACGGGCTTGTCGGTTGGATAATGAAGGTGGCTTTCCATCAGGCTCTCCCTAGGGGATTTTATTCGTAGACTTCAAAATGTACCTCGACAGGCACGCAGTCTGCACCGTTGATGGGAATAATGTCTTGCGGGCAGGCGGACATCACGACAATACAGTCCATCTCAGCGCGTAGCTCCACATAGTCACCGGGTTTGGACACAGGCGGGCACCAGTCGACTTTCATCTGGTCATTAACGGGAATGTTCATCCATAGATTGAGCGGCTGGGGCACCTCAGGAGTGACAACGCCTATCGCCTTCATGGCTAAACGCAGGTTGTCGGCGCAGCTGTCGTGGTAGCCCTCGACACCCAGCGTCATGTAACGGAACAGGTCGCAGGCGGCCATTAACGTGTCGTGAATACCCGGCGAGGTATCAGCGGTGAGGGTCATGATCGGGCGGCGGCGGTTACTGATTAGCGGATCGCCTACCTGGGGAATCAGCGCGCTCAACCAGGCGCGCCCGTGTTCCCAAGACATGAACTCGTTGATGTTGTCAGTGCTAAACGCCCAGGTGTCGCACACTTGAGTGCCATGAGTATTAATAATACGGATGGTTTGCCCGGCTTTCAGACGCACCGCCCGCCCGCCACGAGCGGCAACTTCGTAGCGCTCGCCCAGCACCGGCGTGCCGTCGGGGGAGATAGGGTTTTCCAAGCTGTGATTATGGCCGCAAGGTTCGCTGTTGCTGCGCGGCAGTTGCTCAATGCGGGCGTGATCAAAGCGTGTATCAGAACTCATGGGATGCTCCAGGTGTTTTAATCGTGTTGAGGTGACTGAATCAGTCGATATGGCGCTCGCGCCAAGTGTTAAGAAACTGTTGAAGGCGTTCGCTTTTTGGCTGGCGGAACAGGGTCGCGGGCGGGCCGCTCTCTACCACGCGGCCTTGATCCATAAAAATCACCCGGTCGGCGACCTTGGCGGCAAATCCCATTTCGTGAGTGACGATCACCATGGTCATGCCGTCTGCGGCCAGCTTCTTCATGACATCCAACACTTCGCCGACCAGTTCCGGGTCAAGCGCCGAGGTAGGCTCATCGAAGAACATCACCCGGGGCTTCATGGCGAGTGCCCTAGCAATCGCCACTCGCTGTTTCTGGCCACCGGAAAGGCTCTCTGGAAAGTGACCCGCACGGTCGGCAAGGCCAACTTGTTCGAGCATCGCGATGCCTTCCGTGTCGGCTTGCCGCCGGGAAAGGCCGTTGACCAGACGCAGGGCTTCGGTCACGTTCTCCAGTGCCGTGCGATGGGGCCATAGGTGAAAATGCTGGAACACCATGCCCACTGGCGCGCGCACTTCATCCACGCGCTTTTCGCTGGTGCGCACACGTTGACCACTGCGGTCTTCATAGCCCAATAATTGACCGTCGATATAGACGCTACCGTGATCGTAGGGCTCCAAAAACGCCAGACAGCGCAGCAGGGTGGATTTACCTGAACCGGAGGGGCCAATTACACAAACCACCTCGGAAGGGGCGAGGCTGAAGTCGATGTTGGTCAGCACTTCCAGATCGCCAAACTGCTTACTGATACCGTGTGCCTCAACAATGGCTCTTTGTTGAGTAGGCGCAGGCGGCGCGAGTGTGTCAGCCGTTGGCATGGGCGTTATCCTTTTGAGCGATATGGCGCGGTTGACGATTTGCCAAGCGTTTTTCCAGCGCATAGCCACCCCGTGCCACCAGTTCAATCATCAGCCAGTAGAGCAACGCCACCGCCAGGTAGGGCTCAATGACCTGAAACGTCTGATTAACGATGGTGGTGGCGTTTTTGGTCAGGTCATCCACCGAGATAATCGAGATCAGCGCGGACTCTTTCACTAAAATGATCAGTTGATTGGTGCTTGGCGGTACGATCAAACGCGCCATTTGTGGAATCTGTATACGGACGAGTGCGTGCCAGGGGGAAATGCCGAGCATTCGCGCCGCTTCCAATTGGCCTTTAGGGATTGATTTGAAACCGCCCCGATAAATTTCCGCAAAATAGCCGGCACCGTAGAGACCGATTCCCACCACGCCAGCGACGCTGGCGCTTAACGTCAAGCCAATGCTGGGGCCGCCGTAATAGAGCAAAAACAGCAGAATCAGCAGTGGTATGCCGCGGCAAATTTCCACATAACAGGCCACCGGATAGCTGAACAGGCGTGGGTTGGCCAGACGCAGCGCTGCCAGTACGAGTCCTAATGAAAGTGCCAGTAAGCAGCCTAATAAGCAGATCCACAGCGTGTTCCACAACCCTTGCAGAATCAGGTCACGCATTTCCCATATCAGGGCAATATCTAACATAGCTGACACTCCCCTATTCGGTGGCTAAGCCGCCGGCCATGCGGCGTTCCAAGTAAGCGCTGATGCGTGCCAGCACAAGATTGACGGCGAGATACAGCACGGCAGCGGCCAGGTAGGTTTCCAGCGGCTGAAAAGTACGTGAAGCGATTTGTTCGCTAACGCGCATTAGCTCGGTGACGGCAATCACTGAGATCAGCGATGAATTCTTGAGAATCGTGATGATCTCGTTGGTCAGTGGTGGCAACGTCAAACGAAATACCTGAGGCATGATGATGCGCCTGCGGGTTTGCCAAGCGGAGATGCCCGCCATGCGCGCCGCTTCTATTTGCCCAGCGGGAATATGGCTGATACCACTGCGGAAGATTTCCGCTTGGAAGGCCGTTGTATTCAGCGTTAGGGTCAAAATGGCAGCTGAGATAGGCGCTATCTCAATGCCGATTTCGGGCAGTAGGTAATAGACCAACAGCAGTTGCAGCAAAATGGGGGTGCCACGCCAAAAGCTGCGGTAAAGCCCGCAGGGCCAGCGCACTAGGTGATACCGGCTGGTCAAACCAAAGGCCAGCAAAACACCTAACACCAGGCCCAATGCGATAGCGGAAAGCGAGACCACCAAGGTGGTGGTCAAGCCTTTGAGCAGCACAGGGTAGTGGTTGAGTAAAATCTCAAACATGGTGCACCCGTCGGGAGAAGTGAATCGGCTTAACGAACGTCGTACCGATTTACTCGGCTGCAGGCAGTTCTAACGGTAGCTCCATCGGGCCGCCAAACCATTTTTCCTGTAGCTCAGTTAAGGTGCCGTCTTCATTGAGGCGTTGAATCTGCTCGTCCATAAAGGTGTTAAGGGAAGCGCTCTCTTCGTCATCGCGTCCGGCCCAGGAGAAGTAAACCGGGTCGCCGAAAGTGCCGACCACTTCAAACACATCCGGACGGGTACGCTCGGCTTCGAGCAGGTTAGGGAGACTATTGACCACCACATCGACACGGCCCGTCCCTAGCTCGGCATAGGCCTCATCAACGCCTGTGTAGGTGCGAATATCTTCAACGGGAGTACCCGCTTCCTCTAGCTCTGCGGCCAATGCTTCCAGCGCTTCTAACTGCGCGGAGCCTGCTTGAGCGGCGGCTACTTTGCCGGCGATATCTTCAGGTGAGTTGATATCTTCTTCGCCAGCGCGTTTTAGAATGGCCATGGTGGCATCGGCAATGGGGGCGCTTAAGTGATAACGCTCCATGCGCTCTGGGGTGGCGGTGACAGAGGTAATCACGTAGTCAAAGCGCTCGCGCTCCAGCCCCGGCAGAATGCCTTGCCAAGGTAGATCCATGCGGATCAGTTCGACGCCCTCAAGCTCGGGCATGATGTGTTCCATGATGTCGGCGGAGTAGCCAACAATTTCGCCATCCTCGATATATTCAAACGGGGCGAAACGCGCTTCTGTGCCAACAGTAAAGGTGGCATCAGTGCGAATGTCTTCAAGCAAATCGCTGTGAGCGGTAGTGGCGAAGCTAACGCCAAGTAGGAGGCCAGCGGTGATAGTGGGGATGCGTTGCATGGGGATGCTCCTCGGGGTAGTGATACTCGAAACAAAGGCGAAGGCCTGTTGAACAAGAACCCCTTGAGTTAAGCAGGCGTTATGCAACAATAAAACTGTTATCTTTCGATGTTCATACCCGTTTTATTGATGTGAATTGCACTAACGTAGGGCACGCTAATGAAACTCTCCGCTGCTGATCTGAAAAGCCTCTCTGTATTCCTTGCGGTAACCGAGCATCGTGGTTTTGCCGGTGCGCAAACGGCGCTGCATATGAGCCAGTCCGCCATCAGTTTTCATATTCGTGCCCTTGAGGAGCGGGTAGGGTTCACCGTTTGCCATCGGGGGCGGCAGGGGTTTGAGCTAACCGAGCGGGGCACCATTGTGTATGAACGCGCTAAACAGCTGCTCTCTTCGGTAGACGATTTCGACAGCGAGATGAGCGAGTTACGCAGCTCCGTTTACGGCACGCTGCGCTTGGGCGTAGTCGACAACACCATTATGGATGTCGATCTTGATCTGCAGAGCGTGATTGGTGAGTTCCTGCGAAAGAACCCCAAGGCGCGCCTCAATATTACTGTGGGCAGCCCTGATCGCTTGATCGGCGAGATCGCAAACGGCGCCGTACAGCTCGGTATACTGCCGGAAACGGCGCAAATGGAAGGCTTGCAGCACCGCCAGGTCTACACGGAGGTGCACGGTATTTATTGTGCAAAACGGCATCCACTGTTTGCTCGCGACAGTGCTCAATTAACGGTTGAGGAAGTTATCAAACACCCCTTTGTGGTACGCCCCTATGCCAACCTGCAAGAGCTTAAAAGCTTCCCCAATGCCCAGGTGGGGGCTCATGCCTCCAATATGGAAGCCCAGGCGCTACTGATTTTAAGCGGCCACTTTATTGGCAATTTGCCCCACTATTACGCCAGCCACTGGGTTGAGCGGGGCGAACTTAAAGCGTTGCTACCGGATCAGGTTGAGATCGCTTCGCCGTTTTGTGTCGTCACCCGGGCTGGTCGGCGGCCCTCGCTTATTGTGCGCAGCTTTATTCAAGAGTTGGTGGCCCGGCTATGGCAGCAGTCGCATCTGGTCGAGGCTTATAAGGGGGATGAGCTGTTTAAAACCTCACCAACGCCTGAAGGCTAACTTCCAGTGGGTCGCCGACCACTACCCGCGTGCTGCCGCCGCTGGAGGGGTAGTAAGTGGTATCAAACAGGTTCTTGGCGTTGAGCTGCAGGTGCAGGTTGTCGCCCAGCCAAGGGGTATCCCAACCGACAAAGGCATCAGCGACAGTATAGGCATCCAGCTGGAAACTATTGTCCGCGTCGCCTTCGCGCTCGCCCACGTAGCGTACTCCACCGCCCAGGCGCCAGTTACCCAGTTCCGGGCCGGTATTTAGGTCATGAGCCAAGTAGAGACTGGCGGTATGCCGTGCGGCGTTGGTTAGCCGGTTGCCTTGGGTGCCTTCGGTATCTTTGAGCACTTCGGTGTCGGTGTAGGCGTAAGCACCTAGTAGCGAAAGCTGATCGGTCAACTGCCCGGAAACCGTTAGCTCCACACCCTTTGAGCCCGCTTCGCCTACTGTGCGGGTGACGCCGTTGTCGGAAACAGCGACATTCTCTTTGCGGATATCAAATAGCGCAGCGGCTAACGAAAACTGGTCATTCCACAGGTGCTTGACGCCAATTTCGCTACCCATACTGTGCTCGGGATCCAGCGTCTTGCCGGTATCGCTGTCGGCGCCATTGGGCACAAAAGCCTCGCTGTAGCTAGCATAAACCGACGTATCCGGCGTCAGGCGATGCAGCAGGCTGACCGACGGCAGGAAAATATCGTCGCTGATATCGGTGGCGGTCACGAAGGGTCGGCCACGGCCACCAAACTGCTCATAGTGGGTATAGCGCCCGCCTAGCCCCAGCGTCCAGCGGTCGTTGAAGTGCCAGCGGTCATTCAAGTAGACGCCGGTGGTATTGATTTCATCTAAGCGCTGGCTAAGCGAGTTGTTAAGGCTGTCGCTATTCAGATTCAGGCCACCGTAACTTATGTCATATATATTTTGGTCGGTCACCGCCGTGCCGCGATACACCTCAGCCAGATAGTCCCGGCGGCGTTCGTGATCAATTCCCACGGTGATGTCGTGACGCATGCTGGCCAGAGTGGCGGTACCGGTGGTATCCCAGGCGGTGTACTGTACACGGCGGTCAAAGCCGTAGTTGGCGTCGGCACGGCGGGTTAGTGCGCCGGTATCTTCATTCACACGCAGCACCCGCGGTTGGCCATCGCTGTACTGGCGGCGGTTCCAGCCGTAGGTCAATCTTGTTGACCAGTCGTTGTTGATATCCTGCTCCCACCAAGCGGTGACCGCTTCGTCGTGACCAAATACCCGCGACCAGGGTTCATCGAAGCGGCGCTCATCGGGCACCTTGGCGGGCTCACCGTCGACAATCACCGTGCCGCGATCCAGATCCAGGTCGTAGTCGCGATACTCATAGGAGATCTGCGCGCGACTGTCGCTGCCTTCCCAGCGTAGCGAGGGGGCAACGATAGTGCGTCGATTGTTACCGAAGGCTCGAAAGGAGTCTTCATCTTCATGGTGGACGATAAAGCGGAAGGCAAGCCCGGTATCGGCAAGCGGGCCTGTGACATCGACGCTGGCGTTGCCGCCACCCAAGGAGGTCGCTTCGGCGCTGATTTCGCGCTGCCACTCATACTCAGGACGTTTGGTGACTAGGTTAATCACCCCGCCAGGATCCTGCTGGCCTTGGAAGAGCGATGCCGGGCCCTTGAGTACTTCGACATGATCCACCGTCGCCATGGAGAAGGTGCCCCGGGGCTGGCGGATGCCATCGATCAGAATCGAGCCATCGCTGTTACTGCCGAAACCGCGTTTGATATAGCCGTCTTCGGTACCGCCCATATTGTTGCCTTCGGTGACCCCTGCGACCATCGCCATCGCCTCATCCAAGCTGTCGATATTATGGTCGGTCATCACCTGGGCGGTGACGACTTCCACCGTACGGGCTTCTTCTAAAAACGACACCGGCTGTTTGCTGGCCAGGCTAGAGTGTTGGGCGCGATAGCTCTGCGGCGCCACATTGGTAAGGCGATCCGAGGTGACGATTAATGTTTCTGAGACTGTTTCTGATGCGGTCTCATTGGTTTGTTGAGCATAGGCATAGGGCAGTGGATTCAGAAGCAGCAGCGGCGAAAACAGCGCAATGTTTCGAGAGCGGAACATGGGTGGTTCGATCCTTTTGTTGTCAGTGGGTTGAGTGAGCAAGCGTTATTGAGCGTTGAGTGCGCCCCAGAAATGCCCCTCGCGGCTGAGCGCTGGCGCGGTGGGTAGCAGGGTGTCGAAAGTGGCGGTCGGGTCGAGATCGCTAAACAGCGCGGGGTGCAGCCACTGGGCAATACGCTCCAGTGCCACGATGGCGAAGGGGCCTTGGTGGAAACCGTGCCAAAGGGCATAAAACTGTTCATTCTGAACGGCATTAAGATGCGTCCAGCCGGGGAGTGTTTGGCTGAGGAGATGTAAATCCTGGTTAATGTCGTCGGCGCTAATACCCAGTCCGGCGCGTAAGCCATCACCGGCTCTCCATTGCCCCGCAGTATTGATAATGACCTCGGGTGGATGGCTCAGCACCCACTCGTTGCTTAGCGTTGCTGAAGCGCCGGGGGTTAACGCATCGGCGATATTCTCGCCGCCTGCCCGTGCGACCAGGTCGGCCAGCCCGTTGCTTAAATTGGTGCGGCAACAGTCAACTTTCACCCCAGGGGCAATATTGATCAGTACCCTGGGCGGTTCAGTGGGATTCTCTGCCAGCTTCAGCGCTGCCAAACCCTGGTCGATACGCGCCAAACGCTGTTCAATCAGGGACGTCATACGGTTGGCCCGTGGCGTCGCGTTTAATGCCTCGCCTAAAAGAGTTAGGCTTTTGGGCGTGTTTTCCAACGGGTGACGGTTAAAGTCGATAAACAGGTAGGCAATGCCCAACTCGTCGAGTAGTTGCGCCAGCGGGGAGCCTTCAACACTGCTGGCACGTGAGAGATCAAACAGCACCAGATCCGGCGCCAGGATCAGTAGCGCTTCGCTATCGAGCTGGGGGGTTGGCGCGTGTGAAAGCGTGGGCAGTTGGGCAAGCGCAGGCCACTGGCTAGAAAAGTGCTGGGCCATGGCGGGATCGAACATGGCCAATGGATAAGCCCAGCCCGCCAAGTGCTCTGTGGGGTTATCCAGCAGGCTGGCCAGTGCGTAGAACTGGCGCGGCTGGGTAAGGAACAGGCGTGATGGCGGCGCTGAAAGCGTCACCTGGCGCCCGGCGAGGTCGGTAAGTTGTTTGGGAAAGCCCGCCTGTGGATCGGTTGCCCAGCAAGCGGTAGCGCTTAACAGACTGATCCAGCACAGCAGGTTGATAGCCAGGCGGCGCATTGGGTTATCCTAGATAGAATTCGTAGAATGTTCGC
Source organism: Vreelandella glaciei (assembly GCF_013415125.1). Taxonomy (GTDB): domain Bacteria; phylum Pseudomonadota; class Gammaproteobacteria; order Pseudomonadales; family Halomonadaceae; genus Vreelandella; species Vreelandella glaciei. The sequence continues at coordinate 74,998 of NZ_JACCDE010000018.1, read as the reverse complement.
TGACGCGATCGCTTAGCACTATCGGCCGCCCCAGCGAGCATCGCTCGACCCGCGACTCGACCCCATAGGCGGCGTGCAGTACGTCGGGGGTAATTACCGTGTGAGGGTCGCCGGCAGCCAGCAGACCGCCGTTGCCAAACAGCAACACCTGATCGCAGAAGCGCAGAGCCAGATTGATATCGTGGATAGCCATCAGGCAGACCGCCTGACGTTGCGCAATCACTGTGCGCACGGTATCGATCAGTGCCAGCTGCCAACGCAAATCCAGCGCACTGGTGGGCTCATCCAGCAGTAGCAGCGCTGGCTGACGGGCAATCGCCTGGGCCAGGCCGACCATCTGGCGCTGACCACCGGAGAGTTCGCTTAGCGGGCGCAGGGCTAGCGGCCGAATGGCCAGCGCATCGAAAACACGTTCGATTAACGCTTCTATTTCTGTACGACTTAGGTCGGGGCGCACCGCACGGCAGGCGCTTAGTACCGCTTCATAAGCGACTAATGTGGTGGCCTGAGGGAGCGTTTGCGGTAAATAGCCCACATGGCGCATTCGCGCTGCGCCGCTGAGGCTGGCGAGGTCGATGTCGTTGAGCTGCATTCGCCCGCTGGCCGGTTGTAAGCCCGCGGTGGCCTTTAACAGGGTTGATTTACCTACCGCGTTGGGCCCCAGCACCGCGACCAGCGAACCGGGTGGCAGTGTGGGCAAGCTGAGCTGGTCGAATACGCGCCGTTTGCGATAGCCGGTCGTGAAGTTACTGAGTGTAAAACCTGACTTCATCGCGCACGCCCCTGCATCATAATCAACGCCATAAAGAAGGGGATTCCCACCAGCGAGGTCACCAAACCCACGGGCAGTATCAACCCATCGACCAGGGTTTTACTGGCGATAGAGGCAAGCGAAAGCACCAGCGCTCCCGCCAGCGCGCTGCCCGGTAGGTAGAAGCGATGATCTTCACCCAGCGCCAGCCGGGCCATATGCGGCCCCACCAACCCGATAAAGCCGATAGTGCCCACAAACGCGACCGCCGCAGCGGCAAGTAAACTCACCCGCAGTAGCGAGATAAGCCGCAGGCGTTCAACCGCAATGCCGAAGCTGCGCGCGTGTTCATCACCTGAGCGCAATGCTGTCATCGCCCAGGCGCTGCGCAGCGAGAAGGGCAGGCAAACAGCCAGCACGGCTGCCACGATGGTCACCGTCTCCCAAGAAGCACGGGATAGGCTGCCCATCGTCCAGAAAACTAACTGCTGTAACGCATCGGGACTGGCGATGAGCTGCAAAAGCGCGACCAGTGCGTTCAGTACAAAGACCAGCGCAATACCAAACAGCACGATGATTTCACGGCTGGCACCGTAGAGGCGCGACAGCGCATTGATGGTCAAAATCGAAGCCGCCGCAAACACAAACGCCATCAGGGCGGTGGCGTAGTGGGCACTCAAGCCAAGCAGAGAAAAGTTGAAGACAATCACCAGCGATGCGCCGAGGGTGGCCGCTGCGCCAACGCCCAGGGTAAATGGGCTGGCCAGGGGGTTATTGAGTACCGTTTGCATTTCCGCACCGGCCAGGCCCAGGGTGGCGCCTACCAGTACCGCCATTAGCGCCGCAGGCATGCGGATCTCCCAGACAATGGCCTGCTGAATCGGGCCTTGAGCATGGGCATCAAACAGTAGCGCGATTAAATCAGCCACCGAGATGTGTGCGGGGCCACTGGCAATATCAGCCAGCAGGGAGATGACCAAAGCGATAGCTAACCCTGCGACCATCAGCAAACGAGTAACAATAAAGCGCCGATAGCTGGATGCCAGCGGCGCAATAAGCGGCGAAGAGGCGGGCATTATAAAGGTGATTCCAAGTGGGAAACGAAGTAAATAAGAGGAGTCTTATTTGCGACTAAAACTCATTCGTGATTGTATTTTCATCCTTTAGTCGTGGCCTTGTCAACTGTCAGGAAACCTAGCGCCACATGATTGCAGCGGTGCTTCCCCTATGCTCTATTGAAGCGCTAGGCTTTATTAAATCGATACACTTCATTTCAGCAGTTTTTGGCATACACTTACTTTTTGTTACATATGAACATAAAGGAGCTCATCATGACTGATATAGCCGCTTTGCTCGACAGTGACGCCGATAGTTTGCTTAATCACACGTGCCAGGGCGTACCCCGGGATAGCTTGCACCTGCCGGGCCCAGACTTTATTGACCGTGTTATGGCGGATAGCGACCGCAGCCCAGCGGTGCTGCGCAGTATGCAGAGCTTTTTTAATCACGGCCGCTTGGCAGGTACCGGTTACCTTAGCTTGCTGCCGGTGGATCAGGGTATTGAGCACTCAGCGGGTGCTTCCTTCGCACCCAATCCGCGCTACTTTGACCCAGCCAACATCGTTGAGCTGGCACTTGAAGGGGGATGTAACGGCGTAGCATCGACGTTGGGTGTTTTGTCGTCGGTGGCGCGGCGTTATGCCCACAAAATCCCGATGATGCTCAAGCTGAACCATAACGAGACTTTGAGCCATCCGGCGATATACGACCAGACGCTATTTGCCGATGTAGACCAGGCCCACGACATGGGATGCGTGGCGGTGGGGGCGACGATTTACTTTGGCTCCCATGAGAGCCGTCGACAAATCATGGAGATTAGCGAGGCCTTTGAGCGCGCTCACCAATTGGGAATGGTAACGGTCTTGTGGGCTTATTTACGCAATCCAGCCTTCAAGCAGGACGGCACCGATTATCACGTCTCCGCCGACCTCACCAGCCAAGCTAACCACATGGCCGCAACCCTCAAGGCGGATATCGTCAAACAGAAACTGCCTGAGAACAACGGCGGTTACCGTGCAGTAGGCTTTGGCCATACCCACGATAATGTCTACAGCGAGCTAACCACTGACCACCCCATTGATTTGGCCCGCTACCAGGTTGCCAATTGCTTTATGGGTCGCGCGGGTTTGATTAATTCCGGCGGGGGCTCCAAGGGGCACTCTGATCTCGGCGAAGCAGTGCGCACGGCGGTGATCAACAAACGCGCCGGTGGTATGGGCTTGATCTCAGGGCGCAAGGCCTTCCAGAAACCCATGCAGGAAGGCGTTGAGTTGCTGCATGCTATTCAGGATGTCTATCTCTCTACCGATGTAACGGTCGCTTAACCGCTGTGAGCATCGGTTTTTAAAGCGGCCTTAATGTGCTGTCCTTGGCAGGTTTAAAAGTCCAAAAAAATTGCCATCCAGACCCTTGAAAATCGACTGACCGCTCCTATTTTTACAGCGTAGAGGCTGCTTCTTTAAGTTGTGTAAGAGTAAGAGGCTGCCTCTTATGACGATTTTCATAGTCTGCTTAACGTAGGAGGTGTTCGATATGTTCGATGATCTCAAGCGTTTTGAAACCGGCTTGCCTCGCCAGTTTGACTGGTTTAGCCAGTTGCTGGATGGCTTCTTGCCCGACAGCAATGCGATGGATATTCGCGCGGTGCCACGTGGTAGTTTTCCGATGATCAACGTGGCGCGTAGCGACGATGCCGTGAGGGTCTATGTGTTTGCGGCGGGTCTGGCACCCTCGGATTTGACCATCGATGTTCAGGACAATGTGCTGACACTGCGTGGCAAACGCGATGCTGTGACGGGTAGTAATGACGATGGCAGCTCGCGCCCGGTATTTCGTCGTGAGCGCGCCAGCGGTGAGTTTGTGAGAGCGGTTGCGCTTCCCGACGGTCTCGATGCCGAACGGGCAGAGGCACGCCATGCCCATGGGGTGTTTGAGATCGTGCTGCCTAAGCGCGAAGAGCTCAAGCCGCGGCGTATTGATGTTCAGGCGGCGTAAATCATGTTTGTTAACCTTGAATAAGGAGGGATAAATCATGAATAACGTTGTTCGTTCATCCAACCACTCCCCGCTGCAACAAGGTGGCGAAGAGCAACGCCGTGAAGAAACCCTGCTGCCAGCGGTGGATATCATTGAGGAGTCTAACGCGCTCAAACTGTTGGCAGATATGCCCGGCGTTACTAATGAGACGCTGAAAATAGAGCTCGACAACAACGTGCTGAGCTTGGAGGGTGAGATAGCGCTGAATATGCCCGAAGGGCTGAGCGCGCTGCACGCCGAAGTTCGCGGCCAGCGTTTTGCGCGGCGTTTCAACCTCAGTCACGAAGTGGACAGTGATGCCATTAGCGCCACTCTCGTCAACGGCGTACTGACGCTAACGCTGCCCAAGAAAGATAGCCACCGTACCCGTCGTATTGAGGTACAGGCAGCATAACGTTAGCCAACTGAGAACAGATGCTGAGTGTCCGCGATATCGTGGGCACTCTTTTTTGTTTCAGCTTTTGGTTACAGTTCTAGGTAAAACTCTCCCTTACCCACTATCACTGCGTTACCGCCCACCTGTACAAAACCGGGTTTGATACCGCCATTTGCTGCTGTGTAGATAACGCTGGGACGACCCATTTCAACACCCTGGTGAATCTTGCACTGCAAGGTATCGGGTTGAAGTGAGGCCAAATAGCCGGTTAAAGCGGCTGCGGCGCTGCCGGTAGCGGGGTCTTCGCAAATGCTGGCATGCATACAGAACATGCGGCTTTTGACCACTGTTTCTGCCCCACCTTGTTGTTCAATCACATACAGATAAACCTGGACGGCACTGCTGGCTGCAACAGCACTTGCCCAAGCCGTTGTAGAAATTCGCACGTTCTCTAACGCTGCCACGTCAGTGAGTTCGATCAAATGAAAGGGCAGCCCGAAGGAGGCAATCACCGGATCACCCATCACCTGATGGATGTCCAATCCCAGCAGCTCAACGGCCGTGGTGCGATCAATAGTGCTGTCTGTGATCATGGCGGGTTGGGCGGTCTTAAACGTTGCCCTATCTTGTTCATAATTAACCACGAGCTCGCCGATGGGAGGCTGGAGCACAACGCCTTGCCCGCGGTTCACTAAATCCAGTCCCCTTAGCAGATGCGCGGTGCCAACCGTGGGGTGACCGGCAAAAGGCAGCTCTCGCGTTGGTGTAAAAATACGCATCGGGTAGTGATTCGGCCCAGTAGCGGCACTTAAAAACACCGTTTCGGCCAGGTTAAGCTCATTAGCCAGCGCCTGCATGGTACTGGCTGCCAACCCATCAGCCTCTAGAAAAACGGCCAATGGGTTGCCGGTAAACGGCTGGTCGGTAAAGACGTCGAGTAGGTAATACTCAGCGGTTTTCATAAGGCCCCTCATCGAGTGGTGTATGCTTCCAAAACGCTTTATGTCCCTCTTTGAGCGCCTGTGTGCGGTCAATGCCAATATCGTCAAGTAGCCTGTCATCAAGGGATAGCAGTTGGCGGCGGCTACGGCGGTAGTGACGGTACTGGCGCAGTTGATAACGCAACTGATAGCGAAGCTGGGTAAGGCTGAAGCGCGGCATGGCTAATCCTCCTTATTATCTGCTCAACCAGCTTACTTAGTGCTACTATATCAATACAGATATAGGTTTTAATATTTTTAGGATACAGAAGGATGTGTTGGCGCTCTGTATGGCCACAGAATAGGGCATCTGTATCGATATCAGAGTATGGACAGGGTGGTGTCATGACACGTTATGAAAAAGTCGCCACGGTTTTGCGGGAGCGTATTGAGCACGGCCTTTACCGGGTAGGTGATCGCCTGCCCTCTATTCGTGCGGTCTGTCAGGAGTTGGGCGTTAGCATTTCGACGGCCCAGGAGGCCTACCGTCAGCTGATGGACGTGGGATTGATCGAGTCTCGACCAAAATCGGGCTACTTCGTGCTGCCTAGCCGCGTGCCATCGGTGCTACCGTCGGTCTCACGACCCGCACAGCGCCCGCTGGATATTTCCCAATGGGATCAAGTGCTGGAGCTCGTCGCCACCCAGCGTGATGACGTGCGGCTGCTGCTGGGGCGTGGCATACCGAATTTTGAGTATGAGACGCTGCGGCCACTGTCGAAGATTCTCGCCGGGCTGCATCGCAGCAGTGACCTGCACGGGTTCAACTACGACAAGCTAAGCGGTAGCCCCGAGCTTCGCCAACAGGTGGCGCGATTGGCCATTGCCTCGGGCTGCCTGCTACACCCGGACGACATTGTGGTTACGACTGGCTGCCAGGAGGCGCTGTCGATTGCGTTGCGCACCCTCACCCAATCTGGCGATGTGGTAGCTGTCGACTCGCCGAGCTTTTACGGCACCATGCAAATCCTCAAGGCCAACGGCTTAAAAGCGCTGGAGATACCCACCGACCCACAAACCGGTATTAGTCTGGAAGCTCTAGAGCTGGCGCTGGAACAGTGGCCAATCCGCGCCATACAGGTCACGCCCACTTACAACAATCCGCTGGGTTACACCATGCCCGAGGCGCGTAAGCGGGCGCTGTTTCAGCTTGCTCAACGCTTCGATGTGGCGATTATCGAAGACGATATCTACGGTGACCTGTCATTTACCCTGCCCAGGCCGCGCACCGTCAAATCCTTCGATGACGACGGGCGCGTGATGCTGTGCAGTGGCTTTTCCAAAACGGTGGGGCCGGGGTTAAGAGTGGGTTGGCTGGCGCCAGGGCGCTATCGTGACCAAGCGTTGCATATGAAGTATGTCTCCACCGGCGCCTCGGCGACGTTGCCGCAGCTGGCCGTAGCGGAGTTCGTCGCCAAAGGGCACTACGAGCGCCATGTCCGTTACGCCACCCGCCAATATCAGCGCCAGCGCGATATCATGATCAGCTGGGTGCAGCGCTACTTCCCCAAGGGGGCGGGTATCAGCTACCCGCAAGGCAGCTTTTTGCTTTGGGTGGAGCTGCCCGCTGCGGTGGATTGTGTGAAGCTCAATCAGCGCTTAGCGCAGCATGCTATCCATGTAGCGCCGGGGTCACTGTTTTCAGCTTCGGGCAAGTTTCGCCAATGTTTGCGCCTGAACTACGCGTTTACGCTAACGCCCGCGATTGAAGCGGCCGTACGTACGGTGGGTGAGCTGGCTACTGAGATGGTGGAGGACGCGCAGGCGCATGCAGCCGTGCTGGGATGAGGGCGCGATCACAGCCTCATAAGGTGAGGTTACCCTGGCGCACATCCAATTGCTCTAAGCGCTGTTTCAGGAGACCTGGAAAGCGTGCATACCAGGTCTGATTGAGCGGAGAGGGGTGAGGCAGCGGATAGAGTTGAAAGGTTTGTGCTTCGCCCCGGTCATCCTCTAGCGTTACTTCGATACTACTTTCAAAGCGATCCTCGCGCTTCCAGAATGCCTCCAGGCGTGCACGCTCCTCTTTTGAGCGGCCGATGCCGAACCATAGAAAAGCCTCGCGACCCAGCGTGATCAGGGTTCGCCCTTCCCAGCGGGAGATCAGGATTTCGTTCATCAAGCCGTGAAAGTGGCGCTTGACCTTCATGGACCACGCCTTGTTGCCTATGGGTTTGTAGGGCACGGTGTTGATCCAGAAAAAGTGCTCGCCCACGGCGCGCGAGGCCTCGAAGTCAGACATTTTTTCATCATAAAGGTGCTCATGCAGCGCCTTTCTGACCAACTGCCCGCCAGCGCCGATAAAGGGCTCCCCATGGCGAACCTCATCGCGCCCTGGGTCGCGTCCGAAAAAGCCAATGCGTAGGTTCGGCTTGCCAAGGCCGATGATCGGCTCCAGTGGGTCGCGCTCAAAACGCTGGTAGACTTCGACATCGACTCCTTCGATTTCTGCCGCCAGCGCTCTGAATTTCTTCTGTTGCCGCGGGGTCAGTGACATCTTCCATGCTCCTTGCTACAGCCAGTCGGCTGGTTCAATCAAACCACTCTTGCGCCGTGCGCCATAGGCACATGCCGGCGAAGTAAACAGAGGCAATGCCCCACCCCCATACTGCCCAAGCGGCGTGCTCAGGGCTGGAAAGTATCAGTGACGTCGCACACACGCACCATAGCAGGGTGACGGCGATATTGAGTGGCATGAACAAACGCACGCGAAAGGGATGAAGAAACTTCATTTTAGTCACGGTGAGAATGGCGAGAACAACGATAGTGGCAAAGGTAATAAAAGGAGGTAAATCAATAATGTAAAAATAGGCGGCGGTGATGTTCCAGGCGGCTGGAAAGCCAACGAAGTAGTTGTCCTGGCTTTTCATATCGACATTGCAGAAACAGAACATCGACGACAGCAGAATAATGAATACTGAGAGCAGTGCAAAATAGGGCGGCAGTTCAATAAAGTAGTAGATAAAGAGGGCAGGAATAAAGGCCCAGGTCAGGTAATCAATGACCATATCGAGCGTTGAGCCATCGAAGTGGGGCAGTATCGTCTTCACTTCATACTTACGCGCCAGAGTGCCATCAATACCATCAATCATCATCGCAGCACCCAGCCAGAGGAGGCAGGCGACGGGATTATTATCGACCAGTGCAAGCAGCGCCATGGTGCCGAGTAGTACACCGCTGGCGGTGAATATATGCACACTCCAAGCTTTATATCGTGAGGTGCGGGATTCTGTAGGTGAAGAGAATGATTGAACCACGTTGACCCCATTGGGAACGTGTCGTCCCCTTGCTGTTCGGTTTATTGATAAGCGTGTCAAAAACCATACCCTATCACTGTTTTTTTATATCGGCCGCTTAAATTGCTGCCGTGCCTGTGCAACCTGCACGCGGGTGATGCAGTTTAGCGAGTGGTCATTGACCAACCCCATCGCTTGCATAAAGGCAAAAGCGGTTGTTGGACCAACGAATTTCCAACCGCGCTTTTTTAACGCTTTGGATAGCGCGATGGATTCAGGCGAGGTGGCCTGGGTTTGCGGCGGAGGGAGGGAGCTGGTGTCTGGCTCGAAACACCAAAAGAAGGCGGCTAACGAGCCTTCCTGTTCGACCATTTCTTGCGCCCTTAAAGCATTATTAATCACCGCTTCGATTTTTCCGCGATGGCGAATAATACCTGCGTTCTGCAGCAGTCGCTGCACATCGTCTTCGTCAAACCGGGCAACCTGATGAAAATCAAAATGGTGAAAAGCGGCGCGGAAGTTTTCGCGTTTATTGAGAATGGTGCGCCAACTCAACCCGGACTGAAAGCTCTCCAGGCACAGCTTCTCGAACAGCCGCTGGTCGTTAGCCACTGGAAAGCCCCACTCGTTGTCATGGTAAGGCAAAAACTCCGCCGCGCCCCCACACCATAGGCAGCGGGGATGACCATCAGGGGCGATGAAGTCGGGCATAGAGCGTTTCCTGAGCAGGTGATAAAAGCTGTTTTCAGTTAGCAATTAGGTGTTAACTCACTATAACGTTATTGGCGTGATAGCAAACGAGCCTGGAGATGAGTATGACATTTGTTCGCCCTGCCACGATTAATGATCTTGATACGCTAACGGAGCTGCTAGATGGTTATCGGCAATTCTACGCTCAGCCTAGTAATGTGGAAGCCGCTCGTGCTTTTCTGCGCCAACGATTTGGGCAAGCGGATTCACGCATTCTCGTTAGTGAGAGTGAGAATGGTCGGCTCACTGGTTTTGTTCAGCTTTACCCTGGGGTTTCCACGGTGGGCTTAAACGCGCGCTGGACGCTAAATGATCTTTTTGTGCTTCCAGAGTCTCGCGATAAGGGCACGGGAAGGGCGTTAATGGAAGCCGCTACAAAACTCGCCAAAGAGCATGGCGTGGCACGCTTGATATTAATGACGCAGGTAGAGAACGAGCGTGCCCAGCACCTTTATGAGTCATTGGGCTGGCAGCGCAATACGGCGTTTTATGGTTACTTGCTTGATGTGAAGTGAATTAAGCAGTTCAGGCTCGGCGCCTAGCCGAGCCTGAACCGCAGTGCATCAAGCCTCGCTTAGCTTGCGCGCTCTATGCAGGTTTTCCATCGTGTTCAGACACGCATGGGCGGCTTCTTTCCCTTTGGTAACAAAGTGTTGGGTGTAGAAGTCGTGATGCGTGGCGTGCTCATGGAAGTGATGCGGTGTTAATACTGCCGAGATCACCGGCACTTGCGTGTCTAACTGCACACGCATCAAGCCATCAATCACCGCATGAGCCACAAAGTCGTGGCGATAAATACCGCCATCGACCACAAAGCCAGCCCCGACAATGGCGCCATAGCGGCCACTTTGGGCGAGTACTTTTGCTTGCAAGGGAATTTCGTAAGCACCGGAAACGGTGAAGGGGTCTACTTGTTCGGCGTTAAGACCACAGCGTTCTACTTCAGCAATAAAGGCTTCATAGGCCTTCTCGACGATATCCTGATGCCAGTGGCCTTGAATAAACGCGATGCGTTGAGACGTGGTGTGGGTAGAAAGTGTCAGCGGAAATGTCTGATTCATGGTCATTCTCTTGGATAAGTTGTACCAGAATCAGGGCACGCGGAACCGGTCGTCAGGCAGCCGTAACAGATGGCATAGCCACTGTTAACGTTGCGTGTCTAAGGTGCCGTTCTCTTTCATCCGGACTATCACCGTCGGCTTCGGTTTCTCACCGAATCTGCTGACCTCAAGCAATTGCTTGCTTGAGCGCTCGCGGGCTTAGCGGCCTGGTTCAAAGGCCGTATCACCGCCGGTGGGGACTTTCACCCCGCCCTGAGAACTTTGCTGAATATCAGCCCAGCCATTTTACGCTTATTCTAAAAGCCGAGCCAAGGCGGCGTGGTGATTTTGGCGGGGTCGCGCTGCATGATGATCTCGCCGTGGCGCACCGAAAGCAGCACCTCGCCTTGATTGCGCAGCACGCTGTAATCATCCTCGCCTTCCAGCAGGTTGAAGCTGGCCGGTTTGCCCACTTCAATGCCGTAGAGTTCTTCGATGTTCAACGTGCGAGCGCTATTGTCAGTAATCAGCGAAAGCGCCTGACTAAAGTCTTGATAACCCATCATTTGGCAGATATGCAGGCCGAAATCCAGTGTTCGCAAAAGCTTGCCGTTACCCAACGAATACCAAGGATCAAAAATGGAGTCTTCGGCAAAGCAGACGTTGATGCCCGCCTCGTTGAGTTCCTTTACCCGTGTGACGCCGCGCCGTTTGGGGTAGGTGTCGAAACGCCCTTGCAAATGAATACTTTCGGTGGGGCAGGAGACAAAGTTGATGCCCGAGCGCTTGAGCAGCAGAAACAGCTTGGAGCAGTAGGCGTTATCGTAAGAGTGCATCGCCGTGGTGTGGCTTGCGGTCACGCGGCTGCCCAAATCATTAAAGAGCGCTTCACAGGCCAGCACTTCAAGAAAGCGCGAATTGGGGTCGTCGATCTCATCGCAGTGCACATCCACCACGCGGTCGTACTTGATCGCGAGCTCGATCACCCGTTTCATGGACGCCACGCCCAGTTCACGGGTGTATTCGAAATGGGGGATGCCGCCCACGACGTCGGCACCGAATTCCAGCGCCTCCTCCATTAGTTTTTCTCCGCCGGGATAGGAGAGCAGGCCATCTTGCGGAAAGGCGACTACTTGAATATCGATTTTATCCTTCAGTTCATCCCGCAAGGTACACAGCGTTTTAAGGCCAATCAGGCTTGGGTCGCTGGTGTCAGCGTGGGTGCGCACGAACTGAACGCCGTTGCCGATTAATAAATTAAGCGTTTTCAGAGCGCGCTCGCGAATATCGGCTTCGGTGAGCATGGGTTTGCGCTCACTCCAGCGCTCGATGCCTTCAAACAGCGTGCCGCTTTGGTTCCAGCTGGGCTCGCCCGCGGTAAGAGCTGCGTCTAAATGAATATGTGGCTCGATAAACGGCGCGCAGACGAGCTTGGCGCCTGCATCAATCTGCCCCGCGCTCGCTGTTTGTGGTGCATCTTGTGCGGTGATGGCGGTGAACGTGCCGTTCTCAATTTCCAGCCGATAAAGCTCTGGGCACTGGCGTAGGCGGGCGTTAATGATCTGCATGGGCATATGAAACAGGGCTCACTTATTGTTTAGCGGGTGAAGGAAGTGTATCGCTTAGCGTAGCGTGGTTTAAACGCAGCAGCACGGCGTAGCTGCCCGCTGCCGCCGCGACTCCTACCAATGGCGGCAGTAACGGGGAAAAGTAGGCCGCTCCGGCACCCAGCGCATAGGCAGCCAGCCCTCTGCGGTTAAAGTCAGGCAGTTGAGCGGCATCCAAAGCGGGATAACGGCCTTTATGCTTGAGCCAGAAGTCCGCCATGATGACCCCTCCCATGGGCGGAATAAACGTGCCGAGCAGTACCAGGAACGGAATAAGCAAGTTGTACATCCCGCCCACTGCCAGCACGGTGCCAATCGCTGCGCCGCCTACCGTGACCAGCCGGCGTTTTTCGGTACGCAGTAAATTGCAGCCCGCCACGGCGAAGTTGTAGATGGTGTTGTCCTGGGTCGTCCAGATATTCAGAAACAGCATCAGTACGGCGATGGTGACAAAGCCCTGGGCGATCAATACATCCACGATATCCGCCTGCTGGTAAATCATGGTGCCGAGTGCCCCCGTCAGCACCATTAAGCCGTTACCTACAAAAAAAGCCGCCATGGTGGAGATGACGGCAATTTTCGGGGTCTTGGCGAAGCGGCTCCAGTTAGTCGCTTGAGTGCCGCCGCTAATAAAGGTACCAATAATGACAGTGATGGCCGCCGCCACGCTCATGCTCTCCGTAGGCGTTTGCTGGCTAAGGCCCGCAAAGCCACGCACATCCACCAGCCCGGTAAACAGGCTGATCAATATAAACAGCATCATGGCGGGGACGGCAAAGCGAGACAGCAAATCCATCCCCTTGTAGCCGATCATGGCCGTCACGCAGAAACCAAACCCAAATAGCACCATTAAGGGGATTTCCAGCCATTCAGGCATCCCGGTGGTGCGTACTAACACTAAGGCAATCGTCGCGGTGCCCCACGCGTACCAGCCAATCTGGGTAAAACCGAGAATAAAGTCGGAGAGTTTGCTGCCTTTCTCGCCAAAGCAGAAGCGTCCCATCAGTACCGAATTGAGCCCGCTTTTACACGCAATATAGGCGAGGGCTGCTGCGTAACCCCCCAGCAGCAGATTGCCAATCAGTATGATCCATAGCAGTTGGCCAATCGGAAAGGCCTGGCCTAAGGTGCCACCTGCCCACATGGTGGCGGTGAAAAAGGTAAAGCCGAGCAGCACTGCCGAGGTGGATAGCAAGCCCTTGCGGGCGCTGGTAGGGACTTCGCTAAGGGGGTAGTCAGAGTGGTGCATGGCACGCTCCAGGTTAGTTAGGTTCTCCTGGTGATACAAGCAACCCGCGTGCCAGGTCATACTCATTGTTTCACGGCGTATTTTCCACCAACAAACCGCGCATTAATGTCTCTACGATGGCGTCGCACTCATCTGCCAGAGAGTACTGTTGCGGGTCTTGCAGCCAATCAAAGCAAACCCCGATCAAAAAGCCATGAAACTGGCGGCGGGCGCTGGCTGGGGTTAGGTCAGCGCGTAAGTTGCCGTCTGCTAGTGCTTGCTCAAATAGTGCTTCCACGTGTGCTTCAGCATGTTTGGGGAGCTGGGTGATCATGCAAATTCGAGGGTGTTTATCTTCCAGTTTTTCGCAGCGGTGCAGCACAATAGTGGCTGCCCGCTGCAGCGGAAGGTCGTGACAAATCCCCGCCAGTGAGCGTTGAGCGATATCGCGCAGGCATTCGACCGGCGTGGTGCCGAGGCGCTGCACTGCATCATCGACAATACCGTCCAATGGGAGTCTTACACGCTCCAGCAGCGCATCGAATACCGCTGCTTTATCTTCAAAGTGCCAATAAATGGCCCCCCTTGTTACTCCCGCCTCCTGAGCAATATGCGCCAGAGTGGTGCGCGAAACGCCTTGAACAAGAAAGGTAGTTTCCGCAGCGTCGAGAATCGCTTCTCGGGTACGTTCAGCGTCAGCCTTACGACGGGACATGGCGGCTCCTGTTAATAGAATTAGCGGCATTTTGGCACTGATAAATAGCAAAGTCGCCGCATGGTGATTATTATACACTTCACTGACATTCATGAATGTCAGTGAAGTGTCCATGTTACTCACTTCATGTTTTGAATTCAGGTTTGAAAATCCGCGCTGTCCGCTATCAAGGAGCCTCTCGTGGCCGTTACTCTTCTTCGTTCACTGCCCATCCTACTGGCCCTGCTTGTGTTAACAGGCTGTGAGCAACCCCAAGCGCAGTCACCTGATGCCACACGGCCGGTGAAATTGACGGTATTGGAGTCGGCAAATGCGACGGCCTTACGGCAGTTTCCGGCCCGGGTGGAAGCCTCTACGCGCAGCAATTTGTCATTTCGTATGGCCGGGGAATTATTGGAGCTTAATGTCAGCCCCGGCCAGCAGGTAAGCGAAGGCGAGGTGATCGCGCGTATTGATGATCGCAATGTGCAAAGCGAGCTGGACAGCGCCCGCTCGCGCCTGGAGCTAGCCGAGGCAACGCTAGAACGCATGCGCTATACCCTGCAGCGTGGGGCGGTCAGCCAATCCCAATTTGATGAGTCGGAAAGCGAGTGGCGGGCTGCCAGGGCCACCTTCGAGCAGGCCCAAGAGCAGGTCGAGCATACCCAGCTACGCGCCCCTTACGATGGGGTGATTGCTCAAGTGCCGGTGGATAACCGTCAGATAGTCCAAGTTCAGGAAACGGTCGCGGTAATCCAACAGCCAGGGCAGTTAGACGTGGTGTTTCATCTACCCGAGCAGATCGTGCAGCGTATACCGCGCAGCAATGGAACGCCCTTCGGTGATGCGTTGGCGTTTGAAGTGCGTTTTGGCAATAGCGATAAACCTTACCTCGCCCAGCTGGCCTCTTACACCACCCAGGCCAGCGCGCAGAGTTTGGCGTATGAAGTCACCCTAACGTTGCCCCAGCCGGACGATATCACTCTTTTAGACGGCATGAGTGCCAACGTGCGGCTCGATTTGAGCTCGCTGCAAACCGACAATAGCGCTCCGCTGTGGTTACTGCCCGCTGACGCGGTGAGCTATGCCGGTGATGACCCCGACCAGGCCCTGGTATGGCGATTCGTTGAGCCAGAAAACGTTGAAGCGGTACCGGTAGAGGTCGGTCGGCTAACCTCAAACGGCCTGGAAGTCAGCGGAGAGCTGGCGGCGGGTGACCGCATCGTGGCTGCCGGAGCCCACCGCTTAACCGAGGACACCAAGGTGACCCCGTGGGAAAAAGAGCAGGGGCTTTAAAATGGTCGACTACTTTCTACGCCACCGAGCGGCCAGCTATTTAATGACCGTGGTGCTGCTGGCGGGCGGCGCGTTGTCTTTTTTGGGCATGGGGCAACTGGAGTTCCCCGAATTTACCATCCGCAATGCGCTGATCACCACGCAGTACCCCGGTGCGACGCCTGAAGAGGTCGAGCAGGAAGTCACTTCGACCCTGGAAGAGTCAATCCAGTCGATGCCATCGATCAAGCGGGTAAGCTCGGTGAGTTCTGATGGCCTGTCGCAGATCACCGTTGAACTCGAAAGTACGGTGCAGAACGAGGAGTTGGAGCAATTATGGGATTCGCTGCGACGTAAAGTGCAGGATGCCCAGGCCGCGCTTCCGCCAGGGGCGAGTCAATCCCGCGTTAATGACGACTTTGGCGATGTATTTGGTTTTATGGTCAACCTGACGGGCGATGGCTATAGCATGCCAGACCTGGCTGACCACGCTGATTTTCTCAAGCGCGAGCTCGCCTTGGTGAAGGGCGTCGCGAAGGTGTCACTAAGCGGTGAGCACGAAGAGCGCATCTATATCGAAGTTGATCGCGAACGCCTGCGCGCACTCAATATTCCGCTAACCCGGCTACAGCAGCTGCTGGATACCCAAAATGCGGTGGCGGATTCTGGGCATCTTAAACAGGATGGCCGCCGTTTCCGCATCACGCCGACGGGCAGTGCGGCAGATATTGACGATCTGCGCGCGCTGATTGTCAGCGAGGGCGACGGCGAGCTGGTGCGGCTGAGCGATATTGCCGATGTGAGCCGAGAGCTGGCGGAGCAGCCCCAGCAGCTTTACCGCGATATGGGGAGGCCAGCCATCTCGCTGGGCGTCTCCTTTGAAAGCGGTGTGAATGTGGTCGAAGTGGGCGAACGGCTACAGCAGCGTCTGGATGAACTGCAAACCCGCACGCCACTGGGTATGGAGTTGAACGTCGTTTACAACCAGCCCCAGGTGGTCGATGACGCGGTATCCGGTTTCCTGGTCAGCTTGATCCAGGCGGTAGCCATCGTGATTGTGGTGCTGATGCTGTTTATGGGTTGGCGCAGCGGTCTGTTAATGGGCTTTATCCTGCTGATCACCATTATCGGCACCTTTATGCTGATGCGCTTTCACGGTTTGCAGCTGGAGAAAATCTCGCTGGGAGCGCTGATTATTGCTCTGGGCATGCTGGTGGACAACGCCATTGTGGTCACCGAAGGCATGCTGGTGGGGTTAAAGCGCGGCGGCACTATTCGTGATTCTGCGCACCAAGTGATTCGCCAAAACGCCTGGCCGTTGCTGGCGGCCACGCTGATTGCGATTGCCGCCTTTGCGCCTATCGGTTTATCGCCAGACACCACCGGTGAGTTTATCGGCTCGCTATTTTTCGTGCTGCTCTACTCGCTGCTGCTGAGTTGGGTCACGGCGCTGACGTTAACACCGTTCTACTTCAAGCTGTTTTTCCGCAGCGTTGCCCCTGGCGATGGACAGGATGATCCCTATAAAGGCGTGGTATATCGTTTTGTAGGCCGCGTCATTATCACCGGTATTCGTTGGCGCTGGGTAACCTTAGCGGTGATGGTGGCAATACTGGCCAGCGCGGTAGTCGGCTTTGGTTCGGTCAAAAATGCCTTCTTCCCGGCCTCTAATACGCCGATCTTTTTTGTCGACTACCGCACGCCGGAAGGCACCGATATTCTCGAAACCCAACGCCGCGTTAGCGAACTGGAAGAAAGCGTAATGGCGATGGAGGGCGTTCGCCACCTGACCACCACCGTGGGCGGTGGGGCGCAGCGCTTTACTCTCACCTACTCACCGGAAGACCGCTACGCAAGCTATGCGCAGCTAATTGTCGAAACCGACGATAAAGCAACCCAGCAAGCGCGTATGGCCGACGTTGAGCAAGTGCTTGAGCGCGACCACAGCGATATCGACTTTAAAATCGCCCCTTTGGAAGTCGGCCCCGCACCGAAAGCCAAGCTAGAGGCGCGCTTCTACGGTAGCGACCCAGCGGTACTACGCCAGTTGGGCGATCAGGTTGAGGCGATGTTCCGCGATACGCCTCATATGACCAGCGTGCGCACCAGTTGGCGTAACCGCGTGCAAACCATTGAGCCGGTCTTCATGGAAGATGCTGCACGTAGGTTGGGCGTGACCCGCGAAGACCTGGCCAGCACCCTTGCGCTGAGCACCAGTGGCAGCCAGGTGGGCGTTTACCGTGACGGCAGCGACCTGATTCCGATAGTGGCGCGATCGATTCCAGAGCAGCGCCACGATGCGGATAACCTTGGCTCACTTAACGTATGGAGTGCAGAGCAGAGCCGCTACATTACCGCCGATCAAGTCATTAGCGATATCACCACACAGGTGGCAGATCCGCTGATTATGCGCCGCAATCGCGAACGTATGCTGGCGGTGTACGGGGAGCCCGACCCGTTAAGCGGCGTGACCGCGGCCAGCGTATTGGCCGACATTCGCCCAAGGGTGGAAGCCTTGGATCTACCTTCAGGCTATCGGTTGGAGTGGGGCGGTGAGTTTGAGACCGCTGGCGAAGCGCAGAGTGGGCTATTTTCCTCACTGCCGCTGGGCATAGTGATGATGTTTATTCTCACCGTGGTGCTATTCAATAACTTCCGCCAGCCGCTGGCCATTTGGTCGCTGGTACCACTAACGATTATTGGCGTCGTGGGCGCGTTGCTGGTTACCGGGATGCCCTTCTCGTTTATGGCGCTGCTGGGTACGCTGAGTTTGATCGGTATGGTGATCAAAAATGCCATCGTGCTGGTGGAGGAGATCAACGTGCAGCTGCCGCTGCACCAAGACCGCTACCACGCGGTAGTGCGAGCCGCCGTCAGCCGTGTGCGTCCGGTAGCCATGGCCGCACTCACGACCATGCTGGGGATGATTCCGCTGATCAGTGATGCCTTCTTCGCCAGCATGGCGGTGGCGCTGATTGGCGGCCTCGGTGTCGCCACGCTGCTAACTCTGGTCGTTCTGCCGGTGGTTTACTGCGTGCTTTACCGTATTAAGATACATGCCGATTAGCCGAGAGATTAGTTCAGCGCTGCAGCGACTTCTTCGACCTGCAGCGCAAGGCTCTGTAGGCCGCCGCCGGAGAGATACCACAGTGCAGGTGTTAGCATAACAATCTGCGCATTGTCGGTGCCGGCGTCTGACAGCGTTTGCGTCAAGGCCTCCGCATTGGCAGGTTCATCACCAATGGCGGCGCTGCGGTCGATCACTAGCACAACGTCTGGATTGATGTCGGCAATGGCATCAGCAGAAAGCGGCGTAAAAGTGCGGGTGCCACGGACTTCGCTGGTGACGCTATCCGGCATTTCTAGTGCGTCTACACCCAGCACGTCGTACACGACCGGGTGCTGATTAAGCATCAGGTTACCGCCATTATGGGTTACTACCAGCGTGCGGGGAGCATCGCTTAGCCCTTCGCGCTGAGTTTCTATCTCAGCATGCAGCGCTTTAAGCGCCTCCTCAGCTTCGCTTTCCGCCTCTAAACGGCTTGCCAGTTCGCGCACATTGGCGTTAAAAGCAGTCAGATAGTCGTCACCCTGTAGGCTGGTGTTGAGCAGCGGGGCGATGTCGCCGAGTTCTGCTTCCCAGTCACCCTGGCGACCAGTGTATAAAATTAGGCTAGGCGCACTTGCTTCGATGGCGGCCATATCCGGCGAGCGCAGCCCGCCAATATCAGTGTAGTTATCTGCTGCGTACTGCTCTAAGTAGTTTGGCAAGCTGGCTTTAGGTACACCCACCACTTTCGTGCTCAAGCCGAGCGCGTCGAGTGTATCCAAGCTGCCTAAATCGAAGGTGGCGATACGCTGGTCGGCGTCCGCGCTAGCGCTGGCAGTTGCTAAGAGTAGAGCGGCGGTAGTGATAGCGAACTTCATTGGTATTCCTTTTATGAGAAAATATTTTATATGCGATAATTTCTCATTTTCTCAAGGAAGTGGTCTCTTGTCGCTACTCGGTGTCGGAACAACATGTTGCAGAAAACGCGACCGCCCTCAAAAATTGAGGGCGGCGGGTAGCACTAGCAGCTGTTGAAGAGCGTGCTTAAGAAGCGACCCGGAAAGGATTGCGCGGGTCGTTATCCCAGGCCAAGAAGGGTTGGCCAGTTTCTTGCGGTACCATCGTGATGCAGTTTTCCACCGGGCAGGTGATCTGGCACAGGTTGCAGCCTACACACTCCTCTTCAATCACCTCATAGCGGCGCGCGCCGTCCTGCTCGGTGAGCTTGGCAATCGACTGGTGGGACGTGTCCTCGCAGGCGATATAGCAGCGGCCACACTCAATACACAAATCCTGATCGATTTTGGCGATGGTCTTGAAGTTGATATCCAGGTGTTTCCAGTCGGTGGTTTGCGGTATCGCCTTGCGGGAAAACGCCTCAATGGAGTTGTAGTCTTTTTCCGCCATCCAACGGGAAAGACCATCTTTCATCTCTTCCACAATCCGAAACCCGTTGAGCATTGCCGCGGTGCACACCTGCACACTGCCGGAACCGAGTGCGATAAACTCCGCCGCATCCCGCCAGGTGGAGATGCCGCCAATACCGGAAATTGGCAGCGTTGGTGTCGCCGGGTCGCGGGCTATTTCCGCCACCATATTCATCGCAATGGGCTTCACCGCACTGCCGCAGTAGCCGCCGTGGGTGCTTTGATGGCCCACCGTGGGCTTGGCAACCATATTATCCAGGTCGATACTGGTGATCGAGTTGATGGTGTTGATCAACGAGACCGCATCGGCGCCACCCCGTAGTGCTGCCTGGGCGCCTACGCGGATATCAGTGATATTGGGCGTCAGTTTCACGATCACTGGCTTGGAGTAGTGCTTTTTGCACCAGTAGGTGACTTTTTCGATCAGATCAGGGTTTTGACCCACTGCTGCCCCCATGCCGCGCTCCGGCATGCCGTGGGGGCAGCCCAGGTTGAGCTCGATGCCGTCCGCGCCAGTGGCTTCCACCAGGGGCAGAATATACGCCCAGGCCTCCTCGTTGCAGGGCACCATGATGGAGACGATCAGCGCGCGGTCGGGCCAATCCTTCTTCACCTGGGTGATCTCTTGAAGGTTGATCGCAAGCGAGCGGTCGGTAATCAGCTCGATATTGTTAAAGCCGATCACTTCGCGGTTTTTGCCGTAGTGGGCCGAATAGCGGGAAGAGACGTTGACCGCCGGTGGCTCTTCACCGAGGGTTTTCCAAACCACGCCGCCCCAGCCGGCCTCATAAGCGCGCACCACGTTGTAGGCTTTATCGGTGGGCGGTGCGGAGGCCAGCCAGAACGGGTTAGGGGCTTTAATACCGGCAAAGTTAACCGATAGATCAACGCCGTTGACGACACTGTCGCCACTGTTTTTCTTGCCTGGAAAAGAGAGGGGAGTAAAAGGTGTCGTGTTCATGCGGCCTCCTGCTTAGCGGCGAGCGCTTGATGAATGGCGTGGGCCGCCAACTTGCCGTGTTGCACGGCTTGTACGGTGAGATCCTGACCGGGTTTTACGCAGTCGCCGCCAGCGTAAACATTGGGTAGTGACGTCTGGAACATCTCATCGACGTGAATGCGTTCGCCGTCGCGAGCAAGCTCGGCGGCAGTAGTATCGCGGAGGCTTTCGCCCTCGAAGCTTTGGCCGATAGCGGTAAAAATGGCGTCGGCGGTAATCTCGAAGGTTTCCCCACTGGTGGTTAATCGTCCTGCTTGATCGGCGGTCTTGGCAAAGCGCATGCTTGCCACACGGCCCTGATTATCCAGCAGAATCTCGTCGGGCTGTGCCCAGGTGATCATGCGCACGCCGTTGGCCTTGGCGATCTCCTGTTCGTGGCCGGTGGCGGACATCGACTCGATGCCCCGGCGGTAGACCAGCGTAACCTCCGTTGCCCCCAAGCGTGCCATTTGGGTCGCCATGTCGATCGCGGTATTGCCTGCGCCAATCACAATGCAGCGTTTCGCCACGGCTAGGCTGCCCAGGTCATCGCTTTGACGCAGGGTTTTAATGTAATCCACTGCGGGCATCAGGCCAGGGGCGTCTTCTCCTGTGAGCCCTAACGCGCGGCTGGCACCGAGCCCCAGGCCTAGGAAAACGCTGTCGTACTGCTGGCGCAGCGTATCGAGGGTGAGGTGATCGCCTAGGCGCTGCCCGTACTGGATGTCGATGCCTCCGATCTCCAGTAAAAACTCGACCTCTTTGCGGGCAAAGTCGTCGGTCATTTTATAGCGGGCGATGCCGTACTCGTTGAGCCCGCCGGGCTTTTGCTCAGCTTCAAAAATCGTTACCTGATGGCCCAGCATCGCCAGGCGATGGGCGCAGGAGAGCCCGGCAGGCCCGGCGCCGACCACGGCGATGTGGCGGCCAGTGCTGGCAGCGCGTTTGAACGGATGGCCATCGAACTGCATATGGTCGGTGGCGTGACGCTGTAACAGGCCGATCAGCACTGGCTGGCACTCGGTGTCGTGGTTGCGCACGCAGCTGCGCTCGCAGAGGATTTCGGTGGGGCAAACCCGGGCGCAGCTGCCGCCCAGGATATTGGCTTCCAGAATGGTTTGCGCTGCTCCGTTGATGTTGCTATCACTGATTTGGCGAATAAAGCTCGGGATATCAATGTCCGACGGGCAGGCCTCGACGCAGGGCGCGTCATAACAGTAGAGGCAGCGCTGGCTTTCGATGATGGCCTGACGCGGCGTCAGCGGTGGATGAAGGTCGCTGAAATTATGTGCCAACGTCGCTGGGTCGTAGGTGCCGACCTCTTTTGCGCTGGGTAGGTGATCAAGTGAATGGGTCACGGTCGTTTCTCCATTGCTCTGTTCTTATGAAGGCCGGGGTTAGCGCTTAACGGCCATTGGCGCATTCAGCTCGGCACGTTTGGCGAGTAACTCGAATACGCCAGGGTAGGCGGGGCGTTTTAGGTAGCGGCCCGCGCCACGCTCGGCGTGCAGCTCGCCGTCGCGCCACGTCCACTTGCCCTGGCTAACCGTATGGCGTGCTATGCCGCGCACCGTTTTGCCCTCGAAGATATTGAAGTCGACGTTCTGATGGTGGGTTTTAGCGGAAATGGTGCGGGTGCCGTTAGGGTCCCAGACCACGATGTCGGCATCCGATCCCACCTGAATTGCCCCTTTGCGCGGGTAGAGGTTGAAGATCTTGGCGGTATTGGTGGAAGTGACGGCGACAAACTCCTGGGGCGAGAGCTTGCCGGTATTCACGCCTTCGTCCCATAGCACGGCGAGGCGATCTTCCACACCCGCAGTGCCGTTGGGGATCTTGGTAAAGTCATCTTTACCGGCGGCTTTCTGCTCTTCACAGAAGCAGCAGTGGTCGGTGGCAGTGGTTTGTAAATTTCCGGATTGCAGGCCATGCCACAGCGCTTCTTGATGGCCTTTGGGTCGGAAAGGAGGGCTCATCACGTGGGCCGCCGCCGTTGCCCAGTCAGGGTGTTGATAAACGCTGTCATCAATCACCAAGTGACCCGCCAAGCATTCGCCAAATACCGGGTGGCCTTGCTGGCGGGCGTAGGCAATTTCATCCACGGCGTCTTTAGTCGACACGTGTACCAAGTACACCGGTGCGCCTAACGTGCTGGCAATGCGAATCGCCCGGCTGGCCGCTTCGCCTTCTACCTGGGGCGGGCGGGAAAGCGGGTGGGCTTCTGGGCCGGTAATACCCTGGGCGAGCAGCTTTTGCTGCATGTGGTACACCAGCTCGCCGTTTTCAGCGTGTACCGTGGGGATTGCGCCTAGCTCTAGGCAGCGCGAAAAACTTTCCACCAAAATATCATCGGTGGCCATGATGGCGCCTTTGTAGGCCATAAAGTGCTTGAAGCTGTTGACCCCGTGTTCCCGCACTAGTGTGCCCATCTCCTCTTTGACGCTCTCGTCCCACCAGGTGACCGCCACGTGGAAGGCGAAATCAGTGGCGGCTTTTTCTGCCCAGCCCTGCCAGGTTTCAAAGGCTTCCAGCAGCGACTGGCCGGGGCTGGGAATCACAAAATCAATAATGGTCGTGGTGCCGCCCGCCATGGCCGCGGCGGTGCCGGTATAAAAATCCTCACTGGCCACCGCGCCCATAAACGGCATCTGCATATGAGTATGCGGGTCGATGCCGCCGGGCATTACCAGCTGGTCGCTGGCATCGACGATCTCGCAATCGTCGGGGATAGCTAAATCGGTACCAATGGCGTGGATTTTACCGTCTACACACAGCACATCGGCGCGGTAGGTATCCGCGTGGGTGACAACGGTGCCGCCCTTGATCAATAAGCTCATGGTTCGCTCCTTAGATAATTGTTTGAGGGGGCTTATTCGCCATCGGTTAGGCGGGTGTAGGTCTCTGGGCGGCGGTCGCGGAAAAACTGCCAGTTGTTACGCACCTCGCGCACCATATCCAAATCAATCTCATGCACCAGCAGTTCATCGTCGGTGTCGCTGGCCTGGGCTTCGATCTTGCCGCGCGGGTTAACGATGTAGCTGGAGCCGTAGAAGTCGCCGATATTCCAGGGTGCCTCGGTGCCCACGCGGTTGATTGCGGCGATAAAGCAGCCGTTGGCGGCGGCTGAAGCGGGTTGTTCCAGCTCCCATAAATACTGAGACAGCCCTGCAACGGTGGCGGAGGGGTTGAAGATCACCTCGGCGCCGTTGAGCGCCAGGGCCCGCCAGCCTTCGGGGAAGTGGCGGTCGTAACAGATATACACGCCGATTTTGCCGTAGGCGGTATCGAAGACTGGCCAGTTGGAGTTGCCCGGTTTAAAGAAGAATTTCTCCCAAAAACCGGCCACTTGGGGAATATGAGTTTTGTGATACTTGCCCAGATAGCTGCCATCGGCGTCGAACACGGCCGCGGTATTGTAGTAAACACCGGTTTCGGTCTCTTCATAGATGGGAACGATGATGACCATACGGTGCTGCGCGGCGAGCTTCTGCATCAATTGGCAAGTGGGGCCTTCGGGGACTCGCTCGGCGGCGGCGTACCATTTGCCATCCTGGCTGGGGCAAAAGTAGGGTTGGTTAAAAACTTCCTGGAAGCACAGCACCTGCACACCCTGGTCAGCCGCTTGTTGAATCATCGGCAGGTGGGCTTCGTTCATGGCGTCGCGAATAGCGTCAGGTTCAAGATCGGTGCTGGTTTTGAGACCCATTTGTATCAGGCCGATTTTCATCTTCTGCATGAGACGCTCACTCTGATTGTTGGTTTAAAGCGCTTGGCTATGGGGTGTGGAGAAACAATTAATAAAGCTGACAAATAAGACAGCTTTTGTTGAAAGTATCGCTGGTTGGGTAGTTTTATCAAGTTTGTACCTTATGTTTTTTAATTTTCATTTAACCTGTTGAGTTTGTTTGTTTTTATTATTTTTAAAAAGTTTATTCACTCTTTTGGTGAGCCAGTGCACTGTTTTGGGTTTTTTAACTAATTATTGTAAATCATGTACTTAATAGTAATATTGGCGGTCATTTGAAAATTATTACGTTTAAAGTTGGTGCAAATATTTTTTTTGACCTAGTTTTGTTGAATCGATTTTTGTTTTGGGAGTATGATCGATAAAGTTAACCAGCTAACAATAATATTGTTGTCCAGTAAGGCAGCTTTTTAATCAATGAGTTAATGCCTCTACTTTTATAAGTAGGCACGTTTATTGCTTTTGATTCTGTTTAGAAGCTCCACTGACCGTGAAGGTCCTTAAGAGAGCGTGACTGGGTAACGCATTGCAGAGGATAGATAAAATGACGGGAACAACCTCTCAGATGGTGGATAGAGACGGGCTGATTGAACTTGATGTAGGCAACGATGTACGCAGCAGTTCACGCTTTAACAAAGATATTGCTCCCACCCAAGCCAGTGAACGCACTTGGAGTAAGTGGAATATCGCAGCGCTATGGGTGGGTATGTCGATTTGTGTGCCTACCTATACGCTAGGCGGCGTATTGACCGCTTATTTTGGTCTAAGCGTTGGAGAGGCGCTGTTTGCCATTCTATTGGCGAATATCATTGTGCTGATTCCGCTGACCTTAAACGCTTTTCCTGGCACTAAATTTGGCATTCCTTTTCCTGTCGTTTTACGTTCATCCTTCGGTATCTTAGGGTCCAATGTGCCTTGCCTGGTGAGGGCATTGGTGGGCTGCGGCTGGTTCGGTATTCAGACTATGTTTGGCGGGTTGGCGATTCATTTACTGTTGTCTGAGTTGATTCCCGCCTGGGCGGCGCTTGGCGGTGTGGGGGAGGTGATTGGCTTTTTTGTGTTCGGGGCAATGAATCTCTACGTAGTGATTCGTGGGGCCGAATCGATTAAGTGGTTGGAAACGTTAGCCGCGCCGTTACTGTTGGCGGTGGGCGTCGGGTTGATGATGTGGGCGTGGCCGAACATGTCAATGACCGAGCTGTTGGCACAACCGCCGTCGCGTCCTGAAGGAGCGCCGGTGTATGGCTACTTCTTTGCTGGCTTAACCGCCATGGTGGGCTTTTGGGCCACGTTGTCACTTAATATCCCTGACTTCAGCCGCTTTGCTAAAAGCCAGAAAGACCAGATTGCTGGCCAGATCATCGGGCTGCCGTTGACGATGTTCTTCTTTGCCGCGCTCGGCGTTGTATTGACCGCGGCGTCTGAGACGCTGGTGGGGCAAACCGTTGCTGACCCGGTGCGGTTGATTGGCTATATCGACAGTCCCTTCTGGGTAGTCATGGCGATGCTGTTGATCATTATCGCCACCATTTCGACCAATACGGCGTCGAATATTGTTTCGCCTACCAACGACTTTCAGAATATTGCGCCCAAATTGATCAATCAGACCCGCGGTGTGCTGATGACCGGTGCGGTGGGCGTGCTGCTGATGGGCTACGATCTTTTACAAAAAGCGGGGGTCATTCCTCCAGGCGTGTCACTTGAACAGATGTATTCGAACTGGCTGCTCGGGTACTCAAGCCTGCTTGGCCCTATCGCAGGCATTATGGCGGTCGATTATTTTCTGATTAAAAAGCAGCGCCTCGATATACCGAGCCTGTATATGGATAACCATGCCTACCCTGCGGTGAACATGGCTGGTTTTATCGCCTTTGGCGTGCCGGTACTACTCACCTTAATTTCATTGGTGACAGGGACGATGAACTGGTTCTACGACTACGGCTGGTTTACCGGCTCGGCGCTGGGGGCCATTGTTTATTTTGTTGCAAGCCAGGTGTTGGCGTCATCGCCTCAGGCGGGGCCCGAGCCCATCATGGCCAGCGAAGCAACCGAGCAGCGTTAAGCCGTTTAAACCCGGCTTTATCGTGCCGGGTTTTTTACCTTAGCTGCTTTTAATTAAATTCAAAAACGCATCCACCACTCGGTTGGGGCGGCGGTCGTGGCGAGTGATCAGCACAAAGGGAATGCGATAGTGTTGTGTAGCACTCAGCAGAGAGCGCATTTTGCCTGCCGCGACCCACTGTTCGGCCACGTGCTCTGGAAGAAAGCCGATAAAACGCCCGGTCAGAATTAAAAATGCTGCGCCTTCCCGATCAGAGGCCGAAGCGCGAAGCGAGAGAGCATCATGGGCTTGGCGTGCCTCGAACGGTAGCGGATAGCGAGGCGAAATAGCGAAGTGTTGGGCGATATCCTCAGTACTAAGCGTATCGTCATGCTGATGAAACAGTGGATGACCCGCTGCGCAGTAAAGGTAAGAAGGCTCGTCGTAAAGGTGTCGGTTTTCTAAACTGGTCGGTAGGTTGACTGCGGGTACTACACCGACATGCAAGTGGCCGTCCATCACGCCTCGAATGACGGCATCCGAAGGCTCCATATGGATATGCAGCATTACTTCATTTTCCGGCGCGCTAAGTTCAGCCAGCGCGTTGGTGACATGCATGGCGGGTAGTGTCACCAAGTTATCGGTAATACCGATATTCAGCTCACCTTTAATCGTTTGATGCAGGGCATTTACATCACTTTTGAAGGTTTCCAGCGCCGTTAGTAGCGTTAGTCCCGCTTGATAAATCTCTTTACCTTCCTCCGTTAAGCTAAACCCTCCGCGCCCCCGCTGGCAGAGTGAAAAGCCCAGCCTTCCCTCCAAATCATTCATGTGTTGGCTAATCGCTGAGCGGCTGATACCGAGCGTCGTTTCTGCAGCCGTAAAGCCGCCGCATTCAACCACTGTCTTAAAAATACGGACTAGACGTATCTCGTAATCACTCATTTGGCCCAGCGATGCCATGACAAATCCTTGGTATGTAGACAATCAACGGTTAAGGTCACGCTTTTTAACGTATTACCTGCGATAAAAACTGATATACATCATAAAAGCACCGCGGCACTATCGAGGTAAACCACGTGTGAGCGCGTGAGGTGTATCGTTTCTAGTTATTTTTACACTGTATCAGGTGCCCTCAGGGGATGCCTGGATAAGGCCTCTGCGCGATGTCCGTCACTGCCACTGATGTATATGATGATGTTCTTAAAGCACCAAACACTTACCGCCAACAGCGGCGCAGCGTATTTACGCTCTATGTGCTGTCAATTTTGGTCATGGTGGCACTGTTTGATTGGTTACTTAATAAACAGTATCAGCAGGAAATTAAAGCTGCTGAATCCCGCATTACCGCGCGGGCCAATGTAGTGACCGAGTGGGCAAAAGGGATTTTTGCACTAAAGTGGACAAGCTCTTTTTGGGCTAACCGAAATATTGGCGTTACAAGAGATATCTGATAACGACAATACTCAGTTATTACAACGCTTGCTGGGAAACCTCGCCTCATACCTACCTATGGTTGATTAGATAGGGCTATTTGATTCGACAGGACGCTTGCTAGCCAGCAGTAGAGCCGGTCAGGCTGCCGATATAAATATCAGCGAGACGTGTTTTTTAAAGTCTTTCAGCATAGCCAGCAGCTGGAGTTGGTGACGCCGCTTTACTGGTCAAAAAGTTGGCCCATGTGAAATTAGAGGTGGATCTGCGTCAGGCGCAGTCAAGTCAACAGTGGCAGCTCTATTACCAGCCCCAGGTGGATCACCACGGCAAGATCACTGGCGTGGAAGCGCGAGATGACGCTCGGGATAAAATGCTTGCCCTTAAAGCGCGCGGCGTACGTTTCTCTCTGGATGATTTCGGCACCGGCTACTCTTCCCTGGCTTATTTAGCGCAACCGCCGCTGGATCAGCTAAAAATCGACCAATCCTTTGTGCAGCAGGTGCTCGAAAGCCAAGCCAACGCGGCGATTGTCGAGAGTACCATTGCCCTGGCTGAGAGCCTCAATCTAGAGGTTATTGCGGAAGGGGTAGAGATCAAAGCGCAGCAGGCGTGGCTACTGGCGCACGACTGCCACGCGTATCAAGGTTATCTGTTTGGGCGTCCGGTCACCGTAGAGGCCATTGAAAAATTGGTTACGGGCGATTAATCCAGCGTCAGCAAGCGGAGCCGGCCCTCTATATTGTTATCGGGAGCGGGGGTCGTATCGGGAAGGATAACTTCCAGCCGGGAGTCTTGCCGCCACGCGCTGCTTTCAACGCTGAGCGTACCTCCGGCGCGGTTAAGGCGTTTCCAGCCGCTGTTGGTATGAAACACGCCTTTAATGCGCGCCTCGCTGGGTAGCTCTCCCAAACAGGCGGCCAAGTTATCCAGATCGAAGCGCTCGCTTGGGTGCCAACGTAACCCCGTGCTGGTGTAGCCCAGCGAGGTGCCGGTCTCACGTTGGGGCTGGCCAGGCGGGGGCGGAAAATCAAAAAACGACCCGGCTATGCTGGGCGCTGCCGCCAGCTGTTGATGGCTGGTGGGCACACTGATATCGCTTGCTTCGGCGCTTCCGCTTTGAGTCAACAGCGCTATCGGTAGTTCGCCTTGCGGGGCTTCCTGCACCCATTTACGCGGCGGCCAGCGCTGCGCCACAAAGGTGTGGGCGGCGCTGAGCTGTTCGGGCGTGCTCTGGTCGAGCATGGTGAGCGCTACGGCGTCGGCCATATCGAGCTGGTCGCGGAAGGTGTCGTGCTGGCGTGCACGAGGATCGTCCAGGCGACGTGGGTCGAGGGTGGCAATAATATCGCGTACCTCGACCACCTCAAGAAAGGCTTCGCCACGCAGTAGATCCAGCAGGCCTGCCGGGTGGCCAAGGCCTGAGGGCTCGATGATGACGCGATCAGGCTTGCTGCGCGCGAGTAAATTCACCAGCGCCGCCTGCAGTACAAAGGCGAGCTGGCAGCACAGGCAGCCGCCGGGCAGGCCTTTCACCACCACATCGTCACGCGCGTCAAACATGGCCTGATCGATGCCGATTTGACCAAACTCGTTGACCAGAATGGCCCAGGTTTCATCCACAGGCTTTTGCTCGATTAGGCTGTGGATAAGCGTGGTTTTGCCGCTGCCGAGAAAGCCGGTAATGATATGCACCGGCACTTTTGCCAACCTTTCTGACGCTGCCAATGCCTACCCCCCTGTCATATTCATAAAGCGTACTACCTGAACATCGCCATCGGTGGTGAAGTGGTGGCGCTCAGGCTTTAGCGGCAGGGCATTGATAATCGCCTCTTTCAGTGCCTGCATATTGCCGGGGTGGCGGCGCAGCACGGCACGCAGATCCACCGAGTGTTCGTTGCCTAAACAAAGCAGCAGGCGGCCTTCCACGGTCACGCGCACCCGGTTACAGGTATCGCAAAAGTTGTGGCTATGCGGTGAGATGAACCCCACCCGACTGTCGCTATCGGCCATCCGGAAGTAGCGCGAGGGCCCTGGGGTGGTTTCGGTCGTGGGGATCAGCGGGTAGCGTGATTCAATCAGCGTCTGAACGTCATCGCTGGAGTAGAAGGTTTCCGCCCGCGAATGATCGGAAACATCGCCCAGCGGCATCTCTTCGATAAAGCTAATATCGAGGCCTTCCCGGCGGGCAAAAGTGACCAGATCGATGACTTCGTCGTCATTACGCCCCTTCAAGATCACCGCGTTAAGCTTGATACGCTTAAAGCCTGCTTCCTGAGCGGCATGAATACCGTCGATGACTTTGGCTAAATCACCGGTGCGGGTGAGTTGCTTGAAGCGTTCGGCATCCAGCGAATCCAGGCTGATATTTAGCCGTCGTAAACCGCCGGCGTAAAGCTGCTTGGCGTGTTTGCGTAAGCTCGCACCATTGGTGGTCATGGTGAAATCGTTAAGGCCTGGCATCGCGCCGATTTCGTCGACCAACTGGGTGATATCACGGCGCACCAGCGGCTCACCACCGGTCAGGCGAATTTTTTCCACGCCGAGTTCGGTAAAGGCGCGGGCGACCATTGCCAGCTCTTCCAGCGTGAGTACCTGGGCGCGGGGCAGGAACGTCATCTCCTCGCTCATGCAGTACACGCAGCGAAAGTCGCAGCGATCGGTGACCGAGATACGCACATAGCTAATGCGCCGACCAAAGTCGTCGATCAGTTGCTGGTCAGTGTCTGGCTGGGCAGATCGCTGTGGATTAGCGTGTCGTTGCTCGGTCATAGCCATCCCGTAAGTGGTTGTATGCTGACTACCTCGCCCGGTTGCGCGACTGCCTGGTCATCGGCAAGCTCAATCAAACAGTTAGCAGCCACCATTGAGGTCAAAATGCCCGAACCCTGGGCGCCGGTACTGCGCACGAGTAACCGTCCTTCGCTATCAGTATGGTAAACGCCGCGAATAAAGTCAGTACGCTTCAAGCGGCTTTTTAAGAGACTTTCGGTAACGGCATAAAGACGGTGTGGTGGTGCCAATGGCTGCCCATTAAGCCGATCTAGCAGCGGCGAAACAAACTGTAGGAAGGTTACCATGACCGCTACCGGATTGCCGGGCAAGCCAACAAACGGCGTGCGCTTCTCACCCAGCCAGCCGCAGGCCATGGGGCGGCCAGGTCGCAGCGCTACGCGCCAGAAGGCTAAACGGCCCAACTGTTCCAGGGCGTCGCGGGTAAAGTCAGCCTGGCCAACGGAAACGCCGCCGCTGGTGATCACCAAATCGCTCTGCTCTGCAGCGTCTTCAAGGGCCGTTTTAATAGCGTTTAAATCGTCTGGCAGAATGCCCAGGTCAATGACGTCGGCGCCGTGTTCGGCAAGCAAGCCCATCAGGGTGAAGCGATTGGCATCATAAATGCCTGCCTGGGGCAGCGGCTCACCAGGCGCCGTGACTTCATTGCCGGTGGAAAAAATCGCTACCTTTGGGCGCTGACTCACGCTGATCTCGGCATAACCCAGTGACGCCAAAAGCCCCAGCGAGGCGGCATCGAGCCTTGCTCCCGCTGGTAGCGCCGTGTCGCCAGTGGCAATATCTTCACCGGTCTGGCGGACATGCTGGCCGTGTTTGAGAAGCTCGGGCGACTCAATGATCACATGCGCAGGCTTATCATCTAACGGTTCGCGCAGCTGTTCACTCATTACCACGGTATCGGTGCCAGGCGGCAAGGGCGCGCCGGTGGTGATGCGCACGCAGTGACCGGCAGGTACTAATTCGCTGCGATACTGCCCGGCCAATACCTCACCGGCCAGCGGCCAAAGGGTTTGCTTGGCCCCAACACCTTCTTTAGCCAAGGCGAGCGCTACGCCATCCATGGCAGCATTGGTATTTTGCGGCACATTAATGGGGGCCTGAATGGCTGTGGCCAACCGGCGGCCGTGAGCCTGCGCCAGCGGAATCTGTTCGCTGTCCAGCGGGCGTTCAATCAAGGTGGCGAGTGCTTGGCGCGCTTCATCCACGCTAAGCATCTGCTCACCAAGGTCAAAGCACGAAAGCGTCATGTCGACACCTTCCCTGAGGCAGCTGCCAGCAGACTTTCCAAACGCAGCTTCTCTTCTTCGGTATTAAGATTGGCAAACGCATCGGGACAGTCCGACATATCGACCTTGCACCACGCATGGCGGGCGTACCAGCGGTCAATCTTGCGTTCGCCTTCGGCAAGCGTGGCGGCCAAATCATCCGCTAGCGACGTGCGCAGTAGAGCAACAACCGGGTGCAGCCGTTCGCCGTCAAAGGCCACGGCGATATCATGATCGCCAATCCCTGCCACCATGCGCGCGACTAGATCGTCAGGCAGGGCGGGGGAGTCGCAGGGGGCGACTAGTAACCAAGGCGTTTTTGCCGCGCGTAGGCCGCTGTAAATACCCATCAGTGGGCCTTTAAAGCCGCCTTCTTCATCGGCAATCACGCGATCGGCGAAGAAGCGGTAGGCGTCAGCATTGCGGTTGGCGTTAATCAGCAGCTCGGCTACTTGGCCTTCAAGGCGTTTTACGACATGGCCGACTAATGGCAGGCCCGCGAACGGCTCAAGCCCTTTATCCCGGCCACCCATTCTGCGCCCTTCGCCGCCCGCGAGAATCATGCCGGTGAGTTCGTGAGTGGGAATCATGAGCTTGCCTCTTTAGATGAACGGGACTGGGATGGTCGACTAGGTATCGCATCCAGCGCCAAGCGATTCTGAGTATTAATCGCCTGAAAGTGGCGGCCCTTGGCGCGGGCAATCAGCAGCACGCCGAAGCGTTCAGCCAGCTCCACGCCTTTTTGGGTAACGCCGGAGCGCGAGACCAATACGCTAATGCCCATTTGCGCCACTTTGAGTACCATTTCGGACGTCAGCCGCCCAGTGGTATAGAAAATATCGGCATCGGCACTGTCGGCTTGTTGCAACCATTGGCGACCGGCCAGGGTATCCACCGCGTTGTGCCGCCCCACGTCTTCAACAAAATCGAGCACCTCGGTTTGGCGGCAAAGCGCACAGCCGTGAACGGCGCCCGCGCTGCGGTAGGTCTCATTATAGGCGTTGAGATTTTGCAGCAGTTGGTAGAGCGTGGACTGTGCTAACTGCGTATCGGGAAGCGCCGTCAGAGCGGTTTGGTCGAGCAGTTTACCAAAGACCGTGCCCTGGCCGCAGCCGGTTGTCACCGTGCGGGTGCTTAAGCGCGCCTCTAAATCCTCGGGCAAGTGGCGTGTAATGACGACCGCGGCTTCTACTTCCCAATCGACCTGCACGGCGGCTAAATCAGCCGCGGCACGCAGTAGCCCCTGGTTGCGTAGATAGCCCACCACCAGCGCTTCAGGGTCATCTCCCAGCGTCATCAGCGTGACGATTTCACGTTTGTTGAGATACACGGTGAGTGCCCGTTCAGCGGCGATGGCCTGCTGACGCGCATCGCCATATTCATCAACGATGCTGATCTCGGTGGTGGCCGGTAAGCGGGCTCGGCTTATCTGAAGGGCAGGCTGAAGGGCGGGCATGGTAATCCTCGCGAAATAGTTCTCGCAAAACGACAGGGTTGACGATGATGGCGCTGGGGATGCTTACTTGTCTACCCATTCAAGCGCTATGCTTATCTGTGCGTTTTTCTAACGACGATTTTTTCGAGTGTCATTTCTTCACGTGCCATCCATGTAAGGTTCAGGGTATTCAACATTATGAACGATAACTTACGCCCAATCAGTATTACCTTGGTGGCTGAGGCCAAGCAGGTGAAGCGTTTTACGTTGACCCAGTGGCGCATTGCTGAGCTAACGCTGGGCGATCAGGGTGATAATGTCCTTAACCTGCAGCTGTCGATGACCGAGCGTGCTGCCTATCGTTTCAATCTAACTTCGACTACTCCGCGACTGTTTGTGCGAGCAGGCTTTACCGGGCAAACACCCAAGCCGGATGCGATTACCGCTAGCCAGGACGTTGCGGCTGGTTGGATGGATGGCGAGCAGCAGGTGCTCGAAGCACCGATGCCCATGGCCATTCAGGTCTGGCTTGAGAGTTATCTGGCACGCCATGGGGAAGCGCCAATGGAAATGCGCAAGAAAAAACGCAAAGGGG
Organism: Vreelandella glaciei; assembly: GCF_013415125.1. GTDB lineage: Bacteria > Pseudomonadota > Gammaproteobacteria > Pseudomonadales > Halomonadaceae > Vreelandella > Vreelandella glaciei. The sequence continues at coordinate 41,202 of NZ_JACCDE010000018.1, read as the reverse complement.
CTGGGCGCGCCAAAGACACGCCCTCCAAGGAGCAGCCGTAATGAGTCGCCTGGAACGCTGGTCGCGACTAAAGCGCCATGTGCAAAAAGAAGAGGACGCGTCGGCGTCCTCTTCACCAGATACTACGCCCGTTGATGAGGCATCTGCTGACCAGGAGGCAGTGCTTCATAATGAGGCCGAGCAACCTAACGCTGAGAATGACCAACCCCTGGCAACACCAGCTGAGGAGCCAGAACCCGGCAGTCTCGACCACACCTTGCCAGACCCTGACACGCTGGAAGCAGGCAGCGATTTCAGTGCGTATATGGCGCCGGGCGTTAGCGGCCCTTTACGCCGACAAGCATTAAAACGCCTATGGGCCACCGGTAACTACAACGTGCGCGATGGCTTGGACGACTACGACGCCGACTACAATAAGCTGTTGAAACCGATGGCGGCAGATCTCGCCGGTAAACTGCGCCGCTGGACGCATAAAGTGGAAGAGGCGCTTGATAAACCAGTGGATGAAAGCAGCACCGAGTCCCCGGCTGAAGTGACAGCCAGTGAGCCATCGACAGCCGCAGACGAAGAGCACGCCGCACCTTGCACGCCCAGTAACAACGTTGTAAAAGAGACTTCACTAGACGACCAGTCTGATTATTTATCTGACACTCATACCAAACTATGAAATTATTCCTTAGTTTATAGAAATCAATAAGTTGAGAATTGATTTAGTTGCTAGCGTTGGCAGCGTTGACGGTAATAAGGTTGGCAAATATTAGCATTGCACATAGGCTGAACTTAGCTTCAACGCATTGTTATGCCACAATGGTTAAATATATAACTCAAAAATATAATAAGAATGATTCCCTGACCGTGAGAGCGCATGAACCAACGAATCCAACTGGCGTCGATAGACGACCAGCGCAATGCCGAGGCTCGGGAAACGGTACGCCGACGTATCTCGTGGCCAGCTAACCTAACGCCTGCCAATGTGACCTATCACAGCCGTGGTCATGCGCTGTTAATAGGTACCGAAGCCGACGTTTATCCTGCCGCTCGCGCTCTACAGGGGCGCGGCTTGGCATCGCTGACGCTACTTGTCACTGAGTCTGACGCGAACAGCCCAGGAAACGACACTGTCGATCCTCTCGGGTCTAGCGAACCGCTGGTCACCCAGACGCTGACCCAGGGGCAACTCAGCCAACTGCGTATCAATGGCTATCTGGGCGCCTTTAACGTTAACGTTCAACTTGACGATGAAGATGCGCCGCTGGATATTGCTCGCGCACTGATTGAGCGCGACGGCTTTGACTTAATCCTCGACCTTGCTCCAACTTCTCATACCCTGCGCTGGGAGCTGCCGCCTCCTGGCTATGTAGTACTGCAGTGGCAGGACGTTGAGCAGCGCAGCGATATTCTCGACGATTTTGTGGGGCTAGTGGGCGAATTCGATAAGCCGCGCTATTTCCAAGTCAACAGTGATCTGTGTGCGCACTCCACCAGCGGTAACATTGGCTGTACCCGCTGTTTGGATGTTTGCCCGGCGGATGCCATCTCCAGCATTCAGGGGCGGATTGAGTCCCATATTGAGATTGATCCCTTCCTCTGCCAAGGCGTAGGCAGCTGCACCAGCGCTTGCCCTACGGGCGCTATCGAATTTCGTCTACCGGAAACGCGCCGCCAGCAAGACACCCTATCCGCTTGGCTGGCAGCCTACCGTGAAGCTGGTGGTCAGGTGCCGGTGCTGCGTTTTATTACCCATGACTCACAAGATGCCGAGCGCGCTGCGGGTGTAGTGCCCGCAGGTCATATCATCGACGCACCGTTAGAAGAGCTGGGAGCCGCAGGCCACGACCAGTGGCTAACCGCCTTGGCTGCCGGTGCCGCTGAAGTGCGTATCCAGCTGCACCCTGATATGCCTGCCCGCTTGAGTACCTTTTTGACTGACCAAGTCGCCCAGGTACATGCCTTGTTGGACGCGCTGGGTCATGATTGCGCTCGTGTGACATTGATTGAGGTAGCCGACCACGCCGCTCGCGACGCGCTTCCGGCGCTTACTCCACTGACTGAGGCGCCGCTTAGTCTACCTGAGCCCGAAAAGCGGGCACGCTTGAACCGCGTGCTGGCACGGTTAGCAGAGTTGGGTAGCCCCAGCGACGAGCGGGTTGCTATGCCGGTGGGCGCTGCCTACGGCGCCATTCAGGTGGATCGCGATGCCTGTACGCTGTGCCACGCTTGCGTCAGCAACTGCCCAACCCCCGCGCTCAAGTCAGGTGGTAAAACCCCCGCGCTGAGTTTCCTTGAGGCGGATTGTGTGCAGTGCGGCTTGTGTGAACAAGCCTGCCCCGAAGATGCGATTACCCTGATGCCCGGCTTCTTGGCCTCGGAGGCTCGCGAAACGCGCCATATTTGTCACGAAGAAGCAGCCTTTGAATGCATCAACTGCGGCAAGCCGTTTGCTACTGTCAGCACGGTAGCTACTATTAAAGAGAAGCTGGCCAACCACCCCTACTTTGCTGGCGAAGCGATGATTCGTCTGGAAATGTGTGAAGACTGCCGCGTTAAGGATGTCTGGAAAACCATGATTCGCGATCCCGACGCGCAACTGAAGGTATAAGCCGATGACGGATGCACTGCCCACGCTTAAAGAAGCGGATGCGCTACGCGCCGATATTTACCGGCTATTGGCCACATTATTACGCCAGACTCCAGATGCCGAGTTGCTAGATTGGTTGGCTGAACTGGACATCGAACAAGACGGCAGCCGTTTGGCCGAGTGTTGGCATGCGCTGGCAGCCACCGCCAAGAAGACCGACATCGAGGGACTGCAGCGTGCTCACTTCCGCCTCCTGGTCGGTGTGATTCAGGGTGAGGTGGTGCCGTATGCTTCTTGGTACCGCAATGGCGAATTAATGGAAGCGGCGCTGGTGGCGCTGCGTCAAGATTTGAAGGTGCTCGGCTTTGTGCGTAGTGAACATACCCGTGACCCAGAAGATCACTTGGCGGCACTATGCGAAGTGATGGCAATGCTGATTGACTCAGCTAGTCACGAGCAGGCCTATTTCTTTAGCCAACATTTAGCCCCTTGGGCGGCCAGCTGTTTTGCCGACCTGGGGCAGGTAGACACCGCTTTCTATGCAGCGCTGGGGCAGTTGGGTGGCGCTTTTATGGAGAGTGAGGAGGCTCGCTTGAGTGTTGATGCGGGTCATACGCTGGTGCGTATTGTTGAGCCTTAACGAAGGCTCCATAAAAAAATCAGTAAAATCAAAAAAACAGCATAAAAAGACCCGCTATAAAGGCATGCAAGAGGAGAAACCCATGCACCCGTCACACAATCCTGAGCGCCGCCGTTTTATGAAGACCGTTGGGTTGGGAACCGCCGCTGCTGGCGCCGCAGCGGCAGTCGGTCATGTCACTCTGGCACAGGCTGACACTGCCCCGGTGAAAAACGAAAAACCAACGGTTAACTACCGTGAGACTGATCACGTCCGTGCTTATTACGCCTCGCTGCGTGACTGACGGCGGAATGCCAGGAGATTTGCCATGCGCTTAACTCGCAAAACAGACACCCCCAAGGCCTCCGGGCTGGGTATTTCCCGTCGCCAGTTCCTCAAACGCAGCGGTGCTGCCACCGGCGGTGTGGCCGCCGTTGGCTTTATGGGTGCGCCCATGATGCAGCGCTCAGAAGCAGCCGACAAAACACCCGTGCTGGACTCGCCGGTGGAGACCAAACGCACCATCTGCTCCCACTGTTCAGTGGGTTGTGGCGTTTACGCCGAAGTTCAAGAGGGCATTTGGACCAAGCAAGAACCCGCTTTTGATCACCCCATCAACCGTGGTGCACACTGCGCGAAAGGCGCCTCGTTGCGCCAGCACGGTCACTCCACGCGGCGCCTCAAGTACCCGATGAAGCTCGTGGCCGGTGAGTGGGAGCGCATGAGCTGGGAAGACGCCGTAAACGAAATTGGCGACAAGCTGCTCGAGCTGCGCGAAGAGCATGGCCCGGACAGCGTTTACTGGCTTGGCTCGGCGAAGTTCAACAACGAGCAGGCGTACTTGATGCGCAAGCTCGCTTCGCTGTGGGGCACTAACAACACTGACCACCAGGCGCGTATCTGCCACTCCACCACCGTGGCAGGCGTGGCGAATACTTGGGGTTACGGGGCGATGACCAACTCGCTCAATGACATGCATAACAGTAAGTCGATGCTGTTTATCGGTTCTAATCCTAGTGAAGCCCACCCGGTGGCGATGCAGCATTTCTTGATCGCCAAAGAGCGCAATAATTGCGACATCATCGTGGTCGACCCGCGCTTTACCCGTACTGCCGCCAAAGCCAATAAATACGTGCGTCTGCGTCCTGGCTCTGATGTGGCGTATATCTGGGGCCTGCTGTGGCACATTTTCGAGAACGGCTGGGAAGATAACGAGTACATCAACCAGCGCGTTTACGGGATGGATGAAGTGCGCGCCGAAGTCGCCAACTTTCCGCCCAGTGTCGTCGAAGAAGTCACCGGCGTTCCCGAAGCCGAAATGTACGATGTCGCCAAACGCCTCTCCGACAACCGGCCGGGCTGTGTGGTCTGGTGTATGGGCGGCACCCAGCACACTACCGGCAACAACAATACCCGCGCTTACTGCATTCTTGAGCTAGCGCTGGGGAATATCGGCGTGGCGGGCGGCGGCGCTAACATCCTGCGCGGCCACGATAACGTACAGGGCGCGACCGACCTTGGCCTTGGCTGTGATTCCTTGCCGGGTTACTACGGCTTGGCGGAAGGTGCCTGGCAGCACTGGGCGCAGGTGTGGGATCTCGACTATGAGTGGCTTAAAGGCCGCTATGACGATACCGAATACGCCGATGGTAAGCCCATGTACAGCCCCGGTATTACCGTGTCGCGTTGGGTCGATGGCGTACTTGAGGATGATGAAAACATCTCCCAGCGCACCGCCCTGAAAGCAATGTTCTACTGGGGGCACGCGGTTAACTCCCAGACCCGCGGCGTGGAAATGCAAAAAGCGATGCAGAAACTGGAGATGATGGTCATCGTTGACCCTTATCCCACCGTTGCCGCCGTAATGCACGACCGCAGCGACGGCGTGTATCTGCTGCCAGCGGCCACCCAGTTCGAAACTACCGGCAGTGTCACCGCCACCAACCGCTCGATTCAGTGGCGTGACCGCGTGATTGAACCACTGTTTGAATCCAAGCCTGACCACGAAATCATGTACCTGTTCGCCCGTAAGCTGGGCTTCGGTAATGAGCTGGTCAAGAACTATCAAATGAACGGCGACGAGCCGTTAATCGACGATATTCTGCGTGAAATCAACCGCGGCATGTGGACGGTAGGCTATACCGGGCAAAGCCCCGAACGCCTCAAAGAGCACCAGAAAAACTGGCACACCTTCAGCTTCGAGAACTTGCGCGCAGAGGGTGGCCCGGCGGATGGGGATTACTACGGCTTGCCGTGGCCATGTTGGGGTACCCCAGAGTTTGGACACCCAGGTTCGCCCAATCTTTACGACACCAGTATTCCGGTGATGGCGGGTGGCATGGGCTTCCGTGCCCGCTTTGGTATTGAGCGTGATGGCATCAACCTTCTAGCGGAAGGTTCCGCGCCGGTGGGTGGTGATATCGACGACGGCTATCCGGAGTTCAACGACCAGCTGCTCAAAGATCTAGGCTGGTGGGACGACCTGACTGCCGAAGAGAAGCAGGCGGCGGAAGGCAAAAACTGGAAAACCGACCTCTCTGGCGGTATCCAGCGTGTCACCATTGAGCATGGCTGTGCGCCCTACGGCAACGCCAAGGCACGCGCCGTGGTCTGGACTTTCCCCGACCAGGTGCCGAAGCACCGCGAGCCGCTCTACACCACGCGTCGTGATTTGGTTGAACGCTTCCCGACTTGGGACGACTTCGACTCGATCATGCGCCTGCCGACCATGTACAAAACCATTCAGGATCGCGACAACACCGGCGAGTACCCGATGATTCTCACCTCCGGGCGTCTGGTTGAGTACGAAGGGGGTGGGGAAGAGACGCGCTCCATGTCGTGGCTTGCCGAGCTGCAGCAGGAGATGTTTGTCGAAATTAACCCGGCGGACGCCAACGACCTCAGCATCAAAGATGGTGACGATGTTTGGGTAGAAGGGGCAGAAGGGGGCCGTGTGAAGGTCAAAGCCCTGGTCACTCCTCGCGTCGATCGTAACGTAGCGTTTATGCCGTTTCACTTTGGCGGCATGTTCCAGGGCGAGAGCCTGCGTGACCGTTACCCGGATGGGTCGGACCCGTACATCATTGGTGAGGCGGCCAATACCGCCACCACCTACGGCTACGACCCGGTGACACTGATGCAAGAGACCAAGTGCACCATTTGCCGCATTGAGCGCGCCTGAATCTAGAAAAAAAGACGCGACCGACCTGACAGCACGACGGTGCGGGAGCCATCCCGCACCGGCATGAGGAGAACACCATGGCTCAAATGAAATTTATGTGTGACGCCGAACGCTGCATTGAGTGCAACGGCTGCGTCACCGCGTGTAAAAATGCCAACGATGTCGAGTGGGGCATTCAGCGCCGCCGAGTGGTCACGCTTAACGACGGTGAAGCGGATGAAATGTCCATCTCCGTTGCTTGCATGCACTGTGACGACGCCCCCTGCATGGCGGTGTGCCCCACCGACTGCTTCTATAAAACCGATGACGGCATCGTCCTGCACGACAAAGACCTCTGCATCGGCTGTGGCTACTGCCTCTACGCCTGCCCGTTTGGCGCCCCGCAGTTTCCCCAGCAGGATGCCTTTGGTGAGCGCGGCAAGATGGACAAATGCACCTTCTGCGCGGGCGGCCCGGCCGAAAGCAAAGAAGAGGAGTACGAGAAGTACGGCTCCAACCGTATTGCCGAAGGTAAGCTGCCGCTATGTGCGGAAATGTGCTCTACCAAAGCGCTGCTTGCCGGTGATGCCCAAAACGTGGCTGATATCTTCCGCCAGCGCGTTGTCCATCGCGGCCATAAAGATGGCGGCTGGTCCAACAACCCCCAGGCCAGTGCCGACAACCTAGCCTATGATGCTGCCCATAAAGGGTAAGGAGGCGTGTCATGAACCTGTTGACTGCACAGGCACCCGGTGGGGTGCCGCGCTCAGGTAAAGGGCTCGCCCTGGGCATTTGGCGTTTTATGTTGGTAGCGCTTGCTTTGGTGCTAAGCCTCGGCTTCACGCAACTGGCCGTTGCTCAAGCGGATCCTGACCGCGAAATGACCACTGCCGCCCCCGGCATTACCGCCGACCAGTGGCGTCAGGTACGCAGTGGAGAGACCGGGCCTAACTACCGTGACTCGCGTTATGAAAGTGACTACAGCTTGATCAATGCAAGCGGTGAAACCTGGCGGCAGATTCGTAACCGCTGGGTATCGCCGTTTGGTTTGATCGCGGTATTTGGCATGGCGGCGCTGATCGCGCTGTTCTACTTCATTGTCGGGCGTAAGGAGCTTGAGGCGCCGCGCACGGGTCGTCTGCTATTGCGTTGGACGCTGATGAAGCGCGCGCTGCACTGGACGGTAGCAACGTTGTTTATCGTTCTGGCGTTGACTGGGATGACGCTGCTATTTGGCAAGTTTGTATTCCGCCCACTGTTTGGCGATGGTGTTTGGGCCTGGATGATTGCGGCCACGAAAGTGCTGCATAACTACTTGGGGCCGATCTTTGGCATTCTGCTGGTGATCCTGCTGGTCAGCTTGATCAAAGACAACATCCCCAAAAAGCACGACTGGGTATGGTTTAAGAAAGGCGGCGGCATGATTGGCAAAAAGCATGTGGATGCAGGCTTTGCCAACGGTGGGGAGAAGGCGTGGTATTGGCTTTTAGCGACGGTGGGTATCTTAGTGATTGCCAGTGGCTTTGTGCTCGACTTCCCCAACTTCAATCAGGGGCGCGACACCATGCAGTGGGCTAACATTATCCACGCAGTCGGTGCGCTAGGACTCACCGCCATCTCCTTAGGCCATATCTATATCGGCACGCTGGGTACCGAAGGCGCGCTAGAGGGTATGACCACGGGCTATGTAGATGAAACCTGGGCTAAAGAGCATCACAACCTGTGGTACGAAGAGGTCAAGGATCAAACGCTATCGGAAGAAGAGGTGGCGGCTCGAAAGTCATCTGGCGGTAGTAGTGAACCGTCGGCGCCTCGAACCAGCTGATAAACGTTTATTGAGACTTTCGACACCGCCTTCCGGCGGTGTCTTTTGTTATGCTTCACCTTAAGTTACTAAATAACCCAAGACATGTATGAGAGGAACGGTTATGTCAGCGTTTGATCAGTTAGACCCAACCACGCGCACCGAGCTTGAAGCCGCCGCGTTTCGGCGCTTGCTTCAGCATCTGGACGATAACAAAGATGTCCAGAATATCGACCTGATGATTCTGGCGGACTTTTGCCGCAATTGCTTATCGAAATGGCTGGTTAGCGCCGCTGAAGCGCGGGATGAAAGCCTCAACTACGACGAGGCCCGAGAGTATGTATACGGCATGCCTTACAGCGAGTGGAAGGAGCTTTACCAACCGGAAGCCACGCCAGAGCAAATGGCGGCTTGGGAAGCACACCACGCCAAAAAGAAAGCAGCCAAACAAGGGTGACGTCAATGAGTGAGCCAATGGTGCCCCTCAACATAGCCGTACTCACGGTCTCCGATACCCGCACGGAAGAGACGGATCGCAGCGGCCAAGCCCTGGTCGAACGGCTAACCAGTGCCGGTCACACTCTCGCTGAAAAGCGTATCGTGCCAGACGATGTCTATCGTATTCGCGCGGTGGTCGCGAACTGGATCGCCGAAGCGGATGTGCAGGTGGTGATCACCACCGGTGGCACCGGCTTTACTGGCCGAGACTCCACCCCTGAAGCGATCTCTGTGCTGCTGGATAAGCGCATTGAAGGCTTTGGCGAACGTTTTCGTCAGCTAAGCGGTGAGGAAATCGGCAGCTCCACTATTCAAAGCCGCTGCCTAGGTGGCCTAGCTAACGCCACGGTAGTGTTCTGCCTACCTGGCTCGACCGGCGCCTGCCGAACCGGCTGGGACGGCATTCTGGCCGAGCAGTTAGATAGCCGCCACAAACCCTGCAACTTCGCCAACCTGGTCATCCCAGGCCGAGGTCAGCATGGTTGATTTACAGCCGATATCAGCCGCGCTTGAAGCGCTACTGGCAGGCGTCCGCGCACTCGACGCAGAGAGTATCCCGCTGGAAGCCGCCGGTGGACGTGTGTTGGCCGAGGCCGTCACCGCCCAGTTGGATGTGCCACCCTTCGATAATAGCGCGATGGACGGCTACGCCTTGCGCGCCGCTGATGCGGGGAAGTGGCTGCCGGTCAGTCAACGCATTGCCGCTGGCACGCAGGCGAAACCGCTTGTGCCTGGAAGCTGCGCGCGTATTTTTACCGGTGGTGAGATCCCTCCTGGGGCTGACTGCGTGGTGATGCAGGAGCGCGTAGAAGTCGACGGTGATCGTGCGCTGATACCTGCCAATATCCCAGCGGGTGATAATGTCCGCCGCCAAGGACGCGACGTGTGCGCAGGCAGCGTACTGTTAAATGCCGGTGAGCGGCTCGAAGCGGCGGCCCTTGGCCACTTGGCAGGTCAGGGGATTACCCTGGTCAGCGTGCGCCGACGCCCCCGTGTGGCGCTGCTCTCGACGGGCGATGAGATTATCGATCCCGGCACGCCGTTAAAGCCGGGGCAGCTCTACAACTCAAACCGGCCGATGCTTAGGCGCCTGTTAGAGAACTTTGGCGCTGAGGTGGTGAGTACCATTAGCGTGCCGGATGACTACGACCGCACCGTGGCACTGTTAACGGCCGCCGCTGCTGAAGCAGACCTGGTGGTCACCACCGGGGGCGTGAGCGTCGGCGAAGAAGATCACGTCAAAGCCGCGCTGGAAGCGATTGGCCAGCTCGATATGTGGAAGCTGGCGATTCGCCCCGGTAAGCCGTTAGCGCTCGGCCGCTTACCCCGCGGTGACGGCAGCCAGGCGCGATTTGTTGGCCTGCCGGGCAATCCAGTATCGGGGTTTGTCGGCGCCTGGCTGTTTTTACGCCCCTTGCTAGGCGCAATGCTGGGCTGTCCGGCGCTAACATCACTGCCAGCGGTGACCGCGAAAGCTGAGTTTGCTACCTCCACCGGCCCACGTGAGCACTATATGCGCGTAACGCTTGAGTTCTCGCCCAGCGGCGTAACGGCGACGGCCTTTGATGATCAGAACTCTGGCGTGCTTTCGTCGTGTATCAACGCCGACGCCTTTGCGGTGATTCCGGCCAATAGCGACATAGCCGAGGGCGATGCCATTAGCTGTTTGTGGTTGGCTGGCTAAGAGCAGGGGCCTGAGAAAGCGAAGGATTAAGCTTGCGGGCATCCAGTAGCAGCACCAACTGCTGCTGGTCGAAGGCTAAGCCGCATAGCGCCGTTGAAAATCGGCGGGAAAGCAGCAGTTTAGGCAGCGGGTAGAGCCTGTTGGCAGGGAGTTGCTGCAGCGTAATGTCACCGCTTACGCCTAGTTGCCAAGTGTTTTGGTTGTCACTGGCTGTTTGAGCGTCACGCAGGGTGAGCCAACGGGTAGGCGGGGCATGGTCGTCATCTTCGTCGAGCAGCGATTGAGCATTGGCTGTGCGCGATGCCGTAGGGTGATTCGTCATGGCGAGCACATGGCATGCATCCAGGGCAGCACGGTAAGGCCCTACGCGAAACACCACCAGCGCAACCTGGGCCTGCGCATGCTGGTCTAGTTGCTGGGGCACCTTAACCCAACCCCTGCCGGTAGGCGTCGAACAGCGCTTCAGGGTCAAGCAGGGCAAGCGCTTGGCGCTCATCTATCTGCCACAGTGCGCTGACATACGGGCGCAACGTGCCGGGAAGCGTTTCTGGCGGAGCTTGCAGCATGCTCTGGGTGACCTCGCAGACATCGTCAAGTTGCTCAATACGCACGCCACTCGTCACCCCCGCTGCGCGGACTAACAAAATCATACCTTTAGAGGTGACTTCCGGTGTAGGTAAACCGAGTAGCTGATGCAGGCTAATAACGGACTCAATTTTGCCGCGTAGGTGCAGTACGCCTTCGGTAGAGGCGGGCAGCCCTGGTACATAATAGACGGGCTGGTCGCTGGGTAAAATTTCGCTTACCGCGCTACCGGGCAGCGCAAACCGCTGGTCATCGAGACGAAAGAGCACTAGCTGCTGGGTGGGCTCATCAACATCCACCACCGTTTCACTATCGCTTTGCGCCGCTAAGGCATCGTTCAAGCTTAGAGTGGCCAACGGCCGGTCATTCGCCACGCCGTCGCGGGGATCTTCAGCGGTCATCGGTTAGCTCCGTTGCTAGCACTACTTGGTTGCGGCCTTGGTGCTTGGCACGGTAGAGCGCTTGGTCGGCGCTTAAGCGCATGGATTCGGTAGAGGGTTGCGCGGGGAAACTGCCTATCCCCACGCTGAAGGTGCAGCGAAAGCGAACGTCACCGGCATGAAAATCGACCAGTGCAAAATCCTCGCGCAGGCTGTCGATTAATGTAGCCGCTTTTTCTGCAGAGATGTCTTTCAGCAGCACGACAAACTCTTCACCGCCGTAGCGGCCGATAATGTCGGATAGCCGCAGGCGGGTTTTCAATAGCCTCGCCAAGGTGATAATCACCTGGTCGCCCGCCAAGTGGCCATGAGTATCGTTAACCTGTTTAAAGTGATCGATATCGATCATTGCCATGGCGTGCTGGCTATCTTCGCGGTGGGCTTGGGCAAGGGTTTTATTGATCAGCTCTGTGGTAGTGCTGTGGTTATATAGCCCGGTCATGCTGTCGCGAGTCATTAATGAACGCAGCAAGCGTAGGCGTTCGGCGCGTAGCCGCACAGCAGAGACTAGCTCTTCGGGCTGTACGGGTTTGGTAAGAAAGGCTTCAACCCCTGCGGACATGGCGGAAATCTGCTTTTGGCTATCGGTTTCGCTGGAGAGATAGATAATCGGTAGCCCCAGGTATTCCGGCTGCTGACGAATAATCGTCGCCAGTTCTTCACCCGAACACACTGGCATATACACATCGACCAGCAGTAAATCAGGGCTAAAGCGCTCCATGGCATTGAGCGCATCGGCGGGATGGTGCACCTGATGAGTACTCATCCCGCCCTCTTCAAGCAGCAAGGCGTGGTAGGCAGCTGCTTCAGGCTCATCATCCACCACTAGCACCTTCAACGGCTCTTCCGTCGCCGGCGCGGTGAGCTCATCCACTGCCAACATAAGATCTAGTGGCTTTACCGGCTTGGTAAAGTAGCCGCCGCAGCCTGCACGAACGGCACTCAGGCGCGAGTGAAAGTCACTGTGGGCCGACAAAACGATGGCGGGGAGTGGTTGGCCGGTCAGTTTATTCAAGCTGGTCAGGGTTTCAGTGCCTGCCGTCTGGCCCTGGGGAAACTGCACATCCATGATCACCGCGTCAGGGCGACGCGTGAGCACGGCGTTAAAGAATGTCTCCGTGTCGATAAAATGCTCGACTTCATGACCGAAGCAGCGCAAGTGATGGATTAATTGATCGACCTGCTCTGGCTCATCGTCGCACAGGTAGATTAACCGCTGGCGCTTATTGCTAAGCGGTTCAACCGGGCTGGTAAGCTCGAAGCTGTGTACGGCCGCCAGTGCCTGCTGTTGACCGTGGCGGGAACGCAGGTGCTGCTGTTCGTGACCCAGCTGGAGAAGCAATTGACTGATAAACGTATCGATATCGGCGCGGGTGGGGGAGGTAGTGAGCGCCTCCTGCGCCTGATCTGCCAGTAGGGCAAGCCGCTCAAACCCCAGCGACCTCCCGGTTCCTTTCAAACTATGAAAGAAGCGGTGCAGCTCTGGCGCGAGCCGCGCCTGTTCTTCGCTCGTCGTGCGACTCTGCTGCCACAGCTCGGCGGTTTGCGCTAAGCGGGACGGAAGCTGCTCAATAAAACGCTCACGCAGCTGGTTCAGCTTATCGTGCAGCGAAGGGGCGGGCTTAGACATCAAACTACCTACGTAAGTGATCGAAAGCGGCGGTCCATTCCATCAATTGTCCATTCCATCGCATTCAGCGTTGCTTAGCTGTCGAGAGCCTGTTTCACGGCAGCTTCCAGGTTGCAGGCCAGCTCGGCATCTTTACACAAACAGGCATCAAGGCCCGGTGTCTGCCGTAGGGCTGCATCCGGGATGTCCCCAGTGAGTAAAATAAACGGCAGGTGATTATCTTGCTCGCGCAGCATCGCCAACAGCGCTAATCCACTGACCAGGGGCATATGCATATCGCTGACGATCAGTTTGATATCACTGTGAGCGTCTAACTGCTCGACGGCTTCCATCGCGTCATTGGCCAGCAGAGGCTCATGACCCTGAGACTCAAGCAGTGCCGCCGTCATTTCTCCGGCAAGCGGATCGTCGTCTACGACCAGGATATGCATTCCTTGACCTCATGATTATTGTGTCATTAACGGTGGTGTTCATAACGTTTCTCGTTAGCCCAATAGGGCCTGGAGCGTCTCTATTAAATTGTTTTGATCAAAACTGCCCTTGACGATATAGGCGTCGGCACCGACCTCGATGCCACGACGCCGATCCGCCTCTTTTTCCCGCGAGGTGATAATAATAATCGGCCGATGACGATAAACCTCATTTTCGCGCAGTTGGGAGGTCAGCGCAAAACCATCCATTACCGGCATCTCGACGTCGGTAAGTACCGCATCAAACGGTTCCGCCAGTGCTTTGGCTAAGCCGTCACGACCATTTTCGGCCAGCGTGACGTGGTAGCCCCATGCTTCGAGCACGTCTTTTTCAATTTCACGTGTATTCAGTGAGTCATCGACCACCAAAATACGTTTCGCGAGAGTGGGGGATGCCCGCTCATGGCTAGGACGCAGGGCATTGTGCCGGGTGGCTTCCAGTAACGCGGGCACATGCAGCAGGCTAACCAGCGCATTGCGGCCCATTGACACCATGCCCGATACCAAGGGTAAATAACGTAGATGCGCGGGTAGTGGCTTGATCACCATATCGCGTTCATCAATCAGTGAATCGATAATCAGGGCGAGTTTCTGGTGTCGCTGGTGGACGACCAGCAGTAGGGTGTTATCAGTAGCGGCAGTCGTCGTGGGTAGCTCAAGCAGTTGGGCAAGCGATACCACCGGCACGAATTCGTTGCGTAAAATCAACGTGCGCTGTCCGGCGGCATCAATGAATGAGTGTGATGAGCACTCTACCAATTCTGATACGTAAGGCGCGGTGACGCCTAGGTTGACACCGCCGACGCTGACCAGCAGTACCCGCATCATCGCCAGCGAGAGCGGCAGGCGCAGGGTAAAGCGCGTGCCGCTGCCGGGCTCGCTGGCAAGCTGCAAGTCGCCGTTAAACTCGTCCACCACGGTGCGTTTGACCACATCCATGCCCACGCCGCGCCCAGAAAAGTCGGTAATCATGCTTTTGGTAGAGAAGCCTGGCAGAAAAATAAGCTCCAACGTCTCCTGTTCGCTTAGCGCATTCAACTGCTCTTCGTTGATCAGCTGTTTGGCGAGTGCTTTCTGACGCACCGCGTCCAGTGCGATTCCCGCGCCATCATCACGCATCTCAACCACTACCCAATCAGCGTCTTGCCAGGCTTCGATAACCAGCTGCCCGCGGGAAGGCTTGCCTGCTGTCTGGCGTTCGGCAGGAAGCTCTAAGCCGTGATCCAAGGCGTTACGCAGCAGGTGAATGAGCGGGTCTGACAGGCGATCAATCATCTGGCGATCAAGTTCGATCTCGCTACCCTGCACGCGGCAGTCGACCTGTTTGCCGAGTGACTGGGCCAGCTCTCTGGACATATGCGCCAGCGGGTCAAACACCACGCTTAGCGGCAGCATGCGCATTTGCAGTGCCCGGTCGTGTAGGTCGCTCATCAACGACTCGTGGCTTAACACGCTATCTTTCAGCTCACGGTGAAAGGCGTGAAAGGGCGCCTGCTGCTCGGCAGGGAGCGTGGTGCTTAGCTCACGGGCTTGGTCAACTAACCCATGTAAGTGATGGTGGCCGGAAAGCACTTCACCCATCAAACGAATAACATCGTCTAGGCGATCCAAGCGAACCCGCACGGTGTCACTAAGGCGCAGTTCGTTCTCGGTCACCAGCGTAGCGGAGGACGTTGATGAGGACGAAGGTGGCGTGGGCGTATCGGGGGTGCTGTGCTGGGTTGGGGGTTGACCGTGAGCAGCATTTTCAAGGGCGCTACACAACGCCTCATCAGCTGCGGGTAAGTCGTCGCCTGTCGCCCCGTCGGCTAGCCGACTGACCAAGTCAGAAAGCCCGTCAACCGCCTGGTTGAGCAAACTGGTAACCGTTGGTGTTGCGGTTAGGGTGCCATCGCGCAGCGCGCTGAGCAACTCTTCAGTGCTATGGGAAAGCGCCGTAATCGGCACCAGTTTCAGCATTCGCGACGAGCCTTTCAGCGTATGCGCTGCGCGGAACAGCTCGTTGATCTGTTCGCGTTCAGCCTGGCCTTGCTCCAATGCGCTGATCCCTTCGCGCAGGCGGGGTAGGTGGTCGGCTGCCTCTTCCACAAAGCGCTGTATAAAGCGGTGAATATCCAGCGCCATATTAACCCACTCCCTGTGTGGTACTGGTCGATGCCAGTGTGGTGTTGGCCGCTTTTAGATAACGTTCGGCTAGAAAGCGCGCATCGCCTGGCGGTAACGGCGGGGCGATCGTGTCTAGCCCACCATTTGAGGTGGGCACGGTGGTCAGCAAACGCACCACCGCGGCATAGCGCTGTTTGCGCTGTAATGGCTCGTCGGTCAGTTCACCCTGGCGATAAAGTTCAGCTAAATAGAAGTGCGCGGGCCAACACTCCGGCGCAACGTAAATGGCCCGCTTAAAATAGTCGTAGGCCTGATTGGGCTGCTGCTGCCAACGGGCGACCAGCCCGGCCAGTACTAGCGCGTCGATCAACCACGGCTGGTGCTTAAGCAGCGCTTCTAGCATTGCAGCGGCGTCGTTAAAGGCGTTTTGATCGAGCAACTGATGGGCGGTGTGCAGTTGCTGGGTAATGCTGTCAAGTCGTTCATTTTCCGCTGCGGGCTCAAGTGGGGCCTCGGGCGCTAAATCAGCGCTGCTGGCTAACGCTAGCTTTTTATTTGCGCCCTCACCGTCGTTGATACTTTCATCAGCTTTGGTGCCCATCGTGGGCAAGACAGGCTGAAGGGGAGCCGCTGGCACTGCCGCGGGTTGCTCTGCATGGCGAAAGTAAAATACGCCCTGGGCTTCGACCAGTTCGAAAACACCGAGATCGTTACCCAAGGTTTCGGTGACGCCGCAGAGTAAAATGCCGTTCGGGGCCAGCAACTGGCCAAGCTGCTGATGAATACGGCGCCGCGTCTGCTGGTCAAAGTAGATCGACACATTGCGAAAAAGAATTACATCAAAGGGGCCGCCTGCACTGCTCTCATCGGCGTTTAATAGATTAAATGGGCGAAAGGTTACCCACTGACGCAAAGATTCGTGAAGCTTGTAGCGGCCCTGGTAGGGGCTAAAGTAACGCGCTTTAAAGTCGGGAGAGAGCGCGCGAAACGCCATGCCCCCATACACCGCTTGGCGCGCCTTGGTAAGGACTTGGTGATCCAGGTCGCCGCCGGTGAGGGTGAACAACGCTTTGGCCCGCTCGCCAAAGCGCTCGAACAGCATCATCGCCACGCTATAGGGCTCTTCGCCGGATGAACAGCCTGCGCTGAAGATAGAGAGCGGCGGTTGCTCTGCCGCTAAACGCTCGGGCAGGTAGGTGCTGACCAACCAGTTCAGAGCATCTGGCTCGCGACAAAAATAGGTTTCATTGACCGTTAGCTGGCTGACAAATTGATCGAATAGCGCCGGGTCGCGGCGTAATTGCCCGAGGAGCTGGGTGGTGCCGGTTAGCCCCGTGGAGGCTTGTAAGCTGGCCACCGCCCGGAATAGCCGGGCTTCGGCTAAGCCCTCAAGGTGTAAACCACAACGTTGATGCACCAAGGCTTTAAAGGGGGCCAATGCGCTCATGCCAGAGGCCCCGGCCGGCTATATGAGTAGCCACGCACATCGCGCAGCAGTCGATCCGGAAGGCTATCAAGGGGTAATACATACTGTATGACACCGGCTTTGACGGCTTCCTGATTCATGCCGTAAATTACTGAACTGGTTTCATCTTGTGCGAAAGTAATACCGCCTGCCTGATAAATAGCCCGCATGCCATTAACGCCATCGCGGCCCATACCGGTCAAAATAATACCAATCGCATCACTGCCATAGACCTCGGCGACGCTTTGCAACAGTACATCGCAGCTGGGGTGGTAAAGTGAGTTTTCGGGGCTGGACTGAAGCTGGAAGCGATGGCGTGGCGTCACACATAAGTCGCTTTCTGACGGCGATAAGTAAATATGCCCAGGGCGCAGCTGCTCACCCTTTTGGCCAACACTCACCGGCATGGCACACAGCGATGCCAGCCATTGCGCCATGCCATCGATAAACCCATGACTGATGTGCTGGGCGATCACAATAGGTGCTGGAAACCCGGCAGGTAGCGTGCGCAACAGACGCACTAAGGCTTGCGGCCCACCGGTTGAGCATGCGATCGCGACCACGTGTTGGAAATCCCGCGGTACCCCACCTGGGGTAGCTGGCAGGGTTGGTAGGGCGAGTAGGGGCGCGGGCGTTGTAACGCGCCGCCGCAGGCGAGTGATCACCGCAACACCGGCGAGCAGGCGCACCCGCTCCAAAAGGCGCTCTGCATCGGCCCCTTCCAATGCGGGTTTAGGCATCACTTCCAGCGCGCCCACCTCAAGGGCTTGATAGGCCGTTTGCGCATCGGAGCGGTCGCTAATCACCAGGATGGGCACGCCTTTGCTGTACATGATCTCTTCGATAGCGCTTAGGCCATCCATCACCGGCATGTTGAGATCCATGGTGATCAGCTGTGGCGCAAGGCGTTTGGCCAGCTCCACCGCTTCGCGGCCGTTAGTGGCTTCACCCACGATCTCAATATCATCGTCTCGGCTGAGGATATCGCGTAGCACGTCGCGGGCTACTTGGCTGTCGTCGGTAATGACTACCCGAATTACACTCATCCGGTATCCTTATCAGCGGTCTTTATTTGTTAGGGTGAACTCCTGCACCAGCGCGTTAAGCTCAGCCGACATATGGATCATGTCCTGGCTGATGTCGGTAATGCTGCGCACCGAGTGTGCGTTGCGTGAACTGGCCGTATCAATATCACGCAGCGCCATCACCACCTGGCTACTGGCGGTTTTTTGCTGCTGAGTAGACAGCGATATCTGTTGGGCCGCGCTGCTGGTTTGACTCGCCGCCTTTAGCAGTGCCTCCAGGTCCTGGGCGGTACTCATGCTGGCTTCAACGCCCTGCTCGATGGAGGAGGCGCCTTTTTCAGAGGCCACCACCAAGCGATTAATCGCTGTCTGAATATCATCGGTATGTGCTTCAATCTCTTGGGTAGAGTCGGTCACGCTGTCAGCAAGACGGCGTATCTCGCTGGCAACGACGGAAAAGCGTCGCCCCGACTCCCCTGCGCTAGAGGCTTCCAAGGCAGCATTAAAGGCGATCAGTTTGGTCTGGGCGGCCAGGGTGTTGATCAATTCCATGACTTTGTTAATCTGTTTGGATTTCGCCCCCAGCGTCATGATCTCGGTCAGGCTCTGCTCGCTGTCGCTGCGGATATCCTGCATTTTTGACTGTAGCAGCTGCATAGCCGAACTGCCTTTTCGGCTGCGTTCCAGCGTCTGGTTGGCAACGTCGACCACTGATTGGGAGTGGTCGGCAATTTGGGTTGATGAGGTTGAGAGTTCTTCCATGGTGGAGGTGATTTCAGCCACCGAAGAGGCCATCTCCTCAACCGCTGCGGCCATGGTTTGGCTCGCTTCCTGGTCAATATCACTGCCGTGCACACCGGAAAGCCCGGCCGTTTTCGCGAGCCGGTCGGCGACTTGGGTTAGCGCCTGAGCGTTCTTGGCCACCGCCGCAATCGCGCGGGAGAGGCGCTCAAGGAGCTCGTTGGTTTGATCCGCTAAGTCGCCAAGCTCTGCTTTGTCGTCGGTGCTGACCCGCCGCGAAAGGTCCAGGCTGAGGGTGATATCTTTCAACTGGCGCTGGAAATCAATCAGTGGGCGGATGAGTCTGCCGGTCAGCGGGTAGAGCACCAGTAACCCGACGAGCAAAATGAGCAGGCCTATACCGCTGGACTCCAGGAAGCGCTCACGGGTGGACGCCAGATACGCCTCTTTATCGACTTCCACCATCAGGTAGCGCTGCAGTTCGGGCAGCCAGCGTGTGTTAATCAGGAAAATTTGGCCGTCGCGCTCAATCTCTTGTACCTGGAGCCGTTCATCACGCAGCAGACGCTGGGCCGATTGCTCTGTTAAGGACTCCACCGCTGTCCCGCCAATAGGCGCTGTTTCATCACTACGAATATTTCCACCACTGCGAACGAGCAGCTCGCCTTCAGCGCTGAGCAGCGAAGCGTGGCCGGTGTCACCTAAGCGAAAGTCATCAATTAAGCTGGCCATTTGGGAGAGATCAAGCCCCGCGCCGGCCACCACTAGCGGTCGACCGTTGGTCGCATTTACCGCGCTGCGATAATTGACGTACACAAAGGCATCATCGGGTGAAAAGGTGTCGCTATCTAAATTTAGCTCATAAGCGTTGCCGCTGTCAGTAAAGTGGTAGTACCAGTCATCTTCGCTGCCGGGGGGCTGAATAACACGCTGCAGAAATTCGCCATCGCGCAATTGAAAATAGTAGCCACGCCCCCGGTATTGAGCGGCGATAAACAGCAGTTCGGTGTCTAACTGCTCCATAAGGCGCTCAAGGTAGCGGGTAATGTCGTTTTGTCGCTCTTCAGGCAGACCGTCGCGCACCCACTGCTCAATAAAATAGCTATTGGCCAGGCTTTCGGAAATGGCTAGATCCTGGCTAAGGTTAAGGTTCACATGTGCTGCTAGCCCTTCAACCTGTGCCGGTAGCTCTTGATTAAGCAGGTTGTTCAGCTGTGCTTGGCTGTGGGTACGCGCTTGAAGATAGAGCGCCAGGAGCATTGCGAGCGCTAAGACCGTCCCAAAGGAGAGAAATAGCCGAAGCCGTAAAGGTAGGGATTTCCAGCGCGCCATCATGTTCGCCGTTGCTCCAAAGTAAACGGTGGCCCTGAAGACGCAACGACATCTAGGCTTTCAAACCCTAGTGTTAATGCTGTTGGGTAATATTCAGGATAAAAAAGTGAAGGGGTGATGCCCCTCTGCTCACGAAAGTAATACTTAAAGTAGTACGGATGATTTCAGCTTTTTTAGGGAGCAATGTCCAGCGCTAATAAGTGGAATTTGGTGCGTCTGTTTAGACAATCGCGTGGGGCACAAAGCAGGAAGAGTCTTTGGTGATGCGGCCAACGTCTTCGCGAATGCCCATACCGCAAGCGCGGTCACCCACCACCCAACTGCCAATTAAGGCGTGATTGTTACCAAAGCGCGGCATGGGGTGGTACGCCTGACGAATCCATGGGCTGTCGGTATAGGGGCCATCAACGGCTTCTTGTTGCCCGGCGGGGGTGATCAGTTCTACGTTACTGCCTTCCCGGGAAAAAAACGGTTTGCGCACCCAGCCTGCTGGCAGCGGCGGGCTATTGGCATCCTCGAAAAACGCCGGTAGCAGATTGGGGTGGCCCTTAAAGTGCTCCCATAGCAGGGGCAGAATTCCCTTATTAGAGAGAATCGCTTTCCAGGGCGGCTCAAACCAGTGGGTGTTTAGCTGCGGGATATACTCGCCAAACGCATCGTCGGCCATCTCTTCCCAGGGGTAGAGTTTGAACAGCGCGTGGATGGGCTGGTTATCCAAGTCTACAAAGTGCTCAGCCCCAGGGCGCAGGCCAATATCTTCGGTGTAGATAAACGGCGCGTTAAGACCGGCCTGTACCGCGACATCCTGTAAGTAGTGCACGGTGGCACGCTCTTCGGGGTTATCTTTGATGCAGGAGAAGTAGAGCGTTCGCGCTTCTATGCGGTCACCAAGGTGCGCCATGGCATTGAGCAGGCGCTCTTGAATCGAGTTGTACTGATCCGCATGGCGGGGCAGGATGCCCTGGGCAATGGCCTGCTCAAGCCATACCCACTGAAAAAAGCCCGCTTCGTAGAGCGAGGTAGGGGTGTCGTAGTTGAGCTCCAACAGTTTCGCCGGGCCATCGCCTGAATAGGCAAAATCCATTCGTCCATAGAGGTGCGGCTGACCCGACTTCCAGGAGTTGTGGATGCTGTCCCACATATGTTCGGGCAGCGCCAAACGCTGCATAAGCGCATTGGAGTGGCAGACCTTATCCACCAGCTCCATGCACATCTCATGCACTGCCTCGGTAGGGCCTTCAATATCACGCTCTACCTGCTCGAGGGTGAACTGGTAGTAGGCGTCCTCTTTCCAGTAAGGCTCCCCGTCGATGGTATGAAAATGAAAGCCCAGCTCGTGAGCGAGGGCTTTCCAGTTGCTTCGTTCAGGGATATCGATTCGCAGCATAGTAATGTTTGCCTAGGGGTTAGGAGCCCCAACCGCCGCGGGCAGAAGAGCGCGAGCCAAAGCCACGGCGCTGAGAGGTTGCCACTGAGCTGCGCATTGCATCATTACGCTGGGTGACGCGCTGGGTCGCCTGATTGGTAGCGGTGTTCCAGTTGCCCTGGTTTTGACGATTGCGGTAAACCGGCTCTTGGTAAACCCGCTCGAAGGAGCGTCCACGGTTGGTGTTGGACATCATGCTGCCGACCATATAACCCATCATGGCGGGCATAAACCAACTACCACCGGTGCTACCCGTCGCCGCTTGTGACTGTTCTTCGGTTGGCGCGGTGCAAGCGCCTTCACCATTCTCAGCTTCGCACTCTTCCAGGGTGCTATAACGCGGCACCGCTTCCAAGGACGCTTCGTAGGCATCTTCACAGGCGCTACGGGTATAGACATTTTCAGCGACGCAGGCTTCGACACTTTCAAAGCTGCGTGGCTCGTCAAATTCGATCTCGGTGATTTGCTCTTCCTGGGGCGGTTGGCCACAGGCAGTAAGACCAAAGGCGCTAGCGCCCATCATCGCTAATGACAAGCGCCCGCTGCGCTTGCGGCGTGGCAAATGAGGGGTGTGATCGTGTTTAGACATGCAGGCTTTCTCCTTTACCACGTCATCGAAGCGGCGTTGAGTAAGCCGACTGCCACGGCCACGCTGGCCATCAAAATGCCGTAGGCCTGGTGACCTTCGGTGATGTGTTGAGACAGGCTTTCGCCCTGTTTACGCAGAAACAGCTTAACCGCGAAGAAGGTGGCCAACTGAACAATAAAGGCGACGACGCCCCAGAGTACAAAATCGATAAAATTGATTGAGTGTGCCATCGCGCTGTAAAGCGGAATCGTAAAACCCAGAATCGAGCCGCCGTAGGCAGAGGCGGCGGCTGCGTTACCTTCGCGAATCAGCGTCCACTCGTGGTGCGGAGTAATGCGGCTGTAGCAGTACATAAAGGCGGCGAGCAGTACGATCGCCGTGACTAGATAGGCGATAAAGGATGGCAAGCCGTACAGGTAGTTCACCATGGTGGCGGTTTCCTTTTGTAGTAGGTAAAACGTATTTAAAAAACGGTGGTAATGATTACATAGCGTCAATATCGACGGAGGCCACATCTACCCCCACGTTGTGCACCACCATAAAGCTGCCTTCGCCATCGCTTTCTGCGCTCAGCAGTAAGTATTCCATACGCTCAGCGCCTTCGATGGTACGCTCATAGAGCATTGCATGGTGGGCCACATGGCGGGCTGACACGCTCTCGGTGGTCATTACCTGCTCTTCGAACACCACCGGCGGCGACCACAGGCTGTCGCCATTCCCCCACACTCGCTGATAGGTGCAAGTGCGCGCTTCCTCAGTGGTTGAGGTGAGCGCGATGGTTTGGGCGCCGATGCTGTCGGGCTGCTTATCTTCACCGTTGATCAAATTATCAAATTCGGCATCCGAGAGATGGGCAACACGGTAAAAGTCGAACAGCTTATATTCAAGCACCTGACCGTTTTCAATGTTGGCCTGCAGCCATGTGTCGTTATCCAGATAGAAGCGCACTAGGTGGGCTCCTTGACCAAGGTCGACGTGCCCCACGGCGGCAATATGATGGTAGTCATCGTCGTTCCAGCGAAACAGCGCATCGGGATGGGCACGCAGGCCGATCAGCTTAATATTCACGCGCCCATCCAGGCGCAGGCCCTCAAGGTCTTCCTGGCTGATGCCCATAGGCAGGCCCGCGGCCACCGGGCGGCCTGTATTCGGCTCGGGCGCCTTCTCCGTGGTAGCGCGAAAAAGTGCCTTGAGGGTGTTAAACATGGCCTGGCTCCCTAATAAATTTAAACGCTGACTTGCTCTTAACGCTTATTCCTGTGTGGCATTTTTCTTCGCTTTCAGGCGTGCTAACACGTCGTCTGCCTTGCGCTCCTGGCCACCCACGCCGGCTGCTTTGAGGCGGGCTTCCAGCGAACTACCGCTCTCTTCAGCGGCCATATCGTCAGCGGCCTGCATTTGCGCCGAATTAAGCTGCTGACGCTCTTTGATGCGCTCCAGAGACTCCATGGCGCTGCTCATCGCACTGTTCTGGCCTGAGTGGCGAGACGCGACGGCAGATTGGGCTTTTTGTGCTGACTCGGTGGCTTTCACCACGCTGACCTGCTGCTTGAGCTGGCGAAGCTGGTTATCGGTACCGCGAATGGCACTGCGCAGTTTTTCGATGCTGGCATCGTACTCGCTGACAATCGCACGCTCTGCTTCCAGGTCATCCTGCAGCGCGACCATGCGTTCAGCCACCTCTACTGCAAGCGCTTCCTCGCCTTTATCCAGCGCGGCTTCGGCACTTTTTTCCAGCTCGGCGATTTTGCTTTCCAGCGTGTCGGCTTTATTGCTGTTCAGCTGGCGCTGGCCCATCAGGCGGGTCAGTTCCGTTTTAGACTGGCTCAGGTGATTTTCTGAGTCGCGGATTTCCTGGTCTAAAATGCGCAGTGCCTGGGAATCTACCACTGTTTGACCGGTTTCAGTCGCTTTGCCACGCAGGGCGGTCATGATTTTGCTTAACATAAATAATCTCGCTTATACGTCACCTGAGAGGTGACACTAATTGATAACGGTGATTTGGATAATAGACGAACAATGGGTAAACGTTAGGCGAAGTGCGTTTGTATCAGTTCGGCGACGTCCATGGCCGCACTGGCCGTGGCGTGCAGCTCAGCGCAAATGGATTCAAGCTTGGAGTCGCCAAACAGCTGTCCGTATGCCACATAAAAGTCGTGCCCGTCGATCTCGACAATACCCACAGAGGCCAGCGGTAACGAGATGCCCTGGCGCAGCAGCACTTCGTTAAGTTCGGCGCTGTTTTTGACGCTGTCGACGGACACAATGGGCGCCATCGCGATCCACTCATTTTCGCTGCGCGAGAGGGTAATCGGCAAGTTGCCGTAGTCGTTGAGCTCCCAGATCAGCGTCTGATTCGCCTCATCCAGTCTAATGGTCGCTTCGGGCCACTCAACGGGCGTGTTTTCGCTGCTGGCGGATGCTGGCTGGCTGACTAACTTATAGAGTTCGCTGGCAGTAATACCGCTCGTGACGGTAGGCGTAGTCAAGGTGATTTGCTCCATCGTTCGTTAAGTAGTTTCACCTTAACACTTAGTAGAGCAAATGGTTCCTTTTCCCAGCAAAGCCGTACCAAAAGCCCCGCACGCGGCGGGGCAAAAGGCTGTTAAAAGTATGCTGGTAGGACGGGCTATTAAGGACTGCGATAGGTATCGTTAAACTGCTTGCGCAGCTCATTTTTCTGCACTTTGCCCATTGTATTGCGGGGTAGTTCATCGACAAAGAAGACCCGTTTGGGCTGCTTATACTTGGCTAGCCGACCGTCTAAGTGGCTGATCACCTTATCTTCATTAAGCTGATCTTCAAGACCTTGCTGGCGCACCACTACGGCGGTCACGCCCTCGCCAAAGTCAGGATGGGGTAGGCCGATGACCGCGGATTCAGCCACTTGATCGAGTTCGTCGATCACCTGCTCCACTTCTTTGGGGTAGACGTTGTAGCCGCCGGAAATCACTAGGTCTTTGTCGCGACCCACAATATGCACATAGCCCTGCTCGTCGACCATGGCGAGATCGCCGGTAATGAAAAAGCCGTCGTCTAACAGCTCCTCGCGGGTTTTTTCGGGCATCCGCCAGTAGCCGATAAACACATTTGGGCCGCGAATCTGCAGCATGCCAATCTCGCCCAAAGCCACCTCATCGCCGGTTTCGCGGTTGGTAATGCGCATCTCCACGCCGGGTAGCGGCATACCCACGGTGCCTGCTCGCCTTGCGCCTTCATAGGGGTTGGAGAGGTTCATATTGGTTTCGGTCATGCCGTAGCGCTCAAGAATCGCATGGCCGGTTTTGGCTTCAAAGGCTTCATGAGTTTCGGCGGTAAGCGGGGCGGAGCCGGAAACGAACAGCCGCATATGGGCGGTCACCTCCGGCGTCAAACGCTCGTCCTGAACCAGCCGGGTATAGAACGTGGGAACGCCCATCATCACGCTGCCATGGGGCAGCTCTTCAAAGATCACATCGGCATCGAACTTAGGCAGGAATAGCATGCTGGCGCCCGCCATCAAGGTGACGTTGCAGGCAACGAATAAGCCGTGGGTGTGGAAAATCGGCAGCGCATGGATCAGCCGGTCATCGGCGCTGAAGTGCCAGGCTTTGGCCAGGGTCTCGGCGTTAGAGGCGAGGTTTTTGTGCGTTAGCATGGCGCCTTTGGAACGCCCGGTGGTGCCGGATGTGTAAAGAATAGCGGCCAGGTCGCGCTCGCCAAGGGCCACGATATCCTCCCGCGGCGCTGCCGTGCGAGCGGTTTCCATCAGGCTGCCATCGGCGGCGCTGCCCAGGGTGACCACCCCAGGACAGCCGGTTTCAGCAGCAAGCGACCGCGCTTGCTCTTCTATCTTGGGGCGACAAACGAACAGCGCAGGCTCTGCATCGTTTAAAAAGTAGCGAATCTCATCGCCGGTATAGCCCGTATTAAGCGGTAGATAGACGCCACCAATACGCAGGCAGGCCAGGTAAAGCAGAATGGCTTCAGGGCTTTTATCGACCTGCACCGCAACGCGGTCGCCTTGCTTAACGCCTAACTCGGTTAGCGCACCGGCAAGCTGCGCGCTTATTGTCAGTGCATCGGTATAGCGATAGCGGCGGCCGTCGCGGGTAGTAATGAAATCGGCCTCTGCGCGCTCGCGCATTTTGGCAGCAAAGGTTTCAAATAGGTTGTGGCTCATTTGGTGGTCTCTCCCTTGGCCAGCTTGCGGGCGCGTTTGGCGAGGTCACGCACCTCATTTGAGCAAGCAACGGTCGCCTTGGCGGTATAGTTTTCGTGATTGCGTTCGATATCGTCCAGCACATACAGGTAGTTAACCATTAGCCCTGCGGCTTGTTTAAAGCCCTTCTCGGAGATATCGCCCAACCAGTTAATGCGGTGGAGTTCGGCGCCGTTGCCGAGGTGAAAGCGAGCCACTGGGTTGAGTGGTAGGCCGTGGCGGTTCTTCTCTTCGATGAGATAACGTGCGGCCAGCGGGCGGATCGCGGCTTTAAGCTGCTCTTCAAGCGCGTCGTCCTGATGCCATCCAGGGGTTTCAAGCCCTTTAAGCGATTTACGCAGCGACGAAGGCAGCTGCTCGTCATGACGTTGTTCTTGCAACCACTGGGCGAAGCCGGGCACCGGCGAGAGAGTGACGAAGTATTTCAGCTGCGGCAGCTCCTGGGAGAGCTCTTGCACCACCTGCTTGATCAAAAAATTACCGAAGGAGATGCCTCGCAGGCCGGTCTGGCAGTTGCTGATGCCAAAGAACGCCGCAGTATCGGCCTCCTCGGCCTCATCGATCCCTTTTTTGCTATAGCTGCTTTCGCCAGAAAGAATGGGCTGAATACGGCTTGGCAACCCCTTATGGAGGGCCACTTCCACAAAGATTAGCGGCTCATCGCCAATCGCTGGGTGGAAGAAGGCAAAACAGCGACGGTCGCGGGCGTCTAGCCGCCGACGCAGATCATCCCAATCCTGTATTTCGTGTACCGCTTCGTAGCGGATGATCTTCTCTAGAATCGAGGCGGGGGTGTTCCAGTCAATACGCTTGAGCATCAAAAAGCCGCGATTGAACCAGGAGCCGAATAGATGGGCGAAATCGTCGTCGATGGCCGCCAGTTCGGGCTGTTCACGCAGCAGCGCCAATAGATCCTCACGCATTTTAACCAGCTCATAGGTGCCGTCGCTGGCCAGGTTTAAACGCCGGAAAAGCTCCTGCCTGCGTGGCTCACAAGCTTCAAACAGGCGCTGTAGCGATTGGTTGTCGCGAACCTCTTGATACGCCAGATAGGCCGCGTCAATGGGGCCGGGCTCGGCCGAAAAGTCCGTCGTTAGGCGGGCAAAGAAGCTGCTTTTCTCCGCCGGTGACAGGCGCTGATAAATCGCCAAAGCGCGGCTTGCCAGCGCAATGCTGGAGGCTTCACCATCGCTTTCCAGCAACTTTTGGCAGGCTTTCACCAACTGCCCATGGTCGGGCGTTAACGTCTCTGGATGGCGGCGCCGTAACAACGCATCACGTTGGGTGATGTTGTTGAACAGCTCCTGCAAAAACAGCATGTTCATGGTCGAACTCCTTAACCCATGATCAAGTTAGGTAGCCAAAGCGCGATGCCTGGGAAGAGACACAGCAGCAAGATACCCAGCACCATACACAGCGCGTAGGGCAAGCTTCCCATCAGAATGTCGCGCAGCGAGATATCCGGCGCGATGCCTTTAATAATGAACAGGTTGAGACCCACCGGCGGTGTGATCAGGCCGATTTCCAAGTTAATGGTCAAAATCACCGCAAACCAGTAAGGGTCGAAGTTGGCCGCCAGGATGATGGGTAATAGAATCGGCGCGGTCATCACGATTACGGCCACGGGCGGCAGGAAGAAACCCGCCACTAGCAGGAAGAGGTTAATGACCCCCATCAGCGCCCAGCGGTTGATGTCCAAGTCAGCAATCGCGCCCGCCACGGTTTGGGTGATAAACATCGAGGAGAGCGCGTAGGCGAACACTTCGGCGGTGGCGATCACCAGCATGATCATCACGCTTTCACGCAGCGAGTCGCGCATGATCAGTTTGATCGGCCCCAACTGCCACATGCGGTAGATCAGAATAGCCAGCGCCAAACACAGAAATGCGCCTACACCTGCTGCTTCTGAAGGTGTTGCCACCCCGCCATACAAGGCAAACAGAATACCCGCGACGACACCCATGAAAGGCAGAACACGGACGAGGGCTTTCAGGTTGGTATCAACATTCTGCTTAACGTTCTGTTTTAGCCGTTCGACGGACTCCGCCATCGGGTTGTTATAACCACCGGCCATCTTGCAGGCGATCATGGTCCAGATCATAAACAGGCCCGCGAGCATAAAGCCTGGCACTACCCCGGCGATAAACAGCCGACCAATAGAAGTTTCGGTGGAGATGCCGTAGATAATCATGGTGACCGACGGCGGAATCAGAATGCCCAGGGTGCCACCCGCGGCAATACAGCCTGCTGCAACGCCATCCGGGTAGCCGCGCATGCGCATTTCAGGAATGCCCATTTTGCCAATCGCCGCACAGGTGGCGGGGGATGAACCCGATAGTGCGGCAAAAATAGAGCAGGCGCCGATATTGGAAACCGCCAAGCCGCCGGGCAGCTTGCCCATCCATAGATCCAACGAGCGATACAGATCGCGCCCGGTGGGGGAGGAAGCCACCGCGGCGCCCATCATTATAAACATCGGAATGGCGACAAAACCAAACTCGGCGATGCGGTCAAAAAAGGTTTCACCGAAGTAGGTGAGCTCGGAAAGGCCACGGTCGTAAATCAGCGCCAGCAGCGACACACCGCCCAGGGCGAAAGCGATAGGGGTACCAATGGCCATCAGCCCAATCAGCGCGATGGCGACAATAATGCCTAAGGTAATGGGATCCATGCTTAGCTCTCCCCACGCAGAATTTCAGCCACATACTGCAGCGACAGCAGGGTGGAACCGACTGCCATGGGCAGTAAGGCGGGCCACAGCGGGGGATTCCATACCGAGCCAGTGGTCCACTCGCCATGCAGCGCCTCAAAAACATAGACCCAGCTGGCGTACGCCAAGGCGGCACAAAAACCTAATCCAAACAGCGAAGCGATCAAGCGCATGATGGTGCGGGTAATTCCGCCCAGCGCATCGGGAACAATGGTGATAGCCACGTGCCCGCCGGTCATCAGCACATAAGGGCTCCCCATCAACATCGCTGCCGTTACTGAGAAGATGGTAAATTCGGTCTGCCAACTGGTACTCATTCCGAGTAAGTAGCGAATAAAGACCATCTGGCAAATCACTAATACGCCAGCGATAAACATGGCGCAGGCCAAATAGGCGGAAAGCCGCGAGAGCTTATCCATGACGCGAATGTAGCCGCCAATGATGCCCCCTCGCGCAAGGGCATTGTGAGTCGTTGCAGGTGCCATAATTCCCTCGACAAGCTGGTTATTTCGCCAAGCTAAGCAAGCATCAGTTGAAAACGGCCACCCCGAAGGGCAGCCGAGCCGTTAGGCGTTCATAGGTTGCTTACTCGACGGCCAGTGCTGCATCGATAATGGCTTGGCCATTGGGAACATTGTCGGCAAAGTTTTTGTAGGAGGTTTCACGGGCGATTTCCAGCCAGGCGTTGTAATCGTCTTCGCTCATGCTAACGACCTCTACACCGTTCTCTTCGTAAAGATCGACCATCTCCTGATCAATGGCGGCGGCCTCTTCAGCAAAGAAGGCTTCTGCGGCTTCACCAGCTTCCGTCAGCGCCGCCTGCTGCTCTTCGTTAAGTCCTTGCCACACCTGCTCGGAAATTAGAATCGGTTCGTACATAAACCACAGCGCGAAGTCGCCCGGCTCGGTCAAGCACTCGACCTGCTCGTAGAGGCGGAAAGAGATAAACGACATCGACGAGGTGTTGGCGGCGTCCAGAACGCCGGTTTGCATGGCGGTGTAAACCTCAGAAGACGGCATTGAGGCGATGGAGGCGCCGGCGGCTTCCAGCATCTCTTCAAACGCGGGACCTGCGGCGCGCAGGTTCTGGCCCTCGACGGTATCGGGTGAGGTAATGCACTGCTCACTAGAGGCAAAGCCGCCCGACAGCCACGCGTCTGAGAGCACACGAGCACCGCCCTCGAGGATCACCGCTTTAATCATCTCCATGTATTCGGAGTCATTCAGACGCTGAGCATGTGCCTGGTTGCGCACTAAGCCTGGCATCAGCGTGGCAGAGAACTCAGGGTGCCGCCCGCTGGCATAATCCAGCGGCAGCGAAGTGATGTCCAGGCGGCCCCGGGCGATGGCGCCCCACTGTTCGCGCGCTTTGAACAGCGATTGGCCGGGGTAGACTTCAATGGTCAGGCCAACGTCGGCATCGGCTACGTGACGGGCCATCATTTGCACCATTTCATCGCGAACATCCCCCTGGCCACCAGGGAATTGATGCGACGCGCGAAGCACGGTATCGGCAGAAGCGTGGGAAGCCGCAATAGCGAGACCGAGGGCGGCAGCAGTTGAGATCAAATAGCGTTGCATGTGGCGTCTCCAACAATTGTTGTTATGTGTTTGGATTGACTTTATGTATCTATCAGTCGAGCTGATATATATATCAATAGGCGCTACGTATGCTAATGTCAACTGTATGACAGCATTAAAACGGCTAAGGTGAGTCGCGATCCAAGGAGGTAAAACATGACGGGCACCAAGCGTTCCAACGCTCAGCGATTAAGAGATTCTCTTGAGGATGACATTATTAATGGCCGCCGTGTGCCAGGAGAGCGCCTGGACCCGGAAGCCTTGGGCCATGAGTTTCAGGTCTCGCGAACACCCGTGCGCGAAGCCTTTCAGCAATTGGTGGCCAGCGGGTTAGTCACCGTTTCGCCGAAGAAGGGCACCTTCGTGGCAAAAGTAGGCATTGATCAGTTGATCGAAATGTTTGAGGTGATGGCGGAACTTGAAGGCATGTGCGGACGCTTGGCGGCCCGCCGGATTACCGAGCCAGAGCTGGCTGCGTTAAGAGAGGCGCATCAGCGCTGCGAAGCAGCGGCCCTGGCTGGCGACAGCGACGAGTATTACTACGAAAACGAAGGCTTTCACGACTGTATATACACCGCTAGCCACAACGCCTTTTTGGCCAGCGAAGCGCGTCAACTGAAGCAGCGCCTAAAGCCCTACCGGCGCCTTCAACTTCAGGTGCGCCAACGGGTAAATACTTCCCTCAGCGAGCACCAAACCATCGTGGAAGCCATCGAACGGGGCGACCCTGTGGCGGCGCAGCAAGCGCTGAGCGATCATGTATTAATTCAAGGCGAGCGCTTTAGTGATTTCGTTTCCAGCGTACGCAGGATGGAGGCGCCATTAGAAAGGACGGGCTGATGCGAATGTAGCGCTTTTATAAAGATGTCTGAATCGGTGGGGTAATGGTCCTTGCCGACATATCGCGTAGCGCTGACACTCTCTCTACTGCTTTGATAGCCCGTTAGCGGAGAGAGACAGTGACTCGTCATATTGCCCTATTTGCCTACCCCGACTGCCAGCTGCTGGATGTCAGCGGCCCCTGGCAAGTGTTTGCCAGCGCTAATGCGTTAAGCCCTCAACCGCTCTACCAATTGACCCTTGTCGCTGATGCCGTCGGCCCGGTTATCACCAACGGCGGCCTAGCCGTGCATGCTACGCACACCTACCACCAACTTACTCATTTACTGCCCCTGGATACGCTGTTGGTGGCGGGCGGCAGTGGCGTGATTCAGCAGCTTGAAATAGCCGCAGTGAAGCAGGTGCTTTGTGAGGTCGCCCCAGAGGTGAGGCGGCTAGGCTCTATCTGCTCTGGGGCATTTTTGTTAGCCGCTTCAGGGTTGCTGGATGGCTGCCGCGTCACCACCCACTGGCGCCATGCACCTCAACTGGCAGATGAGTACCCCGCACTAAGCGTTGAGCCGGATGCACTGTATATCGAAAGCAACGGCCGCTACACCAGCGCCGGTGTAACGGCGGGGATTGATTTGGCGCTTTCGCTGGTAGAGGCAGATCACGGTGCTGATCTAGCCGGGCGGGTGGCCCGTGAGCTAGTGGTGTTTTTGCAGCGCCCAGGTGGGCAGTCGCAGTTCAGCGAGATACTGCGACACCAACAAGAGGCGGGGCCGCTGCGCCGCTTGCTGGATCAGCTCCACGCCGACCCCAGCGTAGATCACAGGCTTGAGAGCATGGCCGACCTGATGGCGGTCTCCCCGCGCCATTTAACCCGGCTATTTAGACGCTACTTAAATACCACTCCCGGCGCTTACCTGACCCAACTACGCCTTGAGCAAGCGCGCCTGGCGCTGCTTAACGAGCGCGAGCAGCTCTCCCTTGAACGTCTGGCACAACGCTGGCGGCTGGGCGGCGCGGAGCAACTGCGCCGTCAGTTTCAGCGCTACTACGGCGTATCACCCTCGGTCTATCGTCAACGCTTTGCGTCTTCCCGCACCGATTCACTTCAGGAGAGTGCCCCATGCCTTTAACCGTCGCACTACTATCGCTCTGCCAAGCGCTGCTGGTCACCGGAAACGTTTTGCTGATTGCCGTTTCGCCGCTGATTGGGGCGTCTTTGGCGCCAAGTGCGTCATGGTCGACCGCGCCGGTTGCCACCCAGTGGCTGGGGCTGATGTGTGCCACCATTCCCGCCTCATTAATTATGGCCAGGCTGGGCCGAAAACGCGGCTTTATACTGGGCAATCTGGTGGGACTGGTGGGTGCACTGGTCGCCGTGCAGGCGCTGATCGGCGAGCGCTTTGGCCTGTTCTTGTTGGCCACTTGGCTAATTGGCATCGGCATTGGCTTTGGTCAGCTCTATCGCTTTGCTGCGGTGGAAGCCGCCCCCGCCGCGATGCGAGATCGGGCGATTGGTTTGGTGATGGGGGGCGGTGTGCTGGCGGCGTTTGCCGGGCCGTGGCTGGCCAGGGTGAGCCGTGAGCTGGGCGAGGTGCCATTTTTGGGCAGCTTTGTTGGTTTAGCCGTGCTCTACGCTCTGGCGTTGGTGGTGCTGATGCTGACGCAACTGTCGCCCGCATCCCGCACCCACGGCGAAGGCATTGCGCTGCCGCTGGGTAAGATACTCCGCCAACCTGGATTTATTGTGGCGGTGAGCGCGGCGATGGTCGGTTATGGCGTAATGAACTTGGCCATGACCGCCACACCGCTCGCCATGGCGGGGGCAGGGCACCACTTTAACCATGTTTCAATGACCATTCAGTGGCACGTGGTCGCGATGTTTTTACCCTCGTTCTTCACTGGCCATTTAGCCACCCGCTTCGGTGCCAAGCAGGTGATTGTGGCCGGCTGCCTGCTGCTGGTAGCGAGTGCTCTGGTCGCCCAATGGGGTGTCGGCTTAGCGGGGTTTAACGTGGCTCTTATTTTGCTGGGGTTGGGCTGGAACTTTACCTTTTTGCCCGCTACTGGGCTGCTCACCGAGAGCTACCGCCCGGTGGATAAAGCGCGCACCCAGGCTGCCAACGAGTTTTTAGTGTTTGGCACTGCCGCCATCACTGCGCTGCTCGCCGGGCCCTTGGTCAGCGGTTTAGGCTGGGCGACGCTAAACCTAGTGTTGCTCCCTGCCGCGCTGGTGCCCTTGGCGGTGCTGGTTTGGCAATACCGAGCCAGTCTGGCAAACGCTTAAAAATCTCCCGGCGCGCACTGTAAACAGGTAAGCCCAAGCGCGCGCCATTGGGCGACCACGGCGTCGCGGTCATCCAGCACCAGCCAAGGCGCAAAACCATCGCTGCGCATACGCTCCAGAAGCGCCTCTTTTACTGCTTCATCATCTATATGGTCGTCACCTTCTGGGCGCAGGTACATGGCGTCAAAAGGAATCGTGTGGCGCTCCAGCCAGCGCTGGGTATGCTCACGGTGGCTGTCCGGGCGGCCACTGCAGATAACGATCTGCTGGCCTTGGGCTTTAAGAATTTTGACCAGCTTAGCCACCGCTTCGATCACCGGGGCTTCGGCCATATGGGCAAAGAAGGGTTCCCACTGTTTTTGACTGCCCAGCACCCAGTCGCTGACCTGGTGGGGGTGAAACTCGGCTAAGGTGCCGTCGACATCAACAATTACTGCGGACATGCATAACTTCCTAAACAAGAGTGAGTGACCAAACGAGTATTGGCTGTGAAACGCTGAGCAGTGCCGAGGCGGTTGGTTAGCAACCCATGCCACGCCTTTAATTCGTTATCGCTAAGCTGAGTAAATAGCGGCACTACTTGAGTAGCGCCCAACTGATCAGCGAGCGCCACCAGGTGTGACGCGCGCAGGTGCACATTCCAGCGCTGCCAGCTGATTTGGCCTGCCGCTAGCTCGGCGCGGCGATCAGGGGTTAAGTAACCGGTGTGAAGCAGGCGATGGTCGGGCCACTGTTGTGGGGTGTCATCGCGATCACGCATTAGTCTTAGCGTGGCATTTTCATCGTCTCCTCGTGCCAATACCTTGGCGATAGCGTCATTAGTGCCAGGGCGCCGCAGCGCCTCAGGCATTGCCAGTAGGGCGGCAAGATTGGTGCGAATATCGGCGTCGATGGCGAGTGTTAACCCTCGCGCCGAAGCCTCATCAACCAGCCATAGAGCCATTTCCAACGCACGGCCGGTTTCCGGCACCGGAAACGCCAGCGGCTGATCAAGGCGCTCACTAATAGCCTGCACACACTGCGTTTGGGGTTGGTCGTAGCAGCCGTAGGAGGCATCCAGTAGCGCAATAGCCGCTTTAGGCGGGGTATCAAACGGAAACACAGACGACTCAAAACAGGCATCGCCGCTATAGAAAACACCGCCTTCCACCGCTAAATGCAGCCACACACCGCCAAGCGAGTGCCCCGCTTGGCCGGTGGTGACGGGAATGCCTTCCACCTCTAGCGTGCCGCGTTCGGGCAAGGGGCGCCACGCGCGGTTGTGAGGTAAGGCCTTGGCTACCAGCGGCGTGCAATAAAGTGGCACGCTCTCTGCTAGCTCGGCCACGCCGCCGATATGGTCAATATGGTCATGGCTAATCAGTACGGCATCCACATCCAGGTTGTTCGCCCAAGTGATAGTGTCATCCGGGTGGAGTGCACCGCCTGCATCTAGCAGTAGGCGTTTTCCCTGAGCTTCTACCACTATCGCAGCAGGCCCTTTGGCACCTAAACCACTGAGAATCTCGATAGTGACACTCATTGCTCGGGCTCCAGGCACCAGCCCTGCTGAAGGTCGACGGCAACCTGGCTACCCAGGTCAGGCGCGGTGTGGTGGTAGGCCAGCAGGATTTCCCCACTGGGCAGGCGCAGGCTGAGTTCGTAGCGCTCGCCGCGGAAAATCACGTTCTCCACCTGTGCGGCAAGCTGGTTATGAATCGGAGTTGCGGAGGAAGCGGGTGCCGCGCTGATCTGAATATGTTCCGGGCGCACCAGCACGCTTTGGGTTCGTTCGGACTTGATGGTGTTCAGCCCGCGCATCAGGGCCGCGCCCTCAAGAAGCTTCCCTGGGTGACCGGCGGCGACCCTTAATTGGCTGCCCTGGCCGATAAAGCCCGCTACCCAGGCGGTTCGCGGCTGCCGGTAAAGGGTTTCAGGGGCACCCCACTGAACCAGCTTGCCCGCTTTCATCACCGCAATTTTATCCGCCAGCGCCATGGCTTCGGTTTGGTCGTGGGTGACGTAAACCAAGGTGGCGCCGGTACGCCGGTGAAAATCGCGGAAGCTGTGCTCCATGGTGGCGCGCAGGTGCCGATCAAGGTTGGCCAGTGGCTCATCCAGCAGTACCACCGAAGGGTCGCTGACCAGGCAGCGCGCGAGAGCGACGCGTTGGCGCTGGCCGCCACTGAGGGCCTGGGGCATGCGGTCGGCATAAGCATCGAGCTCCACCAGGGCCAGGGCCTGCTGCACCTTCTGGTGATACGCCGCCCCGCGCAGGCCGCGCAGCTTGACCGGATAGCCCACATTGTCCGCCACGCTCATATGCGGCCACAGCGCATAGGACTGAAATACCATGGCCATATTGCGCTGCTCGGGAGGCACATGGGTATCGGCGCTGGCCAGGGTGCGATTGGCTAATTGGATCGTGCCGTCATTGATCGTCTCAAACCCCGCCAGCATGCGTAGCATTGTGGTTTTGCCGCAGCCACTGGGGCCGAGCAGGGCGACAAATTCGCCTGGATTGATCGTCAGCGACAGCGCATCGACTGCCGTCTGTTCGCCAAAGCGCTTGGTAACACGATCGATCGATAGCCCTGCACTAGATGGCACTGCCATGCCTAACTCTGCCATGGAATGACTCCTTTAGGTAAACGCGGCGCCAGTAAACTGAGTGTCAGCATCAGCGAGGCGACCATGATTACCACCAGCACTGATACCGCAGAGGCCAGCACGCTTTCGCCGCCTTCGTCGAGGTTGAAAATCAGCACGCCGAGGGTTTCGTTACCGGCGCTCCATAGCAGGGCTGACACGGTCAGTTCGTTGACCGCCAGCAGAAACACCAGCAGGCCGCCGGCGAACAGCGCGGGCGCCACCAGGGGTAAAATAATGCTGCCCAGGCGTCGCCAGGGGCCTGCACCCGCGAGCTGTGCCGCCTCTTCAAGGGAAGGATCCAGCTGCGCCAGGCTGGCGGCGACAGGCTTAACGCAGACCACTAGAAAGCGCGCCAGGTAAGCGATAAAAATCAGCCCCAGGGTGCCGTAGAGCGCCACATTGATAATCGGCAGCGGGCGAACAAAGAGCAGAATGCAGGCAATGGCCAAGACCACGCCGGGAAGCGCATAAGGAATCTCAATGGCACTGAGTACCACACCCCGCCAACGCTCCGGCAGGCGCTGTAGCCGGTAAGCCAATGGCAGACTGAGCAGCATCAGCACCACCGCCGCGCTGCCCGCTAGCCACAGACTGTTGTTCACCGCTCGCCATGTGGCGCCTTGGCGACCCATCACTTCGGCGTAAGCGTTCAGAGTGGCGGTCTCAGCGTTTAACGGCACGCCCATGGCGGGTACCAGCGAGCTGATAATGAGCGCAAGCAGCGGTGCGACCAGAATAATCAGTAAGATACCAACGAGCGTGGCGGTCACCAGCGAGCGCCAACTTCCCAGGGTGAAATCGTGTGAACGCCCACTATGGCCGCCCAGCCCGAAGCGGCTGCGATTCATCAATTGCTGTTGCAACGCCACCCCAGCCAATGCCAGTAAACCAATCAGCAAGGAGAGCGCAGCCATCTCTGCCAACACCCCGGTGCCGAAGTTGGCCATACGCTGGTAGATCAGCGTGGGCAGCACGTAATAGCCTGCGGGAATACCCAGCATGGCGGGGATGCCGAAATTGCCGAGACTCGAGATAAACGCCATCGCGCCCCCGGCGATCAAGCCGCTACGGGTCACGGGTAGAATAATATGACCCCATACCTGGGTCTGTTTGGCACCGCTAATGCGGGCGGCTTCGATCAGTTCCTGGGGCAGCGAAAGCAGACTGGTACGCAGGGCTAGAAACACCAGTGGTGCGCTCTGGATGCCCAGCAGTAAAGCGATGCCTTCCGCGGAGTAGAGCGGCTGTGGGCTGCCTAGCGGCGGCGCCATGCCAATGCTTTTCAGCAGCGGGCTGGCCGGGCCAAAGAGCTGCAGCCAGCTCAAGGCGGTAACCTGGGGCGGAATCATCATCGGCAGCATAAAGCAGAACACCAGCCACGCTTTTCCGCGCACATTGGTGAGCGTGATGGCAAAGGCGAACAGGCTACCCAGGATCAGGGCGATCAGCATGCCGAGCCCCGAGGTATACAGGCTATGCCAGAGTGCTCGCCAAGTGCTGGCACTGTTGAGCACCTGCCACAGCGGCGATTGGCGGCCCTGGGTAAGATCGCTCAACGCTTCGAACAGGAGGCGCAGGCTGGGTGCCAGGCTGAGCAGCACAATGGCAATCAACAGGCTTGAAAGCAGCCAGCGGTGCTGGCTGCCGTACTTGTTGTCGCTGCCGTCCTTATTGTCATAGTTGAGAGCGGGCGTCATGATTACCCGCCGAAGAGGTCGCTAAAACGCTGTTTGAGTTCTTCTTCCTGCGCCAATGCCTGCTCGGTATCAACCGGCATCAGGGTAATGCTATCGCGCTCGGGGAAGCCTTCCGGAGGGGTAACGTCGTTGTGGGCAGGTAGGTAGCCCTGCTGGCTGACCAGTTCCTGGCCCTGCTGGGAAAGCACGAAATCAACAAACTTTTGCGCGGCATCGACATTCTCTGCGCCCTGCATAATAGCGACCGGCTCGGTTACCGCGCTCACGCCTTCTTCCGGAAACACGAATTCGACCGGCGAGCCTTTGGCAGCTTCACGAATCGGCAGGAAGTCCACCACGATGCCGTAGGGCTTGGTGCCCGCGGCCACGGCGTTAAAGACGCCCCCATTGCCGCCCTGTGCTTCGGTGCGATTGTCGTGCAGGGCGTCGTAGTATTCGGCACCTAATTCTGGATTAGCACTAATTGCCGCCATATGGATCAGTGCCGCGCCGGAGTAGAGCGGGCTGGGCATAGTGACCAACCCTTCGTAGTCAGGCCCCAGCAGATCTTGCCAGCTTTGCGGCTGATGCTCGGCGCCGGTGTTATAGACAATCCCGGTGGTGATCAGCTTGGTGCCGTAGTAGTAGCCTTCCGGGTCATACAGGTCGGCGTCATAGGCTTGGCGCTCATCGCTTAGGTAAGGCTGTAAATGGCCCTCTTGCTTAAGTGATTCCATGGTCATGCTGTCGGCAATCAGCAGTACGTCGGGGTTGCTCACCCCGGCTGAAAGCTCCGAGCGCAGCCGGGTCATTAATCGCGTGGTACCGTCGCGTACCCACTCCACTTCAATGTCGGGATAGGCTGCTTCAAAGGCGTCAACGGTTTGCTGTGCATCGCTATTGGGCTGGCTGGTGTAGAGCGTCAGCGTTTCGTTCGCCGCTACCTGAGCTGAAAGGGAAAAACTGGCTACCGCGACGGCAGCAGTAAGGGCAGATGTCGGAATAGATAACAGGGTGCGCTTCAACATGGGTAAACCTCCAGTGAGTGAACCCCACCTAAGCTACTGTCATCTGCTTACAACAAAGTGACAGTACGCTTTCGTTCAACCTTTTGTGGCTTTCGTTTGTCACGCTTTTTACTTTCGTTGTGCTGAGAGGGGCTATGCGCCAGTTCGAACGTCGACAACAGCTATTACAGCGAATCCACTCACAGGGGCGCCAATCGGTAGACAGCCTGGCAGGCGAGTTTGGGGTTTCTGTGCAAACCCTGCGTGGGGATATTCGCCACTTGGCTGATAAAGGCTTGGTGCTGCGCCGCCAAGGGGAGGTGCTGCCGTTTCCCGAGCAGGAAAACATTGGCTACGACCAGCGTCAGATCGTGAACGTGGCGGGTAAACGGCAGATCGCGGCGCGGGCAGCGAGCTTGGTACAGGATCATCAAGCACTATTTTT
The DNA here is from genome assembly GCF_013415125.1 of Vreelandella glaciei. GTDB lineage: Bacteria > Pseudomonadota > Gammaproteobacteria > Pseudomonadales > Halomonadaceae > Vreelandella > Vreelandella glaciei. Next base: position 1,681 of record NZ_JACCDE010000018.1, on the reverse strand, counting down.
AGGCACGGGCACCACGGTTGAGCAGTTGGCCGATGCGCTGAGTGATAAGCAAGGCCTGCATATCATGACCAATAACCTGCATGCGCTGATTAAGCTGTGCCAGTTGAAGTGTGAGTTAGTGGTGGCGGGTGGACGAGTGCGTCGTCGTGACCAGGACGTGATTGGCGGCGATGCCTGGCGCTTTTTTCAACGCTACCGTGCCGATGTGGGGATTGTCTCGGTGGGGGGAATGGATAGCCATGGCCAGCTTTATGACTATAACGACGACGAAGTGATGGCCCGAGAGGCGCTGTTAGCCCATGCCGGTTATCGTGTATTAGTGCTGGATAAAACCAAGTTCGACCTGCCGCTACGCTGCGCCGCGGGTCAGTTGGGTGATTATGATGCCGTAGTGACCGATGTGCCGCTGCCAGACAAACTACGCAGCCCGCTGGCTGCCCAAGGCGTTCGGTTTCTGGGTTAGGGCGAACGCTAACTGTGCCAGTATGGGGCTAACGGCAGCTTTTAAAACGACAGCATACAAAAGAGGAGCGTTATTAATGTTAGACAACCTAAGCCATAGTGCCCTGGCTGGTCAGCTCTGTGGCTTGGTGGCCCTGGTGATATGCGTAGTGGCCTTTGCCAGTAAAAACGACGATCGCCTCTTGGTGTTACTGATTTCTGCCAATGTGGCGTTTGCGCTGCAATTTGTCTTTTTCGAGAGCTGGACAGCGGCTGCGCTAACGGTGCTGGTGATGCGGATTGTTCTGGCTCGCCGTTACCTGGGAAGTAAAGCCGTGATGGCGGGTGTCTTGCTGGCCAGCGGTATCGCCGCGGCCTTCACTTGGCAAAGCTGGGTGGATATGCTGCCGGTGGCGGCCATGGTGCTGGGAACCGTTGGCATGTTTCTAATGCGCGGCATTGCCATGCGGGTTTTTTTGGGGCTGGCTGCCTTCGCCTGGATGCTGAACAACCTGCTAATTGGCACGATCGGCGGTACTGTTGCAGAAGGGCTGATCGTGGTCACCAACATCATCACCATTATTCGCTTAGTGCGGGCCAAGCGAAAATATCCTGATGTGTTTGAGGGGGGAGAGGAGCCTGGTGCTATCACCAAAGCTGGTCAGGACTAACCCCTTAGCTCTTTGCATCCTGCATTAACAACGAGCGTAACTGCTATGCTAAAGGTTTGATGTTGAACAGTTGTTTTTTTAAAAGGAGGTAGGAGACCATGGCAGGTGGATGGGCAAAAGACGGTGCCGAGCAAGAACAGATGGAAAGCACACTGGACGATGCGGTGCGGCGTGCGCGTAGCCAACTGCCCTCAGGGGATAGCCTTGAGGCATGTGAGGAGTGCGGTGGCACCATTCCTGAGGCGCGTCGCAAGGCTATTCCCGGTGTGCGTCTCTGTGTGGCGTGTCAGGCAGAGCAGGATAAAGCACAGTCCGCTTTTAGCGGCTATAACCGCCGCGGCAGCAAAGACAGCCAGTTGCGTTGAGCGTATTTCTCTAAGCAGAGTGACTACAGGGGGCTGTTTGCGTTTAAGCGTCGTGATCCGTATCCGGCAGGCGCTTGAAATAGACCTGAATCCGTGAAGCCGGCGCCGACACTTTCCCTATCACCGCCAGCGAGCACTTTTTGATCATTCGCCCCGTGCAAGTTGGCTTTCGCAAGCCCGTTATTGCCAAAACCCACCGTGCTG
>NZ_JACCDE010000017.1 GCF_013415125.1 Vreelandella glaciei | reverse complement strand
AGTTGTCGGTATCCCATGCTCTGCTTCACTTTGGTAGGTAAGGCAGAGAGGGTACCGGCGCTGGCCCTCCTGCCTCTACCTTGTGATCCAAAGTGCTGCGCTTATTCTATGAATCCAGGAGTACAATGTCATTCTTTTTTTTATAATTTATACCCAAGAATTTTTCTATCATACCAGTTGGCTTAGGAAACTTTGTCACATCTTCACCAAAAATAGAGCGCACCTCTGAAGTTCCCGTTTGGGTATAAGGGCCGATATAAATACTACTCGGCTTACTTCCTCGTTGCTCCCCCCCTTCATCACAGAGATATTGTTTATAACTTACAACCCATCCCCCATTTTGTTCATCGAATTGAAGCTCGTTATTTCGAAGCGATGTTTTAACTCTATCCCAGCTCCACTGCCACTGCCGCTTCGGAAAAGCGCATTCAACTATAAATTGACCACCATCTTTATAATAAAACCCCCATTCTCCTGTCCTCTCCCTTTCGAGCACCACTTCATTGTCATTAATTTTATTTAGGTCTTCCTTAGATAGCTTTCCATAAACAGGGATAGGAAAAGTCAAATTTGACCTAAAATCGTTACTATTAGTATTCAAAGGTTGAAGCCTATAAGGGCCTCTTACTGAGAACTTCTCATCTTTATACTTATAATACTTTTCAACATCACCTGAAGGAGGCAACTCTAAATATGGCAAATCGCTTTTGTTTAGCGAAAAAACATGAACATATTCATGGAGATTATTTATATGTTTTGTTTTTGAACCTCCGCCATAAGATTTTTGCCAAACGCATTCTTCTACAAATCCATTCTCACCAAAAATATCAAAAAGCAGCGGAAGAAGGTTCCTATTTTCATCTTTATCAATACTCGATGAAAAAATTGCATCTTTTTTCATCAAAGCAGCATGAGATCTTATTCTATCATCGATCATTGACAACCAAGAAGAGTGTTTATATCCATCTTTATAAACAAACCCATCACTTCCTGTATTATAAGGTGGATCTATATAAATCTTATCAATAGAAATTTCGTATTTATTTTTTATAGTTCTACAGCCATGAAAAGAGTCAGCTTCTATAAAAATTCCATCGAGATACCCAACGCAATAAGAAGCGACTTCTTCTGCCAAAACCTGAGGCAAAATAGAAGTATCCGCCATTAAATAACGGTAATTTTTCTTAGCAAGAAAAATTTTAATATCAGTCTCATGATAATCTTTTTGAAACTCATCCAAATTCAAGGAATATAGCTCGGCCCACTGCTTCTGCTGTTTTTTGTTAGTGATTACTGAACGAATAACTTCCTCGCTTTTCAATCGATCAATAGTGATACAATAACTTTTATCAGTGACAAACTTCTTCTTCAACCAAAGCTTCTTCTGAAAATTCTCTAGCTGTGCCAGGAAAGCAATAATTTTTTTAGCCAGCTTACGAAGCACTTGGATCTTTTTAAGCTGCTGTTCAACGATTAATACTTCTGCATTGTCGATATCATCCAAGCGCAGAATTTCATTTTTAATATAGAAATCCAGCTCACGGGAAAGAAAACCGCCCAGGTCTTTGTGGATAAAGTAATCCATCGTGTTGCGGGCTGTGTACTGCTGCAGATACTTGCCCAGCAACGTGCGCTCTTTCTGCTTGTCGGTGGGTGCACGGGTCGCCAAGCCGTCTCGGTAAGCAGCGACACCATCGGTGGCGCGCAGTGCCTCCATAATGCGCTCTTCTGCTTCCACCAGCCGCTTCTTCTGCCAAGCGCCACCCTGCCCTGTCTTCTCTGGATCCGGACGGTATTCAAACTGCAGCAAGAGATCGGCGCCATCCAGGCGAATGGGTTTGTCATGGTGGATAATAAAGAAGCGCTCAGTACTCTCTTTTACATCGCTATGTTCGCCTTCTGTGGCATCTACGACGCGGCAGTGTACTTTGAGGGCAGCGTCTGTCGAATCAAATGCCAACCCTGCTTGGGCCGCGGAGCCTTGCAGCGTCTTTAACGCTTCGTTTAGGTTGAAGGTAAAATTGGCTAAGGTTTCGGAAGATTTTACGTAGTACTGATCTTTGTTGGCCCAGTGAAGGTAAACCTCACGGCCATCGTAGGGCACTGCGTAGGGGGCCGCACGGCTGTCATTTTCCGCCACATGGTGACGGCGACTCATAAAGTCGCCTTTATCGTAGTAGCGTGAGAAGAAGCGATAGAGGTGGTCGTAGATATCTACCGAGGCACTCTGCTCCTGTTTAGCCACATGATAAGCCGCCCTGGCCTGTTTCACAGCAGGGGCACTATCCGGATCTGGAGCACCTAGTTCTTCGGCTTGTTTACGCTTCTCATCAATGTCATGACGCATCGCTGATAGTTGCTGCTCGCCCTGCTCGGCGAAGGCATCTTCAATCGCCTGGGCTAAGTCTTCACGGATAAAGCGGGAGAGTTGGTCGCTTTTGGCATGCATGATGCGATACAGCCCGAAATCCAACTCTGGCTTATCAAGCTGGAACAGCTCATGCAGCAGCTTGATAAAGCGTTCCTTGTGAGTCTCGGCAATTGCTACAGCCATTGATCTTTCCCATTAGCTACGTGCGCAAGACGTTTTGAAACAGCCTTTTGCAACAGTAAATTACGCACAAACGGGGCTGAACATGCTGTTCAGCCCTCAATATTAAGTTGCACAGATGATACCGACCCTCGCGGCTTGCGTCATGCGATGGTGGTTAGCGTTTACGCCAGTTCCCAGCGAACCCGGAACAGCCGGTGAGTCTGGCTTTTACGATGCATTTGTCGCTCCAGAGCATCAATGAGCGCGTCGCGTTTCTCTTCAATCTCATCTTGCACATCGAAAATTAACTGTCGATCCCGCCGCTGTTGTCGTTCAAACGACTTAAGCACCTCTTGGGCGGCTTTTTGCTCTTCCAAGGACTCGGCGATCCGCGAACGCCGCTTGGCGTCTTTGATCTTAGCCCGCGTATCTTCCAGTTGTGCCTCGCTGGAGGCAACTTGGTCTTCAGCCCAAGCCTCTAGTTTGTCACGTTCGCGCTGAAAATAGCCGTGGTTCTCTTCTAGAACGCGACTAAGGGTGGCATCCAACTGCCTTTTAGCCAGCGGAGCCAAATCTGCTGGAGGTTCAGGCGCTTGCTTCTCCACCAAAGCTGAAATATTGAACAGCCGTTCACATGCTTCTTGATCAAGACGTGTGCCATCGTCGGCGAGGCCAGTGAATACCAAGTGCTCTTCATGTTGGAAGCTATCGAGTTCAAGCAGGTTTAGCTCCAACCAGCCGCTTTGGGTCGGCAGTTGTTCAAGTACGGATATGCGAAGTGGGTGATCTGCCAGCTGAAAGCGAAGCGTAACCGTAGGTGTCTCCTGGCGGCGCCCATGATCCAATACATGCTCACCCAGTGGATGGGTGAGCCGATAGATGTGGGCATGTTCAGGTGGTTTAATGCCCTTCTCTTTGCGAATCAACCAGTATTCACCCGTTGGTACACTACTTAGTGGCGATTCTTTTAGCTGAAAGGTTAGGTGACAGTCACTGAAGACGGCCTGATTGGCTAAGCTGTGCCGGGTAAGTTTCCAAAAAAGTTTACCGGTGCGATCAAGCTGAGCCTTAGCTTTGTCGCGTTGGATTCGTAACAAATCGTGAATCTGCTCGTCGAAGTGCTCAAGTAACTTGCTCTCGGTCTCACGCATGCGGACATCAATATCGGCCTCTAATTTCTCACGTAGCGCTACAAAGGCCGCCTCAATAGCATCAGGTGTGCGGCAGGTAGCATAGATTTCAGCAATGCGTTTCTCGATGTCCACCCCGGATTCCAATCGGCCAAGAATGTCATCGGAAGCGCCGAACAATCCATCGAACAGCTGGAACTTCTCGCTTAATAGCTCTAAAACGCGTTTATCAGCCTCATTACGCTGATTTAAGAAGTTAACGACCACCACATCAAACTGCTGCCCGTAACGGTGGCAGCGACCAATACGTTGTTCTACCCGCTGAGGATTCCAGGGAAGATCGTAGTTGACCACTAGATTACAGAATTGGAGGTTGACCCCTTCGGCGGCAGCCTCAGTCGCCACTAAAATCTGCGCACTATCACGGAAATGGTCAATGATGGCAGAGCGCCGGTCGATAGCAGGGCTGCCTGTAATGTGATCGCTGCCTGAATGCTCAGTTAGCCAACGCTGGTAAATTCCCGTTATCCCCGGGCTGTTGTTGGTGCCGCTAAAAGTGACTACTTGATCAGCAAAGCCATGGCGTTCGAGGAAGCGACTTAAATACTCAAGCGTACGCCGCGATTCGGTGAAAATCACCGCTTTGCGTGGTGCTCCCATCTCATCCATACGGGCGAAACCCGTTTCAAGGGCGGTAACTAACGCATGGGATTTAGCATCTTCATGGATGCCTTTAGCCAAGCTCAGATACTGCTCTATTTCAGCGATTTCGCCCTGTAACCGGGTTGGATTGATCTCCTGCTCTATCAAATACTGCGCATTAACTTCTCCAACCTCGTCGGTATCGGCTGATTCCAACAGCTCTTCATCAAGTGATTCATCGGCTAGCAACGTTGCAAGCCAGTCTTGCTCAACTTGATGCTGATTGTGGAGCGATTCTAAACGCTCCTTTAGTGTTTCTAGGGTCTGGATAATGGCGGTGGTGGATGATGCTAGCAATTTTCGAATGACCAGCGAGACCAAGTGACGCTGGCGGGATGGCACGCCATAGCTGTCTTCGCGTGCCAGATAACCTGATACCAAGTGATAGAGCCGCTGCTCATCAGGTGAGGGTGTAAATGGAATCGTTAGTGCCTTTCGGTGAGTATACTGGACGTACTCTAATACCTGACGCCTTAGAGTACGCTTGGCAAACTCGTCAAGGCGACGGCGCAGCCCCTCAATGTCGTTACCATTACGCATGAATTGACGTCGAAAACTGATTGCATCCCCGAACAGCTGTTCATCAATTACGGTCGATAGACCATATAGCTCAATCAATGAGTTTTGAAGCGGGGTCGCCGTGAGTAACAGCTTACGGCAACCTGCAAACGTTCGCTTAATAGCCTGTCCGGTGCGATGACTTTCACGGTGGGCATTGCGCAGTTTGTGAGCTTCGTCAATGACGACGAGATCCCACGGTATGGTGCGCAGCTGGGGCTCCATTTTGGCAGCAAAATGGTATGACATCACACTGATGACATCTTGATCTAAAGGATCGTATATCCCTTGGTCACGCTGCTGCTTGTAGGTACGAGCATCAAGCACCTGGGTAGGCAGGTGGAACTTCTCGGATAGTTCATTCGCCCACTGTTTTCGTAGCGCGGCTGGCGCAATCACTATTAAACGACGCCGACGCTCTGCCCAGTACTGGCATATAACCAGGGCTGCCTCAATGGTTTTACCAAGACCCACTTCATCCGCCAGTAAAACGCCTTTTGATAACGGATTTTGTAACGCAAAGAGGGCGGCATCAATTTGATGGGGATTAAGGTCGACGGAAGCATCAAATAGAGATGTTGCCAATCTATCGACATCACCACCTCGCCGCTGGCGAGTTAGCTCATAAGCAAAGTACTTGGCATGGTAGTTCGTGATGTTCTCAGTCGTCACCCTATTCCCCTACCCGTTGCAATAAGACAGCTCTTACTTTCCCTTGCCGCAACATAATGTGCAAGGCTGGGCACCGCGCATCATAAACTTGCTATGCTCGAAAGTGAGGGCATCACCGAGACTACCGAAACTTTCCAACACGACTGTAAGTTGCGCTATCGCGCCGAAAAGCATCGTGACACTTGCACATTATGAAACTATACTTTCATAATTAACTTTAAAATGAAGGTATAGCTTTATGCCATCTCGTTCAGCGGTTGTGTTCCCCAAGGATCTCAAGGTGTTAAAAGCGCTGGGCGAGAACATCTTGCTTGCCATGAAGCGCCGTAAAATCACCCAAACCCAGCTATCAGAGCGCACGGGGCTCTCTATGCCGACGCTGCGCAATATTCTGCGTGGCGAGCCTAGCGTCTCAATGGGCCATTACCTGGTGGTGTTATCGTCGCTTGGCCTTGCTAACGATTTAGCGAACGTAGCATTAGACGATGAGTTTGGGCGCAAGCTGCAAGATATCGAGCTGCTAAAAACGTCTAATAAGGCCACTATTAAGTCGAAACACGCTAGCTCTGTGGTTTATCGCCCTACCACCGAAGGCAGGCGTTGATCATGAGTAAATCGATATGGGTCTATGCTGATTGGCTTGCTACGAAGCCACCTGAGCTAGTTGGGAGGCTAGAAGTCGACCTTGTTCGGGGCAGCGAAGTCTACCGCTTCGCCTACGCAAAGACATGGCTCGACTCTCCGCTTGCGGTGCAGATTGACCCTGAGTTGCAGCTGTTTTCGGGGGATCAGTTCAATAATGACGCGCGCAACTTCCGGGTGTTCCTTGATTCTTGCCCCGATAGATGGGGGCGCCTGCTCATGCAGCGGCGTGAAGCGGTTTTGGCTAGGCAAGAGGGTAGGCGTTTAGTAAAACTCAACGAATCCGACTATCTCCTGGGTGTGCACGATACGTTTCGCATGGGCGGGTTGCGCTTTAAGTTGCAAGAAGATGGCCCTTTTCTCGATAACAATCAGCAGCTGGCTGCCCCGCCATTATCCAGCCTGAGAGAATTGGAGTTTGCGGTCAGCCAAATAGAGCTACAGCCTGATTTGGATAGCCCTGATTATCTAAAGTGGTTGAATATGCTGATTTCACCCGGCTCATCGTTGGGAGGGGCGAGGCCAAAAGCCTGTGTCATGGGTGGCGATGATCTTTGGCTAGCAAAATTTCCCAGCCGGTATGACGATTACGATATAGGCGCATGGGAATATTTGCTTTATCGCATGGCAGTGGATGCGGGCATCGAAATGGCGCCATGCCGACTTCAGCGGTTCAATAGCACTCACCATACCTTTCTAACTCAGCGCTTTGACCGTGTTGGCAGCTTACGTCGGCACTTTAGCTCAGCGATGACTCAGTTGGGTTATTACGATGGCGGTGCAGGCGCGAGTTATCTTGAGCTGGCCCAATTTCTTATAGAGCAAGGAGCCAATACTCAGCAGGATCTGCACCAGCTTTGGCGCAGAATGGTCTTCAACATACTCGTCTCAAACGCTGATGATCATCTGCGCAACCATGGTTTCTTATTGTCAGAAAATAGTAGCGGCTGGCGACTCTCGCCCGCTTACGATCTCAATATCTCGCTAGGGGCAGCAGGGCTCCATTTAAATATCGACGAGTACTCTAATGCGCTGGATTTGGATTTAGCGCTGGAAGTTGCACCCTATTTTCAGTTGCCAACAAGTGAGGCACGGCTAATTCTTGATCAGCTCCAAAAAGTAACATGCCGTTGGCATCACTATGCCAATGAAATAGGTATCCACCGGCAAGAGCAGCAGCTAATCGCATCCGCGATTATGTGAAACTATAACTTAAAAAAATAGAATATTTAGAAACTATAGTTTCAACTATTATTACTCAATATTTTGGATTTGCTCCCGCATCTGCTCGATCAACACCTTCAGCTCCACCGCACAACGAGTCGTCTCAGCCACCACGGATTTTGACGAGAGCGTGTTGGCTTCGCGGTTGAGCTCCTGCATCAGGAAATCCAGGCGACGGCCTTTGGGACCTTTCTGAGCGAGCTGGTGGCTCACTTCTTCGATATGCGCCGTTAGGCGGTCTAGCTCTTCATCCACATCGGCTTTTTGCGCTACCAGCACCAGTTCGGCTTCCAGGCGCTGCGGGTCGAGTTCGGTTTTGGCGACTTCCAGGCGTTCCAGCAGTTGGGCGCGCTGGCGCTCCAGAATCTGCGGCAGCAGGCTGCGCACCGTGGCGACCTGTTCGCTTACCGCCGTCAGGCGGGTGGTGATCATCTCGGCAAGCTTTTCGCCTTCACGGGCGCGGGCGTCGATCAGTTCATCCAGCGCTTGGTCGAACAGGGTTTTGGCGGCGAGTTTGATGGCCTCTTGGTCAAGGTGCTGGGTTTCCATCACACCAGGCTGGTTGAGGAGCGCAAGTGTAGTGGGCGGCACGGCGCTGGGTACCTGCTGCTGTATGGCGGTTAGCGCATCAGCAATGGCGGCTAAGCGGGCGCTGTTAACGGCGGGGGCTTGAGCGGTTTCGGCGCTCTCAAACCGGACACTGCACTCGACTTTGCCACGGGCTAAACGGGTGCGCAGCGCTTCGCGCAGTACCGGCTCTAAATCACGCAGGCTTTCGGGCAGGCGGAAATGGGGCTCTAAGTAACGCTGATTCACCGAGCGAATTTCCACCTGCAGGGTGCCGAAAGGAGCTGCCTGCTCGGTGCGTGCGAAAGCGGTCATGCTGTGTACGCGGCTGGAAGTGGCCATGTTTCATCCTAATAGAGAACAACGGTGTATAAAGCATTGCCAACAGTCTACCCGATAGGCCAATCAGCGCACTCCCAGACGTGTACAATGGAGGGCTTTTACTAGTTACGCGTTTATTGAGAGGTACTATTTGTGAGCAGCGCTAAGCGTCCTGATGTTGTGCGTCCCAGCGGTCGCGAAGCCGACCAGCTCCGCGATATTCGCCTGACCCGCGATTACACCCGTCATGCGGAAGGCTCTGTGCTGGTGGAGTTTGGCGACACTAAAGTGCTGTGTAATGCCAGCGTAGAAGCCGGTGTACCGCGCTGGCTGCGCGGTAAGAATCAGGGTTGGGTTACCGCTGAGTACGGCATGCTGCCCCGCGCGACCCACACCCGTAGTGGCCGTGAAGCGACTCGCGGCAAGCAAGGCGGCCGCACCCTGGAAATTCAGCGTTTGATTGGCCGCAGCCTGCGCGCAGCCGTGAACTTGAAGAAGCTGGGTGAGTTCACCATTACCGTGGATTGCGATGTCATTCAGGCGGATGGCGGTACCCGTACCGCAGCAATTACCGGTGGCTGCGTGGCGCTGATCGATGCGATCCGTTACCTGCAGCGCGAGAAAAAGATCAAAGCCGACCCTTTCAAGCAGTTGGTGAGCGCCATTTCCGTGGGTATTTATAAAGGCGTGCCGGTGCTGGATCTGGACTACCCGGAAGACAGCAAAGCCGATACTGACCTGAACGTGGTGATGACCGAAAGCGGCGAGCTGATCGAAGTGCAGGGCACTGCCGAGGCGGGTGCATTCACCCGTGCAGAGCTAAACGCCATGCTCGATTTGGCCGAGAAGGCAGGAGATGCGCTTCGCGACCATCAGCGCGAAGCGCTGGGTATTCGTGGCTAAGGATTAACGCCCGCCACAACGCAACAAGCCGACCCAAGGGTCGGCTTGTTGCTGTTGGCGACGCGGGAAAAGTTCGTTGCCTAGCGCTTAGAGCGCTAGGTCGTACTCAACAATTAGCGGTGCGAACTCGGAGAAGGTCGCATCGTAATCAATCCACGCGTCGACCACGTGGCGACGGAAGTTGGGGCCGACTAACTGGTAGTCGATCCGCCAGCCTTCCTGGCGTTCACGGGGCACGTCTTGGTCAAGCTTCGGCCACCAGGTGTACTCGCCTGCATCGCGGTTAATTTCGCGGAAGGTGTCGATAAACCCGGTGGGGCCAAGCACCTGATCCATCCAGGCGCGCTCTTCCGGGCGAAAACCCGACGTGAGCTGGTTATCAGACCAGTTAGCCAAATCAACGGTTTTATGGGCAATATGCCAAGTGCCGCAGAGGATGTATTCGCGGCGTTTGCGCGACATCTTCGTCAGGTACTCTTGGTACTGCTCCATAAACGCCTGTTTGGCTTTTTGGTCACTTCCATCAGGCATCAGGAAAGAGACAATACTGAAGCGTTCATAATCCGCCTGCAGAAAACGTCCTTCATGATCGCACTGAGGAAACCCAAGGCCATACATAATCGCCTTGGGAATTTTACGGCAATAGAGTGCCACACCGGAGAAACCATCCTCTTCGGCATCCAGGAAGTAGCCTTCATAGCCTTCCGGATACAGAATGTGGTCACCCAGTTCAAAACTTTTTGCCTTGATGTTCTGCACGCAGACTACGTCGACATCCTGCTGAGCCAGCCAGTCCAGGAAGCCACGATCGACGGCATCACGAATACCATTGACATTGATGCTGGCAATTTTCATAAATCGTCCCTTTTGCGTCGCTGCTGTATGATACCCGACGTTTAGACGTTTGGGTAAAGGCAGCGACTAAAACTTGCCATTTACCCTACTTTTATTGTTGCTTTCGTGCCGATTTAAACCTACCGCCTAGTGAGGAACGCCGTGGCTACCACTCTACAACCCTACCAGCGCGATTTCATTGCCTTTGCCATTGAGCAAGGCGTGCTTAAGTTTGGCGAGTTTACGCTTAAATCTGGCCGTGTCAGTCCTTACTTTTTCAACGCTGGGCTATTTCAAACCGGGCGCGCGTTGGCCAAGCTGGGGCGTTTCTACGCTCAAGCGATTGTCGATAGCGGCATCAATGCCGATGTGTTGTTTGGCCCAGCGTACAAGGGCATTCCGCTGGCAGCGGTCACCGCGGCAGCCCTGGCCGACCATCATGATATTGATATGCCCTACGCCTTCAACCGCAAAGAGGCTAAAACCCACGGTGAAGGTGGCAATATCGTTGGCGCGCCGCTTTCCGGCGATATTTTAATTATTGATGACGTGATTACCGCGGGCACCGCGATTCGCGAAGTGATGACGTTGATTGATCAGAGCGGTGCCCACGCTGGCGGGGTGATCATTGCCCTTGATCGGCAGGAGCGCGGCCAAGGCGAGCAGAGCGCGATTCAGGAAGTACAGGCTCAATACGCTATGCCGGTGATCAGCATCGTCACCCTTGAGCAAGTGCTTACTTACCTTGAAGAGCACGCCGGTGGCGAAATGCTCGCCTACGCCGAAGCGATCAGGGCTTATCGTGACCGCTATGGGATTACGCGCTGATTAAACCGGTAGCGCGCCAGTGAAACCTTGCTGGCGCCACGCTTCGTAGCTCACAATAGCCACGGCGTTGGAAAGGTTCAGGCTACGGTTGTTGGGCTGCATAGGCAGGCGCAGTTTGTGCTCAGCGGTTAGCGCTTCGTGTACCTGGGGCGAGAGCCCAGCGGTTTCAGAGCCAAACAGCAGCACATCGCCCGGGGCAAAGTCGGCATCGCTGTAGGTGCGAGTGCCTTTGGTGGTAATCGCCCAGATGCGCCGCCCCTGCATGGCCTGCTGAAAGGCGTTAAAATCCGGGTGGCGAGTGACGTTATCGAGATCACGATAATCCAGCCCGGCGCGGCGCAGTTTTTTCTCTTCCAGGTCGAAGCCAAGTGGCTCAATCAGATGTAACCGGCAGCCATTGTTGGCAACCAAGCGCATGATATTGCCCGTATTGGGCGCCATACGCGGTTCAAAAAGCGCTACTTCAAACATCTCCACCTGCCTGTTTATCATCATTCGCCGATTGTAATCGAAAACGCCTAGCAACACTCGTAGAGGACCACCGACCCCATGACGCCTGCCACGCCCAAGAGCATTCTTAGCCGCATTAAAGGGCTAAACCCGCGCCAGCAGGAAGCGGTGCGTTATATCGATGGTCCCTGCCTGGTCCTGGCGGGCGCAGGTTCCGGCAAAACCAGCGTGATCACCACCAAGATTGCCTATTTGGTGCAAGAATGCGGCATGAGCGCGCGCAAGATTGCCGCGGTGACCTTTACCAATAAAGCCGCCCGGGAGATGAAAGAGCGCGTCGGCCAGATGCTTCACGGCAAAGAGGGTCACGGGTTAACGGTCTCTACCTTCCACACCCTGGGGCTGAATATTATCCGCGGCGAGCTTAAAACCCTGGGCTACAAGCCGGGTTTTTCGCTCTTTGACCCAGAAGACGCCAAGGCGCTGTTGCGCGATTTGATGAACAAAGACGCCCAGGTGGACGCCGAGCAGATCAACGCCGTGCAGAGCAAAATTTCCACCTGGAAGAATGACTTGGTACTGCCCAGCGATGCGCTCTCGTTTGCCGCCGACGACGATGAGCACTTTGCCGCCCGGGTGTATGAAGCCTACGTTCGCCATTTAAAAGCCTACAACGCGGTGGATTTCGACGATCTGATTCTGCTGCCGGTGGTACTGCTCAAGAACGATCCGGAAGCGCTCGAGCGCTGGCGGCGCAAAATCCACTACATGCTGGTGGATGAGTATCAGGACACCAACGTTTCCCAGTACCTGCTGGTGAAACTGTTAATGGCGGAGCGTTCCACCTTTACCGTGGTGGGCGACGATGACCAATCGATCTACGCTTGGCGCGGCGCTCGGCCTGAAAACCTGATTACCCTGGGGGAAGATTTCCCGCGCCTAAAAGTCATCAAGCTCGAACAAAACTACCGCTCTACCGCCACGATACTGCGCGCCGCCAATACGCTGATCGCCAATAACCCCCACGTTTATGAGAAAACGCTGTGGTCCGATATGGGCGACGGCGCGCCCATTCGGGTAATCGTGAATCGGCATGAAGAGGCAGAGTCCGAGCGGGTCGCCAGCGAAATGCTCACCCGGCGTATCAAGGAAAAGGCCGAGTGGCGCGACTTTGCGGTGCTTTATCGCGGTAATTTCCAGGCCCGCTTATTAGAGCTTAAGCTGCAGCACTACCAAATTCCTTACAAACTCTCCGGCGGCACGTCGTTTTTCTCTCGCAACGAGATTAAAGACACCATGGCTTACCTGCGCCTGTTAATTAACCCCGCCGACGATAACGCCTTTTTACGCATCGTGAACGTACCGCGCCGTGAAGTGGGCCCTGGAACGGTAGAAAAACTCGCCAACTACGCCACTGAGCGCTCAATTTCGCTGTTTGCCGCCTGCCACGAGCTTGGCCTGGAACAAGTACTGCCAACCCGAGCGACAGAGCGCTTAAGCCGCTTTACCCACTTTATTGATGGCGTGCGTAAGCGCATGGACCAAGGCGACGCCATTGCCGCCATCCGCGATATGCTGCGAGATATGGATTACGAAGCCTGGCTGTATCAAAACGCCAGCGCGCCTACCGTGGCCGAGCGGCGCATGGCCAACGTGTGGATTTTGATCGACCAGCTAGAGAAGTCGCTTAACCGCGACCCGGAAGAGAGTACCGACTCCTCTGATACCGAAACCGATGGCGTTCAAGCGGCTATTTCACGCTTGGTACTGCGCGATATTCTGGAGCAGCAGGCAGAAGAGGATGACTCTGACCGAGTGCAACTACTCACCATGCATGCCTCGAAGGGCCTGGAGTTCCCGCATGTGTATTTGATGGGGCTTGAGGAAGACCTGTTGCCCCACCGCAACGCCATTGAAGTAGGCACCGTGGAAGAGGAGCGGCGCTTGGCCTATGTGGGGATTACCCGGGCGCGGCGTACGCTGACGTTGACACTTGCCCGCCAGCGGAAAGCCTACGGCGAGCTGATGGACTGCCAGCCGAGCCGCTTTTTAGAAGAGCTGCCCGCCGAGGATCTGGAGTGGGAAGGTCGTGCAGATAAAGAAGACCCAGAGAAAAAACAGGCCCGCGGCAAAGATGCGATTGCTGGGCTGCGCTCGCTGCTGGGGTGATCGATCATTAGGCAGACAAAAAATAATCCACAGGACAATGTTTAAAACGCCCTGTGGATAAATTACTTAAACGCTAGTGGTTGGCGACGCCTTATTGCGCTTCTGCCATTAAGTAATCAACGACGGCCATCACTTCTTCATCAGACAGATTGGGGTTACCGCCTTTGGCAGGCATGGCGCCAATGCCGTTGATCGCGCTGGCGTAAAGCTCGTCAGCACCCTTTTCTAAACGCGCCGCCCAGGCTTCTGAGTCACCTTTGGTCGGTGCACCGGCAACGCCGCTATCGTGACACGCCGCACAGCCAACGCTTGCGTAAAGCGCAGCGCCATCCAGGTCGCTACCGCCACTCGCCGCGTCGTCGTTAGCAGCCATCTCTTCTTCAGCGGCAGCATCACCTTCCGCAGCGGCGGTCTCTTCGGTGGCTGCTTCTTCAGAGGCGGCTTCATCGCCACCGCCTAACTCAGGCACTTCCATCACCGGCTCAACCATATAGGCTACCGCCGCTTCTACTTCTTCATCGGAAAGGCTGGCGTTACCGCCTTTCGCTGGCATCGCGCCAATACCATTAATGGCATGATCTACGAGTGTCGCAAAACCTTGTTCGGTACGTGCCGCCCAGGCGTCTTCCTCGCCACGGATGGGCGCACCCGCCGCGCCGGATGCGTGACACGCGCTACAGACGTTGCCGTAAATACCTTCCCCGTCGATATCACCGCCACTGCTAGCGCTGTCGCCTGCAGGCGCGGCCGCCGTTCCACAGTCTTGGCCTTGTAAACAGAGTTGCCCTACCGGCGCTAAACGCTCGGCAATCGCATCACGTGCGGCGTCTTGAGCGTAAGCACCTGAAGTGCCCGCCATGAAGCCGAGGGCCGCCAGCCCGCTCATGATCAGCTTTGCTTTCACTCTCACCACCTCTTGAGTATTGTCATCAACCGTTTGTTCTTAACTTCTGCCTTAACCCCTGCGCGCGGCAGCGCCAATCTGTGAAAAGCACCGCTGAGACGCCAAGACGCGTGTATAGAGCTAGTATAACGGCAACGCAAAGCGCAAGAAAATGCTACTAAGCGCGCCTATGCCACCAATCACGACTATTTAGGCATTAGTGGGGGGCTTCACTCCTTTCGCCACCCCCTTTCCACGCTAATAAACGCTGTTGCGCATATTGCTTAAAACCCGCCTGCTGGGCAAGTTCAAGGGCGCTATTCAATAGCGCGCGGGCATGTACTCCTTCGGCCTTGGGTAACCACAGCTGGGCCATGTTCATCGGCAAGGGTTGCACCCAGATAGCGCCCGTTAGCTGTCCCGCGTCAAGGCTTATCCATAACCCGCCCCACTGTTCGTCTGGCTGATCGTACATTGCCTTTACCGCCCCGCTCAGGGCGGTTTGCTGCTTAGAATCATGAGCAGCAGCCAACTGCAGCAGTGCCTCGCGACGTAGTGAGGGGGCACTGCACGGTCTCAAGGGGCGTTACCTCTCCATTGCTCGGTCAAAACAGCGATAAATATTTATCCCTGCTTAAGTTTTCGTTAAGTAAACCCGCCCAGAGTGTCGGAAAACACGATGGAGATCACCCGATGGCTCGCCTACGTTCACTCCCCACTCCGCTGGCAACACTGGATTGGCACGAAGCCCTCAATTGGCAGGAAAAAGCGATGCTTCAGCAACTGATTCAGCAACGCTTCGCCCAGCAACACAGTGCTTATATTCAGCATTTTCTGCCCCGCCTGTTTGGGCTGTGGCAGGCGGGACTACCGCAAGCGGCGGTGGGGCTGCGCCTTGCCAGCAGCGGGCCACTCTTTCTGGAGCGCTACCTGGATGGCAAGGCTGAACAGGTTATTAACCATGGGTTTCAGCAGTCACTTGCCCGTCGGGATATTGCCGAAATTGGCAACCTGGCCAGTTTACGCCCTGGCTTGCAGCGCCAGCTATTCATCTATCTGGCTCATCAACTGGCGGCGGAAGGCATCGCTTGGCTGCTATTTACGGCCACGCCTGAAGTCGCCAACGGCCTGCGCCGCCTAGGGCTTGAACCGCAACCGATTACCCCTGCCGATCCTACCCGCCTGGGCGAAGCGTCGCATCTCTGGGGGCGCTATTACCAGCATCGCCCGTGGGTGATGGCCGGTGATCTGCGCAGCGCCATGCACACGCTTCAGGCTCACTCAGCCTTCACTGAAATCGCCAGGGAAGAGGTGCTGCATGCACGCCTTGCCTAATGCGCTGATGGTGCGACTTGCCCATCATGCCCAGCACAGTCCACAGCGTACCGCACTTACCGATGGCGAGCAGAATTTGTCGTATGCGGACGTCATTCACCATGTCGCCCAACGGCGCCAGCGCTTACGTGACGTTAATGCCCGGCGCGTCGCACTAGCGCTGGATAATGGGCTGGAGTGGGCGTTATGGGATTTAGCCCTGATGGCCGAAACGTGTGTGGCAGTGCCTATTCCCGGTTTTTTCAGTGAACAGCAGCACCGCCACGTGGTTCAGCAGGCGGGCCTGGATAGCTGGATTGGGCATGGCGGCGAGGCCTTCGGCTTCAAAGCCACCCACGACGCAGCCATTGCCCAGCGCCGGGTTGATCATTCCCCTGCGTTACACGCAGGCACCACGCGCATCACCTTTACCTCGGGCACTAGCGGCACCCCCAAGGGCGTGTGTTTGGATAATACGGCGCTATTAACCGTTACTGAAAGCCTGGCGAAGGTAGTGGCACCGCTTGATATACGCCGCCACTTAGCCATATTGCCCCTCTCAACGCTGCTCGAAAATATCGGCGGGCTTTATCTGCCGCTATGGGTGGGTGCCTGCAGCATTTTACCGGGTATGGCCACGTTAGGCTGGCAGGGAGCCAGCGGTTTTAACGCTCGGCTCGCCCTTGATGCCATTGAGCGCTATCAACCCCACAGCATGATTTTGGTGCCTCAACTGCTTCAAGCGTTGGTCGGCGAGTCCACAACGGCGCCAGATAGCCTGCGCTTTGTGGCGGTGGGTGGCGCGCAGGTGGCCAATACACTGCTCTCTCACGCCCGGCGTGGCGGATGGCCAGTCTATGAAGGCTATGGTTTATCCGAAGGCACCTCGGTGGTCTGTCTGAATCGCCCAGGCGAGCCAAGCTGCGGCGTTGGACGCCCACTGCGCCATGCCCAGATCCGCATTGATCGCGAAGGCCAGCTGCATATTCGCGGTGCCTTGATGCTGGGTTATATCGGCGAAGCACCTTGCGGCGATTGGTACGCCACAGGGGATACCGGCCAGTGGCAAGACGGCACCATCGCGCTCAATGGCCGCCAGCGGGACGTCTTTATTACCGCCTATGGCCGTAACGTCAACCCGCAATGGGTAGAGGGCGAGCTCTGCACGCAGCCTGCCATTGCCCAAGCCATGGTGTATGGCGAGGCCCTGCCCGCTAACCGCGCGTTGATCGTCCCCGCCGCGCCCCATATTACCAACGCCCAAATAGACACGGCCCTCAATGCAGTCAATCGCACGCTACCCGATTACGCCCAAGTGCATGAGTGGCAGCGCGCCGCCCCCTTTACGCCCCATAACCAACAACTCACGGCCAACGGCCGCCTACGCCGCGACACCCTGCTAGCCGCCTATGGCCACTGGCTAAGGGCCGTCGTGACTGACACACCCAAAGGAGTAACACCATGACCGCTTACCAACAGTTGCAAGACGCTACCCAGGAAGCACGCACCTGGCTACTGACCACCCCTATCGTCAACCGCGCCCTGGCGGGCAATGTCTCCCTAGAGGAGTATCTCGCCTTTTTAGGTCAGGCATATCACCACGTTCGTTTCACCGTGCCGCTAATGATGGCCTGCGGCGCACGGCTGCCTGATCGGCTCGACTGGTTACGCACGGCGCTAGTGGAGTACATCGAAGAGGAGCACGGCCATGAAAAATGGATACTGGACGATATCCGCGCCGCGGGCGGGGATGCAGATACCGCCGCTGCCGCCCTGCCAGACCCCGCCACTCGGTTAATGGTGGCCTGGATTCGTGATGCCGTAGAACACGGCAACCCGGTGGCATTTTTCGGCATGGTGCAGGTGCTGGAAGGCACCAGTACCGCGCTTGCCACCCAGGCCGCCGAGCGCTTACAGGCGAGTCTTTCGCTTCCTAACAATGCCGTGCGCTACCTCACCTCCCACGGCAGCCTGGATATTGGTCATTTGGCCTTTTTTGAAGAGCAGATCAATCAGCTAGGTGCCGACGATCTGTCCGTGGTGATTGATAGCGCCAATATGTTCTACCGCCTGTACGGGGCCATGTTTAGAGGCATCGAAGCCCGCTGTCAGAGCGGCAGCGCGGTGGAGGAACTTAGTCATGCGCTTGCCTAGCCTGCTTTGGCCGAGAAAAAATAGGCTGCCCGGCGGATGGCCGGGCCAGCGAATTTTAATCACCGGCGCCAGCGGCGGTATAGGTATGGCCCTGGCCGAAGCGCTGGCGCAGCGGGGCGCGCACCTGCTGGTAAGTGGTCGTCAACAAGACGCGCTGGCTTCGTTAGTCGACCGTTTTCCCAATCACATCACCGCCGTTAGCGCTGATTTAACCAACGCCAGTGATCGCAGCCGCTTAGTCAGCGCTGCGCATGGGGCAGGCTGCAATATGTTGATTAATACCGCTGGCAGTAATCAGCAGGGATTTTTTGATACTGCCAGTGACAGCGATATCGAACAGCTGGTGGCGATTAATCTGACCGCCACCCTGCAACTGACCCGCGCGCTGCTTCCCCAGCTAATGGCTGGCCCCCAGGCGACGATTATCACCATTGGTTCGACGCTCGGGCGGCTGGGCTACCCAGGCCAAGTCACTTACTGCGCCACCAAATTCGCCCTGCGCGGTTTTAGCCAAGCACTGCGCCGGGAACTGGCCGATACCCGTGTGCGGGTGATGTATATCGCCCCACGGGCCACCCGCACCGCGATGAACTCGCCACAAACCGAGGCACTCAATGCGGCCCTGGGCAATACCGTCGACACTCCTGACGCCGTTGCCCTGGCCATTATCAATGCCGTGGAACAGCAGCGTGAGGAACTACAAATTGGCCTGCCAGAACGTTTTTTTACCCGCCTCAATACGCTATGGCCAGGCGCTGTTGACCGGGCCCTGTTACGTCAACTGCCCGTCATTCGCCGGTTCGTTGCCACCAAGGAGTCTTCCTTATGATCATACTATCTTTCAAAACGCTGCGTACCACGCTATTGGCTAGCGCCATTGGCTTGATAAGCCTTCAGGGGATCGCCAGTGAGGGGGATAGCGCGGCTGTCGCCGCATCGCTTGCCGAACTACAGCAGCGTTGGGCGGAAATTAACTATACGCTGCCGCCAGATGAACAGGCGGCAGCCTTCAGCCGCTTAGGCGACCAGGCTGAACAGCTCGTCGAACGCTACCCAGACGCCGCCGAACTGCATATCTGGGCCGGCATTATCCGCTCGACAGAAGCAGGTGCCAGTGGTGGGCTGAGCGCGCTGGGGCTGGTAAAACAGGCTAAAAAAGAGCTTGAAGCCGCGCTGGAACTGAACCCGCTGGCGCTGGATGGTTCGGCCTATACCAGCCTGGGTGCGCTCTATTATCAGGTACCTGGCTGGCCGATCGGCTTTGGCGATGAACAAAAAGCCGAGTGGCATTTGCAAAGGGCTCTTGCGATTAACCCCGAAGGGATCGACAGTCTCTACTTCTGGGGCGACTATTTACATGAGCAGGGTCGCGATGCAGAAGCACGCCAAGCGTTGGAGCGCGCCTTGATGGCAGCGCCTCGGCCTGGTCGCGAACTGGCTGACAGTGGCCGCCGTGACGACATCCATCAGTTGATGTCAGAACTTCAATAGGAAGGAGCCCTATGCGCATTTTGCTGGTAGAGGATGACCCAAGCCTAGCTTCAGGCATCCGTTTGGCTTTAAAGCCCGAGCACTACACGGTGGATCATCTGAGCGACGGCACTACCGCGCTAAACGCGCTAACAGAGGGGGAACCCTTTGATGCGGTGATTCTCGATTTAGGGCTGCCGCGCATGGATGGCATGGCGGTATTAAACGCTGTCAGGCGCCACGGCAGTCAGGTGCCCATTTTGGTACTGACGGCCCGCGACGCGGTGGATGACCGCATCGCGGGGCTGGATGCTGGCGCCGATGATTATTTAACCAAACCGTTTGAAGTGGCTGAGCTGAAAGCCCGACTACGCGCCTTGCTACGCCGCAGCCAAGGCCAGATCAGCAGCATATTGAGCTTTCGTGGTATCCGCCTGGACCCGCACACCTTTAACGTCAGCTATCAGGGCCAAGATGTGAGCTTGTCGCGGCGCGAGTTGACGCTACTGCAAGAGTTTATGAGCCACCCGGGCCGGGTGTTTACCCGCGATACCTTGACCCGCTTGGTCTACGGCTGGGACGAGGATGTCGAGAGCAATGCCATTGAGGTCCATATCCACCATTTACGACGCAAGCTATTCACCGACGTTATCCGCACGGTGCGCGGCATTGGCTATGTGATGGATAAGCCAAAGGATGACATATGACGTCTATTCGCCAACGTACCCTAGGGCTGGCGCTACTGGTATTTGGCCTAAGCATGCTGGTAATCGGCTTTGTCAGCTACCGTTATGCCGCCCATGAAATAGAAGAACTTTACGATGCCAGCCTGGCGCAGAATGCACGCTTGCTGGAAGGGTTGTTACAGGCACCACTGCCGGATACTGACCGCAATGTGCTACTAAACAGTCTGGAAAGCGCCTTGCAGCGCGCTCGTCAGTCCGACAAGCGCTTTGCGGGCCACCGTTATGAAAGCAAACTGGCCTTTCAGTTGTGGGAAAACGAGCAACTGCTGCTGCGCTCTGCCACGGCCCCTGAAGCCCCCCTTGCCCAACAGCCTATCGGCTACTCGACGCTGACCGTGGACGAGCACGATTGGCGGGTATATGTGCTTGAAGTGCCGGACTCATCAAACCGTGTGGTAGTGAGCGAGCGCGAAGACGTCCGCGGGGAACTAATCAGGGCGGTAGCGCTCCGAACGCTGCTGCCCGACCTGATCGGCCTGCCGCTCCTCTCCGCGCTGCTATGGTGGTCGATTGGCTGGGGGCTGGCACCGTTATCCCGCATGGCCGAGCAGATTCGCAGTCGTGACCCGCACAATTTGCAGCCCTTGACGCTTAGCCCCTTGCCCCACGAGTTGGACACCATCGCCGGCGCGCTTAACCGGCTGTTAGAGCGCATCCGCATCATGCGCGTACGCGAAAAGCGCTTTATTGCCGATGCCGCCCATGAGTTACGCACCCCCTTAGCAGTGCTTGACCTACACGCCCAGAACGCACTGACCGCCGATAATCTTGAAGATCGCCAGGAGGCGCTCAGCCACCTGCGCGGCGGCGTTGCCCGGGCCACGCGCTTGGTTACCCAGTTGTTAACGCTGGCGCGCCTGGACCCTGAAGAAGATTCACAACCTGAGTACCGCGCCACCAACCTACTCAGTGAAGTGCGGGAAACCCTGGCCAAGCTTTCGCCACTGGCCGCTGAACGCCAGCAGCAACTGCTGCTAAACGCCGATGAGCAGGGGGAGTGGTCCATCACAGAAGAGCCCGGCGCGATTGAAACCTTGGTACAAAATCTGGTCGGTAATGCCATCCAGCACTCGCCTAACCAGAGCGCCATCAACATCACGCTGACGACGACACCACACGGCTTTCAGCTCATGGTGGATGATCAGGGACCCGGCATCCCGGTCAATGAACGCAAAAAAGTGGTCGAGCGCTTTCAGCGCTCAGGCCCCAGCGCGGGTTCGGGGTTAGGGCTTTCCATCGTTGAGCGTTTGGTCACTCGCCATGGCGGCACTCTTCAACTTGATGATGCGCCCAGCGGGGGGCTACGCGTACGTATTGTTCTACAACGTCCAGAAAAGCAATAAATTTTTCTTTGCTTCCTAAGCTGAGTTTTATGGATCTCTTAAGGTTCTGATAAGAATTGCATGCAACTGTGGAGGCACACTGCGAGCCAGATACCCACGGCTCACTCTTTTCTCCACATGGAGGTCCCCCGATGAACCAAGTAACTTTTTCACCTAAGCCATTAGTTCAACTAGGCTCAACCCCTCTTTTGGCGATGCCTGCCCCACGGCGGCTGTTGCCCACCAGTCCTGCCATGACGGTGCTTACCGACTTTTCCCAGGTAATGCCGCAGTCGGTTGAAGCCGACACGCCTATCGACGAGGCACACCTTAAGATGCGGCATGGCGGTGTACGACTGTTGTTCGTCATGGATAAACAAGCGCACTGTATCGGCGTTATTACGTCGAAAGAAGTAATCGGTACCCGGCGCATCAACCTGGCCATGCAGCAGCGTAACCTGACCCGTGCAGAAGTCACCGCTGAAATGATCATGACGCCATGGCACAAGCTGAGCGCTATGCCTGTCGCGCAACTGGCATCGCTGACCATCGAAGACCTGGTACTATCAATGGAAGCCGTTACCGACCAGCATCTGTTGATCACCGAGCAAAATGATAATCACGAACTTAGAATTCGCGGCATTATCTCAGCAAGCGATATACAGACGGCGGTAGGCAAAGAGATCAATCCGGTGCCGATGGCGAAAAGCTTTGCCGACATCTGCCATGTCGTAACCGGTCACGATCTATAACGCTTCAGCATGGCTAGCCTTTAGGTTAAATAGAAACGCCCTTCACCGATTTCTCGGTGAAGGGCGTTCGCATTTGAGGAGCGCTTTCTATCTAGAACATTGAGGCGTTAATCCACAAGTGGGTAACGATGCTAGCAGCATAGCCTAATAAAATGGCTGGCATCCAGCGAAGGTGAACGGCAAAGGTATAGATCCCCCGCGCCTGCCCCATCAAGGCGACGCCCGCAGCAGATCCCATCGAAAGCAAACTGCCCCCCACGCCTGCGGTTAGCGTAATCAACAGCCAGTTACCCTCGGTCATGTCCGGGGCCATGGAAAGTACCGCGAACATCACCGGGATGTTATCCACAACCGCCGAGATAAGCCCCAGCACCACGTTAGCCCACACTGGGTTCCAGCTACCGTAAAGCGTTTCGGAAAGCAGGCTTAGGTAGCCCATAAAGCCAAGGCCACCGACACACATCACGACCCCGTAGAAGAACAGCAGCGTGTCCCACTCGGAGCGCGCAATACGGCTGAAAATATCAAACGGCACCACGCTACCCAACTGTTCAAGCTTCTTCCAATCGCCGCGGCGAGAGTAGCGCTCGCGCTTGCGTTCCAAGGAACGCGGCAGACTGCGACGCAAGTAGTAACCAAAGAACTGCAGTAGGCCTAAACCAAACATCATGCCCATAGCAGGTGGTAAGTAGAGGATCGAGTGGCACAGCACGGAGATGGCCACAGTAATCAAAAACAGCACGATAATCCGCCGTGCGCCGCGCTTGAGCCAAACGTTCTCTTTAAGCGAGGCAGGCTGACGATTAACAATAAAGAAATTCATGATCACTGCAGGCACCATGAAATTGACCACGGCCGGCACCAACAATGCGAAGAAGCCTTCAAACGGTACTTGGCCCGCCTGCCACACCATCAACGTAGTGATATCGCCAAACGGGCTAAAGGCACCGCCTGCGTTAGACGCCACCACCACGTTAACGCAGCAAAGGCCGATAAATTTCTTATCACCTTCAGCCACTTTGAGTACCACGGCACACATCAACATGGCGGTGGTCATATTGTTGGCGATCGCTGAAATACCAAACGCCATGACGCCGGTAATCCAGAATAGGCTGCGATAACTAAAGCCTTTGCGCACCAGCCAAGAGCGCAGTGCATCGAATACTCGGCGCTCTTCCATGGCGTTGATATAGGTCATCGCGACCAGCAAAAATAGCAGCAGCTCGGCGTATTCAAGCAGCGTTTCACGGAAGGCGGTTTGCGCCTCTTCCGGCATGCCCGCTTGCACATAAACCCAGGCTACGAGCGCCCAAATAAGGCCTGCAGCGACCAAGACAGGCTTAGACTTACGCATGTGCAGTAACTCTTCAGTCATCACCAATGCATAGGCGAGCACGAAGATCACGACAGAAGAGATACCGGTTAGCGAAAGAGTAAGATCGAGGGGCCCAGCGGCGGCATAAGAGAGCGAAGGAAAGACAAAAAGCGTACAGGCGAGCAACAACCAAGCGACCCGGCTAGCGTAATGCCGAGTTGCGAGGACGTTTGGTGGTTTCATGGCGATGTTATCCAATCAGGGGGGAGAAAGACCGCCACGATAATAAGCACCCTAACCACATGCTGCAACGCAACGGCTGTGCATAAGATGCGGCTAATTGTCGCATCTTGTAAAGCGTTTTTATTGGCTTAACTAAATCTAAAGTCTGACACCTAAATCATTCCACCGTCACACTTTTAGCCAGATTGCGAGGCTGGTCAACATCCGTACCTTTGAGCACGGCCACGTGGTAACTCAATAGCTGTAGCGGCAGGGTGTACAGCAGCGGCGCCAGCGCTTCATGCACGTGGGGAAGTGTGAGTACACGGATATCTTCCTGGGGATCCATACCCACACTTTCGTCGGCAAACACGAACAACTGGCCACCACGGGCGCGGACTTCCTGAAGGTTGGATTTAAGCTTTTCCAGCAGGTCGTCATTGGGGGCGACCGAAATCACCGGCATTTCGCTGTCCACCAGCGCCAGCGGGCCGTGTTTTAACTCCCCGGCGGGGTACGCTTCGGCATGAATATAGGAGATCTCTTTGAGCTTAAGTGCCCCTTCCAGCGCAATTGGGTAATGGGCACCGCGCCCCAGAAATAGCGCATGATGTTTTTCAGCAAATGCTTGGGAAAGCGCTTCGATCTGACTGTCCAGCGCCAGCACCCGTTGGCACACCTCGGGCAGTGTGCGCAGTGCGGCGATGATATCTGGGTATTCGGCCTGCCCTTTTGCTTTGCTCACGGAAAGCGTGAGTAGCATTAACGCCACAAGCTGAGTCGTAAAGGCTTTGGTGGAGGCCACACCAATTTCAGGACCTGCGCGTGTCATCAGCGTAATATCCGACTCACGCACCAATGAGCTACCGGGCACGTTGCAAATCGCCAACGACCCGACATAGTTCAGCGTTTTTGCAAAACGCAGCGCCGCCAGCGTATCTGCAGTTTCACCCGACTGGGAGAGGCTGACAAACAACGTACCTTCGGGCACGACGGGGTGGCGATAACGGTACTCAGAGGCCACTTCAACCTGAACCGGTACACCGGCGTAACGCTCTAGCCAGTAACGCGCCACCAGCCCGGCGTGGTAGCTTGTGCCGCAGGCGATAATATGCACTTGGCGGGTACGCTGGAAAAGCGCCAGAGCATCGGGGCCAAAGCTCTCCACTAACACGCTTTGAGCACTCAACCGCCCTTCTAATGCTGCCTCGATCACCTTCGGCTGTTCAAATATTTCCTTGAGCATGTAATGACGGTATTCGCCTTTGCTGGCAGCACCGTCACCGTGCTCAAAGGTCTGAATAGGACGCTCAACGTGGTTACCATGACGATCCACAATGCGAATAACACCCTGCTCGCGTAGCTCAACCAGGTCGCCCTCTTCAAGATAAATAAAGCGATCCGTCACTGGCAGTAGTGCCAGCGGGTCAGAGGCTAAAAAGGCTTCATTAATCCCCACGCCAACTACCAGCGGGCTGCCCTGGCGGGCACCGACCACCACACCTGGTTCTTTAGCGCTCATCACGCCCAAGGCATAAGCGCCACCTAAGCCGTTAACGATCTGTTGCGTCGCGTCAAACAGGGTGAGGCCATCGTTCAGCTTTTCGGAGAGTAAGTGGGCAATCACTTCGGTATCGGTTTCGGAGTTAAACGCGTAGCCGCTGCGCTGCAAGTTATCTTTTATATGCTCGTAGTTTTCAATAATCCCGTTATGCACCACCGCCACTTGGTTTTCATCAATGTGAGAGCCGCTATGATGCGGGTGGGCATTGGCTTCAGAGGGTTTGCCGTGGGTTGCCCAACGGGTGTGTGCAATGCCTGAAAAACCCGGTAGCGCGGAAGCTTCCAATTGCGCGGCGAGCGCCGCTACTTTTCCGAGCGCCCGGCGGCGGGTCAGCACGCCATCGCTAAACACCGTCATACCGGCCGAGTCATAGCCACGATACTCCAGGCGTTTTAGACCTTCTAATAGAATTTCTTGGACGTTGCGCTGGGCAACGGCGGCAACAATGCCACACATAATCACTCTCCTAGGTCATTAACCAGAGCACTTCACAAATACTACTCAACCAATCCACAGAACGGTAAAACGACAGCCACTGATTATGAATACGGCTTTTTAATGATCCTTAGCACCATTTTAAGAACTATGGCTCTGTGCGCTTGCTGGGGCGCAGCCAGTCGTTTTTTTCTAGCTGGCGGCCACGCGTGACGGCTAAGGCGTAATCGGTAACGTCTTTAGCAATTGTCGACCCTGCCCCTACGGTAGCGCCTTTGCCTACCGAGACAGGCGCGACCAAGGCTGTGTTCGAGCCAATAAAAGCATTATCACCTATTTCTGTGTGGTGTTTGTTAGCGCCGTCGTAGTTGCAGGTAATCGTGCCCGCACCAACGTTCACATCCCGGCCTAAGCGTGCGTCACCTACATAACTTAGATGATTTATCTTACTACCCTCACCGACATCGGCATTTTTGGTTTCAACAAAATTGCCCACCTTGGCTTTTACCGCCAACCGCGTCCCCGGGCGTAACCGCGCAAAGGGGCCGATCTGGTTCAAGCCCGCTGCGACGGAGCCCTCTATCACACTATGGGTGTCTACCACGCTTTCGGCTCCAATAGTGCTATTTTTAATCACGCAGTAAGGACCAATACGCACGCCTTCACCCAGTTCAACGTCACCTTCAAAAACACAGCCCACATCAATAAAGACATCATGACCGCAGGTTAAACGCCCGCGCACATCCAAGCGTGCGGGGTCGGCAAGCGCCACGCCCTGCGCCATTAACTTATCGGCCAACTGGCGTTGATAAACGCGCTCCAAGCGGGCCATTTGCGCGCGATTATTAACCCCTTCCACTTCAACCGCAGTGGCTGGCTGGGCCGTGCATACCTTGATGCCTTCATCGGCGGCCATGGCGATTACATCGGTCAGGTAGTACTCACCCTGGGCATTTTCTGCGGAAAGCTGCGGTAACCAGCGTTTTAGCTGGGCGCTGGTCATGGCCATAATGCCGGTATTGCATTCACTGATCGCAAGCTGTGAGCTGCTGGCATCTTTTTGTTCAACAATCGCCACTGCATGGCCCGCGTCGTTGCGTACAATCCGGCCATAGCCCATTGGGTCATCCAGCGTCACCGTCAATAGCCCGATGTGCTGTTCATCCACTTGGGCCAACAGCTCCCTCAGTGAATCACGCTGTAACAGGGGGACATCGCCATAGAGGATAAGCACCTTGCCGTTACCGAGCTGCTCAAGCGCTTGAGCCACCGCGTGACCGGTGCCTTTCTGTTCGGCCTGCACCGCAAACTGCACCTTGGTGTCGGCCAGCGCCTCGCGCAGCTGTTCCGCACCATGGCCGATGACGACATGGGTACGATCAGGCTGCAGCCCTGATGCTGTCTCCAGTACATGTTGCACCATTGGCTTACCTGCCAAGGTATGCAGTACTTTAGGGGTTTGCGAACGCATACGCGTACCTTTACCCGCGGCGAGAATGACGATATCCAGTTCATGCATGTTATTCACCTGTTACGGGTTGGTTGGTGGGCGCCGGAGTAGGGAGTTGTTCAATACCCAGCTCATCAACCAGAGATTCACCGAAATAGTTAACAAATTCAGGCGTAGCAATGCTGCGCCACTGCTCCCCCTCGCGAACGAGCAGAAGTACTTTGAGGTTATTCTCGATGGCCATTTGCATAGCGTCTTGCTCGCCGACGACTAATAGTGCCGTCGCCCAAGCATCCGCCCAAGCGTTAGAGGGATGGAAGACTGACACCGACGCTAATTGGTGAGTGACGGGTCGGCCTGTGCGCGGGTCAATGGTATGGGAGAAGCGCTCACCCTCTACTTCAAAATAGTTGCGATAGTCACCTGAGGTAGCGACTGACATGCTTTCTAGCGGAATAATATGCTGTGCACGCTGCTGGCCATCTTCAGGCACTTCAATGCCAATCTGCCAGGGCGTTTGTTCTTGCTCATCACGCAGGTCGCGGGCAATCAGTTCCCCGCCTAAATTGACCAAGTAGTGTTCCATGCCCTGCTGATCCAGATAAGCAGCTACCCGATCGGTCGCATGGCCTTTGGCAACGCCGGAAAGGTCGACAAACACATCGCGGGTACGCCGCGCCTGCATGTTTTGGGTGTCGATTTCTAGCGCATCAATGCCTATCTGGGCAAGCTCCTCGGACAGGGCATCGTCGGAAGGCACGGTTTCAGGCCGTGCTCCGGGGCCAAAGCTCCATAAATTGACCAGGTCGCCTACAGTAATATCAAAAGCGCCGTGGCTGGCTTCAGCGACGGATTGGCTAATCGCCAATACTTCAATGAGCTCATTGGAGAGCGGCTGCCACTCATCTAAAGGCGCTTCGTTGAAGGCGATCAGTTCGGAATCGTCACGGTAGGTGGACATCGCCTGATCAACGCTCTCCAGCTCTGCTTTGAAACCCTCTTCCAGTTCAAGAGACTCGCCTTGAGTGAGCGGATCCATAATGGTGACTTGATAAAAGGTGCCAAAAATATTGCCGTCAAAACGGACGGGGGGCTCCAGCGGACGATCACTCTCGGAACAGCCGGGCAATATCAGCAGAGCGCCCAGCAATACGCCTAACCCTCCTAATTCCCTTCCCCACCTACCCGACCTTTCTACCCACTTAGTTTTGCCAGACTTTTTCTTATCAGACCTGTTCATAGCTGCCTTGCCCTGGAAATAAAACTTTAAAAATTAAGCTTTTAAAATCAAGTTTTGAAAACAAGCTGTTAAAAATAAAAGAACCACAGCAGCCAAGCACCAAACAATACGCGGTAAATAACAAACGGCTGCATTCCCAGTTTTTTGATGATGACTAGGAAATAGTGAATACACAGGTACGCGCTGACCCCAGATAGTAACGTACCCACTAGCATCGCGACCCAATCAATCGACTGCGATGCGTTAAAAAGGCCTATGGCTTCCAAACCACCGGCCAACACAATCACCGGAATCGACAGCAAAAAAGAGAACCGCGAGGCACCTTCCCGGCTCATTCCCACCATCAACGCCGCCGTAATAGTAATGCCCGAGCGCGAAGTGCCCGGAATTAGCGCCAGCGCCTGGGCACCGCCAATAATTAGCACATCCTTCAAACACAGTTGATATTCGCTGCGCGTTCCCCCTTTTCGCCAATCGGCATACCCCAACAATAGCCCGAAACTAATTAAACTGATGCCGATAATCAGCGTAGAGCGCATATAGTGAGAAATAACATCGTGCAGCAGTAACCCAATAATACCCACGGGAATGGTGGCTAATGTCACCCAAAAGGCGAGACGTGCATCTTCGTTGACGCCTTTGCCGCGCATAGCAGCTAGGCTGCTGGTAATCATCTGCCAAATTTCGTGGCGAAAATAGAGTATTACCGCGGAAAGGCTGCCCAAATGCAGCGCTACATCAAAGGCTAAGCCTTGATCTTCCCATTCTGTCAGCACAGGCACCAAAATCAGGTGGGCAGAGCTTGAAACGGGTAAAAATTCAGAAATTCCCTGAACAACCGCTAACACCACCACCTGGAGCCAATCCATAAAAAACCCTATGTATAGAAACAATTTAATGGTTTGCAATGGCGTTTAAGGATACACATCCACCTATTCTTTGTCCGCCATTGCCTTTGCTGACATTAGCCTCCACTGACACGCAAAGGTGCCGTTTCACGGCTTGAAAGCAGTGGACGCTATAGAGGATATAAGGAGTGCGCTACAATGGACATCTATTGTATGCGTGCTTCCTTGCAAGGTACCCATGACTCAGACCATCGAAACGCCAGTGGTTCACGACCAAGCGCGACTTAGCCAAGAAGCCAAGCGTGTCACCTACATAGGTGCGTGGCTGGATGCCCTGTTGAGTATCGTTAAAGTGACCATTGGTTTTATGGTCGGCTCAGCGGCGTTGATCGCCGACGGCATTCACTCCCTATCGGATTTAGTCACCGATGGTTTTGTCCTGGCAGCCATTCATTACGGCCGCCAGGAGCCCGATAAAGACCACCACTACGGCCATGGCCGAATCGAAACCCTGACTACCCTATTGCTGGGAAGTGTGCTGATCTTCGTGGCTGGCGGTATTGCCTGGTCGAGCCTGGATCGACTGTTTAGCGGCGCTGCCGTAAATGCCCCTGGCGCACTGGCAATCGTAATGACGGTGATTGCGCTGTTTAGCAAAGAGTGGATTTTTCGCTACACCATGCGGGTCGCCAAGCGGGTAAAGTCAAAATTGCTCGAAGCCAACGCCTGGCACTCACGCAGCGATGCATTATCCACCGCTGTGGTGCTGGTAGCGCTGGTAGGCGCTCAATTTGGCTTGGGTTGGCTGGATGCCGTCGCTGCTATCATTGTGGGTTTATTAGTCGGCAAAGTAGGTTTGGACTTGCTGTGGGAGTCGGCTCGCGAGTTGGTCGATACCGCGCTGCCGGTGGATGTTCAGGATCAGATGCACGATGTGGCTTGCAGCGTACCGGGGGTGGATAGCGTCCACGACCTGCGCACCCGACAGTCCGCGGGCTGGGTAATGGTCGATCTACACGTGGTGGTCGGGCCTAAGATTACCGTTTCGGAAGCCCACGAAATAGGTAACGAAGTAAGCCGCCGTCTACGCCATGAATTCCCCGCGCTCACCGATGTGATCTTCCACGTTGACCCCGAAGACGACGCCGGGGCGGGTGATCCTAGCCGCCTTCCCGGCCTTCCGCTGCGCCCTGAAGTAGAGGCCGCGCTGGATGCGCGCTGGTATAAGCATCCGGTATGGCGCACGCTCAACGAGCTTCAGCTGCACTATTTGGACGATAAGGTCTCGGTATCGCTGATCATTGATGACGCGGTGCAGCAGCCACCCCAGTGTCTCGCCAGCCAGCTAAAAGCGCTGGCTAGCGATATTGAGTGGCTGGGTCACGTTGAGGTGCTGTTTATCACCCGCGCCGCCAGTAGCTCAATGCGCTAAGCCCTCAATGACTTACTCGTCACGAAAGCAGCAGCGTGGCGATACTGAAGTAAATCACTACCCCAGAGGCGTCAATAAGCGTGGTCACCAGCGGAGCCGAGGCCGTCGCTGGGTCGACCTTAAAGCGCTCGAGTACGAACGGCAGGCACATCCCCAGCAGACTTCCGAACAGAACAATGGTGACCATACTTAGCGCAACGACCATCGCTAGAGCTTCACCGCCACGCATGATACCTATTGGTGTCACCGCAATGGCCATGGTGATACCTAACGCCCCTGCAACGAGAAGCTCTCGGCCGAGTAATTTTCCCCAATCTTTGACACCTACGTCGCCAGTCGCCATACCGCGCACCATTAGCGTGGCGGCCTGGGCCCCAGCATTACCGCCACTACCGATCAACAGCGGTAAAAAGAACACCAGCGCTACCTGGGCGGCAATGGTCTCTTCAAAATAGGCAATCCCGGCACCTGAGAAAAGGTTGGCAAAGACCAGCAGTACCAGCCAAAACACCCGCTTACGGTAGAGACTCCAGAGCTTCACGCGGCTTACGCCATCTTCCAGTTGGCCGATGGACATACCTTTGTGGAAATCTTCGGTGGCCTCGGATTCGGCTACGTCCATGGCGTCATCGTGGGTCACAATACCGACCATACGATCATCCGCATCAATCACCGGCAGCGCTAACAGGTCGTACTTCGCCACAATACGGGCAACATCTTCCTGAGCATTATCAACCCGTGTACTGATGACATCTTTGATCATGATGTCATCAACAATGGCGCCGGGGCGTGCCACCATCAGTTGGCGCAGCGACATGGTACCAATCAATTGCCCGTCGCTATCCAGAATATACAGCTGATAGACCGTTTCCGCGTCGGGAGCGGTCTGACGTACCCTCATCATGGCCTGCGACACCGTCATGCCACTGGCTATGGAGACATAGTCAGAGGTCATGATGGCACCGGCGGTACCCTCTTCGTAGCTGGCAAGCCGTTTGAGATCTTCCCGCTCGCGGTGGGCCATACGACGCAGCAGTGCTTCACGGCGGTCTTCACTGAGTAGATTAAACAGGTCGGCGCGTTCGTCCGAACCCATCTCCTCCAGCAGCTTGAGTACCTGGCTGTCATCCAGTTCCCCGACCACCTCAAGCTGGCTCTCACCGGGCAAATAACCCAGTACGTTCGCAGCACGCTCGGCAGACAGAATATCCAGCAATGCGAGCGCTGCGGGCAGCTCTTCGTCGTCTTCAATCATCTCCTCAAGCACTTCACCGATATCCGCGGAGCGGGTTTCGGCCAAACGCAAAGAGAGTACCGATTTACTGGGCACTTCCTTGGCCAACTCGTCGAGCAGTTCGGCTTTTAATGCCTGTAGACTTTCATCATTCAGTGCCATGGCTCTCACCCCTCGCGCTTACAAGCGTCGTGCTGCCGAACACATTCATCGCCCAGCCCATCCTACTGACCAAGCTCACCATACTTACTTATCTGTCTGCCAAACAAAAAACGCCCCTTAAACCCTGGTAGCGGGTTTAAGGGGCGTTGGACACACGCCAAGTGCGTGGGTGTTAGCCTTTACCCGCCTTTTTACGCAGCTGCTGAATCGTTCGCAACTGAGCAACGGCTTCGGCAAGTTCAGCAGCAGCTCGAGTGTAATCAAGCTCCGATGACTTCTCATTAAAGGCTTTCAGCGCCTGCTGACGCGCTTCTTCGGCAGCGGCCTCGTTGAGGTCGCTGGCACGCGACGCAGAGTCGGCCAGAATCGTCACGACATCCGGTTGGACTTCCATGAAACCACCAGTGACGTAGAAGTTCTCTTCTGTGCCACCATCATAGATCACGCGAACCGGACCCGGCTGAAGCTCAGTCAGCAGCGGAGCGTGACCTGGCAAAATGCCCAGATCACCCATCATTCCGGAAGCAATCACCTGCTCAACAGTACCTGAGAAGATGGATGCTTCAGCGCTGACGATATTGCAAGTAAAGCTATTCGCCATAGCGAATCCCCCTAATGGACGGGATTACTTCTTCATCTGGTTGGCTTTCTCGACGGCTTCGTCGATGGAGCCGACCATATAGAAGGCCTGTTCCGGCATATCGTCGTATTCGCCAGCAAGAATGCCCTGGAAGCCACTGATGGTGTCTTTCAGTGAGACATACTTACCTGGTGAACCGGTAAATACTTCGGCCACGAAGAACGGCTGCGACAAGAAGCGCTGGATTTTACGCGCCCGGGAAACGGCCAGCTTGTCTTCATCAGACAGCTCGTCCATACCCAGAATGGCGATAATATCCTTAAGCTCTTTGTAGCGCTGAAGAACGTTCTGCACACCGCGAGCGGTAGCATAGTGCTCTTCACCGACGACCAGCGGATCCAACTGACGTGAGGTGGAGTCAAGCGGGTCGATCGCCGGGTAGATACCCAGCTCGGCGATAGAACGCGCCAATACCACGGTAGCGTCCAGGTGCGAGAAGGTGGTCGCCGGCGACGGATCGGTCAAGTCATCCGCGGGCACGTATACGGCCTGTACGGAAGTGATTGAACCGGTTTTCGTCGAGGTAATACGCTCCTGCAGAACGCCCATCTCTTCAGCCAGCGTCGGCTGATAACCTACCGCTGACGGCATACGGCCAAGCAGTGCCGATACTTCGGTACCTGCCAAGGTGTAACGATAGATGTTATCGACGAACAGCAGAACATCGCGGCCTTCATCACGGAATTTCTCAGCGATGGTCAGGCCAGTCAGCGCAACGCGCAGACGGTTACCCGGAGGCTCGTTCATCTGACCGTAAACCAGCGATACCTTATCGATAACGTTGGATTCAGTCATTTCGTGATAGAAGTCGTTACCCTCACGCGTACGCTCACCAACACCGGCGAATACAGAGTAGCCGCTGTGCTCGGTAGCGATGTTGCGGATAAGCTCCATCATGTTAACGGTTTTACCCACACCGGCGCCGCCGAACAGGCCAACTTTACCACCCTTGGCAAACGGGCAGACCAAGTCGATAACCTTGATGCCAGTTTCCAGCAGCTCGTTAGAGGCTGCTTGGTCGGCATAGCTCGGTGCTTTACGGTGAATCGGCATACGCTCTTGCTCGCCGATTGGTCCTGCTTCGTCGATCGGCTCGCCGAGTACGTTCATAATACGGCCCAGCGTTTCCTTACCTACCGGTACGGAAATAGCAGCACCTGTGCTGGTCGTTTCCATGCCACGCTTCAAGCCCTCGGTGGAGCCCATGGCGATGGTGCGCACCACGCCGTCGCCCAGCTGCTGCTGGACTTCGAGGATGGTCTCAACATCGGAGACCTTCAGCGCGTCGTAGACCTTGGGCACAGAGTCCCGCGGAAACTCTACGTCAATCACCGCGCCGATGATTTGTACGATACGTCCGCTCATCTTGGTTCCTCTCTAAAACCTGCAAATGAAACCTGTCTGCCGGGAGCCGCTGAAAAGAGTCGGCTCCCTAGGCGTTATACGGCAGCAGCGCCGCCGACGATCTCAGAAATTTCCTGGGTGATGGCGGCCTGACGGGCCTTGTTGTAGACCATCTCCAGATCGTCGATCAGGCCGCCTGCGTTGTCAGTGGCACTTTTCATAGCGATCATTCGAGCAGCTTGTTCACAAGCGCCGTTTTCCACTACCGCCTGATACACCTGCGATTCGATGAAACGAACCAACAGGCTATCGAGCAACGCCTTGGCATCCGGTTCATACAGGTAGTCCCAGCTTCCGGGACGGGCGTTTTCGTCGTCTTGCTCAGCGTCTGCGCCCATATCAGGCGACAGGGGAAGAAGCTGACGAACCACTGGCTTTTGCGTCATGGTGTTCACAAACTCGTTGTGCACCACGTACAGCCGGTCGAGACGTCCTTCATCGTACGCTTCGAGCATGACCTTAATACTGCCAATCAAACCTTCAACGGTCGGGGCTTCGCCTAAACCGCTCTTCGCCGCCACCAAATTGCCACCGTAGTTGCGGAAAAAGGTACTGGCCTTAGCGCCTAGAGCACAGAAATCCTGCTCTGCGCCCTGCTTTTTCCACTCGCTGGCCTGTTTGAGTAAGGCTTTGAAGAGGTTGTGGTTCAAGCCACCGCACAGACCACGGTCTGTAGAGACCACAATGTAACCAACGCGCTTAACCTCGCTACGCTCGACCATATAGTCGTGCCTGTACTCGGGGTTCGCGTCGGCAATGTGGCCGACCACATTGCGGATCTGCTTAGCGTAAGGCTGACTGGCTCTCATCAGATCTTGCGCTTTACGCATTTTCGATGCAGCCACCATTTCCATGGCGCTGGTGATCTTCTGCGTATTTTTAATGCTCCCGATCTGGGTGCGTATCTCTTTTGCAGCTGCCATAGCGATCTACCCTTCGTTCGTGGCTCTCAGAAAGCATGCAAACCCGCCCGCAGGCGGGCCAGACATTACCAGCTCTGAGTCGCCTTGAACTTCTCGAGACCCGACTTCAAGCTGTCTTGAATCTCACCGTTGTAGTCGCCGCTCTGGTTGATCTTATCGAGCAAATCGCCGTGTTCAGACTTCATGTAGTCGTGCAGAGCACGTTCAAAGTCCAACACTTTGTTTACTTCGACATCATCCAGATAACCTTCGTTGGCGGCATACAGCGAGAGCGCCATTTCAGCAACCGACATTGGCGAGTACTGGTTCTGCTTCATCAGTTCGGTAACACGTTGACCGTGTTCGAGCTGCTTACGCGTGGCTTCATCAAGATCAGACGCAAACTGCGAGAAGGCCGCCAGTTCACGGTACTGAGCCAGTGCCAGACGTACACTACCGCCGAGCTTTTTGATGATTTTGGTCTGCGCCGAACCACCCACACGAGAAACCGAGAGACCTGCGTTAATCGCCGGACGAATACCGGAGTTAAACAGGTTGGTTTCCAGGAAGATCTGACCATCGGTGATCGAGATCACGTTGGTCGGAACGAACGCAGAAACATCGCCACCCTGGGTTTCGATGATCGGCAGCGCGGTTAAGGAACCGGTCTTGCCTTTCACTTCACCGTTGGTGAACTTCTCAACGTAGTCGACGTTAACGCGCGCAGCACGCTCAAGAAGACGTGAGTGGAGATAGAAAACGTCACCAGGATAAGCTTCACGGCCCGGCGGACGACGCAGCAGCAGCGATACCTGACGGTACGCAACGGCCTGCTTGGAAAGGTCGTCATACACGATGAGGGAGTTTTCGCCGCGGTCGCGGAAGTACTCGCCCATGGTGCAGCCAGAGTAAGGTGCCAGGAACTGCATCGGTGCCGGGTCGGCAGCGCCAGCAGCCACGACAATGGTGTGTTCCATCGCGCCGTGCTGTTCGAGTTTGCGCACCACGTTGGCAATGGTCGACTGCTTCTGACCAATGGCAACGTAGACACAGGTCACGCCCTTGCCTTTCTGGTTGATGATCGCATCGATGGCAATGGCGGACTTACCAATCTGACGGTCACCGATGATCAGCTCCCGCTGACCACGGCCGATCGGCACCATGGCGTCGATAGACTTAAGACCGGTTTGAATCGGCTCATCGACGGACTGACGGGTGATAACGCCCGGCGCCACTTTCTCAACGGCGTCTGTCATGGTCGTGTTGATGTCGCCTTTACCATCAATGGGGTTACCCAGCGCATCGACCACGCGACCAATCAGCTCAGGGCCCACCGGCACTTCGAGGATACGACCGGTACACTTGGCGGTCATGCCCTCTTCGAGCTGCAGGTAGTCACCCAGCACTACGGCACCCACGGAGTCACGCTCCAGATTGAGTACCATGCCAAAGATGCTGTTGGGGAATTCGATCATTTCACCAAACATCGCGTCTTCGAGGCCGTGAATTTTCACGATACCGTCGGAAACGGTGACGATGGTGCCCTGATTATGGGCTTCGGATGCGACGTCAAGCTTTTCAATTCGCTGCTTGATGATGTCGCTGATCTCGGAAGGATTCAGTTGCTGCATGCCATGTCCCTCAGACTCAAGCGGTTAGCGCGTCAAAAAGGCGGTTCAATCGACCACGTACGGAGCCGTCAATAACGGTATCACCAGCACGCAGGATGACACCGCCAATAAGCGACTTGTCCACCTGAGTAGTAATAGAGATTTCGCGATTCAGACGTTTCTTAAGCGCGTTCGCTAGCTTCGTTTCTTGCTGACTATCGAGCTCGTAAGCAGAGGTGACGTTCACTTCAATCCGCTGCTCGTGTTCAGCACGCAGGTGCTCAAACTGATCAGCAATGGATGCCAACGCCATCAGGCGGCCCTGGTCAGCCAAAACAGTCAAAAATCGCTGTAAAGCCTCATCCTGTTGCTCAGGAATAAGCTCGACAAGCAGCGACACTTTTTGTTCGCTGTCTAATTTGGGACTGCTTAGCCGATGGCGCACGACGTCATCTGCTACCGCAACACTTAAAAAACTCAGCGCTTGTGACCAGCTATCAAGCGCCTCATGATCACGCGCGTATTCAAACGCTGCCTTAGCGTAAGGACGAGCGACGGTCAGTAATTCCGCCATGGTTCACCTCCTTACAGTTCAGCAGCAAGCTCATCGAGTAACTTGCGATGGGCTTGTTCGTCGACCGACGCTTCAAGAACACGCTCGGCACCCATAACGGCGAGATAAGAGACCTGGGCACGAAGCTCATCCTTAGCGCGATTCACTTCTTGCTCAATCTCGGAACGTGCACTCGCTACTAGGCGTTCGCCTTCGGCGCGGGCCTGTTCGCGGGCTTCTTCAACTATCTGGGCAGAGCGTTTGTTGGCCTGCTCAAGAATTTGCGAAGCTTGCTCCTTGCTTTCGCGCAGCGTCTGTTCTGCCCGTTCTTGAGCAAGCTCAAGATCACGGTTAGCACGGCTGGCTGCATCCAAGCCATCAGCAATTTTCTTTTGACGCTCATGAAGCGCGTTGCTGATCGGAGGCCACACATACTTTATGCAAAACCAGACAAAGATCGCGAAGGCGATCGTCTGCCCGATTAGCGTCATGTTGATATTCACAGGAATGTACCTCTGACAAGTTCGTGGCGACCGGAGTGAAACAAAACCGAGCGTTTAACGCTCGGCTCAGCAGTCATTAACCGGCAACAACAAAGATCAGGTACATTGCGATACCAACACCGATCATCGGAACCGCATCCAACAGACCTGCCATAAGGAAGGTTTTGGTTTGCAGTTGGTCGCCTAGCTCCGGCTGACGCGCTGTAGATTCCAACAGCTTGCCACCCAAAATAGCGAAGCCAATGCCGGTACCTAGCGCGCCAAGACCGATCATGATGGAAGCGGCAATGTAGATAAGTTCCATGGTAATGCTCCTAGTTTTTCAAGTTAAAGTCTAAGGTTGAGGGTTAAGGGTATTGTCTTACAAACAGTGTTTACTTCAGTGATGTTCGTGCGCTGCGCTCAGGTAAACAACGGACAGCACGGTAAAGATAAATGCCTGTAACGTAACGATTAATATATGGAAAATGGCCCAAGGCACATCCAGCACCCAGATTGCCCAGAAAGGCAACATTGCGATTAAAATAAAGATGACTTCGCCGGCGAACATGTTACCAAATAGACGCATTGCCAAACTGAATGGCTTAACCAACAAAGCGACGATTTCCAATACAAGGTTGAAGGGAATCAATGCCCAATGATTGAAAGGCGTGAAAGACAACTCTTTGGCAAAACCGCCTACACCTTTAACCTTAAAGCTGTAGTAGAGAATCAGGCAGAAAACGCCCAACGCCATACCCAGGGTAGCATTGACGTCCGTAGTAGGGACGATTTTCATGTAATCCACGCCGAGCTTGGCAAATAAGACCGGGAAGAAATCCACCGGAATTATTTTTAGCGAGTTCATCAGGAATATCCACACGAACAGCGTTAATGCCAATGGGGCAATAATCGGGTTACGTCCTTTGAACGTTCCTTGAATCATGTTCTCGATAAATTCAAACACCATTTCTACTGCGTTTTGCAGACCGCCGGGGACACCGGTGGTGGCCATTTTTCCCGCTTTGCGGAAAATCCAGATAAACAGCAGCCCCATGGCAATCGACCAGCCCATGGTATCCAGGTGGATGGCCCAAAAGCCCATTTCACTTGCTTCTTCTGCCGAATGCGCCAGCGACCAACCGTTTTCAGGGTGATTGCCAAAGGTCAAATTCTGCAAGTGGTGCTGGATATAGTAAGTCGTTGAGACTTCGTTTCCTGCGGCCATGGATGTGTCACCTCAATTTAATTGTGCAATTTTCTAAGCATTGGCGTTTTTTGGCATTAACCAAGGCGTAAGCCAATGCGTTAGAACAACCGCAACATAAGCATAAAAAAAGAAAGTAGGGTTTGACGGGGGCGCTATCACGAACACTGCAATAAACAGTGCCACCGTCAAACCAAACTTGCCAGCCTCGGCACGAAACAGGCGCATCGCAGCCTTTGAAGGGCTAGTCCCGCGCAAAACCCCCATTCGCTTGATAAAAAAGGCATGCGGTAATAAGGCTACCAGCGCCCCTTTAAACACCGATGACACACCTTCTAAATCGGCGACTAGATAGGCAGCTAGCATACCAACGAAGGTGATCATCAGTTGCGCGATCGTGAGTCGAACGACATAGGCTTTTCGACGCTGGGTTTCGTATCGCTGCATACCGGCCCAGCCTCACTGATAAAAACCAATACCTCGACAAGCTAATAGCTAGACAAACCAAGGCAACCTGCACAAATCTTGCGCGATTATAGGGAAGCGCTATCACACCTTCAACCGAAGTCGCACCGATTTTGCCCGCTTAAGGGCTGATTTGCGACCAAAGGGGGAAAACGTGTGCGCTTCTTACGGGATATTGAATAGCCTGCTATTTAATATGATTTAAGATACCGTCTAATTCTTCGAGGCTGGTATAGCGTATCGTTAACTTACCTTTGCCTTTTTGGCCATGATCAATGGAAACTGGCGCGCCAAGCAGTTCGCCAAGGTGGGTTTCAAGCTTGGCCACATCGGGCTGTTTGCTTTGCCGGCTAGACGTTTTGATTGGCGTTTGGCTGGTTTGGACTTTTTTCACCAGCGCTTCGGTGGCCCTCACCGTCATATCGTTATTGACCACCTCATGAGCCACCTGCCGCTGCTGGGTACTGTTCAGCGTCAGCAACGCTCTTGCATGTCCCATATCCAGGTCACCCCGTTCGAGCAGGGTTTGCACTTCCGGATCTAGCGCCAGCAGACGCAACAGATTGGCCACCTGGGTGCGTGATTTCCCCACCGCGTCGGCAATCTGCTGCTGGGTAAGCTCAAACTCTTCCCCCAGTCGCTTGAGCGCCATGGCTTCTTCGATGGCGTTGAGGTTTTCACGCTGAATGTTTTCAATCAGCGCCAGCGCCAGGGCAACTTCATCGCTGACTTCCCGGATGACTGCCGGAATGACGTCCAGCTCGGCAAGTTGGGCTGCCCGCCAGCGGCGCTCACCGGCAATAATTTCGTAGCGATCCACGCCGATGGGGCGCACAACAATGGGCTGCATCACGCCCTGGGCGCGAATGGAGTCCGCCAGCTCTTCTAACGCTTCGGGCTGAATATCCCGGCGCGGCTGATATTTACCCCGCGTTAATTGCCCTAACGGCAAGCGCTCAAGACGATCCTCGGCAACGTCGCTGGCCACAGCGCTGCGCGCGGCGTCAGAAAGCTCCAACGGGGTGCCGCTACCGGCAAGTTCTAAGCTGTCACGGCGACGGGCACCGGCACCAATCAGGGCATCCAGGCCACGTCCCAGCGCGGGTTTACGCGTCATTCGCTTTTCCTCATTTTATAACGCTAGGCGACGAATCATCTCTTTCGCCAGCACGCGGTAGGCCTGGCTGCCCCGGGAGAACCGTGCATATTGCGTAACGGGCAGCCCATGGCTTGGTGCTTCGGCAACTTTCACGTTACGCGGGATAGTCGTTTTCAATAGCATATCGCCAAAATAGTCACGCAACTGCTTATCCACTTCCCGCGTTAGGCTGGTGCGCTTGTCGTACATGGTGCGCAAAATGCCCGCAATGGCCAGATCTGGATTCACATTTTGCTTAATCTGCTCAACGGTATCGAGCAGGGCTGACAGCCCCTCCAGGGCGTAAAATTCGCACTGAAGAGGGATCAGCACGCTATCGGAAGCCGTTAATGCATTCACGGTTAGCATGTTCAAAGAGGGCGGGCAGTCGATCAGCACTACGTCATAGGCATCCGAGACCGAAGCCAGTGCGTTGGTTAAGCAGCTCTCGCTTTTATCGCGATCCAGCAGCTCGACTTCGGCGGCGGTGAGATCACCGTTACCCGGCAGTACGTCGTACTTGACCGCCAGCTTTTTGACAATCGTTTCAGCAGCCGTTGCTTCGCCCAGTAGAACGTCAAGAACGCTCTTATCGAGCTCGTATTTATCGATGCCACTGCCCATGCTGGCATGGCCTTGGGGGTCAAGATCCACCAGCAGTACGCGACGGTCGAGCGCAGCGAGACTGGCCGCCAGGTTAACGGCCGAGGTGGTCTTGCCCACGCCGCCTTTTTGGTTGGTCAGGGCAATGATCTGGCTCACTTGCTCAACTCCTTCTGGGGGTCAGAATCAACGTTCAGCTTTAAATATTCAGCTCTCAAAATTCAAGATCAGCAACTGCCGCTGGGCTGCTTCAAAGGGTACTTCTAACAAATGACGCTGGTGTAAACGTATACCGGCGGGCAGGTCGCGCAGTTCATCATCCGCCCCAGGGCCTTTCATGGCTAACCACTGGCCGTCGGCGCTGGGTAGCTGGCGGGTCAAGGTGACAAAATCGACCAAGCTGGCAAATGCCCGGGAAATCACCTGATCAAAAGCGGCGGCTTCAAACTGTTCCACCCGCGCCTGTACGGGTGTTACGTTTTCAAGCCCTAGCTCCATTACCGCCTGTCGCTGAAAGCGCACCTTTTTGCCATTGCTATCCAGCAGTGTCACATCAAGCTGGGGGGCTAATATCGCTAATACGATGCCAGGAAGTCCAGGGCCCGCGCCCACGTCCAGTAGCCGCGGCCCCTGCACATAGGGCAACACAGCGGCGCTATCCAACACGTGGCGCGACACCATGTCATCCACCTCGCGTACCGCTGTGAGGTTATAAGCCCGGTTCCACTTGTGCAACAGTGCCAATAAGCCTAACAGCTGTTCGCGTTGATGTTCGTCAACGGCGATGCCTAACTGGCTAAGCCCTTGATCAAGCCGTAGTGCAACGCTTGCAGGTAGCGTCTTCAACAGTGGGTTCAACGAACTCATCCGTTAACTACCTCAGCCGCTGCCACCAATCGGCGCTTTTTCAGATGCACCAG
This sequence comes from Vreelandella glaciei, assembly GCF_013415125.1. Classification (GTDB taxonomy): domain Bacteria; phylum Pseudomonadota; class Gammaproteobacteria; order Pseudomonadales; family Halomonadaceae; genus Vreelandella; species Vreelandella glaciei. The sequence continues at coordinate 66,850 of NZ_JACCDE010000017.1, read as the reverse complement.
CAAAATAGAGACGGCCGCCGGGGTGACGCCTGAAATCCGCGCCGCATGGGCAAGCGTTTCTGGCCGCGCTTCAGCCAGTTTTTGGCGAATTTCGTTAGACAAGCCTTCCACTTTCAAATAATCCAGTTCCGCAGGCAGTGGCGTGGCTTCGTGGCGCTTGAGCTTATCGATCTCATGCTGCTGGCGATCAATATAGCCTTGATACTTAGCCTGAATTTGTACCTGCTCGGCGACTGCCGGGTCAGTGACCAGGGTGCCCTCGATACCGGGCAGATTGGCCAAATCGCTGTAATTTAATTCAGGGCGTTTAAGCAGATCACTCAGGCAATACTCGCGAGTGAGCGGTGCGCCGGTTTTTTCGGCCACTTGTTCAGCCGCTGGACTTCCCGGTTGTATCCACAGGGTGGTTAACCGCGCGCGCTCTTGTTCGATAGCCTCACGTTTCTGGCTAAACGCTGACCAGCGCGTGTCGTCGACAAGCCCCAATTTTCGGCCCGCTTCAGTTAAACGCAGATCCGCGTTGTCTTCGCGTAGCAGCAGGCGGTACTCCGCCCGGGAGGTAAACATCCGGTAGGGCTCTTTGGTGCCCATGGTGATTAGATCATCGACCAGCACACCGAGATAGGCTTCATCGCGGCGGGGATACCAGGCATCCAGCTCTTGAGCGCGACGGGCGGCATTCAGGCCTGCGAGCAAACCTTGAGCACCGGCTTCTTCGTAACCGGTAGTGCCGTTAATCTGGCCGGCAAAAAACAGGTTGTGGATAAATTTTGTTTCCAGCGAGTGTTTTAAATCCCGCGGATCAAAAAAGTCGTACTCAATGGCGTAGCCAGGCCGGGTGATATGGGCGTTTTCCAGGCCTTTGATAGAACGCACGACTTGAATCTGAACGTCAAACGGCAGCGAGGTCGAGATGCCGTTGGGGTAGAGCTCATGGGTATCCAAACCTTCGGGCTCGATAAACACCTGATGGCTCGATTTATCGGCAAAGCGATGAACCTTGTCTTCAATCGATGGGCAGTAACGCGGCCCGATGCCTTCGATCACACCGGAATACATCGGCGAGCGATCAAGGTTGGCCAGAATCAGATCGTGAGTCTGCTGATTGGTGTGAGCAATATGGCAACTCACCTGCTGAGGATGCATTTCCCGTGATCCCAGGTAGGACATAACCGGCGTTGGGCTATCGCCGGGCTGCTCTTCCAACTGGGAAAAATCCACGCTTTTGGCATCAATACGCGGCGGTGTGCCGGTTTTTAGGCGATCAACGCGAAACGGCAGCGCGCGCAGACGTTCGGCCAACGCGTTGGAGGGCGGATCGCCTGCTCGGCCACCTTTGCTTTGATCCAAACCAATGTGAATCACGCCACCCAAAAATGTCCCGGTACACAGCACGACGCTGTCGGCATGAAAGCGGATGCCGGTTTCCGTGACGACGCCTCGTACGGTGTCGTTATCCACAATCAGATCGCCTGCGGCTTGCTGGAAGATCGTTAAGTTGGGCTGGTTTTCCAGCATTCCGCGGATCGCTGCCTTGTAACGGATGCGGTCAGCCTGGGCACGAGTGGCCCGAACGGCGGGCCCTTTGCTGGCATTGAGCACGCGAAACTGGATGCCACCCAAGTCCGTGGCAAGCCCCATGGCGCCGCCCAGTGCATCAATTTCCTTGACCAAGTGACTTTTGCCGATGCCACCGATGGCGGGATTACACGACATTTGGCCCAGAGTTTCGATGTTATGGGTGAGCAGCAGGGTCTGACAGCCCATGCGAGCAGAGGCCAGTGCGGCTTCAGTTCCCGCATGGCCACCGCCGATGACAATCACGTCAAAGCGGTCGGGGTAATTCAAGAGACACCTCGTCTTGTGCCTATCGGCACGGATGATGTGGCCAGTGCAGTCGATTCTAGACGCAGCCACCTTAGATCAATGAGGCGGCAAGTATAAACCCCCTGTGGGTAACCGTCAGGTTTTTCCACACCCCAAATTGTTAAACAGTCTCTATTAATAACAACATAAATATAAAATAAGAGAAGTTCTGTAAATGTTGTAATTACTAGTGTGGACAATTTCTGTGTGTAAGCGATTTATTCTTAATAATTTCATGCGCTTATATTGTTGACTTCTACATGTTTGAAGGCGGGAGTTCCTGGGCAGAAAGGGTGTTAAGCCTGTGGATGGAATAGTGCTTTATCCACAGCTGTAATTAGCCACGGCTTATCCACCGTCCAGTACCTGGGTTGTTACCGCACCTGTGAACAATCAACGATTGGTGTGGAGCTAACGCTAAGCGATGTACATGGTGGGCCTTACGGAGATAAAACCGATCAATGTAAAAAAAGTTTATCCACAGGCAAAAAAATGGCCTGTCGTGTCGACAGGCCAGTAAAAAAGCGTTATTCAGCGTGAATTGGCGGTTATTTTAACGCGTAGAAGGGGCTCAATTTAATGTTTGAGCACGCGAGCAAGGAAGGATTGAGTACGTTCGTGTTGAGGAGAATCGAACAGTTTTTCAGGGTGGCCCTGCTCGGTAATCTCGCCTTTATGGATAAAAATCACCCGGTCGGCGACCTCGCGGGCAAAGCCCATTTCATGGGTAACAATCACCATGGTCATGCCCTCTTTGGCCAGCTCGCGCATGGCATCCAGCACTTCACCGATCATTTCCGGATCCAGCGCCGATGTGGGCTCGTCAAACAGCATCAGGCGGGGTTCCATCGCCAAGGCACGAGCCAGTGCCACACGTTGCTGTTGACCGCCTGAGAGCTGGCTGGGGTACTTGTCAGCCTGATCAGCGATACCTACCCGGTCAAGCAAGCGTTTGGCGTTGCTGACCGCGTCGTCACGGCTTAAACCGCGCACTTTCATTGGCGCCAGGGTGACGTTATCGATCACGCTGAGATGAGGAAAGAGATTAAATTGCTGAAAGACCATGCCCACTTCGGTACGGATGGTTTGCAGCGCTTGGGTACTCTTCCCATGGGGCAATAGTTCGTTGCTGTCGACCACCAGGCTGCCCGATTGGAACTCTTCCAAACCGTTAATACAGCGAATTAGCGTGGATTTGCCAGAGCCACTGGCACCGATGATCACGACGACTTCACCAGGCACAATCGTTAGGTCAATATCGTTAAGTACGTGCAGGCTGCCAAAGTGTTTATTAAGCTGCTGCATACGCACAATGGGTTGCGTTGTGTTGCTCATTGTCTCGCTCATTGCGCGTGTCCTTATTGTCCTGCCAGGCCCCTGATCTCAAGCTGGCGGAGGATGATTGATAGGGTCCAGGTGATTGCCAGGTACATCAGGGCGACCATGAAGTAGACCTCAAGCGCCGTAAAGGTGGTGGCGATATAGATCTGCCCCTGACGCACTAGCTCACCGACGCCTATCACTGAAAACAGTGAGGTGTCTTTGATGCTGATGATGCCCTGGTTACCGAGGGGAGGAATCATGCGCCGAAACGCCTGGGGCCAGATAACGTAGCGAAATGCTTGAGTGCGGGAGAGCCCTAGGGAGAGTGATGCTTCACCCTGGCCGCGTTCAATTGATTGCACACCGCCACGCACAATTTCTGAAATGTAAGCACCGGAATTAACCGCGATCGCAGCAATACCGGCGACCAGCGCGTTAATTGGGCTGCCTAATAGTTGCGGCAAGCCGTAAAAAATAAACAGTACTTGTACCAGGATAGGCGTGCCGCGAAATACTTCGACGTAAACGATGGCTGGCCAGCGTAGCCAACGCAGGCGGCTAATACGTAATAGGCCAAAGAATATTCCGATAAAGAATCCGATGGCGAGACCGCCAAACGAGATAAGCAGCGTCCAGGGAATACCCGGCAGCAGGTAAGGGATAGACCCAAACGCTGCCGACCAATCAAACTGAAAATTGACGTCCACGCGTAGACTCCTGAAACAAAAGCAGATGACAAAAAACACATGAGAAATGCAGCAGGGCCGGGGGTTGTGGCCACCCGGCCCTGTAACAGCGTTACGCTAATAGAGAGCTTTTATACTCACTCTTCGCTAGGCGCTTCACCAAACCACTTGGTGTAGATCTCATCGTAGGTGCCATCTTCGCGCATGGCGGCCAACGCTTCGTTAGTCGGCTCTACCCACTCACTGCCTTTGTGGAACACGATGCCGTACTGCTGACCTTCATACAGAGGGCCAACAACCTTGGTACGGCCTTCACCGCGAGTTTGCGAGAAGTAAGAGACGTTAGGGGCATCATAGAGCACGGCGTCGACGTTGCGGCCTAGCAGCGCCATGTACATGTCGGCAGTCCCTGGGAAGGGGGTGATTTCAGCATCTTCGCCGAGTTCTTGCTGAAGGTAGTCATAACTGGTGGAACCAATTTTGGTACCGACGGCGAGGTCTTGGAGGTCTTCTAGTGTCTCGACGCTGTCGTTATCGGCGCGGACAATGATGCGTAAACCTGAATCGTAGTAGGGGTCGGAGAAGTCAACGACTTCAGAGCGCTCGTCAGTGATGGTGGTACCGGCGATGGCGATCTCTTGACTACCCGTTTGCACGGCGGGAATGATGCCGGAGAATTCCATGGTCGTCAGGTTGACTTCAAAGCCTGCACGTTCGGCGACTTCGTTGATGATATCCATATCGAAGCCGACCATTTCGCCGGTCTCTTGATCCATCATTTCAAATGGCACAAAGCTTGGGTCAGTGGCCACGTTCACCGATGGCGTTTGAGCCATGGCGGCAGTGGCGCTGCCCAATCCCAGTGCGAGTGCAAGCGTTGTTTTGGTCAGGCTGAGTGGTAGTGCAACTTTCATAAGTTTCCCCGTGCTTTATGTGGCTAGTAGCGGGTTTCCGAGCAAGGTATGGCGCTCGAATACCCTTTTTAGCCGTTATTGACCTATCAACCTTGGCGAGAAACCGTCAGGGCGTCAAGTCACGGGGAGCGTCGTGGGCCAACGCTGTTTAGACCATAAAGGAAGCGCCGCAGCCGCAGGTGGTGGTGGCATTGGGGTTTTGAACGCGAAAACGCGCGCCCGCTAAGCCTTCTTCGTAGTCGACCGTGGAGCCCACCAGATACTGGTAAGAGAGGGGGTCGACGACCAGTGCGGCCTCACCGAACTCAATCACAGTGTCATCGTCGGCGACATTGTCAGCAAAGTCGAAGCCGTACTGAAAACCCGAACAGCCGCCACCGGTCACGTAGACCCGCAGTTTGAGTGATGGGTTATTTTCTTCTGCAATCAGTGCGTTAATACGTTTTCGTGCACTATCAGAGAGCAGTAGTGGGGTCGGAACAAAGGCTTCTGCACCGCTCATGGGTACCTCCCGCGAGCTTAAAGAACGAATAAATCGGCATTGGGGGGTGATTATGGGTAATTCCCAGCAAATTGGTCAACTATTGTGTTGGTATATCAAGCAGAGGGCAGCTCGCCGAGGAGGCGCTGTGAATCCTTCCATGGACGCTACATTTGCCTTCCTTGGCAAATGACCTCCTCTCTGAGCTGCCCTCTGCATGCTGGTTTTGGTGAGGTGTTTAAGGCATCAGCGCGGGGGCAGTAAGTCCGGTGTTCTCGTCAAAGCCGAACATCAGGTTGAGGTTTTGGATCGCTTGGCCCGAGGCGCCTTTGACCAAATTATCAATCACCGATAGCACCACGACCGTATTGCCATTGCTGGGGCGATGGACCGCTAGGCGGCAGGTATTGATGCCTTTGACGCTGCGCGTCTCTGGGTGACTGCCAGCAGGCATCACATCGACAAAGGGTTCGTTAGCGTAGCGCTGCTCAAATAGAGCCTGCAGATCGCCGGGCTCAGTGGTGAGCTGGCCGTAAAGGGTGGCGTGAATGCCGCGGATCATCGGCGTTAAGTGGGGCACAAAGGTTAAACCCACCGTGGACTGCTGGATATCCCTAAGTCCTTGGCTAATTTCCGGCAGGTGGCGGTGGCCCGAGGCGCCATAGGCTTTCATCGACTCGCTGGCTTCAGCGAGCAGTGAACCTACTTTAGCGCCACGACCTGCGCCGGTAACGCCGGATTTGCAGTCGGCAATCAGTTGACCTGGGTCGATCAAACCCGCTTCCAGAAGCGGCAGGTAGCCCAATTGAACGGCAGTGGGGTAGCAGCCGGGTACGGCGATTAAACGTGCTTCTTTGATTTTCTCACGGTGCATTTCCGGCAGCCCGTAGACCGCCTCTTGCAACAGTTCCGGGGCGCCGTGGGCCTGGTCGTACCAACGGCTCCACTCGTCGGCATCGCGCAGCCGGAAGTCGGCCGATAGATCGATCACCCGAGTGCCGTTTTCGAGTAGCTCACCCGCCAGGGCGTGAGCAACGCCGTGAGGTGTGGCAAAAAATACCGCATCCATGGCGCCCAGCTGTTTGGCGTCCGGCTCGCTAAACGCCAGCGTGTCGTAATGGCCGCGCAGGTTGGGGTACATATCGCACACCTTGACGCCGGTTTCCGAGCGCGAGGTAATCATGGCTACGTTGACGTGGGGGTGCTGGGCGAGTAGCCGCAGTAGTTCAACGCCGGTGTAACCGGTACCGCCAACAATGCCGACCTTAATCACAAATCACTCCTTACGGATGCCGCTGAGTAGAAAACCAAATTCGCTATTAGCTTAAGCATAGGACACCAAGCTGTTTAAGCGTATCCAGCTATGATACACAAGAGTGTAAAGATACAAGAGCAAGGAAGGTCGCTGTGGCGCGTTTTTCCCGATCGGATTTTACCTTAGAGAGTTTTCGTCGCCAGTTGGCCAACGTCGACGCCCTTCCGCAACTCTGTTTGCTGGGCCTTGTCTCGGGGGTTATTACCGGCGCTGTGATGGTGGCGTTTCGACTGCTATTGGAAGCGGGCGCCGCGCTTTACATGACCGATGGCGATCCAGAAGCGTTTGAAAGCATGGCACCCTGGCTACGTGCGCTGCTACCCATGCTGGCGGTTACCCTTGTGGGTGTGCTGCTGTACCGGCAAAAACCGGCAGCGCGCAAGCTGGGCGTTGGCCACGTGATTGAGCGGCTTACCTATCATCAAGGCCGTTTTCCGTTACGCAACTGGCTCAATCAGTGGTGGGTGGGCGTTGTCGTGGTGCTAGGTGGTTTGTCTGCGGGTCGTGAGGGCCCGGCTATTCACTTGGGGGCAGCGGCGGCTAGCGGGCTTGGTCAGCAGATACGTTTGCCTAATAATAGCCTTAGAGTACTCGTGGCGTGCGGCACCGCAGCTGCTATTTCCGCCTCTTTTAACACCCCTATCGCGGGTGTCATCTTTGCCATGGAAGTGGTGATGATGGAGTACACTTTAATGAGCTTTATGCCCGTGATTTTGGCCTCTACCATGGGCGCGCTGGTGGCGCAGTTGGCGTATGGCAACGAACCCGCTTTCCGTATCCCCGAGATAGCACTGGGCTCACTGATCAACTTGCCGTGGATTGTGGTTACCGGACTGGTGATTGGTCTGCTAGCCGGGCTGTTTATTCATATTTCACGCAGTCAGCGGATTATGCAGTGGCCGCTTTGGTTGCGTCTTGGCTTGGTAGGGGTGGCAACTGGCGCGGTGGCCTGGTGGTTCCCCCAGGTTCAGGGCATCGGCTATGACAGCGTGGCGGCGGCGCTCAATAACCAGCTGGAAATTAAAGTGCTGCTGGCGCTAATGATCGTCAAACTGCTGCTTACGGCGCTAACCGTCGCTGGCGGTGTTCCCATCGGTATTATCGGCCCGGTGTTGGTCATAGGCGCTGCCACAGGCGCGCTGTTTGGTTTACTGGGGGGCTGGCTTTGGTCCGATAAAGCCGCGGATCCTGGCATTTACGCGATGCTAGGTATGGCTGCAATGATGGGGGCGGTGTTACAAGCGCCCTTGGCTGCGCTAATGGCGCTTTTGGAGTTAACCCACACGCCGAGTATTATGCTTCCCGGCATGTTGGCGGTGGTAGTGGCGTGTTTAACCTCGCGTCAATTGACTGGCTGTGAAGGCTTTTTTATCAGCACGGTGCGCTACGGGCTGCACCCGCTTCAGCAACCGTTGATGCAAGCACTCTCACGGGTTTCGGTGCCTGCGGTGATGGAGCGTCAACTGGTGCGCACCGATCGCATGATCACGCCTGATCAAGCGCGACTTTTATTAGAAACCAACCCGGTGTGGTTAGTTATTGAGCGCTCAACAGAGGAAAAACCAGTGCTGGCGCTAAAAGCAGCTGAATTGGCACGCTGGCTACTTGAACACGATGAGGCGCTGCAGGGTGAAGAGCCGCCTGCGGATGAGTTGATTGATCTACTCGAAATCCCTGGGCAGCGTTTGGAGCTGGCGCCGATTGGTTTACAGGCGACGCTTTCTGAAGCGTTTCTAAAACTGCAGGATAATGCCCTAGGGGCGCTCTACGTTGTGCACGGCTATCGGCCAAAGCAGCGGCGTATTTCAGGTATTATCACCCGTGGCGCCATCGAGCGTTATTATCACTACACTGACCCACGCGGCGCCGATGACCTTGGCACTGATAAACGCGAGAAGGATTCATCACTTTAAGGAGCGACAATGTACCTATGGGTGAAGGCTATTCACTTAATGGCCGTAGTGACGTGGTTCGCTGCGCTGTTCTATTTACCCCGCCTGTATGTGTATCACGCCACTGCGCGGGATAATGGCGACGAACTGGCTATCAGTTATTTCAAAACCATGGAGCGTAAGCTCTACCGTGGCATCATGACACCCTCGATGATTGCGGTGCTCATTTTTGGTGGCTGGATGCTCTACCTGGTGCCCGAATGGTTTAGCCAGGGCTGGATGCACGCCAAGCTGGCGCTAGTGGTTCTGCTTATTGCCTATCATCACGTTTGTTTGATCTATTTAAAGCAGTTTGCCCAGGATCGTTGTACCAAAGGACATGTGTTTTTCCGCTGGTTTAACGAAGCACCGGTGATTGCGCTGGTGGCGATTATTATTCTCGCCGTTGTGAAGCCCTTTTGATGCGTCAACCACTTCCTCCCGTGGTGTTGGTACTCGCCGGGCATGATCCGACTGGTGGGGCAGGGTTAATCGCTGATAGCGAATCTATTGCTGCCTGTGGCGGTTGGGCGGTAACGATCCCCACTGCGCTGACGGTACAAAATTGTCATAATGTGACACGCGTGATCCCTGCTGATCCGACCGCGATGCGCCAAATGGCCGAGGCAATTAGTGAGATGCAGGTCGCGGCGATTAAGCTTGGCCTACTCGCCGACGAAGACACCCTGCGCGCCGCAGAGCAAATTATTCGCCGTTTTCCAGGCATTCCCGTGGTGGCCGATCCGGTCTTTAAAGCCGGTGGCGGAACTGAGTTATCCACACCTGCTTTGCGTCAATTGTTTATTGATCGCTTGCTACCGCTTGTGGATATCTTAACGCCGAATCGCGCTGAGTTGGCCCAGCTTACGCCCGACATCATCACCCCTTTCGATGATACGGCCCGCGCGGTGGCACTGATGTCACAGGGGTGCCAAGCCATCCTGGTCACGGCTACGGATGAACCGTTGCCCGGCAATGACCAGCAGGTAGTGCACACACTGCACTCGCCCGATACCACTCGCCAGTGGCAGTGGCCGCGTTTGCCCGAACTCTTCCATGGCTCTGGCTGCACGCTGGCATCGGCCATTGCCGCACGTATTGCTGTTGGTGAGCGCTTACCAACTGCTTGTGAGCAGGCCCAGCGCTTTACCTGGCAAAGTTTGTCTCAAGGCTTTCAACCGCCCAGCGGCCAATGTTTGCCGCATCGTTTTTCACGGGCTGTCCGTTTTTGATCCTATCTTCTGTACGCCATTGACCGAGAGGATGCCATGACTACATCAGCTGAACTGTTTGAACTTGCCAGTCGTCATATACCGGGCGGCGTAAACTCACCCGTTCGGGCGTTTAAAGGGTTACACCGCCCGCCAGTCTTCATGGAGCGTGCTCAAGGTGCCTTTCTGTTTGACGTTGAAGGCAATCGCTACGTGGACTATGTCGGCTCCTGGGGACCCATGATCACTGGGCATGCCGACCAAGACGTATTGGCTGCCGTGCGAGCGCGATTAGACAACGGTCTGTCCTTTGGTACCCCGACCGCCGTCGAAACCACCATGGCGGATTTGATCTGCGAAATGATTCCCTCCATGGATATGGTGCGCATGACCAGCTCGGGCACCGAAGCGACTATGTCGGCGATACGCCTGGCGCGAGGTACCACCGGCCGCGATAAGATCGTTAAGTTTGAAGGTAATTACCACGGCCATTCTGATTCGTTGCTGGTTAAAGCGGGCTCAGGTGCGCTTACCCACGGCGAACCCAGCTCGCCGGGCGTGCCTGCGTCGCTGGCTGAACACACCATTACGCTCTCGTTTAACGACCCTGAAGGGGTTGAGGCGTGTTTCAATGAAATCGGTGATCAGATTGCCTGCATTATCGTTGAACCCGTTGCTGGCAATATGAATTGCATTCCGCCGCAACCGGGCTTTTTGGAAACCCTGCGCCGGGTATGTAACGAGTACGGTAGCGTGCTGATTTTTGACGAAGTGATGACCGGTTTTCGAGTGGCATTGGGCGGTGCCCAAGCCCACTACGGTATAGTGCCCGATCTAACCTGCTTGGGAAAAATTGTCGGTGGTGGCATGCCGGTGGGCGCCTTTGGTGGCAAGCGCGAGATAATGCAAAACATTTCCCCTCTGGGGCCGATTTACCAAGCGGGCACGTTGTCGGGTAACCCGCTGGCCATGGCCGCAGGCGTTGCACTACTTACCAAGCTACAGGTACCAGGCTTTCACAATGCGCTTACCCAGCGGGTTAACACGCTTTGCACTGGCCTTCAGGAGCGTGCCAATGCCGCACGGGTGCCGATGATGACGCAGTCGGCGGGCGGTATGTTTGGGCTCTTCTTTACCTCTCAAAGTCGTGTCGATAACTTTGCCCAAGCCACCGCCTGTAACCCGGATGCCTTCCGCCGTTTCTTTGGCGCGATGCTTGATCACGGTGTTTATTTGGCGCCTTCTGCTTACGAAGCAGGCTTTATGTCCAGCGCACACACACCGGAAGACATCCAGTTCACCCTGGATGCAGCAGAGAAAGCCTTTGCCGTTATGTAACGGCAAGTAACTAAAAGCCCGCTATACTGCAATAGCCGCTCAAGGTGAGCGGCTATTGCTTAGATGAGAGTTACACTCATGATACGACCAGCGGCTTGGCGATACGTGACCTGCGCGGCGGGGCTGCTAGCCTGCTTCCCGCTCGCTGCACAGACGCCTCAGGAGCAAAACATGACCCAGATCCATATCACCATGAGCGGTTCGCCGGGCGCAGAGTTTTCCGCCCATTGGCGGATTACCCACGAAGGCGAAACCACCGAGCACGTTGAAGAGAGCGGGACAGTACCTGCTGAGTACACCTTTACGGGTACAGAATTGGAAGGCACAGTAAAGCTGTTAAGTGATGATGAACGGCTAGAGGTAGATATTCAAAAAGGCAGCAATCGGTCGCGTTCGTCTACTCATGGGGCGGGAGGTACCTTGACGCTCATGATTAGTTAATAATCGACACAGGGGCTGTGCTAGCTTAATTGGGCACCCGGTATGTTTATTCAAGTATTCAGCGAACAGCTGAGCTTGGGGACTTTTATCGGTAACGATATAGACCTAGCCAGTAGACTTTTCCTGCGACATTGGGTCGCCCTCATGGAAAGAAAGAGTGAGCAGGTAACCCCTGAAGTGTTGCTTATAAGATAAGTTTCGTAAAGTTTTGTTATTAGATAAGAGGTAAAAATAAATTGAATAACCACCTATGTTTTTAGAATTTTGGTGAAATATATATTTATCAGGATCTTAATTACAGACATATAATTTTCAACGTGGCTTCATTTCAGATACGTTGAGCAATATTTTGCTGGCTTTTGATACGTTCAATGAGCGCGTAAACTGGTGCTCTACTGTTTGGAGTGCGTGTCATGGCATCAGTTAATACACTTGTCCTAGCCAGCGGTAATGCTGGAAAGTTACGAGAATTCAATCAATTACTATCTCCGCTAGGCTTCGATGTGCGTCCTCAGGCAGACTTTGGTGTTACTGAGGTTGAAGAAACAGGGTTAACATTCGTTGAAAATGCGTTATTAAAGGCTCGAGAAGCGAGTCTTATTAGTGGATTACCTGCATTAGCAGACGATTCAGGGCTTGAGGTAGACGCCCTACAAGGCGCACCGGGTATTTACTCGGCCCGTTACGGTGGTGAACCAAAGAGCGATGAGAAAAATAATGAAACGTTGTTAGCCGCACTCAGCGATTGTGCAGAAGGACAGCGTAGTGGCCGTTACTGGTGTGTACTTGTTTATTTACGTCACCCGAAAGACCCAGTGCCGGTGATTGTGCAACGCAGTTGGGAAGGCGAGATTCTTGCCCATCCACGGGGGAAAGAGGGGTTCGGCTATGATCCGCTTTTCTGGCTACCCGACCAGGGTATGAGCGTTGCCGAGTTGCCGAGTGAAAGTAAAAATCGCCTTAGTCACCGTGGGCGCGCGCTGCAAGGCTTGGTGGAGTTACTGCAGGTGGCGCATGGTTGATACGTTGCCGCCGCTATCTCTATATATCCATACCCCCTGGTGTGTCCGTAAATGCCCGTATTGTGATTTCAACTCCCATGAGCCGGGTACACACGGTTTTACGCCTCGCGATTTGCCTGAAGCCGCTTATCTCGACGCATTGTTACAAGACCTGGATAGCGATCTCGCCTTAGCGGCTGGGCGAGAAATACAGACAATCTTTATCGGTGGCGGGACACCCAGCCTGCTGTCGCCTTGGTTTTATGACCGTTTATTGAGCGAGATTGAAGTCCGTTTGCCGTTTGCTGATGGCATCGAGATTACCTTGGAGGCAAATCCCGGCACCACGGAACAGGCGCGATTTATCGGTTATCGAAAGGCAGGCATTAATCGTTTATCGCTAGGTATTCAAAGCTTTCAGCCCGATCAACTGCATGCGCTGGGGCGAATTCATAGCGGTGACGAAGCGGTCACTGCGGTTACGCAGGCTCGCCAGGCGGGTTTTACAAATATTAACATTGATCTTATGCATGGCTTGCCTGGTCAGACGCCTCAACTGGCGATGGATGATATTGCCCAAGCGCTGTCGTTAGCGCCGGAGCATCTCTCCTGGTACCAGCTTACCCTTGAGCCGAATACGGCCTTTCACTCCCATCCACCGACGTTGCCTGAGGAAGAAGCACTCTGGGATATCCAGGACAGCGGTCATCAGCTTTTGGAGCAGGCCGGGTTTAAGCGCTACGAAATTTCGGCCTATGCAACCGATGGTCGTCAGAGTCTGCATAACCTTAATTACTGGCAGTTTGGCGACTACCTTGGGATTGGTGCCGGGGCCCATGGCAAGCTAAGCCATATTGATCCAGACGGTGAGTGGCGTATTGAGCGGCGTTGGAAAACCCGCCAGCCGGATGCTTATTTAAAGCGCATGGATGACCTGCGTGGCTTTATAGCGGGTAAGCAGGTTATATCAGCGGACGAGCTACCTTTGGAGTTTGCCATGAATGCTCTACGGCTCACTGATGGGGTGTCGCTCGAGGCATGGAAGGCCAATACTGGGCTCTCTTCTGATATGTTACTTACGCGTTTACAAACCGCCGAGAAAAAAGGACTTTTGATGCAAATGCCTGAAAAACTGCGTGCATCGCCTCAAGGTCTATTATTCTTGAACGAGTTGCTGGCTTTAATTAATGAAGATTGACCAGTGAATAAAAGATGTCCTGAACATAAACAAGGAGTGAGTGATGCGTATTTCTCGACTACTGACACCGCTGGCAGCCGCTATTTTATTAGCAGGTTGCGCCACATCGGATCCTTACGGTGGCCAAACGCAGCGCTCTAGCACCGCGATGGGCTCTGGTATTGGTGCCGCTGTGGGTGCCGCTGCCGGTGCGCTGTCTGGCGACGGTAGTACTAGCCGCCGTGATCGTGCACTGATTGGTGCGGCCGTAGGTGCGGCAGCCGGTGCTGGCATTGGTGTCTATATGGATCGCCAAGAGCAGCAACTGCGTGAAAACTTGCAAGGATCGCGCATTGAGATTGATCGCCGTGGCGACGATATCGTGCTCAATATGCCTAGCGGTGTCACCTTTGGTTTTGACTCAGCTGAACTGACCAGCGAAGCGCGCGGCTCTCTTAATGAAGTCGCTAATGTTCTCACTCAGTACCAAGACACCCGCGTTAGTATCGCCGGCCACACCGATAGCACCGGCGATGCTAGCTACAATCAGCGTCTCTCCGAGCGTCGCGCTCAAGCCGTATCGAGCTACCTCACCCAGAATGGCGTTTCGTCCACGCGTCTTAATACCTCGGGCTATGGTGCTACTCAGCCAGTGGCCAGTAATGACAATGAGCAGGGTCGTGCCCAGAACCGTCGCGTTGAAATTACCCTAACCCCTACCGGTAATGGTCAAGGTTGATACGTTCTTGAATTAACCTGGCTGTTGCCGACTAAAGCCCGCTATGCTCCCATAGCGGGCTTTTTTATTCACTTGCTGATGAGTCTCCATGCTGTCCTACCAACATGCCTACCATGCCGGTAATTTTGCGGATGTGCATAAACATCTGACACTTTACACGGTGATTAATTATTTATTACGTAAAAAAACGGCTATTACATATGTCGATACTCATGCGGGTCGAGGGCTCTATCCCCTTAATGCGCAAGAGACGCAACGCTTGCAAGAGTATCGCGAAGGCATAGGGCCGCTGTGGCAAGCTCGCAATGAGCTAAACGATCCGTTGCTGATCGCGTGGCAAGCAGCGGTAGCCACTGCTCAAGCCTCCTCAGCAACCCTGACGCACTACCCAGGCTCTCCCTGGTGGCTGAGTCATTCGTTGCGTGAGCAGGATCAACTGCGGCTGTTTGAGCTGCACCCCGGCGAGCACGAGCAACTTTCTACTCAGGAGTTGCCAGCTAACGCCCAGCGTGTGTTTGGCGATGGACTGGCGGGGCTGGAGGCCATGTTGCCCGCGATAACGCCACGGCTATGTGTACTCATCGACCCCAGTTATGAGCGCAAAGTGGAATATCAGGAAGTGGCCGATACCGTCGCTTATACACTGGAGAAAGCGCGCCATGCCGTGGTATTGATCTGGTATCCGCTGCTACCCGCTGGCCACCATCACACGCTATTAGATGCATTGAAAGAGAGCGGTCAGCGCAAAATATGGCGCAGCGAGCTGCTGCTGCGTGAACCCGGTGAGCAGGTTCACGGCATGTTTGGCAGCGGCATGGTGGTGATTAATCCGCCCTGGGGCTTGGATGAGCGACTAGCCGCTGCAATGGCAGAAATTACGCCGTTATTAGGTTCTTCTAGTCGCTATCAGGCGGATTGGTGGGTGGGAGAGTAGTGTTGGTAACGAGGGTAACGAGTAGCTCTCTTACTTACCGATGCAGAAGCTGCCGAAAATCTCGCCCAGTAAATCATCGGCGCTGAATTCACCGGTGATTTCGCCCAATGCCTGCTGAGCATCGCGCAGATCTTCCGCTAGCAGCTCTCCTGCGCCGTAGCCATCAAGCTGAGCGCGGCCTGTATCAAGGGCTGCCATAGCACGATCTAAGGCATCTAAATGCCGTCGGCGGGCAGAGAAGCGACCCTCGGTGGTGGCGGCAAAGCCCATGATATCTTTTAAATGTGCTTTTAAGTTATCCACACCCTCGCCCGTTTTAGCGGATAAACGTACGGTGGGGGGCGTTGTGGATAAATCTAATCCAGGCGGTTCCGCACTGGTATCAATCTTATTGCGCACTAACGTCAAGCTCTGCTGATCGGGCAGGCGGGCGACAAACTCGGGCCAGATGGCCATGGGGTCGGTTGAGGCGGTCGTGCTGGCATCCACTAACAGCAGTACGCGATCGGCTTTCTCTATCTCGGCCCAGGCGCGAGCGACACCGATCTTCTCAACGGCATCGGGTGTATCGCGCAGTCCGGCGGTGTCGATAATATGCAGCGGCATACCGTCGATATGAATATGTTCGCGCAGCACATCCCGGGTCGTACCGGCAATATCCGTTACAATGGCGGTGTCTTGCTCCGTGAGGGCATTCAGCAGGCTCGATTTGCCTGCATTGGGCCGCCCTGCGATTACCACGCTCATACCTTCACGCATCAGAGCGCCTTGGCCTGCTGCTTGGCGCACGTCGATTAACGTTTGCTGAACGCTGTTCAAGTGCTCAGCCACATGGCCGTCGGCAAGAAAGTCGATCTCCTCTTCTGGGAAATCAATCGCCGCCTCAACGTAAACACGTAGCTCGATCAGCCGCTGCACCAACGCTGACACGCGCTTCGAGAATTCCCCCTGGAGCGAGCGCACGGCATTTTCGGCCGCTGAGCGGGAAGTGGCATCAATCAGATCGGCGATAGCTTCTGCCTGGGCCAGATCGAGTTTGTCGTTGAGAAAAGCCCGTTCAGAAAACTCGCCAGGGCGCGCTAGACGTGCGCCGAGAGCCACACAGCGCTCCAACAGCATATCCATAATAATGGGGCCGCCGTGGCCCTGTAATTCAAGGACGTCCTCACCGGTAAACGAGTGGGGACCGTTGAAGAGCAGGGCGATGCCTTCATCAATAATGCTTTCAGCGCCCTGGAAGGGGCCGTAATGGGCGTAACGAGGAGAGGGGCAGTGACCTAGTATGGCCTCGGCGATAGCGCGGCAGGCAGGCCCTGAGACGCGAATGATACCAACACCACCGCGTCCAGGAGGGGTAGCCAATGCGGTAATCGTATCTTGAGTATAAAGTCGTTCAACCATGGCGAGCCTCTTTAATGGATGCGTACAGTGTGAGTTTGTCATCTTTAAAACGCCAGACCCCCGCACTGGGCGGGGGTCTGAAGGCTTCAACTACCACGGCAGGCTATTTGGTCTTCATGCCTTTGCCGATGGTCGGGTCATTCTCGATTTTGCGCGTAATGTAGTACTGTTGCGCCACCGAAATGATGTTGTTGACCACCCAGTAGATGACCAGACCCGCTGGGAACCACAGGAAGAAGAAGGTAAAGATGATGGGTAGCATCTTCATGATCTTCGCCTGCATCGGATCCGGGGGCGTCGGGTTCAACATTTGCTGAACGAACATTGAAATACCCATCAGGATCGGCAGAATGAAGTACGGATCCTTCACCGATAGATCCTGAATCCAGAAGATAAACGGTGCGTGTCGCAGTTCGACCGATTCCAGCAACATCCAGTAAAGCGCGATGAAGACCGGCATCTGAATCACAATAGGTAGACAGCCCCCCAGCGGATTGATCTTCTCCTTCTGGTAGAACTTCATCATTTCTTGCGACATCTTCTGACGATCGTCGCCATACATCTCTTTCAGGCGCTGCATTTCAGGACCGAGCTTACGCATGCGGCCCATGGATTTGTACGCTTTGGCGGAAAGCGGGAACAGCACGGTCTTAACCAGTACCGTTAGCAATACAATCGACCAGCCCCAGTTACCGACGATGTCGTGGATCTTATCCAGCAACCAGAAGAGGGGGTTAGCGATAAACCATAGCCAACCGTAATCCACGGTTAAGCGAAGGTTTGGTGCCACCTGCTCTAGGTAGTCCTGAATCTTCGGACCCATATAAAGGGTAGCACCTAACGTGGCTTCGCCTTCTGCGGCAATGCTGCTAGTGGGGCCAGCAAAGGCTACGACGTTACGATTACTTGAGTCGGTGGTAACGTAGTAGAGGTTTTGCTGATCCTGCTGAGGTGCCCATGCCGAGACAAAGTAGTGCTGAATAATTGCAATCCAGCCGCCCTGTGCTTCGCGGTTTTCAAAGTTACTGGCTTGAATATCTTCAAAGTCGATCTTTTCGTATCGTGCATCCGGCGTTGAGTAGGCAGCCCCCAGATAGGAGTTCATACCCATTGAAACGCCGCTTGAAGGATCGGGGCTATTATCGCGTGCCAACTGACCAATAAAGCGCGCACTAACCGGTGCATCGGTGTTATTGGCTAGGTAGTAATTGACGTTAACCGCATAACTGCCGCGCTCAAATGTGAGGCGCTTAATAACCTCGACGCCGTTAACGTCGGCGGTTAGGTCGATGCTCAGCTCTTCATCGTTATCGCCTAAACGATAGTCGGTATTTTCAGGCGTGAACGCGATGCGGCTTGCTTGACCATCAAGCTGAAGGCCTGAGCGAGCCACGTAGCTGCGGCTGCTGTTATCCGACAACAGCACGTAGTTCCGCTCTGACTCGAGGGAAAGTTTGTGCTGAGGTAACGCGGCGTAAACAATATCGCCACCGTGTGGATCAATGCGTACATCAAGAACATCGGTCGTTACGGCAATGAAATCACGGCTAGACGTTTCGCTTTCAGTATCGCCAGGAATACCTTCACCAACCGCATTTGGCTGCGATGTGGTACTCGGAACGGCTAAGCCGCCCTCGCCATCGTCAACATTGCGGGATGGTACTGAATTGCTAGATGGTACTGAATTACTGCGTTGAGTCGTTTCAGGCACTGAATCGTAATTCGGCTGCCCGTAATCCTGATTCCACTGGACGACTAGCAAGTACGCCAGTACGGCTAGTGGAATCAGTAATAAAAGTCGTTTTACGTCCATGAGGGTTCTGCCCGCTGGGTGGTGAACATGCTAATGGCGCAGTGTCATTTACTCGACCCTTGACACACGAAAGCCTGCCAGACGGCAGGCCGAGGTCGAGCGGCGAGGTGTGCACCAAAGGTCACGTGTCACGCTCTGGCGTTGGTGCTGCGATCACCGCCTGTGCGTCACGCTGAAGTCGCTTCCACATGCCGTGTAACTGGCGATGCAAGGTGTCGTTGTCGATATCCTGAACGCCGCGTCGGGCAAGCACCACGATATCCACAGAGGGTAAGTGATCTTGACGAAGACGGACAGATTCTCGAACGAGACGCTTGAAACGGTTGCGATCTACGGCGCGTTTGACATTTTTTTTGCTGACTACCAGTCCAAGGCGGGGGTATCCCCGAGTACTTAAGCGAACTAACGCCATCATACCTTTGCCATGCACTTTCAGGTCGGCTTGCTCAAACACGTGACTGAAATCCCCAGCATTTAGTAACCGTAACTGCCGGGGAAAGCCTTTCTGTGGCACACGCAATCCGAGATCAGGCGCTCAGACGCTTGCGGCCCTTGGCACGGCGACGTGCGAGGACGGCGCGACCGTTTTTGGTTGCCATACGAGCACGGAAGCCATGCGCGCGCTTGCGCTTGAGAACGCTAGGTTGAAAAGTGCGTTTCATAACTCGTTATTCCCACGTGGTTTAGGACGGAAAGTGAATTCCAAAAAGCCCGGTCCAGTGAGGAACTAGCCGGGGAGATTCAATTCAAGACCGGAAATTGTAGAGACTTCCTTTGCTGGGTGCAATTTTTCCTTGCATAAAAAGCGTTGTGGCGTCATTGCGGCCATGCTGGCAGTGAGAATTATAGCAATCTATGTTCTGGCTATTATTACTAATAAGTAGTTCTAAACCTGTTGTTATTAATAGTGGGGATACTATTTGTGGATAAGTGGTTTTAATTATTATTTATCAATTGCCTATAGACATAAAAAATCTGTGTGTAAGTTCCGTATAAACAGTCTACAAGATGTTAAGTAGATGTGTTTAACCTAAACGTAAGTCGCTTTTTTGTTAATTATCCCCGTTCCTCCACATGGTTTTCCCGTAGGCTCACTGCAAGTTGTCCACAGGGCAATATTCAAGCTTAAACCCGTGTGGATAACCGAGGCTTTGGGCGCTACAATGGTCGGCCGTTTTCAACCGATGGTGAGATGAGTGTCACTGACGCTTTGGCAACAGTGCCTGGACAACCTGCAGGATGAGCTGAATTCACAGCAGTTCAATACCTGGATACGCCCGCTGCAGGCAGAAGAAGGAGAGTCCAACGAGCTGCGCTTATTGGCGCCGAATCGCTTTGTGCGCGATTGGGTGAGCGATAAGTATGCCAAGCGGATTAGTGAACTAATGCGTGAGCTCGCGCCGGCCAAGCCGCCGAAAGTGAGTTTGACGGTAGGTAGTCGCCGTCCGGCCACGCAGGCACCTCAGCATCGCGACTTGGGCAACCCCGTATCGGCTTCTCCATCGCGTCCTTCGGCACCGGCTGTTCATACGCCTCCGCGCGGCGATATTGCCGATGAGCGTGAAATAGGCAGGCTGCGTGATGAAGCTCCCAGTCGGCGTAATAATGAGCGCCAGGTACAGGTAGAGGGCAGCCTGAAACATGGTAGCGGACTAAACCCGAATTTTACTTTCGATACTTTTGTTGAAGGTAAATCAAACCAACTGGCTCGCGCTGCCTCCCGCCAGGTGTCTGAAAACCCCGGCGGCGCTTATAACCCGCTGTTTTTATACGGCGGCGTGGGTCTTGGTAAAACTCACTTGATGCACGCCGTGGGTAATGCGCTGGCAACGCGGCGCGAAAATGCCCGCGTGGTCTATCTGCACTCAGAGCGTTTTGTCGCCGATATGGTCAAGGCGTTACAGCTCAATGCGATTAACGATTTCAAGCGCTTTTATCGCAGTGTTGATGCATTACTTATTGATGATATTCAGTTTTTCGCTGGCAAAGAGCGTTCCCAGGAAGAGTTTTTTCATACCTTCAATGCGTTATTAGAAGGTGGTCAGCAAATGATCCTGACCTCTGACCGCTATCCTAAAGAGATCAGTGGGGTAGAGGAGCGCCTTAAATCACGCTTTGGTTGGGGGCTCACGGTCGCGATTGAACCGCCGGAACTTGAAACCCGCGTAGCCATCTTGATGAAAAAGGCCGACCAAGCTAAGGTCGATTTACCTCACGATGCAGCTTTCTTTATTGCTCAGAAAATTCGTTCCAACGTGCGCGAATTGGAAGGTGCATTGAAAAAGGTCATCGCTGATTCGCACTTCATGGGCAAAACAATTACCCAAGACTTTATTCGCGAATCGCTGAAGGATTTGTTGGCCCTTCAAGACAAGCAGGTGGGCGTCGATAATATTCAGCGCACAGTCGCGGAGTATTACAAGATCAAGGTAGCGGACTTGCTCTCCAAGCGCCGTTCACGTTCGGTTGCCCGCCCTCGTCAGGTGGCGATGGCGCTTGCTAAGGAGCTAACCAATCATAGTTTGCCGGAGATTGGTGATGCCTTTGGTGGGCGTGACCACACAACGGTGTTACACGCTTGCCGAAAAGTGAAATCATTGCAGGAAGAGAGCGCGGATATTCGTGAGGATTACAAGAATCTGCTGCGCCTGTTGACCAGTTAACCACCCTATGGGACGGGCCTGTTACGCGCAGGTCTTTCAGGATATAGAACCGGAGTATTGATGAAATTTTCGATTTCCCGAGAGGCGCTGTTACGTCCGCTGACTCTGGTCGCAGGTGTTGTCGAGCGCCGCCAAACGCTACCAGTACTTTCAAATGTACTGATCCAGGTAGAGGGCGACCAAGTGTCGCTTACCGGTACTGATTTAGAGGTTGAGCTTGTTGGGCGCACGGTGGCCAGCCAGGTTGACCAGGCGGGTGCAGCAACGGTGCCTGCTCGCAAGCTGATGGATATTTGTAAATCACTGCCTGATCAGTCCGATATTCAGCTAGCCGTTGAAGAGGGCCGTGCGGTCTTACGCAGTGGCCGTTCACGTTTTACCCTGTCGACGCTTCCGGTAGCCGAGTTCCCCAATATAGAAGATGCGGACGGCAGTCAGGAAATCAGCGTACCTCGCGGCACCTTAAAGCACCTGATTGAAGCCACCTCATTTGCGATGGCGCAGCAAGATGTCCGTTATTACCTCAACGGTATGTTGCTGGAAATCCAAAGCAACCTGCTGCGTACGGTCGCGACTGACGGTCATCGTTTGGCGATGTGCTCACGCCCCATTGAAGTGTCTGTTAGTCAGTCACAAAAGCTGATTGTACCTCGCAAGGGTATCCTTGAGCTGTCGCGTTTGCTGGATGACAGCGATGAACCTGTCAGCCTGACGCTGGGCTCCAGTCATGTACGTGCTCACACGGGCGATTTCACCTTCACCTCTAAGCTCATCGACGGTAAATTCCCTGACTATGAACGCGTAGTGCCGCGCAACGGCGATAAAGTGCTGATTGCCGAACGCGCTGCGCTGCGCCAAGTGCTTTCGCGTACCGCTATTCTCTCTAATGAGAAATACCGTGGTGTACGGCTATACTTTGAGGAAAACAACCTTAAAGTAATGGCCAACAATCCGGAACAGGAGGAAGCCGAGGAAAATATCGCTGTTGAGTATAACGGCGGCGCGATGGAGGTCGGTTTTAACGTTGGCTATCTAGTCGATGTACTGACGGTGCTGAACGAAGAACGCGTGCAGATTACCCTGGCCGACCCTAACAGTAGTGCACTGCTTGAAGTGCCCGGCGGTGGTGATGCACTTTATGTGGTTATGCCAATGCGCCTGTAAAGGGGGTTTGGATCATAGCATTGCACATGCAAGCTACATTAGCGGTGCTTCTGGTAGCAGAAGCACCGCTTTCTCATTGGATGCAATACTCTTTATTTGCGGACTATTTTAAGTGGTGATAATAGGATGAGCCTGACACTGCTTAATTTCCACGGTTTGCGTAACCTCCAGCCAGTCGAAATGACGCCCTCATCACGTATTAACGTTATTAGTGGCGCCAATGGCAGTGGTAAAACCAGCCTTCTCGAAGGCGTGCATATTCTGGGTATGGGACGCTCGTTCCGTACACGCCAGTTGAAGCACACCATTCAAGCCGATAAACCCCATATGACGCTGTACGGACGGTTAAGCGGTGAGCCTGAGGTTACCCTTGGTGTACGCCGTTTGCGTGCCCAGAGAGAGCTAGAGCTTCGTCTAAAGGGAGATAAAAACGCCCGCTTGGCGGAGCTTGTCGAAGCGATGCCGTTGCAGTTAATCAACCCTGACGCTTTTCGACTGCTTGAAGGTTCTCCTGCTGGTCGCCGAGAGTTTCTCGACTGGGGAGTGTTTCACGTGAAACATGACTTTTTGGGAATCTGGAAGCGTACCCGGCGTGCGTTGAAACATCGGAATGCACTGCTCAGGCGTGGTAGAATACACCCTCAGGAAATAGTGGTGTGGGAGCAGGAGCTCGCCATTTGGGGCGAACAGATGGATGCGTTGCGCCGTGCATGGTTTAGTGACTTTTTGCCAGTCTTTGAAGAGACGCTTAAGGTGCTACTTCCATTGCCTGGATTGTCGATTCATTACGCGAGGGGCTGGGATAAAGAGCGCTCTCTTTCGGCAGTGCTACACGATAGCCGACCCACTGATCAACAAATGGGCTTCACGCAGCAAGGCCCGCAGCGCGCAGATTTGCGTATCCGAGTAAACAAGCAGCCTGCTATCGAAGTGCTTTCCAGAGGCCAGCAAAAGTTAGTGGTGAGCGCCTTGAAACTCGCCCAAGGGCGGTTTCTGGAAAGAACAGCACAGCGGCACTGTATTTATCTCATCGACGATTTGCCAGCAGAACTTGATGAGCAAAATCGGCATCAGTTTTGTGGGTTACTTGAAGACATGCAGTGCCAAGCATTTATTACCAGCGTCGAACCTTCTGCGTTAAGTAGTACCTGGCGGCCTGATACTTTGGTGAAGATGTTTCACGTGAAACATACTGAACAAGGGCTGAGCCAGTTAGTGCTGGCTAGCTAGCGCGAAGAGTAGACGATACGGAATGAGACAGACTTCACGACGGAGTGGTCAATGAGCGAGCAGGCTTACGATTCATCAAGCATTAAGGTGCTCAAGGGGCTGGACGCAGTGCGTAAGCGTCCAGGAATGTATATTGGTGACACCGACGACGGTACCGGTCTGCACCACATGGTCTTCGAGTTGGTGGATAACTCCATCGATGAGGCCTTGGCTGGGCATTGCAGCGAAATTCGCGTTGTCATTCACCCGGATGAGTCAGTCACCGTTAGTGATAACGGCCGCGGCGTACCCACTGAACTTCACGAAGGCGAGGGGGTGTCCGCTGCTGAAGTTATCATGACGGTGCTGCACGCAGGCGGCAAATTCGACGATAACTCCTATAAAGTTTCTGGTGGGTTACACGGCGTTGGCGTTTCTGTTGTAAACGCACTGTCTGCCGAGCTGCGCTTGACCATTTGGCGCCAGGGCGAAGTGTTTGAACAGATGTACCATCACGGTGTGCCTCAAGCACCGTTGGGCGTTGTGGGCAAAACCGAAAAAAGCGGTACCCGCGTCCATTTTCGCCCTTCCCCTGAAACCTTTGGCAATATCGAGTTCCATTTCGATATTCTTGCCAAGCGGTTGCGTGAACTCTCTTTCTTGAATTCCGGTGTTGCGATCCGATTGTTCGATGAGCGCAGCGGTAAAGAAGAGCTATTCCATTACGAAGGCGGCTTAAAAGCCTTTGTTGATCACCTGAATACCAATAAAAGTGTCATTAACCCGGTATTCCACTTTAACGCTATTCGTGAAGATGGCGTTGAAGTTGAGGTGGCCATGCAGTGGAGCGAAGCCTTCACTGAAAATATTTTTTGCTACACCAATAATATTCCTCAGCGAGACGGTGGCGCGCACTTGGCAGGCTTCCGAGCGGGGCTTACCCGTACGCTCAATAACTATATTGAAGCTGAAAACCTGCTCAAAAAGGCCAAGGTCAATACCACCGGTGACGACGCCCGTGAAGGCTTGACTGCGATTATTTCGGTCAAAGTGCCGGATCCTAAATTTTCGTCGCAAACGAAAGATAAACTAGTCTCCAGCGAAGTTAAGACTGCCGTTGAGCAGGAGATGAGCCGCCTGTTTTCTGAGTATCTGGTTGAAAAACCTAACGAAGCTAAAGCGATCGTTAATAAGATGCTGGATGCGGCGCGGGCGCGTGAAGCCGCCCGCAAGGCGCGTGATATGACCCGCCGTAAAGGCGCGCTGGATATTGCCGGCCTGCCCGGTAAGCTGGCGGATTGCCAGGAAAAAGATCCAAGCCAGTCTGAACTCTACCTGGTGGAGGGTGACTCGGCAGGGGGTAGTGCCAAGCAGGGCCGTGACCGGCGTACCCAGGCTATTTTGCCGCTCAAGGGTAAAATCCTGAACGTCGAAAAAGCACGTTTTGATAAAATGCTTTCTTCAGCTGAAGTAGGCACGTTGATTACTGCACTTGGTTGCGGCATCGGCCGCGAAGAGTTCAACCCTGATAAGCTGCGCTACCACTCCGTCATTATCATGACCGATGCGGACGTGGATGGCTCACATATTCGTACGCTATTGCTGACGTTCTTTTTCCGTCAGATGCCGGAACTGATCGAGCGTGGCCATATCTTCATTGCCCAGCCGCCGTTGTATAAAATCAAGCGCGGTAAGCAAGAGCTCTATCTGAAAGATGAGCAGGCGATGGTGGATTATTTAACCACCACGGCCCTGGACGGCGCTGGATTACACGTTAATGCCAATGCACCAGGCATCTCGGGTTCTCAGTTAGAAACGCTGGTAAACCAGTACCGTAACGTCATGAAACGGATTGATCGCTTGTCACGGGTTTACCCCAATGAAGTGCTCAAGCAGATCATTCATACGTCCGCGCTTAAAGGTGAAGAAAGCCTGAAAGATCGCGTAACCATGCAGAACTGGATTGATGAAATTCAGAAGACCATGGATGACATGGTTGCCTATGAAGGTGGTCCGCGTTATCACTTCCACCTTCAAGAAGATTCTGAACGTGGACTTTTCCTACCTACCGTCTCGCTGGTGGCTCATGGTGTAACCACAGAGTACACGTGGGGACTCGACTTCTTTGAAAGCGCTGATTATCGGGGCATCGCTGAGTTGGGCGAAACGCTGGATGGCTTCCTTGAAGAGGGCGCGTTTATTGCCCGAGGGGAACGTCAAAAGCCTGTATCTCACTTCTCCGAAGTGCTGGCATGGCTGATGCAAGAGGGCCAGCGTGGTCTATCGGTGCAGCGTTATAAAGGTCTGGGTGAAATGAATCCAGATCAGCTTTGGGATACCACCATGGATCCCGATAGCCGCCGAATGCTGCGGGTGACGATCGAAGATGCGGTGGGTGCTGACATGATGTTCAACACGCTGATGGGTGATGACGTTGAACCACGTCGCGACTTCATCGAAACCAATGCGCTAGTGGCTAACCTAGACGTATAAGAGACGTTTGCTACTATCGTCATTGTTTCACGTGAAACATAGTGACGATCATTAACGAAAAGCGCCGTAGTCTCCTAGCGGCGCTTTTTTGATTACAGATCGGTATCTACTGCTTCGTAGTGATCAGCCAGTCCACAAAGTGAGCTAAATCATCGAAAGCATGTGCTTTTTCAAGCCCAATACCCTTGGCTTCAGTTTTTGCTCCTTTTCCGGTTCTAACCAGTACAGTACGACAGCCGACTGCTTCGCCTGCTTGTAAATCTCGCAGACTGTCTCCTACCATCCAGCTCCCTGCCAAGCTTGCCAGCCCCAACTGCTGCTGAATCTGATGCAGCATTCCAGGCAATGGTTTACGGCATTGACACTTGTCGTTAGGCCCATGGGGGCAGTAGGCGATGTGAGCGATGCTTCCGCCTTCCTTTTCCACCAACGCTAACAAGCGATCATGCATGCTCTGGAGCGTTGCTTCATCATAATAGCCACGGGCAATGCCTGACTGATTGGTCGCCACCACTACTGTAAATCCCGCATGACTGAGGCGAGCAATGGCGGCAATTGAAGAGGGGTAGGGCACCCATTCATCAAGGGATTTTATGTAGGCATCAGAATCAAGATTAATGACGCCGTCACGATCCAGAATGACAAGTTTTCCGGCACTTAGCATAGAAATCCTATTGGTACGGTTCGGCGATACTTGATGTCCGCGATTTTTATCGACTATCTTACTCGGACTCGCAGCAGTGTTTCACGTGAAACATATATTCCCAGTTAACAAAAAAGCCCAACCGTTTAGACGGCTGGGCTTGTAGCGACCAATCAAGCGATGACTACTGGGGAAGAAGTGAGATATCGGCCACTTCTAGGAAGAGCGCTTGAAGGCTAGCGAGTAGAGCCAAGCGGTTGCGCTGAATAGCGGGGTCATCCGCCATCACCATTACCTGGTCAAAGAAAGCATCCACCGGTTCCCGCAGGGTAGCAAGAGTGTCCAATGCTTGCTGATAGTTGCCTACAGCAAACAGTGGGGCCACTTGTGTCTGGCTTCCGCTCACCGCATCGAACAACGCTCGTTCGGCATCTTCCTGCAATAAGTTTTGATCAACCTGGGTACTACCATTGTGCTCTTGCTTAGCCAGGATGTTAGAAACACGCTTGTTAGCGGCTGCCAACGCGGCTGCTTCATCACGCTGGGCAAAAGCTTTCACGGCCCGCAGGCGGCGAGCGAAGTCGAGAGGATTGGTCACCGGGCGAGCGCGTACCGCAAGGTACATTTCAGCACTGATACCTTCTTCCTGGCCCCAGGCGCGGAAGCGATCCAGCATATAGGTCAGCACGTCCTCAACCAGGCCATCGGCCTTGGGTAGGCTCTGGTGCTGCTCAGCGGCAACGGTGAGTAGCTCGCGCAGATCAAGATCCAGCTCGCCTTTGATCATAATGTTGAGCACGCCAATCGAGGCACGGCGTAACGCAAAGGGATCCTTCGCGCCGGTAGGGCGTTGGCCAATACCGAAGATACCCACCAGGGTATCCAGCCGATCAGCCAGGGCTAACGCCTTACCGGTCGAACTCTGGGGAATGACATCAGTGGCGAATCGCGGTAGGTACTGCTCTTCAAGCGCTTGGGAAACCTCCGCGGGCTCACCATCCTGCTCGGCGTAGTAACGCCCCATGATGCCCTGTAGCTCGGGGAATTCGAGCACCATTTCGGTCACAAGGTCACATTTGGCAAGCGCCACGGCGCGCTGGGCCTGGGCCACATCGCCGTTGATCTGCTCGGCAATAAAGGTCGCGATAGCGGTGCTGCGACGGGCTTTGTCCGCTAAGGTGCCCAGCTGCTGCTGGAAGACAACGCTTTCCAGCTGGGGAATGCGCGAGGCCAGTGTGCGCTTGCGGTCGGTTTCGTAGAAAAACGCTGCGTCGGCTAGGCGCGGGCGAATGACTTTCTCGTTACCGGCAATGACCTGATCGGGGTCGGCGCTATCGATATTAGCGATGGTGATAAACAGCGGTTTCAGCTTGCCAGCGTCATCCAGCAGGTGAAAATATTTCTGGTTGGCCTTCATCGAAGAGATCAGGCACTCAGCGGGCACTTCCAGGAAACGCTCATCAAAACTACCGGTAAGCGCTACCGGCCATTCAACCAGTCCGCTCACTTCGACCAGAAGGTCTTCATCAATAACGGCGGTGGCTTCTTGGACTTCGGCTTCTGCCAGCACCTGCTCGCGGATACGTTCTCGGCGCTGCTCGCGATCGACCAGCACGTAAGCATTTTCCAGCGCAGCCACATACTCATCGGCATGGGTCAACTGAATGGCATCAGGGGCGTGGAAGCGATGACCGTAAGTGGTACAGCTTGCCTGTAGGCCTAGCGCCTCAGCAGCCACGACATCGCTACCGTAAAGCGCCACCAGCCAATGAACCGGGCGCGAGAACTCAATCCGTGAAGCGCCCCAGCGCATATTTTTAGGCACAGGGAGGGCACTGATGGCTTTGCGGATAATCTCGGGCAACAGCGCTTGAATAGATTCACCCGGCTGCTGCTCGCGGTAGCCAAGCCAAGTGCCTTTATCGGTTTCCAAATGAATCAGCTCATCGACGCTAACCCCGCAGGAGCGGGCGAAGCCTTCCGCAGCTTTCGTGGCCACGCCATCCTTAAAGGCCGCCGCCAGTGCGGGGCCACGGCGCTCAACGTCGCGGTCAGGCTGTTTATCGGCCAGCTCACGGACTTGAACCGCTAACCGACGAGGGGTCGCAAAGGCCGTCACGCTGGCGAAGGGAACGTCGGCTTCTTGCAGGCCTTTCTCTATTCCTGCGGAAAACGCATCGGAAAGCGCATCCAGGGCCGTGGGTGGTAGCTCTTCTGCACCCAGTTCTAGTAAAAGCGTATTAACAGCCATTAGTCGTCTCCCTGATCGGCGAGTAGTTCGCGGCGAAGTGTTTCTGGCGCCATGGGGAAACCTTCGGCCTTGCGCGACTCAAAGTAGGCGGTGGCCACATCGCGGGCCATGGTACGAACACGCAGAATAAAACGCTGACGTTCGGTGACCGAAATAGCGTGGCGGGCATCCAACAGATTGAACGTGTGCGATGCTTTTAAGACTTGCTCATAGGCGGGCAGCGGTAGGCTGGCAGTGAGCAGTTTGCCACACTCTTTTTCCTGATGGTCAAAGCTAGCAAATAGCTGATCCACATCGGCATGTTCAAAGTTGTAAGTGGACTGCTCGCGTTCGTTTTGCAGATACACATCGCCATAGGTGACCTTGCTGCCGTCTGGGGCAATGGCCCAAATCAGGTCATAGACGCTGTCGACGTCCTGCAGGTACATGGCGATACGCTCAAGCCCATAGGTCAGCTCGCCGGTAACCGGGTAGCACTCAATGCCACCTGCCTGCTGAAAATAGGTAAACTGGGTGACTTCCATGCCGTTTAACCAGATTTCCCAGCCCAGGCCCCAGGCGCCTAGCGTTGGGGATTCCCAGTTATCTTCGACAAAGCGGATGTCATGAATCAGTGGGTCGAGACCGAGCCGCTTGAGTGAGCCCAGATAAAGATCCTGCAGGTTGCTGGGCGATGGCTTCATCACCACCTGAAATTGGTAGTAGTGCTGAAGGCGGTTAGGGTTCTCGCCATAGCGGCCATCAGTAGGGCGCCTTGAAGGCTGCACATAGGCAGCGTTCCAGGTTTCGGGGCCAATCGCCCGCAGGAAGGTGGCGGGGTGGAAGGTGCCCGCGCCAACTTCCATATCAAGTGGCTGAAGGATGACGCAACCCTGTTCTGCCCAGTACTGCTGCAGAGCAAGGATCAAGCCCTGAAAGGTCGACACATCGGGTGTCGATTGGTTTGTCGAGACACTCATCGCGGAAAGCACCGTTGGCCATGAATTCATAAGGCGTCAAGTATACAATCCTAGGCAGATGGGTTATAGGCACGTATGCCAACAAGCCGCTTTAAGTAAGGAGAACAGCATGATTGTGGTAACAGGCGGTGCCGGTTTTATCGGGGCCAACATAGTGAAAGCACTGAATGCCCGTGACCGAAACGATGTAATGGTGGTCGATGATCTGCGCGATGGCACTAAATTCGTCAACCTGGCCGACTGCACGCTGGCGGATTATCTGGATAAAGATGACTTCCTTGCCAGGGTAAAAGCTGCCCTGAAAGGGGAAAGCGTCGACTTGCCTACCATTGACGCCATTTTCCACGAAGGCGCCTGCTCGGATACCACCGAGTGGGATGGCCATTACATGATGGAAAATAACTTCGAGTACTCCAAAGTGCTGCTTAACTACTGCGAGCAGCAGGGTATTCCCTTCCTGTACGCGTCATCGGCGGCGACCTATGGCGGCAGCGAGGTTTTCAAAGAGGTACCGGAGTGCGAAAAGCCACTCAATGTTTACGGCTATTCCAAACTGCTGTTCGATCAGCACGTGCGTGTGCGGTGGAGCGAATTGACCACACAAGTGGTGGGCTTTCGTTACTTCAATGTCTACGGCCCCCGGGAACAGCACAAAGGCAAAATGGCCAGCGTGGCGTATCACAATCATCTGCAAATTCGTAACGGCGAAACCCTGAAGCTGTTCGGCGCCTATGGCGGTTATGAGGCGGGTATGCAGAGCCGCGACTTCGTTTATGTCGGTGATGTGGTCGATGTGAATCTCTGGTTTCTGGATCATCCTAACCAGTCGGGCATTTTCAATCTTGGTACTGGGCGTGCAGAGCCTTTCAAAGCGATTGGTGAAGCCGTTATCGACTTCTATGGTAAAGGCGAGATCGATTACATTGCCTTCCCTGAAGAGTTGAAAGGGCGCTATCAGAGCTATACCCGGGCTGACATTAACCAGCTACGTGCCAGTGGCTGCGATGTGGAGTTTAAAACCGTTGCTCAAGGGGTTAAGGCCTACTTGGGGTGGCTAAATGGCTAACTCAGCTCAGCGCTTGCTGGTGATTGGCCCTTCGTGGGTCGGTGATATGGTCATGGCACAAAGCCTGTTTATGACTTTAAAAGCCCGCCAGCCAGGCGCGACGATAGGGGTGGTCGCGCCCGCGTGGTCGCAGCCTATTCTGGAACGCATGCCCGAGGTGGATGAGGTGTTGCCGCTGGCGGTTGGTCATGGTGAATTTGGTTTGGCCAGCCGCCGCGAACTCGCCAGCCGCCTACGGGGGCGATTCGATCGCGCGATTGTATTGCCGCGTTCTTGGAAGGCCGCGCTGGTGCCCTTTATGGCACGCATTCCCGAGCGTGTCGGGTTTATGGGCGAGCATCGCTACGGTCTTCTCAAGGAGCGCCGTAAGCTCGATAAGCAGGTGCTGGATCAAACCGTAAAGCGCTTTGTTTCGCTGGGGTTGCCCCTTGAAGAAGCGAACAGCGGCGACTTTGTATTGCCCAAGCCGCGGCTGCAGATTGATCGCGATAATCTGGTTAATTTACGCCTGACGCATTCACTTTCATCACGCACGGCGATTGGCATGATGCCGGGCGCTGAATACGGCCCCGCCAAGCAGTGGCCGATCAGTTACTTTCATACGTTAGCAAAACGCTTGGTAAACGAAGGTTTTGAAGTGCGGGTGTTGGGCGGCGCCAAGGATCACCCAGCAGGAGAGGAAATAACGCAGGGGCTTGCCCATGCCCATAATCTGTGCGGCAAAACACAGTTGGCCGATGCCGTTGACTTGCTGGCTGACTGCCGGCAAGTGGTCACCAATGACTCGGGCTTGATGCATGTGGCCGCAGCGGTAGGCGTTCGCATCCATGCGCTATATGGCTCTTCATCGCCCGCCTACACGCCGCCGTTGACCGATAATGCGGTGATTCACTATCTGGCGCTCTCTTGCTCTCCCTGCTTTCAGCGCACGTGTCCATTGGGACATACCAACTGTCTTAACCAACTGAGTGTTGATCAGGTCTATGAACAGATTAACGCGGCTCATCAACGGGAGAAGCGTGATAGCTAATGGATAAGCTCCACTTCATCGGCTCGGTCAGCGGGTGTCTCTACGGTTTGCTCTTGAGAAGAGGGCGTGTCGGGCTCACGGCGCTGGGGTGAGATACCTTCCCAGAGACGGTGCTGCAGCGCTGTCTCTTCCTGTAAGCGCTCATTGAGTACTTCGATACCGTGTGCTTCCACCAGCGTACGCTGATCACTAAATAATGACGTGCCCAGCCCCGCACGCTGGCCTTCCAAGCGAAAGCCCAGCGCATCTAACAACGTAGGGAAAACATCCAGCATGGTGGCATCACGGCGAATACGCTGTGGCTGAATATCATCGCCCAGCATGATAAGCGTGTTGTCTCGGTCTAATGCCGTCAATTGATCCCACACCGACACCCGCATGGTGAGGTGGTCGCTGAGAACCACAACCAACGTGTTGTCGAGAAGCCCCTCTGACTCCAAACGCTCAATTAAATCTCGGGCCAGCCACGTTGAGCACTCTACGGAGTAAAGAATATCCTGCCCGTCAAATTCGCCCTGTTGTTCTACACAGGATTGAGAGGGGTAACCATTGGGCGCATGGCCTGCTAAATTAAGAGATACCACGCCCCATGGGCCGTTATTCTCTTTGTTCAGTCGCCGTATTTCGTCGGCGGTAATGTCATAAAGCGTGTCGTCATAAAGCCCCCAACTGTTTACATATTCTGGATCTGTCAGCTGTGGCTCTAACTCTTCACGCCCTTTTACGGTGTTGAATTGATGGCCGCGGTAGAACAGCCCTTTACCTGCAAACTGAGTGCTGGCACCGCCCAAGTAGCTGAGCTGGTAGCCCTGCGCAGCGAGTATATCGCCAAGGCAATCAACGCCGGGAACGACCTTCGAGAGAGGGTCAAACTGGCTGTCGTGAAGGAGGCCGGCTGGCATTAAAGGTACGCCACATTGGCTGGCAATCATCCCCGCCATTGTCCAACCGGTGTTATCCATTTGGCGGACACCTTCAAAGACCGCGCCTCGCTCACCCAGTGCGTTGAGATTGGCATAGGCATCCTCGAATATATCGTTAGCATAGGTACGCTCGATGCTTTCTAGATACAAGAGAAGTAAGTTCGGGGCGTCTCTAAGCGCTTCAGCGGGGGGGGGCTTATAGCGGCGATCCAGCCAGGCACCATCGTCGGTAACAATAGCTGCGCTGCGTTGGCCCAGGCCAAAAAGCAGCGGGTTGCTTGCCAATAACAAAATAGCGAAAAAGCGCTCGGCTAACCGCCAGCGCTGGTCATGACGCGATAACCACGTGACGGATGCCAGCACGCCAATCATGATCAGCGTATAAAGCACTGCGGTAAGCATTTTACCGGCGCCGCCGTGCTCGGCCATGCCAGCCTGGAGATGAAAAAACACCGCACCCAGATCGACAATGCCGAAGCTATCTGCCAAGTAGACGTAAACGCCCCACAGGCTTAGCGGCAACAGCGACCAGGGCCACATTTTTCGATAACGGGCATTGGCAGGCTGGCCCCAGCGCAGCTTTAAGCCCACTCCAATCCATACGGCCGCCACAAAAAATAGCGTCCACCAAGGCAGGCGGGTTAGTACCGTGACGGTATAGCCCAGACAAAGGCCGATAGTGATGATTGCTATTTTTCGAATAGCACGAGGATCCATATGTAACCTACTTTTTCAGGCAAATTCATTTCATTGGTTAGCTTTGAGACCATCACAGTTTGAGGTATCACTCAGAGGCATGGCTGCGGCAAAATTATAATCACCAGCATAAACTTTTTGTGCACAGTAGGTGAATTTATCTTTTATTAATCTCCATTTACGTTTAGCGTAAAGGTTTGCTAATATACTGCTGTTGAGCAGTAAGAATGTTTTAAAATTTGTTTTTTTGGGTGAGAACCCGTCAACCATAATAATTCTATATTCATCATAAGCGCCGTCTAGAATGAAATTATCAATATTAAAATCTGATGCAGGAACTCCAAAAGTAGAGAAAATTTGGATCGTTTCTTCCACTAAGTCAATCGCTTTTTTAACGGTGAGCTCTCTTTTAAATAAAAGATTTCTTAACGTTCGCGATTCACCTTTATCATCGCTAATCCTATCTACCAATAAGCCAGGTCCTTTATTCGTATTTATCCAATGATGACAAAGACTTATTGGGCATGCTCCTTTTGCTGATTTAACTTTATCTGATACATGCCATTCTGTTAGGCTTTGCCTATGGCCTTCTTTCCAATGCTTTGGATCCCGAGAAATTTTAATTATTTTTGAGGAATTTTTTGCATGGTAGTAGCAAATACGTTTATTGCCATAAGATAAAATATCAGTATCGTTTAAAATTAGCTTTTCACTGCATTCAATTTTCTTGACTATACTTTTGTACGAAAAAAACATGCATTATCCTTTGCGTGTAATTTGTGTTGCTAGCTTGAGGTCCAAAAAATTAAGTGGC
Organism: Vreelandella glaciei; assembly: GCF_013415125.1. Lineage (GTDB taxonomy): Bacteria > Pseudomonadota > Gammaproteobacteria > Pseudomonadales > Halomonadaceae > Vreelandella > Vreelandella glaciei. The sequence goes on along the minus strand of NZ_JACCDE010000017.1, from coordinate 32,368 downwards.
GTAATTGTCTACAGCAAGACAACAAAAGTGTTAGTTAAAACGACAACTATTGAAAGATTGTTGGGTATACTCAAAATATTTCTGCATAACCAATAGGCTAATTAAGCGTTCCCGTTCTGTATTCATGAATTGAGAAAAGTAGCAGTTTGCATTGGCAATAATCCTTTTGGCGGCGTCGGGGTTTTCTTGGTAATAGATGACTTTCTCCTCAAGATCCGAGTAGTCCTCCTTGAGCTCAACATAGTGATAGCCGGGTAACAGAGTGCCCTCCATAAACCATGTTTCAAAGCGCGGCCGTCTCATCAAGCAGAGGGAATTAGAGGCCATTATCCATTTAAGGTTTGTGGCAACATCCTTACCTTCTATACTGAGCACGAATTTATATTTCAGTTGCTCCTGCACCGACATGAACTGTCGATGCCAAGGCTGACCCAGAGCATTTTTGTGAATGTCACCCACGTTGCATAAAGGGTGATCATAAAAGTCCCGCACGAATTGGCGTCGATGCTCTTGGTGGCAAGCCCCCCGCCACACGACAAAATCAAGCTTATCATCATAGGGGATAGGGTCTTTGACCGTATAGTAGTGACGTACGCGATTTAGCTTAAGTAATACCGAGTTTTGATTAGGCTGGTTAATAGGGCGACTTTTTACCAAGGTAGCCACGCTTGGTACCGTTGTTACATCGCCGAAGAGATAGCAGAACTTCAGCTCGGGCGAAAAGTAACGTAATACGCTCAGCAGGTCCAAGTAGTAAGTTCCGCTTTTTTCACGCTTAAAATTAGATAAACTTATTACCTGATCAGGTAGTTCAGTGTAGTTATCGAGGCTATTACAGTAATTAACGCGATAAAGTATTTTTTTCTGCTCTTCTTTCGATAAGCGCTTTAGTGAATGTAATAAGCGTTTCCGTTGCCACTGTAATAAAGCAGTGGGGATCAGGCGATGAGCAGTATGTTGAACATAAAAAACCAGCTTGTGAAGGTTCTTATGTGCTTTCGCAACAAGCATAACCATTAACTCACGATTGTTTGATAGAGATGCCAATATGATGCTGTCATTGACTGAGGACTGTATTGATCTAAACGCTCAGTGGCTCCATGAACTAACTGCTGCTGAAGAGCGGCGTCGTCTCTTAATCGCATAATACTGCTGGCTAATGCATTTGCATCATTGTCTGGTATGAGTAACCCCGTCTGCTCATGCTGAACGATATCGGGTATACCGCCAACGTCAGTAGCGATGACAGGAATACCTAACTGCATTACATCCAACAAAACGGAGCCCAAGCCTTCATTGCGTGAAGGAAACGCAAACACATCCAAGCCAGCCAAATAATCGGCAATGTTATTTTTAAATCCCATCCAGGACACGTTGCCAAGCGAAGATGACTCTGCTTTAAGCGTTTCAGCGTCTTCGCCGTCACCTAAAAAAATGAACTGTATATCAGGCGCTTGTCGCTCAAGTTTCTGCGCCGCCTGCAGTAATAACCGCTGACCTTTATGGCGATCAACCACGGCCCCTGCGTGGCCTACCAAAAATTTATTGGCAAAATCCTCGCGAAAAATACGAGTGGCTTCAGGTGAAGACGCTAGCCGAGAGTAAGCACTTGCTATTAAGTTAACATCGCCCCACTGATTTGCTTCCAGAAGACGCTTTATCACGTGAGAAAGAGCAACTCGTGAGGAGGCATGAGAATAACATTGCTGGTTAAACCACTTACGTTTGACAGGCGAATCAACGCGTCGAGTAATTAAATAGGGTGTGCCTGTTAGGCGATAGTGTAAGTAAGCCCAATGAACACCTTTTGCATCATGAGCGTGAACAAGCTGGGTATCACCTAATCGATAGTGCCCAGCCAGCTGATGATTGGCTGAATGAAAACGGAGCCCCTTTACGTCGAGCAGGTGCTGACGCATGGGAGAGTCCTGTCGGCAAACCAGTGTCTGTGTAACGTGACTCGAAGGCTGCGCTGCCAACGTCTCGATTAATATCTCAGTCTGGCGCTCGCCACCGCGAAAGCCTCGTGCCAGATTTACATGAGTAACATGCATAGATCACCAAACCTTATTAAAGTCTTCTGCTTCAAGCACTTTAGGATCACGCTGGTATTCGAGTAGCTTGGCGTACTTCAAGTAGCTATTGAGTCCCGCGCTGATTGCAACGCTCAGGCCATCGACCCCACCCATGAAGCCTCGCTGAAATATATATTTGCGTACAAAGGCATTCAGGCCATGGACAAACGGTGAAAATGCATTGGCGCGCTTCCCTTTCTGGAACATAATCTTCGCGGCACGACCACTGAAATTGCGTCCTGGCTTCGCAAATAACTGCCCCAGGTTTTCGAACGAGTGGTGCACAATATCGGCGTTGATTCTTTTGGGATTTGCGGCTACTACGCTAGCGTGCTGCTTAACGTCCGCAAAGCGTGCATGTTGTCGGTTGTAGAGGCGAATACAGTAATCGGGATACCAGCCACAGACCCTGATCCAGCGCGAACCGATCATGTTGCGCCGACGAAAGGCAAACGCATCATGCTCGGTGGCAGCAAGGTCAAGCTGACGAATGGCTGCGACCATTTCTGTTGTTAAACGTTCATCGGCGTCCAGGCTGAGCACCCAGTCGTGCTCTACATGCTCAAGTGCAATATTTTTTTGGATGCCATCACCGAGGTAGGCCTGTTGAACCACCCTGGCGCCTAGCTCGCGAGCAATAGTAGTGGTTTGATCCTGGCTTCCTGAATCTACCACCACGATGTCGCCACATACTTGGCGAACTGACGCAATGCAGTCGGCAATATTGGCTTCTTCGTTAAAGGTAATAATATTGGCCGAAATCATGAAGCAGTCATCTCTTGCAAAAAGGCAGAAGTAATTTGTGCTGGGGAAAAGCTTTCCAGCCAACGCTCATCAATCGCGTAGCCGTCAGCTTCAAGAACAGCATCGACACGGGCTGCTAAAGCCTCTGGTGTCATTTCACACAGATAAGCTTCCAGCTCACCGCTCATAATATCACGTACCCCGCCTGGGCAATCGACCGAGACAATAGGCGTTTGGCAGGCCAGCGCTTCCAGCAGCACGATGCCCAAGCCTTCATGCGCAGAACTCAAGATAAAGAGTCGTGCATGATGCATCCAAGGGTAGGGGTTTAATTGGCGGCCGACAAACGTAACGCGTTCAGCAATACCCAGCTCAGCGACTAGCGCCTCCAGCTCGCTGCGTAATGGTCCCTCACCGACAATGACCAGTGGTAGCTGAGTTTGCATCTTGGCATATGCGCGCAGCAGCAGGTGGTGGTTCTTCTGCGGTACCAAACGGGCGACGTTAAGTAAATAAGGGGTGGTGGGCCGTTCGGGAGTGTCTTCGTGCATGGCACTTTGGATAGTCGCTATGGGGCATGGATTGGTGATCGTACGCAGCGATAGTGGCTGCACCTTCAGTGCCTGCATGGCCGTGGCAATCTGCTTTTCGACGCCATGCGAGACGGTTATCAAGTGTTTGTCATGAAACAAGCAACGTGCCTTGAGTCGCTCCAGCCAGGGAGCATGTCCAGAAGAGGTTTTAACTATATTTTCCAAGACGTAACAGGCGCGGGGATCTTTGAAGGACCATACCGTCTCAAAGGTGCCAATGCCGCGAAAAATAATGCGGTCAAAAGTGCCATATTGGCGCTCTAGCTTTCGTATCTCACGACGAAAAAGCTTTCCGCCCCACCAGCCTGACAGTAGAAAATAGCTTTTTCGTACCACGCTATTCAGCAGGCGTGCGGCAATCTCGATCGTGCCCCCTATCCCTGACATCCACATGGCCCGAGAAAGAGCGAAGTGGTGAATGTTTACCTTTTTGTTGCCTGGTTCAAGTTGAGGAGGGCGGGGCTTGAAGTACATTAGGTGGCTTTCATGGCCGTGCTCGGCAAAGGCATCCGCAAGGTTTACCGCGACTCGCTCCATGCCGCCAATTTTTAAAGTACGCACGACAATTAATACCTTCATGTAGGCGAATCCTTTTTATGTGACGGAAGTTGCATGACAGGGACGAACTTTAGTCGCTGGCGACGGCGACGGTTCTTGAACCACGATAGCGCATGCTTTAGGCGCTGCTGTAGGGAGGGGCTAGGGTATCTGATCGAAGGTTGCCAAGGCGTTAACGAGTGGTAATGGCGGTACAGGTCAGCAAGCGGGTGGCGACTGTTGGCATGCCAGGGTTTTCTTGAACCAATAAAATGAATAATTGCAGGGTGGCGGGTTGCATGGTCTAGCTCCTCTTGCCAATCAGCATAATGAGCCACGCTTTTTTCTACCGCTGCATAAGCATAGGGCTGCATGTTCCAGCGCATGGGCAGCCGATGCCAGTCCAGAAAAATGACGTTCAATGCATCCTGATCGGGGTAGTCCAGCGTGTAATCATGTTGCTTTAGTAGCTGCTCTACTTGGTCTAGCACGTTGCGAGCTTTCCAACCCGCTAAATCCACCACCAGCACGCCTGAATTAAAATAGTTCCGGTAATCAAGCCCCATTCGGCTCTGATCTGTTCCTTGTAAGTTGGCCACACAGGCTAAAGGAGCATTTTGCATGTCGAATGACAACAGATTGGCAATATCATCTAGTACCACAAGATCGCAGTCTAAATAGATGACTTTCCGGCAGCTCATCGGTAGCCAGTTGTGCATGCCTAAACGCAGCATGGCGGCAGGGCCAAAACGGCCGAAAGCTAGCTCTGGCCAGCTATTGTTTTCTGCTTCAATGACGGTTAGCGATGCAGGTAGTGAGGAAAACCATTGGTACAGCTGTTGATGAGTATTGGCTGATAAGTTGTATCCTAATAAATAAAAATGCAGCGCTTCTGGCGTCTCACTATGGCAAATAGTGGATGCCATCACGGCGGCTGCCTTGTCGACATACCCTTCATCGGAGCACAGGACAACAGTAATCATGGGAGATCCCTTTCGATGTTGGTAATAGCCTTTGACCGGTTGGCTCGCAATGTGGGTTTCCATATATGAGTTAGGCAGCCAGCCATGACAACGTTAAATAAGAATACACCTGTCCAAAATATCAAATAGGATTCAAAAAGATTGATAACACTCCAAAAACATAAAAAGGCATAAAGAAAAAGGAGTACATCACCGGGCATGTCGCCACGTTTCCATGCAAACCATGAGTTTGCTATAAACCATATCAGTAAGTAGGCGTAAGCGGCTAAGCCCACCAAACCATACTGCAGTGTGATTTCAAGGTAGAGGTTATGTAAGTGGCCAAAGTTTAAAGCTTGATAGTGCGCCTGATTATATTCGATATTATCAAATAAATACTCGACACCTTGTTCTCCCCAGCCAAGCAAGGGGCGCTGTGCAATCATATCAATGGCAGCGCGCCAGCTATACAGTCGCTCGCCTACGCTGGAGCGCACTTCACTGGATGATAGAGGGATTGAACTCCAATCTCCTCTCAATAAGGCTTGAATAGTGTCCAGCTCAGCTGTGGCTCTTTCAATGATCAAAGAACTATTAATGATGATAAACATCGCTAGGCATACTGATGAAACAGCAATTAAAGCGAGATGCTTTTTGGTAAGGCTTTTTCGGTATCTGATAAATAGCAGAAAAATTACAATGGAAAAGCCAGCGATAACTCCTAACCAAGCGGCTCGTGTCTGCGAAATAATGACACCCGCTATAATAATCGTAAATGCTAATGCCCAGAGAATTAATTTTCCCCAATGTTGTAAAGGTGCTAATAATAACCGTGGAAGAAAAATGAGCAAACCGAGCAGAACGGTGCCGAAAAACATCGCTGAATGCTGCACATTGCGAATACCAAACCCAACGCGTTCGCCGAGAAAGCCACGCTGAAAATCGGCGAGACCATCACCCGTGATCCATGGTGCCAATACAACGGCGGCGCTAGCTATGCCCCAGAAAATTAATGTATTTCGTGTATTGCCCCCTAGCCACCATGCAAAAATAATAAATAAAAACAGCCGGGCAATATGGTCTAGCTTAGGGTAGTCATCTGCCAAAATTGGAAGTGTAAGCGTTAAAAATAACCAATGACACACAGCTAAGAGTAAAGCCCACCAAAGCATATGGAAAACGTGATGCTTCCATACCTCTTTGGCATAAATTATTATGCTCACTAAGCCAGTAATGGATAACATTACCTTATTGAGATCGCTGAAGTTGTCAAAATGAGGTTTTGAAAATATATAAAATAATGTGGTGAGCACACCTATCGCTATTAAAGGAATAGGCGTTTTTCCTAAATATTTTGTTTCCCATATAAAAAATAAGTGCTTTCTTTGCATCTGCTTAATGTCTCAATGAGCTGCTATCTCGATGATGAATCTTTCATGATAGATATAAAATGTATCTTCAAGTTAACGAAGTATAATATTTAGTAACGGTAACCTTGTAGAATACGGCCCATTAATTCTACGCTGCTTGGTTTAGCCAGAAATTTACCCAATGAGCGCTCTAGACGAGCTAAATTACCTTCCTGCCATTCTCCCGCCGCACGCAGGCGGCAACGATCAAGGTCAATCAACCATGGCGCTCCACTGGGATCGACGAGAATATTGCGCGCGTTCAGGTCGACATGATCTAGCCCTGCTTGGTGAAAGCGTCGAATCATCCCTCCGACGCGGTGTAACAGCGCTTCATCGGCCTGGTCGTTGACCAACAGTTCGGCCAGCGCTTTTGCACCGGTTATGCGCACGGTGATCAACGCGGCTTCATAAGTAAGCCCATAGCGGGTAACGCAGCCTGCTACAGGACGGGGCACCGGCAGGCCCTGCTCGAAAAGCGCAGCAGTCAATCGTAGCTCGCGAAATGCTCGAGTGCGCTCAGCGCCGGTCCATAAGTAGCGTTTTTCACTGAGCTTGGCTGCCATGCCACCCCGGCAATAGGGCCTTAACACCCACTGTTCGGTCGGTGTTACCTGTAAAAACAGGCTGCTGCCCCGGCCTGGGGCTTCACCCACTATTAATCCCTGTTCACGCCAGTATTCGGCAGTGAACAGAGCAGGATCCATTTGGTGTGTTCCCGGCGTGTCACATAAACTGTCTGCATCATGTAAAATCAGCCCATTTTTCTGCCGGAGTGCCGCTAAGCGCATGAAGCCCTCTCTGCCTGTTCAGCCTAACCACATTGCCATTTTGCGCCTCTCCGCTCTAGGAGACGTGTGCAATCTCGTGCCCACGGTGCGGGCGTTGCAGCGCCAGTGGCCCGATGCGCGCATTACCTGGATTATCGGCAAGGGGGAGCATAGTCTACTGGCGGGGCTTTCTGGGGTCGAGTTCGTTGTTTACGACAAAACGACCGGTATAGCCGGGATGCGCGCGTTATGGCGACAACTTGCCGATACGCGCTTCGATGTACTGCTGCATATGCAGCAGGCCATTCGTGCCAGCGTGCTGTCCCTTGGACTTAAAGCCAAGGTGCGTGTGGGCTATGACAAGGCGCGCGCCAAAGATGCTCAGCACTGGTTTACTCAGTACCAGCTTGCGCCGCACCCTAATGCCCATGTACTGGAGTCATTCATGGACTTCGCCCGGGTGCTGGGGGTAGAGGATGAACGGTTAGAGTGGAATCTGCCGGTTAACGACACCGCGCGCAACGAAGCGCAGGTTATCAGTGGTGAGGCGCCTTACCTGGTGATCAACCCTTGCAGCAATGTGCGCCTGCGCAACTTTCGCAACTGGTCAGTGGAGGGTTATGCCAGCGTCATTGAGCATGCCTGGGTGCAGTATGGTCTCAAAAGCGTGCTGACCGGTGGCGGCAGTGCCCTGGAGCGGGAAATCGGCGATCAAATCGAAGCGCTTTGCCAGCCCGGTAGTGTGATTAACGCCATTGGCGGCACCTCCCTGAAAGGGGTATTGGCCCTGATTGATCACGCTCAAGCGGTGATCGCGCCGGATACCGGGCCTATTCATATGGCCAATGCGATGGGAACCCCAGCACTGGGCCTGTACGCGTCGACCAACCCCCAGCGGGCCGCCCCCTATTTGTGGCGCGACTTTGCGGTTAATGCTTACCCTCAGGCGGTGCGCACCTATCTGCATAAGTCAGTAGACGAAGTGAATTGGGGTCAACGGGTGCGCCACCCAAGCGCCATGATGCTGATAAAAGCCGATGACGTTATCGCTAAACTGGATACGCTGCTGGCTCATACTGCTTTGACTGCCAGCGCAGGGAGCACCGATGAAGATTGACTTAACCGCGTTAGAACATGCCCGTGTATTGGTAGTCGGCGATGTCATGCTGGATCGCTACTGGCATGGCGGTACCTCGCGCATATCTCCAGAAGCGCCCGTACCGGTGGTGCGCGTGGAAGATGTTGAAGACCGCCCGGGCGGCGCGGCCAATGTGGCGTTGAACATTACCTCGCTAGGTGGCCACGCAGTGTTGGCGGGTGTAGTCGGTGATGATGAAAACGCAAAACTGCTCGAAGCCAGCTTGACCGCTTCCGATGTAAGCACTTACTTCCAGCGCAGCGCTGAAATACCCACGATCACCAAGCTTCGCGTGATGAGTCGCAACCAGCAACTGCTACGTCTGGATTTCGAGCAGCGCCTGGACAGCGTCGATACCAGTGAGCTATTAGCCCAGGTAGAAAAGGCGCTCCCCGACTGCGACGTAGTGATTCTTTCCGACTACGGCAAAGGCACGCTGAACCAAGTAGAGAACCTGATAGCCAATGCAAGGGCCCGGGGCAAGCGGGTACTGATCGACCCGAAAGGGCAGGATTTCAGCAAGTATCGCGGGGCGAGTTTAATTACACCCAACCTGACGGAGTTTGAAGCGGTGGTCGGTGCCTGCGCAACCGATGCGGAGCTATCCACGAGAGGCGAAGCGCTACGTGCAGAGCTTGAGCTGGAAGCGCTGCTGATTACGCGCAGCGAAAAAGGCATGACGCTGATTCGCGAAGGGCACGCGCCGCTGCATTTGCCGACCCGGGCTCAAGAAGTCTTCGATGTGACAGGGGCAGGGGATACGGTGATTGGCTTGATGGGACTGGCATTAGCGGCAGGGCATGCCTTTCCTGAAGCGATGATGCTGGCCAATTTGGGGGCAGGGCTGGTAGTGGCCAAACCGGGCACAGCCACGCTCTCGATCGCCGAGCTCTACACCGCGCTACACGGTGATAAATTAGCCGAGTTTGGTGTAATCGAGCCTACTGTGCTGATAGAGGCTGTAAGGGCCGCTCAGCTGCGTGGTGAGCAGGTGGTGATGACTAACGGCTGCTTCGATATTCTACACGCGGGCCATGTCGCTTACCTAGAGCAGGCCAAACGCCTGGGAGATCGGTTGATTGTCGCGGTAAACGATGATGCCTCCATTGGCCGCCTGAAGGGGCCCAAGCGTCCGATTAATCCGCTTAACCGGCGCATGCAAGTGTTGGCGGGGCTGGGCGCTGTCGACTGGGTAGTGCCCTTTAGTGACGATACCCCCCAGGCGCTGATTGAAGCTGTGTTGCCGGATATTCTGGTCAAAGGCGGTGATTACCGGCCAGAGGATATCGCCGGGGGCGCGGCCGTCATCGCCAATGGCGGAGGGGTCAAGGTACTGGGCTTTGAAGATGGTGTTTCGACCTCGGCGATGATTAGCTCCATTTTAGACCGCGAGCGCTAATGGCTTCATCCGCCTGGCCCCGGCTTGCCTACTCAGCGGCCCTGTATGCGCTTTCACCGCTGATTGGCTGGCGTATCTGGCGTGAGCAAGTACCCACTCACTCCCGCCTTCAGCGACTGGGATTACGCCTTGAGCCCCTTCCTCCCGCGCCACGCATTTGGCTGCACTGTGCCTCGGTGGGAGAAGTGCGCGCCGCTAGGCCATTAATTGAAGCACTACTAGCCCGTTATCCAGCGCATAGTCTGCTGCTCACCACCATGACCGCGACGGGTGCTGAGCAATCCCAAGCGCTTATTAGCGAGCAAACCCCAAGTGATCAAGCAAGGCTTACCCATCGCTTCCTACCGTTGGATTTTCCCGGTGCTGCCAGACGCTTTGTGCGCAGCGTTCAGCCCGAACTCGCGATCCTATTTGAAACTGAGCTGTGGCCTAACCTGATTCACGCCTGTCGCCAGCAGGGAGTGCCTGTGGCGGTAGTGAATGGTCGCTTATCGCCCCGCGCCTTTAAACGCTACCAACGCCTGCGCCCATTGATGGCCAGTCTGCTTGCCGAGATTAGCTGGCTCGCCGCAAAATCATCGGCTGATGCCAAACGCTTTAATGCCCTCGGCTGTAGCACAGAAATCACCCGCATCGTTGGCTCGCTGAAATTTGAACTGGCCAGCCAAGAGAAAGCAATAGAAGATAGTGAGCGCTTACTTCATTCGTGGGGTGAGCGACCTGTCTGGGTGGCGGGCTCGACTCGTGACGGCGAAGAAGCACTGCTGCTTGAGGCCCACCGCCAAGTGCTTGCGCGCTACCCCGACGCGCTGCTGGTGCTGGTACCGCGTCATCCCCAGCGCTTTGATGAGGCGGCCAAGCTTTGCAAAACCGAAGGCTGGGCATTAAGCCGCCGCAGCCAACAGCAGCCCGTGAGAGCGCAAACCCAGGTCTACCTTGGGGATACGCTTGGTGAGCTGGCCATGCTTTATGCCGCAGGCAGTGTGGCCTTTGTAGGGGGCAGCCTAGTGCCGCTGGGCGGGCATAATGTGCTTGAACCGGCGGCGTTAGGCAGACCGGTGCTTAGCGGCCCCTCGATTGAGAACTTTGCCGACGTGGCTGAGCCACTTCAAGCAGTAGGGGCGCTAACGCTGGTCGATAGCCCGGATACGTTGGCAGACGCCTTGGCGGGCTACTTTGCTAACCCTGAGCACGCCCAACAGGCTGGGCGTGCTGGCTGCGCGGCGATTGAAACACAAAAAGGCGCATTGGCCCGAACGCTGACTGGATTAGAAGCGCTGCTGCCCCGATAACGTAGCACCTTTATTGACGCTTTTTGATTAACGCGTCATTCGCTCTACACCATCCGCTGTACCCACCAGTAGAACATCGGCACCACGCTCGGCAAACAGACCATTGGTGACCACACCAACGATGGCATTGATACGCGCTTCCATGGCCACCGGGTCTGCGATCATGAAATCAAAGCAGTCGATAATCTGGTTGCCGTTGTCGGTCACCACTCCCTGGCGGTAGACCGGTTCTGCCCCTAGTGCGACGAGTTCGCGAGCGACATAAGAGCGTGCCATCGGTATGACTTCTACCGGCAGCGGAAAGTTGCCTAGTTGAGGCACGTACTTTGAGCTATCAGCAATGCAGATAAAACGCTCGGCGCAGGCCGCCACGATTTTTTCGCGAGTGAGCGCTGCGCCACCGCCTTTGATCATATGTAAGTTAGCATTTACTTCGTCTGCACCATCAATATAAAAAGGGACAGTGCCGACGCTGTTGAGCTCAAATACTTCAATGCCTAAGGCTTCAAGGCGCTTGGCGCTCGCTTCTGAACTGGCCACCGCGCCTTTAAAAAGATGGCGCAGCGGTCCAAGGCGATCAATAAACAGATTGGCTGTTGAGCCAGTACCAATACCTAAGATGGTATCCTTTTCCAGCTTAGGTTTAATTTCTGCAATGGCTGCATCCGCCACGGCGGCCTTCAGTTCATCCTGGTTCATAAAGAGTAAGCCTAGTGAGTCAGTCTAGTGTGAGTCAGTAAAGAGTTAATGGCGCTAGTATAGCGACCTAGACGCGACTAGGCGTAATCTGCTACCAATAAAAGCTTTTGTCCGTTCACGTTCTTCCCTTGGGATACCCGCATGCTCGAAGCAACCGTCAAAAAGATCCTCCAGGCCCGTGTTTATGAAGCCGCTTGTGAGACCCCGATTACCCCTGCACCCTTTTTGTCGCGTCGTTTCAACAACCAGATTTTGATTAAGCGCGAAGATCTACAGCCGGTGTTTTCATTCAAAATCCGTGGCGCTTATAACAAAATGGCGCAGCTTACCCAGGCGCAAAAAGATAACGGCGTGATTGCCGCCTCTGCGGGTAACCATGCCCAAGGGCTGGCTATGGCCGCCAAACTCATGGGCGTCAAAGCCGTCATTGTGATGCCGCGGATTACCCCGGATATTAAAGTCCAGGCGGTACGCGCCCGTGGGGCCAAGGTCATCCTCAAAGGCGACGCCTTTGCCGCTGCTGCTGAGCATGCGCAAGAGCTGATCAAAGAGCATGGTTATACCTATATTCCACCGTTCGACGATATTGATGTAGTGGCTGGCCAAGGCACCATTGGTGTAGAAATTCTGCGCCAGCACGCTGGGCGCTTGGATGCTATTTTTGTGCCAGTGGGTGGCGGTGGGTTAATTGCCGGTGTGGCCGCTTATGTGAAGTACCTGCGTCCAGATATTAAAGTGATCGGTGTCGAAGCCGAAGATAGCGCTTGCCTAAAAGCGGCCATGGAAGCAGGCGAGCGAGTAATACTCGACCAAGTCGGTGTTTTTGCTGAAGGGGTGGCAGTGGCGCAAATCGGCGAGGTGCCGTTTTCGTTGGTCAAAGATCTGATCGACGGGGTTATCACCGTCAATACCGATGAAATGTGCGCAGCGGTCAAAGATATCTTTGAGGATACCCGTGCGGTGGCAGAAACCTCCGGTGCGCTCTCGCTGGCGGGGCTGAAAAAATATATTCAGCAGACTGGTGCCGAAGGCGAGACGCTGTTGTGTATTAATTCGGGGGCCAATACCAACTTTGATCGTCTGCAGCACATCGCCGAGCGCACGGAGCTGGGTGAGCAACGTGAGGCAATTCTGGCGGTAACCATTGCCGAGAAGCCCGGCAGCTTTAAAAAGTTTTGCCGTACCCTGGGCAAGCGGATGGTGACTGAATTCAGCTACCGTTATGCCGATAGCAGCGAAGCGCATATCTATGTCGGTGTTCAGGTCAAACCCGGTGGCGAAGACCGCCAGGCGGTGATTGATAAGTTGCGTGAAGGCGGCTACCAGGTGGAAGACCTTACCGATAACGAGTTGGCGAAGCTGCATATTCGCCACTTGAGCGGCGGTCGACCCAGCGAGCGCTTTGAAGAGGAGGTATATCGCTTTGAGTTCCCCGAACGCCCAGGCGCGTTGATGAACTTTTTGACCCAACTGCCCCACGATTGGAATATTTCGCTGTTTCATTATCGCAACCATGGCGCGGCGTATGGCCGAGTCCTGGTGGGCATGCAAGTGCCTAATGGCGACCGAACCCATGTGGCAGAGTACTTAGACGCTATTGGTTACCGCTATTGGCGTGAGAGCGACAATCCGGCTTATCGACTGTTCATGGCCTAGTGCTGGTCAGTAATGAGCAAAACGATGTGTGTAAGTGGTTGCTTACCCTAGATGCCAGAGCAGCCAGTAACATAACGTTACTAAAATGTTTGAAATAAGGCTGGAAAACATCATTCAAGCTGTTGTCAGTGGTGGTCATATCGCCCTATAGTCGTGAGCGAAATTAAGCAAGTTTGCCACCCTGTTGGTGACAGTAAAGGGTGGCAGATTTCACACATTCGGTAACGACAAAGGTGTTGGAGAAGCGGCATGCGGCGTAAGAAGCCTGATATGGTAATGGCGTTGATGGTGGTGTTTGCATTAGGGGTGCTCGCGACCGGTTATGCACAGGCGTTGTCAGGCAGTTAATCTCCGACAACCGCGGCAGTTCCACTGTTAATCCGGGTAATAGATATCAGATGAGAAAGGCTGATCCTTGAAGAGGTCAGCCTTTTTTGTGGGCGGCTGATTGGCGGCGTACGCCGCCTTGGTCACTTACCACAGCTTGTAAAGGCACGTCCCATGGCTCCACAGGCAGAGAAGCCACCTGCTGGCAGGCATGGGCGACGCCGATCAGGGTAGGTGACGGCCCGGGGCGATGCATGAACGATAGGCTACGGTCGTAAAATCCGCCCCCCATGCCCATACGGTTAGCATTACCATCAAAGCCAACCAGCGGCACAAGCAGCGTATCTAGCGCCCAGGCCGGTAGCCGGTTGTGCTGCTGAGCGCTAAAGCGTAAATCGGGCTCCCAAATACCAAAGCGGTTTTTTACCATTGGGGTATCGGGCCGGTAGGCGACGAACCAGAGGGTATTCGTGCTGAAAGGGCGTAAAACAGGTAAATAGACCTCGACGTTACGTTTGCGCAGCCAGGGAAGCAGCGGCATCGGGTCAATTTCACCGTTGACGGGCAGGTACAGGCTTATACGCCGTGCGCGGCGGATTTCAGGCAGGGTTTTCAGATACTGACACAAGCGCTGGGCCGCAAGGCGCTGCTCATGCTGAGAAAGGGCTTGGCGTTGGCGACGTAAAAAGCGGCGAAGTGCGCGCTTATCCTCGTCGTGATGGAGGCTTTCCATGCATAGGTTCTCTCTTGCAGGGGTGTTCTCCAGAGTGCCGCTGTCGTTCTGGCCCTGAACCTACTGGTTCAGGTGGGTGGCCGCAGCCAAACCGTCAGGCTTTCCGACGCACGGACATGCACACGGGTCTGGCTAGCATTTGGCCCCCTGGGTATTACGCATAGGCTCGAGGGACTATAACGACTGGCGCACACCCCAGAGAACCCCGCCATCCTAACAGAGCGATGGCTGATGCCAAAGGACTGGGTTAAACGTTCGCCGAGTTTTTAGGCGGTTTGCCGCGCTTTTACACAATGTTCAGGGTAAACAATGTCTGAGGTAAATAATGTCTAGGGGTGACGTGAGGGCTGGCGTGTTTTGGCCAACGCCCGTTCAAGGCGATCATTTAACCGATTCAGGTTCGCCTCACCGGCGCGGTGTTCATCCATGGCTTCAAGCAGTTCATGGGTGATATTGAGGGCCGCCATGATAGCAATTCGCTCACTACCCAGTACGCTGCTTTGAGCATTGATACCCTGCATGGCGCGATCAAGATAGCGCGCGGCGCGGTCAAGTTTGGCTTCTTCGCCCGTGTCGCAGGCAATGATATAGCCGCGCCCTAACAGGGTTATTTCTTTGGTTGGCCGCTTGGCATTACTCATCAAAGACTCCAGCACGGGCCAGCAGGGGGCCCAATGCGTTAACATCACAGCACAGGAAGATAGGTGCCACTCACTATAAGAGAGGCGCTTGGGCGCGGTCAACGCGCAAGCCCTATCACCCATACTCCCAGTGCCACGAATAAATACGAGGTTATCAAATACTATGTCATTGATTGATGAGCGTCAGGACTTTTCTGACGTCGCCGATGTTTTTCTACTGCATGGCAGCATGCAATCTCCGGCTTTCTTGGATGGCCGTTTGTGCGCGCTGCTGGCGCTGCGCAATGTGAGTGCCGAGGACTGGTTGGACGAAGTCTGCCAGAGCTTAGGTGTTGAACAGCCACGCGACCAGCCAAGTGCCGAGCGGCTATTAGGCTGGCGGCGGCAAACCGTAGAGGCGCTCAGCGCCAGCGACCTGGACTATACGCCGCTGCTGCCCGATGAGCTGTTCTCACTGGCCGAGCAGGCGCAGGGCCTGAAGGAGTGGACGCTAGGCTTTATCGAGGTGGTCGACGAGGTGGCTGACAGTGAGTTGCGTGAGCGTTGGTCACAGGCGCTGCGCGAGGCACTGAGTGACCTGGAAGGGTTAGGCCGCATCGATACCGATATTGATGACAGCCCCGAGAACGAAAATGATCTGTTTGCGCTGACTGAGCATGCCCGTATGGCCGCCATGCTGCTGTATACCGAGCAGCACCCAGGCATGCCGCAAGTAGAGCAAACCGACGCCCCCGTTCATTAATCACTTAGCCAGGAGCCTCCATGTTGCCCGAGATGATACCTCGCCCCCCCGCCATTAGCCTGGCGGAGTATCGCCAGCGCCGTGATGCCTTGATGGCGCAGCTACCTGATAACGCCGCGGTAGTGCTACCCGGCGCTGGGCTGATGACCCGCTCACGGGACAGTGAATTCACCTTCCGTCAGAACAGTGATTTTTACTACCTGACCGGCATTCGCGAACCGGACGCGCTGCTGGTGCTGCTGCCGGGGCGAGCAGAAGGCGAAAGCGTTGTGTTCTGCCAGGATCGAGACCCCACCATGGAAGCGTGGACAGGGCGTCGGCTGGGAGCCGCTGGTGTGGTGGCCGAGCATGGGATTGACCAGGCATTCGAAAACGCGGATCGCGATGAGCAGCTGGTCGAGCTGCTGACGGGGCGCGAATTGCTCTATCTGCCCCTTGATAATGGTGAGGCAGTTGCCGTGGCTGAAGAGGCCCTACACAGTGCTCAGGCAGGGCTTAGGCGCGGGCGGCCAGCATTGAAGGGCTGGTTGGACATTAGTCCGTTGATCCACGCCATGCGGCTGATCAAGAGTGATGCCGAGATTGCCCTGCTCAGGCATGCGGCGGTGATATCCGCACGGGCTCATCGACGTGCCATGCAGGTATGTCGCCCTGGGCTCAGCGAATTCCAGCTCCAGGCCGAATTAGAGCATGAGTTTGTCTGGCAAGGCGCCAGTGGCCCAGCCTACAGCACGATTGTGGGCAGCGGTGCCAATGCCTGCGTACTGCACTATATTGAAAACAGCGCGCCGCTGTGTGATGACAGTCTGGTATTGATTGATGCGGGCGCCGAATTTGAGCTGTACGCCGGGGATATCACCCGTACGTTTCCGGTCACAGGGCGGTTCAGCGCTGCGCAGCGGGCGCTGTATCAGGTTGTACTCGACGCCCAGGTGCGCGCCGTTAGCGCTGTCCAGCCTGGTGCCACACTGGCGGATATTCATCAGGGCGTGGTGCATGACTTAACCGCTGGGCTGATTGAGCTTGGCCTGCTGGAAGGTGACGTTCAGGCGCGTATCGATGATGAAAGCTATCGACGCTTCTATCTGCACTCGACGTCACATTGGTTGGGGCTGGACGTGCACGATGTCGGTACCTATCGCCTGGACGAGCAAACGCCGCGCCCCCTTGCCCTTGGCATGGTACTCACCGTAGAGCCCGGCCTCTATATTCCCAGCGATGACGATATTCCTGATGCCTATCATGGTATTGGCATCCGTATTGAAGACAATGTGGTCGTGACGAAGGATGGGCATGCTGTACTGACGGCGGATGTGCCCAAGCAGGTGGCTGATATTGAGGCCTTGATGGCTAAAAAATAACCAGTATTTAGAGCATTAATTTGACGTTATGTAAATTACGTTACGAATTATTAGTTGCCTCTAGAGTGCGGCGGTATGGCGAGGGAGAAGCCGATGCAACGGGCTAAACAGATGACTGATCATGACACTGCTCAAGCGCTGACCCATGACATTGTGATTGTGGGCGGTGGGTTAGTGGGGGCGAGCCTAGGCTGTGCTCTTGCGCCGCTGATTGAGCGCTACGGCTGGCGGGTAGCCGTGATTGAATCGGCACCGTTAACGGCGCAGTCGCTGGAAAGCGCCTGGCAACCCAGCTTTGATGCACGGGCCAGCGCGATCGCCGAAGGCTCTGCTCAGCGCTTCGAGCAGCTGGGTGTGTGGGAAGCGATGCGTCATGAGGCGACACCGATCAAGCGTATTCATATCAGTGAGCGTGGACGCCTGGGGGCGACACGGCTGAGTGCTGACGAGCTGGGCGTCGCGGCGCTGGGCCACGTGATTCCCAACGCCTGGATGGGGCGTGTACTGCATCGGCGTCTAGCCGAGTTACCGCTGGAGTGGCACTGCCCCGCGAAGGTGGAGCAGCTGACCCCCGTGACGGGCGGGCATCATCTCAAGCTCTCGGATGGTAGCCAGCTTACTGCTGGCTTGACGGTATTGGCAGATGGGGGGCGATCTGGGCTTAAAGAGCAATTGGGTATTGGCAGCCGCCGAGAACCTTACCAGCAGACCGCTTTGATCGCGCATGTGGGCGTCAGCCAACCTCACGAGGGGATCGCTTACGAGCGCTTTACCACCCAAGGGCCAATGGCCCTGCTGCCACTGCCAGGCCAAGCCATGGAGTTGATATGGACGCACCCCAGCGGTAGCGAAAAAGCGCGTATGGCACTGCCGGAGCGTGAATTTCTGCTTCAGCTACAGCAGGCGTTTGGTGACCGGGTGGGCCGGTTTACGCAGCTGGGTGCCCGACATGCTTATCCGCTCTCACTGGTAACCGCCGAGGAACCGGTACGGCCGGGGCTGGCGGTATTGGGCAACGCCGCCCACGCTCTGCATCCGGTCGCGGGGCAAGGGTTTAACCTGGCGCTGCGTGGGGTGATGGATCTGGTCGATGCCTTGGAGCAGGGGGAGCTGGCGAAGCGACCGCTGGGAGATATGGGCACACTGCAGGCCTTCGAGAAGCAGCGCTCACGGGATCGCGCCAACGTGATTCGCTTTAGCGACGGCCTGGTCAGGCTGTTCGGGCTCTCTTTTCCGTTATTGCCCCATGCCCGTGCGGCGGGCTTGATTGGCCTGAATCTGGTGGGGCCGCTGCGGCGAGGACTGGCCAGACGTGCCATGGGCCTGGAACGCTAGGCTATCTATCAACAATAGCTGCGCTCGCTGGCGCTAGTTAAAAGGATTTCTATGCAGACTGACTCATCTACTGCAAAGCCGCCGGTTGAGCGCTTTGAGGCCATCGTTGTCGGCGGCGGCATGGTCGGTACCGCGCTCTGTGCGCTGTTGGCACAGGCGGGGATGAAAGTCGCGTTGGTCGAGGCAAGGCCTGCGCCATTAGGTCTAGATAAGGCCACTGGCCCGCTACCTGCTCCGCGCGTTAGCGCATTAACGCCGGTTTCCCAGCGCTTGCTGGCGCATGTGGGCGCTTGGCCCGCCATGCAGGCAACCCGGGTAACGCCCTACCGCAGCATGCAGGTGTGGGATGCCGAAGGCAGCGGCGCAATCGCTTTTTCCGCTGATGAGGCGGGCGTGGCGGTGCTTGGCCATATCGTTGAGAACACGGTCACGCTGGCCGCACTCAATCGTCAAGTGCTAGATCACCCCAACGTCACGACGTTTTTTGGTGCTAGCCCGCAAGCTCTGCAACGTGACAATGGTCGTACTGCCAATGGCAATCGTGCTAGCGGGGACTGGCTCATACTTGACGATGGGCGCCAGCTACACGCGCCGCTTATAGTGGCCGCCGATGGCGCCCACTCGGTGCTGCGTGAGATGGCGGGTATTGAGGTGGCCAGTGACGATATGCAACAGCACGCTGTCGTGACCACGGTGCAGTGCACCAAGCCCCATGGCGGCACGGCGCGGCAAGCGTTTATCGATGGCCGGCCGCTGGCATTCCTGCCTTTAACCGTGGAAGGCAATGAGCATTACTGCTCTATCGTATGGTCAACCACCCCAGAGCACGCCGATGAGCTGAGCGCGCTGTCTCGTGACGCACTGGGGGAGGCGCTTGGGGACGCGTTTGGTCATCGCCTAGGAGGCGTTACTGCCTGCGACAAGGCCCACCGTTTTCCGTTAGTGCAGCGCCATGCCCGCCACTATGTGCAGCCGCATTTCGCGCTGGTGGGGGATGCGGCCCACAGTATTCATCCGCTGGCGGGCCAGGGGGTCAATCTGGGGCTGATGGACGCGGCGGTGCTGGCCGAAGAGGTGGTACACGCCTGGCAGCGCGGCGCTCCTTGGGGAGAGCTGAGTACGCTAAGGCGCTATGAGCGGCGTCGGCGTTTTGATAATAGCGCCATGCTGGGGTTGATGAAGGGCTTTAAAGTACTGTTTGGCAGTCACGATCCGGCGTTGACGATGATGCGCAACCTGGGCATGAGCGGCATGAACCAGTTGGTGCCACTGAAGCGAGTGTTGATGCGGCAGGCGACCGGGGAACGCGGCCGCCTGCCGCTCACGTGCCGTTAAATTAGGCTGTTGTTAACGCCGCTGGCGATCCACCACATTAAGTGCCTTGAGTAGGTTGAGTGCTTCGCTGAGCTGGTAATCGTCAAGTAGCCGCTCGGCCATCTCCTGTCGATCACGGGGCGCCTGCTGGGCGCTTAGGTGGCCTTCAAGGTCGGCTTCGCGAATTTCACGACGACCCTCGGCTACTTCCAGGCGGCCACGTACCACCTCTACATCGGGTTCAATACCCTGGGCCTGGATAGAGCGCCCGTTAGGGGTGTAGTAGAGCGCTGTCGTCAGCTTGAGTCCTTCGCCATTGCCCAGCGGCATGATCTGCTGCACCGACCCCTTACCAAAGCTGTCGGTGCCCATGATGACGCCGCGCCGTTGATCCTGCAGCGCACCGGCGACGATTTCTGCCGCTGACGCACTGCCGCCGTTGATCAGCACCACCAGCGGCACATCACTAGCCGGCGTGGTGGGGGAGGCAGAGAACGACATTTCGGTATCCGAGAGGCGACCCTCGGTATAGACGATCAGCCCTTCATCCAGGAACAAGTCGGTAATGCCAACGGCGGCCTGCAGCACACCGCCGGGATTATTACGTAAATCGAGTATTAACCCTTCCAGCGGCTGATCCTGTGCCATGCGCTCCAGCGCTTCGCGAGCCTGATCAGGCGTGCGAGATTGGAATTGGCTGATGCGTAGGTAACCGTAACCTGGTTCAAGCAGCTCGTGCTTAACGCTCTCGCTGCGAATAATTTCGCGGGTTAGGGTGAACTCGCGCGGCGTGTCTTCCCCTGAACGCAGCACGCTAATGCGAATCTCGGTATTGGGCTCGCCGCGCATCAGGGTTACCGCTTCCTGCAGCGATATGCTGTCGGTAGGCGTACCGTCGATGGCCACGATAATGTCGTGGGACTGTAAACCGGCGCGGGAGGCCGGGGTGTCATCGATAGGCGTAATGACCATCAATTGGCCGTTCTCGGTGCCCACTTCGATACCAATACCGCCAAATTCGCCCTGCGTCGACTCTCGCAGGCTTTGGTACTCCTCTTCGTCCAGGTAGGCGGAGTGGGGGTCAAGCTCGCTCAGCATGCCGCGCATGGCATTGCGCAGCAGCGTGCGATCATCGACCTCTTCAACGTAGGCACGCTTGATGCGTTCAAACACCTCGGCGAAGGTCTGGATATCTTCAAGGGGGAGTTCGTTAGAAACAGGCTCATCCCCCACGCTGCTAGTGGCTGGTTGGGCAAGTAACGGTAGCGGGGCCGACAGTAAAACAATCGGCAGCAGGGTAGCCAAAAGGCGCTTGGCGGGGGTGGATACCCCGGTAACAGATAGCGTCATGCAGACTCCGCAAGGCGATAGGTGGCGTCGTGGTGCGTCACCTTGAAATAGTAGCTGGAATAACATTAACAACTGAGTCATTTATAAACTGAGATATTTATAATAGTGCAGCTTATCCCGTCAGCGGCGCGCAATCCAACGCTGCGGATTAATGGGTTCACCGCCTCGGCGCACTTCAAAGTAAAGCGCTGCGCGGTTCTGACCACCGCTGACCCCCACACGGCCGATTTCATCACCGCGGCTGACCTGCTGCCCAGGTCTAACGCTGAACTGCTGCAGGTGGGCGTGCAGCGTCATGATTTGGTCGCCATGATCGATAATGAGCAGGTTGCCAAACCCCCGCATCCAGTCGGCAAACACTACGCGGCCGGTATGAACGGCGGTCACCGGCGTGCCTGCGCTGGCTTGAATGACAATACCGTTGTAGTGCACACCATCGCGATGGTGGAAATGACTACTGATGGAGCCCTGTACTGGCCAAGGTAAATCACCTTGGGTAC
Organism: Vreelandella glaciei; assembly: GCF_013415125.1. GTDB lineage: Bacteria > Pseudomonadota > Gammaproteobacteria > Pseudomonadales > Halomonadaceae > Vreelandella > Vreelandella glaciei. The sequence continues at coordinate 10,791 of NZ_JACCDE010000017.1, read as the reverse complement.
TGACCATATGCGTAGTGGGCGATGGTTCGGCGAGTTTTGCCATTTCGGCTTGAATAGTGCGCAGCACTTGCTCGGCTTCTTCACGGCTTTGGTTGAGGTCGGCCAGCCGCTCTTCTTCACTGCCGTAGCGGTCATCCAGGTTAGAAACAACGCCACGCCGTTCGGTAGTGCGCTCGGCAAGCAGCGCGCTTTGTTCTTCTAACTCGTCGGCCAACGTATCGAGGCGGGCCTGGCGCTCGCTCAGCTCTTGCTGGGTCTCAGCCAGGGCGGTGTCTAGCTTGGCGATAGCCTCTAAGCGACGATTGCGTGCTTCCGTTAGCCGGTTCATGTAGGCCTGCATACGGTCAAGTTCGGCAGGGTCGCCCTGGTTAAGCAGCAGCTTGAGCTGTGGCGTTGGGCCAAGCCGATAAAGCGCTGAAAGCTGTTGGCCCAGGGCCGCATACTGATCGGCACGCTCGCCCTCCAGCCGGTCGCGGTGCTGACGTAGCTGGGTCGTTTCGTCGTTTAGCTGGCGGCGCTCCGCTTGCAGTGTGTCTAAGCGCTGATGCGTTTCGGCAAGCTTGGTTTCGACTTCCTGAAGCTCGCGCTCGGCGTCATCGCGGGCTTGGCCAGTGGCACTGAGGCGTTGGGCGACGGATTCGATCTCCTGGCCAATCGCATCCAACTGCTGGCGCGCCGCGCTTTCATCCTGCTGAGCGAAACCTGCTGGCGTGTAAACTAACGCCAGCAGGAGCGTCACTGCTAAATACCACCGCATGGGCACTACTTGTAATGAATCAGTGGTTTTCCGGTCATCGCCTCGGGCTGTTGCTGATCCATCATGGTCAGCAGCGTAGGGGCCAGGTCGCATAGTTTGCCCTCTTCAAGCGAGGCCGCGCGCTTGCCAACGTAAATGAGCGGTACCACAAAGGTGGTGTGGGCAGTCTGCGGCGCGCCTGTTTCGGGGTGCACCATCTGTTCGGCATTGCCGTGATCGGCGGTAATCAAGCAGGCACCGCCAGCGCGCTCAATGGCTTCAACGACACGACCCACGCAGGTATCGACGGTTTCAATGGCTTTTACCGCCGCGTCAAAGTCACCGGTGTGGCCGACCATGTCACCGTTGGCGTAGTTGCAAACGATGAAATCGAAGCTGCCGCCGTCAATGGCGTCTACCAGCTTGTCGGTGATCTCAAAGGCACTCATTTCAGGCTTTTCGTCGTAAGTGCGCACATCACGGGGCGAGGGCACCAGGATGCGTTCTTCGCCCTCGTACTCAGCTTCATTGCCGCCTGAAAAGAAAAACGTCACGTGAGGGTACTTTTCAGTTTCGGCAATACGCAACTGTTTTAAGCCGCGCTTGGCGACGACTTCCCCCAAAGTGTCGTTAAGATCCGACGGTGGGAAGGCGGCAGGCGCAGGAATATCAGCGGCGTACTGGGTCATCATCACCAGCCCCTTGCCCGCAAGCTTAGGACATACACGCCGCTCGAAACCCTTGAAATCCGGCTCGGCAAAGGCGCGAGTTAACTCACGAGCGCGGTCGGAGCGGAAGTTAAGGAAAATGGCGGCATCGCCATCCTGTAGGGTTACCGCATGCTCTTTGGTGCCGTCTTTCTGCGGTATGCTGCTCGCTGCTACAAATTCGTCAGTTTCACCGCGCTGATAGGCGTCGCGTAGCGCAGTTTCGGCGCTGGTAGCGTAGTGCTCCGCATGACCATCGGTCAGTAGGCGGTACGCTTGCTCAACACGTTCCCAGCGGTTGTCACGGTCCATGGCGTAAAAGCGACCAATAATTGACGCTACAAAGCCGTTATCAGCGCCCACCAGCTCTGCCAAACGGGCATTGGCGCGCTCTATTGATGATAGAGCGCTTTGTGGTGGCATATCGCGACCATCGAGAAAGGCGTGAATAAAAATACGCTGGGCACCGCGGCGTGCGGCCAATTCGGCCATGGCAATAAAGTGCTCTTCATGGCTATGGACACCGCCGGGGGAGAGCAGGCCAATCAAGTGTACCGGCTTGCCGTTGGCGACGGCTTCGTCAATCGGCTGGGTAAGATTTTCATTAACGTCCAGGTCGCCGTCTTCAATCGCTTTGCTGATGCGGGTGAAGTCCTGATACACGATACGCCCGGCACCAATATTCATATGCCCGACTTCCGAGTTACCCATTTGGCCTTCGGGGAGCCCCACGTTAAGACCATCGGTATGAACGAAGGTGTGCGGGCAGGTTTCCCACAATTTATCTAACACCGGTTTATGGGCAGCGGCGACGGCATTATGGTCGCTGTCGGGGTTGTGGCCGTAGCCATCGAGAATAATCAGCGCCACTGGGCGCGGGGTACGCGAAGTATCCATAAAAACCTCGTTAAGATTGGCAAGCCGAACGACTCGAAAATTCGGGGTCGCGACGGGCGCACGCTTGGGGCATCATAACGCAGGCAACTGCCAGGCGTCATGATCAAGACCTGCGCGGGAAGCTATCTGACGTGTATACTTGTCGCGTTTTGGCAGCGGTTAGGCCGCTTTTTTCTGCATTGACCAAGAGATTGTGTTCGCGATGATCGATCAGGTGTTCGAATTCGTACAGAACCACCCCCTGCTGGTTGGGGCATTTTTGCTGGTGTTAATCGCGTGGCTTATTTATGAAACGCGCAGCGCCTCTACAAATGCACTGACTGCCTCGCAGGCCACTCAGCTTATTAACCGCGAAGATGCGGTGGTGCTGGATATCCGTGAAAGCAAGGATTTCAAAGCCGGGCATATCGCAGGTGCGCGTAACATTCCGCAAAGCAACCTCGATAGCCGCATGAACGAACTGGAAAAAGTGAAAGCCCAGCCGATCATTGTGGTATGCAAGCACGGCCAGAGTTCTGGTGCTGCACAGGCCAAACTCGCCAAAGCAGGCTTTGAGCGCGCTTACAAGTTAAGAGGCGGTATGGCGCAGTGGCAAGGCGATGGCCTGCCGGTGGTTAAGAAGTAAGCGACGTTATTTTTATTTAATGAACAATCAGGAGCTATATCATGGCGGAAGATAACAATACCCCACAGGCCGGTGCCGCAACGGATGAAAAGCCGCAGCTGAAGTTTTCGCTGCAGCGCATTTATGTAAAAGATATTTCGTTTGAAGCGCCCAATTCCCCGTCGGTATTTAAGCAGGCGTTCAAACCCAAGGTGAATCTGGATCTGAATACCACCAGCACCAAGATTGCTGACGACCAGTACGAAGTGGTGGTCAAAGTGACCGCTCAGGTGAACGATAACGAAACGGGCACGACGTCTTTCCTGGCCGAAGTTGAGCAGGCCGGCCTGTTCCGCATTGCCGGTATCGAAGGCGCACAGCTGGATCAAACCCTGGGCGCTTTCTGCCCTAACCTGCTGTTCCCCTACGCCCGCGAGTGCGTCGATAATCTGGTCAACCGTGGTGGCTTCCCGCCGCTGATGCTGGCGCCGGTTAACTTCGAAGCGATGTACGCCCAGCGTAAGCAGCGCGAAGCCAAGCAAGCAGAAGAGAATACCCACTAAGCTATGTCAAAAGCCGTGCAAGTATCGCCAGCTGCTGATTGGTACTCCCAGCATGGCAAAATGCCACGCCTCTATGTACCTGCTGCTTTCGTAGCAGGCAGCGACGTTGCATTGCCTGACGGCCCAGCGCGCCACATCACCCGCGTGCTGCGCATGGGTGAAGGTGCGCCGCTGGTGCTATTTGACGGCCAAGGTTTCGAGGCGGGTGTGCGTCTGGTAGAAGTTAGCCGTAAACAGACGCTCGCACGGGTCGATGCGGTATGGTCGGGCAGTGGTGAATCGCCGCTGTCTGTCCATTTAGGCCAGGCCATCTCAAAAGGCGACCGAATGGATTATGCCATTCAGAAGGCCGTCGAGTTGGGCGTGGCGGCGATTACTCCGCTGTATACCGAGCGCGGTGACGTGCGCTTAAAGGGCGACCGCGAAGATAAAAAGCACGCCCACTGGCAGGCGGTGGCTGCCAGCGCCTGTGAGCAAAGCGGGCGAGCGGTTGTGCCGCCAGTGCATCCGCCCATGGCACTTCAAGCATGGCTTGCCGAGCGCCGAGAGCCGCTGCGCTTGATGCTGCATCTAGCGACCGGCAAGGCGTTTGATCGCCAAGACCGACCGGCGGCGGTGGCCCTACTGATTGGTCCGGAAGGCGGTTTGAGTGAAAACGATATTGCGGCTGCTCAAACCGCTACCTTTACACCGTTAACACTCGGCCCACGGGTGTTGCGAACAGAAACAGCACCCATAGTGGCGCTTTCCCTGCTACAGCACTACTTTGGCGATTTGTAAGCGCTTACTAACGTCAAGGCTCCCTCAAACTACCGTTTCCCTTCGTTTGCTTGCCCCTGAACTCTTTGGCGCTGATGCCTGCCCATTTTGATATACCTGCTGAAGCCCCTTAAGCACGATGGGCTTAAGCATCGGTAGCGTTTCGCCCGATAACCCACTGAGTACCGTTAAACGAAGGTGTCGGCCACGTGCGTAGCCCAGCCAGCAGGGCAGCCATATCGGTATAGGCGTGCTATCCAGCAACTGGATTCGCCAGTGGCGCGGGGTGGCAATGCGTTCCCATAACCACAGTCGGTCCAACGCTTTTGGCGTTGGCGGTGAACCGCTATCAATTTTAACGCCTGCACTGGGTTTTTCTTTTTGAGCGGGCAGTTCTGCACCCACCAACAGCAGTGCGCGGCGCATTTCTTGAGCAGAGAGTAACCACGCCCCTGGCTGACCATCAGCCATGCCCAAGCCAGTGGCCCACAGGCGAACCCAGGCAGGTTCGCAAGCGTGAGCCCCTAGGCGTTGTAACCGCTTTTGAGCGGCTGCCACATCAATCCGCCGGGCCAGCGTTAAGCACTCAACCATTCGCCCACCACTCATTCGCCCAACCCTGTAGAAGCGCTAACATGCCCAGCATGAGGCAAAACCAAATAAATAAGCCGATACAGCGACGCCGCGTCAAACGGGCCTCTTTGCCAATCACCTGAGCGTTATCAGCTCGCGCTGCCAGCACGGCCTGCATATCCGGTGCCGCTTCCGTCATCATCACATCGCTCAACTGCTCTTGGCTGGGGGCGGGAGCCGTTAGGCTAACGAGGTAGCCAACGGACATCGAAACCGCTACGCCGACCGTGTTGTTGTACAGCCAAGAGATATCGAGTAGTGCAGAGACGGCCCACACGGCCCACATACCGACAATGAGCCCCGCCATTGCGCCGCGTGCATTGGCGCGGTGGCTGAAGATAGCCAACAGGAAGGTACCCAGTAGCGCCCCATAAAACCACGAGCCGATTTGGTTGACTGCTTCGATCACGGGGCCGAGATTGCCCGCAAAAAAGGCAAACAGGGTGGCATAAAGCCCCCAGAAAATAGTGGCTAGCCGTGAGGCTTTTAAGTAATGGGCATCGCTGGCATTGGGTTTGATATAGCGGCTATAAAAGTCACGAACGGTCACTGCTGAGAGTGAGTTGAGCGCCGAGTCGAGACTCGACATCGCCGCGGCAAATACCCCGGCAATGACAAGACCGGCCATGCCTGAGGGAAAGGCGCTGACGACATAGCGGGGTAGCAGCTCATTGAGATCTTCGGGTGGTGTTAGCCCATGCTGCTGGTAATAGGTGGCCAAGATGACGCCAATAAATAGAAACAGCAGCATCTGCGGAATCAGCAGGTAGCCGCCAATCAGCAGCGAGCGCTGAGCATCGAGCACTGATGGGCTTGAGAGCACTCGCTGGATTTGGCTCTGGTCGGTGCCGAAGTAGGCCACATGCAGGAAAAAACCGCCGAGCAAGCCTGCCCATAGCGAGTAGGTTACGCTGGGGTCGAAGGACAAATCGATGGCGTTGAACATCCCGCTGGCCGCGCCAAAGTCGAAGACATCGCCCCAACCGCCAGGCAGGCTGGTGACTAAAAAGAAGATGCTTAATAGTGCGCCAAGCCAGAGCACGAACATTTGCACCACATCAGTCCAAATTACCGCGCTGATACCGCCCATTACTGTATAGCTGATGGCCAGTACCGCCATGATGATAATGGTGAGGTTCACGCTCCAACCGGTCACTACGGCAAGTACTAATGCTGGCGCATAGAGCACCACGCCCGTAGCTAGGCCACGGGCAATCAGAAACAGTAGGGCGGTAAGGGTTCGCGTCGCTGGGCCGAAACGACGCTCCAGCAGTTCGTAGATACTGTAGATGCCCGCGCGGTGGAAAATAGGTACCAGCACCAAAATCAACACGATCATGGCCAAGGGCACATTGATAAAGGTCACTAAGCGTTCAAGGCCGCCCTCGAAGCCCCAGCCCGGTGCCCCGATAAAGGTGATCGCACTGGCTTGAGTCGCCATTACCGAAAGGCCGATCGCCCAGCCGGGAATTTTACGCCCACCTAAAAAATAGTCCTCCGGATTGTGCTGATCTTTCCCGAATCGCGAACCAATCCAAGCGATTAAACTGATGTAACCAATCAAAACGACCGTATCAAAAAGCGTGAACCCTTCCATGTTCGCTCCCCTACGCCTAATTTTGTCTAGTGTTTTGATAGTAGCAGGTTGTGCGTTGTTTGCTTTTTCAGGTGGAAGACATGCTTTCATCTACTAAAAACGCTATCCGGCTTTGCCCTGTGGGTGTCAGGCACCATAATGTTTATCTATTTTCTTGAAGGACGACACCCATGGTGCGTGAGTCACACTCATCCCCTAGATCCGCCAGCGATGCAGCCGCCCAGTTGGGTGAAGTGGCGTACCTAACGGTTACGGCCGTCAACAACATCGGCGCGTTTTTGCAGTGGGGGCAGCCGAAAGATGTGTTGCTGCCGTTTAGTGAGCAGCAGTTCCGCCCTGATCCCGGCAAACGTGTACTGGTCATGCTGTATAGCGACGACCAGGGGCGGCCGGTGGCGTCGATGAAGCTGGATCGTTTTTTGACCGATGACGCCTGGGCCTTGGAAAAGGGTGACGAAGTCGCCGTCGTGGTGGCGGAGCGTACTGATCTGGGTATGAAGGTGGTGGTCAATCACCGCTACTGGGGGCTTATTTATCAGGACGACGTCACTCAGCCATTGCGCCGTGGTCAATCAGTCAAGGGCTATGTAAAGCAGCGTCGTGAAGATGGTCGCCTAAATATCTCGCTGCTACCGCCAGGTGCTGCTCGTTTAGATGTGGTGGGCGATAAGATACTGCAGGCATTGCGTGAAAGCGGCGGCTATTTGGCACTGGGGGATAAAAGCCCTGCCCATGAAGTTAAAGCACGTTTAGGGGTGAGTAAAAGCGCCTATAAACAGGCTATTGGGCGTCTTTATAAGCAGCAGTTAATCACCCTGGAGCCTGACGCTATTCGCTTAGTGCCTGGCGCGCTCAGCGAGTAGTTAGCTAGGATCTGTTGATGTTTCACTCGCTAGGACAGTTGGAGCCTAGCGGGCAGTGCGGCATACTGGGCCCCTATTGTTCATGTTTGGATAGTGCCCCCGATGAGCCAATCAAATCTGCATCTCGGCGTTGTGATGGATGCCATCAGCGACATCGCTTACAAGAAAGACACCACCATGGCCATGCTATGGGCTGCCCAGGAGCGCGGTTATACCCTGCACTATATGGAGCAGGAAGACCTTTTCTTGAATGCAGGACAAGCCTATGCGCGTATGCGGCCGTTAACGGTGCATCGTGATCCAAACCACTGGTACGACCTGGGCGAGCCCTCTGCGCGTCCACTGGTTGAGCTGGATGTGGTGTTGATGCGTAAAGACCCGCCCGTCGACGCCGATTTTACTAACGCCGTGCACCTGCTGGGCTTTGCTGAGCGTGAGGGTGTGCTGGTGGTTAACCCCACGGCGGCGCTATTGCAGTGTAATGAAAAGCTGTTTGCCCAGCAGTTCCCTCAGTGCTGCGCGCCCACGCTTGTGGCCAGCCGCGACGATGTACTGCGCGCCTTCCACGCGGAGCACGGCGATGTCATCTTCAAGCCTCTAGATGGCATGGGCGGTACCGGTATTTTTCATATTGGCCCGGAAGGCCGTAATATCGGCGCGGTCATCGAGCAGCTTACCTTGCGTGGCCAGCGGCAAATCATGGCCCAACGCTACCTGCCGGAAATTAAGGATGGCGATACGCGTATTTTGTTGGTTGATGGTGAGCCTGTTCCCTTTGGGCTGGCGCGGATACCTTCAGCGGGCGAGACCCGCGGCAATTTAGCGGCCGGTGGACGGGGCGTCAGTCGTGAGCTTACCGAGCGTGATCACTGGCTAATTCAGCAGATACAGCCAATGATTCGTGAAAAGGGCTTAATGTTCGTGGGTCTAGATGTCATCGGTGACTATATTACTGAAATTAACGTCACCAGCCCTACCTGCGTGCGTGAAATTGACGATCAGCGGGGCACCAATATTGCCGGTTTACTGCTGGATGCCATCGAGCGCCGCTTAGCCTAGGCGAGCTTTCTTACTTATAACGACACTTATTACGCTATGCCTGCTGGGATGCCAGCAGGCAGTGGGAGACGCATGCAAAGTTTGAAACATCACTTTCTAATGGCCATGCCGCATTTAGAAGATCCTAATTTTGCCGGTAGTCTTATCTATCTTTGCGATCACGATAACAATGGCTGCATGGGGGTGATTACTAACCGACCGTTAGAGATCACGCTCGAGGCACTGTTTGATCAGCTGGAATTAGGCGGTGAAACAAGTCCGCACCGTAATGCGCCGGTTTATTACGGCGGGCCGATGCATAAAGACCGTGGCTTCATTCTGCATGTTGGCGATAGCCAGCAGTGGGATTCGAGTATCCAGGTGGAGGATGGCATTGCACTGACCACCTCGCTGGATATTCTCCAGGCTTTTGCTGCAGGCGAGGGGCCAGAGCACTTTTTAGTCTGCTTAGGCTGCGCGGGCTGGGAAGTTGGGCAACTGGAAGAGGAACTGAAGGAGAACAGCTGGCTAACGGTTGAAGCCGAGAGCAGCGTGCTCTTCAACACACCACCCGTTGAGCGCTTAACCGCGGCGGCTGGTTTGTTGGGTATTGACCTTAACTTAATGACCCGAGACGCGGGGCACGCCTGATGGCCGAAGCGGGGCAGCGCTTAATCCTGGCCTTTGACTATGGCACTCGGCGTATCGGTGTGGCGGTGGGCAACGAGCTGCTGCGCAGTGCGCGCGAGCTCACTCCGCTGACGGCGCGGGATGGGATTCCCGATTGGAATGTCGTGTCACGGCTACTGAACGAGTGGCAGCCGGATCTGTTGGTGGTGGGATTACCGCTGAATATGGACGGTAGCGAGTCAGATATGAGCACTCGCGCTCGCAAGTTCGGCAATCGTCTGCATGGCCGTTTTGGTAAACCGTGTGAAATGGTCGATGAGCGTGGCACTACGCGAGAAGCCAAGCTAATCGCTCGCGAGGCGGGCCATAAAGGCAACTATCGGCAAGATAGTGTCGATGGCATTGCGGCTATTCTTATTCTTGAAGGCTGGTTTGCCCACCAGGAAGGTTTACCTGGCGGGCGTCTATCCCTATAACCGCTATCTTTAAATTCTCTTCTTAAGTTCTTGAGCTTTAACGATCCAGCGTGCCCGTTTGGCTTGGAACGTACCAGCGCACAGGGCGCAAATCTTGCTCGATCAATTTGTCGACATCTAACAACGTTGCGAAAATCGCCATCCGCATAGGAATGCCGTTATCGGTTTGGCGGAAAATCGCCAGACGCGGGTCGCCGTTGAGGTCGACGTTTAAATCATTCGCGCCGGGGCGGCTATCCCTGGGTAGTGGGTGCATCACAATCGTGCTTTGACTGCAGCGGTGATCGAGAAAATCGCGGTTAACCATAAAGTCGTCAGAGAGTCCCTGGAAGCTCTCATTCATCTCGTCGGTAAAGCGCTCCTTCTGTATCCGCGTGGTGTACACCACATCTAAATCGGCAAAATCACTAGCGAGAGAATCGCGCTGCTCAATGCGGTGACCGCGAGAGGCTACTAAGTCAATCAGCTTGGAAGGCATCTCAAGGCCCGGCGGCGACACCAGGGTAATGCGCAGCGGGTCATAGAGTGATAAAAGCTTAATCAGTGAATGAACGGTACGGCCATACTTCAAATCGCCGGTAAGTAAGATATGTGCACCGGTCAGCGATTTACCCAGGCGCTGAAACTCTTTATCAATCGTATACAGGTCAAGTAGCGCTTGGCTAGGGTGTTCCCCAGGACCGTCACCGCCATTAATCACTGGTACATTCGTCGCCGCCGCGAACTCAGCCACCGAACCCTGGTCGGGGTGGCGCATTACAATGGCGTCACAGTAGCCACTCATTACACGGCTGGTGTCATATAGTGACTCCCCCTTCGCCATAGAGGAGAAGGTGAAGCCCGTTGTGTCACACACGCTGCCACCTAAACGACAAAAGGCAGCATTGAAGCTTACCCGCGTGCGGGTGCTGGCTTCAAAAAACAGGTTACCGAGTACCGCCCCTTCCAACACTCGCGTCACTTGGCGCCGCTGAGCAATCGGCTCCATGCGTGCAGCTACACGCAGTAAATGATCAACGCTTTCGCGGTTTAATGAGTCGACAGTTAGCAGGTGGTGGCTCATGGCGGACCTCAGTAAGGTGGTAGATAAGGCTAGTGTAACCGCCAATGAGGGTAGTGCCGAAGGGCTTTCATTCGTTACAGCCTGCTAATCTGTAATTTTCTTACAAAACCCCTTGCCAACGCGTCCACGAAACCGTAAAGTACGCATCCGCTGCCGGGGACGCCAAGCGTTTCCAGCGGTGAATGAAGGTGAAAACCTTCGGTTTGTCAGGAGGTTAGAGCAGGT
>NZ_JACCDE010000016.1 GCF_013415125.1 Vreelandella glaciei | reverse complement strand
ACGTTCATCAGGGTCAGGGGATAGCGTCCCCATTAAGAGACCGACTATACGCACGCATCGGCTTATGTTGTTCATCATCGGAGCTTGCAACCGGGGAGGAGTCCCTATACGCAATGACAAAGAAGAGGCTATTCGGAATGACACCGAAAAGCGTTATTGCCCAATCGGTCAACCTTTGCTGACTCGCACAACATGAAGCACGCTCATGCACGACCTGACGCGGATGCGATGAAAGTAGTGTCAGGCTGCGTTATGATACCGGCCTCGCTTCTTCCATGATGATCCTTTCTCGTTACGAGGTTCCCGCCGATGTTCAGCCGTGATATGTCAATTGCCGGATTCGATGATGTGCTGTTTGATGCCATGCAGAAAGAAGTGGCGCGCCAGGAAGCCCACATCGAACTGATCGCTTCCGAAAACTACGCCAGCCCCCGCGTACTCGAAGCCCAGGGCAGCCAGCTGACCAATAAATACGCCGAAGGTTACCCCGGCAAGCGTTACTACGGCGGTTGTGAATTCGTCGATATCGCTGAAAACCTAGCGATTGATTACGCCAAAGAGCTGTTCGGCGCTACCTATGTCAACGTACAGCCCCATTCGGGCTCGCAAGCCAACAGCGCCGTTTTTCAGGCACTGGTTAAGCCAGGCGACACCATTCTAGGCATGAGCCTGGATGCTGGCGGTCACCTGACTCACGGCGCCAAGCCGAGCTTTTCGGGCAAGCACTACAATGCCATTCAGTACGGCCTCAATGACCAAGAGCTGATCGATTACGACCAAGTGGCCCAGCTTGCTCGTGAGCACAAGCCCAAAATGATCATTGCCGGTTTCTCTGCCTATTCGCAAATTGTGGATTGGGCCAAGTTTCGCGAAATCGCCGATGAAGTGGGCGCTTACTTACTGGTCGATATGGCGCACGTCTCAGGCCTGGTTGCGGCGGGTGTTTACCCCAGCCCCTTGCCCCATGCGCACGTGGTCACGTCTACCACCCACAAAACGTTGCGCGGCCCGCGTAGTGGTGTGATTCTCTCGGCAGAAAACGACGCGGATATCGAGAAGAAGCTGCAGTCGGCGGTATTCCCCGGTGGCCAGGGCGGCCCCTTGATGCACGTGATTGCTGCCAAGGCAGTTTGCTTCAAAGAAGCCATGGCGCCTGAGTTCAAAACCTACCAGCAGCAGGTGGTGAAAAACGCCAAGGCCATGGCCAAGGTGTTTATCGACCGCGGTTACGACATCGTCTCCGGCGGCACTGAAGACCACCTGTTCCTGCTCTCGCTGATCAAGCAGGGCGTAACCGGTAAAGACGCCGATGCGGCGCTTGGCCGTGCCCACATCACCGTCAACAAGAACGCCGTTCCTAACGACCCGCAAAGCCCGTTCGTCACCTCCGGCCTGCGTATTGGCACGCCGGCAGTCACCACACGCGGTTTCGGCGAAGAAGAGTGTACCCAGCTGGCTGGCTGGATCTGCGACATTCTGGACGTCCTGGCCAAAGGCGAAGACACCAGCGCCATTGAAGCGAAGGTGCTGGATAAAGTGGCTGACGTCTGCGCACGGCTGCCTGTTTATAAGTAGTAGCTATAGCGATTCTCCTGGCTAAGGACAGCCCAAAAAACGGGTGACCCATGCGGGCCACCCGTTTTTTGTCTCTGTTGTGGCAGCGCATAAAAAAAACCCGCCGGGGGAGGCGGGCATGAAAGGGCTTGGTTCACTGCAGCCCACTGGCATCAGGTGAGGGGTATACAAGACCACCAGTGGTTACAATTTGAGTATAGCTATTTATGAGGCGTTGCCAAGTGCTGTCTCAGTTTTTTAAAGTTTTGTCTCATTTTTTTAATGGGTATCGGTGCGACAGTGCACTATTGTGTTCCATGCATTATTTTGGTGCATTCAGGCTGCTTCCTTTTGGTGCTTGGGAGTGTGGTGCGCCATAAAAATCTAAAAATCCCCGGTAACCCCCTGCTAAAGCTACACTTCTCTGATTTGGCTTATAACTTGCTATCCTTTTCATAGCCAACTACTCGTTGGTCATCGCCATAGGGCATCGCAGGCTACTGTCTTGACGATGTGCTAAGACCGAATAGAGGTAGTGCCATGCCGGAATCCAATCAGTTTTCAGCGCCGCTTTCTCCGTCGCCTTCTCCGTCACCATCGCCGGTAGACCCAGCGTTTCAGCCGCGTCTGGTAGTGACCGATTTAGATGGCTCGCTGCTGGATCACCATAGTTATGACTTTAGTCCCGCCGCGCCGTGGCTTGCTCGTTTAAAACAAATGGGTGTGCCGGTCATTCCGGTCACCAGTAAAACCCGTGCGGAGTTGATTCCGCTGCGCGAAGCGTTGGGCCTGACGGGTACGCCTTTTATCGCTGAGAATGGAGCGGTGATTGGCCTGCCGCCAGGTTGGTGCCATGCGCGGTTAGACCGCCCTGGTAGCGGTCGCGATGGCGTTGTGATTAAACACCCAGGGGTGGATGTTGGCTTTATTCGTGCGCGCTTAAAGGTGTGGCGCGAGCGCCTGGGGTTTCAATTTACCCGAATGGGTGAGCTGAGTGTGCAGGACGTCATGGAGCTGACTGGATTGGACGAGCCCCGCGCCCGTGATGCGCGGCAGCGGGAAGGCAGTGAGCCGTTGTTATGGAAAGACAGTGACTCAGCATTAGAGACGTTTCGTGCTGCTCTGGAGGGGGATGGCCTACAGCTAACACAAGGCGGGCGTTTTTGGCATGTTATGGGGCGCTCGGCGGATAAAGGCAGTGCAGTAGAGTGGTTAGTGAAACGTTTTACGGCATTAAGAGGCCGCACGCCTCTCTCGTTAGGGCTGGGTGATGGACCGAACGATATCTCTATGCTTGAAGCGGTTGATCAAGCCGTCGTCATCCGCGGTTGTCACAACTTAGTCGTAGAGCCGCGTAATACTTCGCTATATCGCACGGAAGCAACAGGGCCGACCGGCTGGGCAGAGGGGGTTGCCCACTGGTGGGGGCGAGACGACCGCCGTTTAGCGACGGCGGAGAAAGATGATGCTGTTGTTATTTGAGAACAGTTCGGTATTTGAGAACCGTTCCATGAATCCAGGGAGGCAAGCGCATGAGTGACTTTCATCAAAATGGGATTATTACCGACTTCCATAACCTGACTAAGCGTTCAGTCGAGGCACTTGAAGAGGAGCTATGCCAATTTTCCCGACGGCGGCCGATGGGCTTGATTCTACCGTCGCTTTTTTCCGAATTGGAAGGACCTGCGCTTTCAGCGATTGTTGATGAACTGGTTAAGGTCCCTTACCTCAGCGAGATTGTTATTGGCCTGGATCGAGCCGACCGCGAACAGTTTTTATACGCACGCGAATTTTTCTCGCGTCTGCCGCAGCATACGCGCATTTTATGGAACGATGGCCCGCGCCTGAAAGCGCTCGATGCGGAACTGGGAGAGCATGGGCTAGGGGCGTTGGAGCCAGGCAAAGGACGCAATGTGTGGTACTGCGCAGGGTATATGTTGTCATCTGGGCGCTCGACGGTGGTCGGGCTGCACGATTGCGATATTCTCACCTACGAGCGTGGCCTGCTGGCACGGTTGATGTACCCGGTGGCCCACCCCAATTTCAACTACAGTTTTTGCAAAGGCTATTATCCCCGCATTGCGGAAGGCAAGCTAAATGGCCGGGTTTCTCGGTTGTTAGTTACGCCGTTGCTGCGGGCGCTGAAAACCGTCTGTGGGCCGCTGCCCTATCTTGACTACTTGGATAGCTTCCGTTATCCACTTTCGGGTGAGTTTGCGATGCGTAGCGAAGTGCTGGAAGGCATTCGTATCCCCGCTGATTGGGGGCTGGAAATCGGTGTGCTATCGGAGCTGCAGCGTAACTACTCACTGCGCCAGCTCTGCCAAGTCGATATTGCCGATGCCTACGACCACAAGCATCAACCGGTTAGTGAAGATGATCCCAACGGTGGCTTAAACCGGATGAGTTTGGATATCTCAAAAGCGCTGTATCGAAAATTAGCCACTCAGGGGATTACCTTTAGCAGCGAAGATTTCCGCACGCTCAAGGCGACTTACTACCGCTTCGCATTGGATTTGATCGAGGCCTACGACCACGATGCCACGATGAATGGTCTGAGCCTTGATCGCCATAGTGAGGAGCAGGCGGTTGAGCTATTTGCCAGTAATTTGCTCGAAGCAGGCAACCTTTTCCTGGATAACCCCAGAGAACGGCCCTTTATTCCCAGTTGGAACCGGGTACAGGCGGCCGCACCTGACTTACTTACCCGCATGCACGAGGCGGTCGAGCTGGATAATCAAGGTAAGGTTTAACCCCACAGACTGCATAATGAAAAAAAGCCAGCTACCCACCGGTAGCTGGCTTTTTTGTCATTGAAGAGTTCTGCCCCTATGTCGTTACTATCGGCCTAAACAGGATAGAGATGAGCGAAATGTCTCATAAATGCTGTTTGGTGTATCACTCTTATTTTTTTGAATAGTAGCTGCTGTAATATTCAAAAATAGTCTAACGATAGAACCTGTAATGCACTATGCTGTCTTTAAAGCATGAGAATGCGATTACCACTAATGGGAGGCAGCAATGCAACGCCCAATCGTTACACCCTTTTTTGATGAGCCCACGAACACCTTTAGCTATGTCGTTCAAGATCCCGACAGCCGCGCCTGCGCGATCATAGATTCGGTACTCGACTTTGATTATGCCGCAGGGCGAACGGATGTGCGTTCAGCTGACAACATCATCGCCTTTGTTCGCGAACACCAACTTGACGTCGCCTGGATTTTGGAGACTCATGTGCATGCCGACCACCTCTCGGCAGCCCCCTATCTGCATGAGCAACTAGGGGGCAAAACCGGCATTGGTGCAAAAATAGTCAAGGTGCAAGAGATCTTCGGCAAGGCGTTCAACGCGGGTACCGAATTTGCTCGGGATGGCAGCCAATTTGATGCGCTGTTCGAAGAAGGGGATACGTTCACCATTGGCCAATTACAGGGCCATGTGCTGCACACCCCAGGGCATACGCCCGCCTGTTTAACCTACGTAGTGGGCGATGCCGCTTTTGTAGGCGATACGCTGTTTATGCCGGATTATGGCACCGCGCGGTGTGACTTTCCCGGCGGCGATGCGCGCACTCTTTATCACTCTATTCAAAAAGTGCTGGCGCTTCCCGAGCAGACGCGGCTGTTCTTATGCCACGACTACAAAGCCCCCGGCCGCGATACCTTTCAGCATGAAACCAGCGTAGCGGAACAGCGCAGTGAGAATGTCCATGTTCATGAAGGCATCAGCGAAGACGAGTTTGTGAAGATGCGCACCGAGCGCGATGCCACCTTAGGCATGCCACGGCTCATCATTCCTTCGGTGCAGGTCAATATGCGTGCAGGGGAGCTGCCTCCGGCGGAAGAGAACGGCACTGTCTATCTCAAAGTGCCGATTAATTTTTTCTAACGGTTTAAATGCGATCTAAGGAGTCACCAGTGGATTGGACAGCAGGTTTACAAGGGCTGGTTGGGGGTGTGTTGATCGGACTTTCCGCCACCTGGCTAATGGCAACGCTGGGGCGTATCGCGGGCATCAGTGGCATCGTGGGCAACTTGATAACCCAACGCCCCAAGGGCGATAGCACTTGGCGAGTGGCTTTTCTATTAGGGCTGATTAGCGGCCCGCTTCTGCTTATGGCGTTAGGTGGCGGCTTGGGAAACGTGGCAGGAAGCCCGGGTGAGGTGATTGGCGCGCCAGCCGGTGGTGTCGGATTGATGTTGGTGGCCGGCTTGCTGGTGGGTGTGGGCACAGGGCTTGGCAGCGGTTGCACCAGTGGGCATGGCGTATGTGGTCTGGCACGCTTGGCGCCACGCTCCATGGCAGCCACCGGTATGTTTTTGCTGACGGCGCTAGTGACCGTTTATATCTCGCGCCATCTGTTAGGCCTAGGCGGTGTGCAATGAACAGGAGTGTCATGAACAGGAACGCGATGAAAACAGCGGCTGGTTATGCGGCGGGGCTGATGTTTGGTTTGGGTTTGGCAATTTCCGGCATGACCGACCCAGCACGAGTGCTGGGGTTTTTAGATGTAGCGGGCGCCTGGGACCCGACGCTGATGTTTGTGCTTGGCGGGGCCGTGGTGACCACCTTTATCGGCTATCGGCTGGTATTCAAGCGTTCGGCACCCCTGTTGGGTGGCGTCTTTCAGCTACCGACTAAACAGGAGCTGGATGGCAAGTTGCTGGGCGGCGCAGCCCTGTTTGGCATTGGCTGGGGGCTTTCCGGCTACTGCCCTGGGCCTGCGATCGCCTCTATTGGCGGTGTATCACTACCGCTAGCGGCCATGCTGGTGACGATGGTGCTGGGGTGGTTTGCCGCCAAAAGGCTCGGCTAATATAAGTCGGACTTATATGGCTGCTGCTGCTAACGCCCTTGCCTTTACTGCAAGGGCGTTTTGTTTTCTTAACGCTGGGTTAATGCGTGGCCGTCATGCTGTCAGGTAATAAAAAGGAAACCGTTATGCACGTCTTGCTGATTGAAGATGACCCGCTGGTGGCATCGGGTATCCGCTCTGGATTAATGACCTTCGATTTTGTCGTCGACCACGTCTCCACGCTCAACGCCGCTCGCCAATCGATGCGAACAGTCACTAGTGATGTGGTCATCCTTGACCGTGGCTTGCCGGATGGCGATGGCCTGCAGCTGTTGGCCGAGTGGCGTGAGCAGGGCGTCGATGTGCCGGTGCTAGTGTTAACCGCAAGAGATACCGTGCGAGACCGAGTGGATGGCCTGCAGGGCGGTGCCGATGACTATCTGGTCAAGCCCTTCGATCTGGATGAATTAGTTGCGCGCCTGCACGCTCTGCTGCGCCGTGTGGCAGGGCGCAGCAGCGGCATGATTTCCCATGGAGCCCTCGCGTTAGATCCCGCCGCCCGCGAAGTGTATGTCGAAGGGCAACTGATCTCACTGTCTCGCCGTGAGCTGGTGCTGCTGGAAACCTTCCTACAATCGCCGCGTAGCGTACTGTCGGCCGATCAGCTCAAAGACAGCCTTTATGGCATGA
Organism: Vreelandella glaciei; assembly: GCF_013415125.1. GTDB lineage: Bacteria > Pseudomonadota > Gammaproteobacteria > Pseudomonadales > Halomonadaceae > Vreelandella > Vreelandella glaciei. The sequence continues at coordinate 110,692 of NZ_JACCDE010000016.1, read as the reverse complement.
ATGATGATGTCGAGAGCAATGCGCTGAATGTGCATATTCACCATCTGCGCCGCAAGCTCGGGAGCGGAGTGATCGAAACGGTGCGCGGGCTTGGCTATCGGCTGGGCAAGCCTGAGGCGGTGCACTTGGCGGGCACGCCTTATAAGGGTCGGCTATATAAGGACCAGCTATGAGTTTACGCGCGCGCTTACTGCTCACCCTGGGGCTCACCCTGGCGTTGCTATGGGGTATCGCCGCGGCGTGGCTGATGCGTGACCTGGAAGACAAATTTGTAGAAACCCTGGACCAACGCCTGGCGCAGTCGGCACGGATGGTGGCTGGGCTGGTTTTGCAGCTTCCCCTTGATGTATGGGCGAACGCCGAGCATCCAGTGCTCTCCATTCCCTCTATTGAAGGGCTGGCCTGCCAGGTGCATTCCCCCCAAGGCGAGGTCATGGCGCGCACCCATGCTGATATGGACGATGTGCTGGCACCGGGAGAGGGCGGGCACACTTATCGCCAGGCTGGCGATGTGACCTGGCGGGTCTTCACCTACGAGCGCAATGGCATCGTGATTACCACCGCCGACCGGATGGATGAAAGGAACATACTGCTCAGCGGTGTTATTCGGGTGGCGGTGGTGCCGTTTGTGGTGGCGCTGGTGGGCAGCATGGTGGCGCTGTGGCTAGGCATCTGGCGTGGGCTGGCACCGCTGACACGGCTGCGAGAGTCGCTTGCCAACCGCCATCCGGATGCGCTGGCCCCGGTGGCTACTTACGGCTTGCCAAAAGAGATCCGGCCCCTCATTACAACGCTTAACGCGCTGTTGGCGAGGGTGCAGCAAACCATTATCCGCGAACAGCGCTTTACCAATGACGCCGCGCACGAGCTGCGCACGCCGCTGACGGCCATCAAGACCCACCTGCAAGTTGCCCGCCGCGTTGAAGGGGAAGCGGCGAAGGCATCGCTCAATCAGGCGGAAGAGGGCGTGGTGCGGCTGAGTTCAACTCTTGATCAGCTGCTGACTCTGGCACGGGTAGAAGGGCGTGCCCGGTTTGATGATGGCGAGGTAAGCCGTGTTGCCGATGTGGCCGAGTGTGCCCTGGCGGATTGCCACCACAGTCACTCTGGCCGCTTTGTGGTGCCCGTTGGCTGGCCAGAGACCACCCTGGCCATGCCTCGTGAGCTAGCGATTACCGCGCTACGCAATTTGCTCGATAACGCGCTGCACCATGGGCCGCCGGAAACGCCCGTAACGCTGGAGGCGCAGTGGGAGCACGGGCAGCGCTTTCTTACCTTCAGCGTCAGCGACCAGGGCTCTGGCGTCGATGACGCGACGCTCAAACAACTGACGCAACGCTTCTGGCGCGCCAGCAAACAGCAGGGAAGCGGGCTGGGGCTGGCGATTGTCGCGGCAATCGCTGAACGATTCGATGGCGAAGTGGCGTTTGCCAGCCCGGCAGGGGGCGGGTTTACCGCTCGCCTGATGGTGCCAGTGGCGGACAGTTAAAAAAGATAACGCAAGGGAGAAACCGATATGAATAACACATACGTTAGCAGGGTTGGTCTCTGTGTAGGTATCACCCTGATCGCCGCAGGGGCGGTGGCTCAGGAGGGGAATATGGAGCGGGGGCAAGCCGCCGCGGCCAGCTGTAGCGCCTGCCACCAGGCCGATGGCAGTGGCATGAATGTGCCTGATGGTGAGTCCTGGCCGCGTTTAGCTGGCCTGGATGCCGACTATATAGCCAAGCAGTTGCATGATTTTAAGGCGGGGCGGCGTGACAACGCGACGATGGCAACATTTGCCAATATGCTCAACGACCAGCAAATCGCCGATGTGGCCGCCTACTACAGCCAACTGCCCGCTACTCAGGGGCAAGGGGGTGATGAGGCCAATGAGACGCTGCTGGCCCGCGGGCAGCAGCTCGCCGAACGTGGCGATTGGAACGCCTACATTGTTTCCTGCCAAAGTTGCCATGGGCCAGGGGGCAAGGGCGTAGGTGACACCTTCCCAGGCATTGCAGGCCAGCATGCCGGCTACATCCACACCCAATTGACGGCGTGGAAAAACGAGACACGCAGCAACGATCCGCAAAACCTGATGGGCGCCATTGCCAAGCGCATGAGTGATGACGACATCCAGGCTGTATCCGCCTGGTACGCCAAGCAACCCGCCTCTGCCGACCAGGAGTCAACACAATGATAACCTGTCCACGCCCTCTCGTTTTAGCGCTTACTGGCTGTTCATTGACAGTCGGCATCGGTATTAGCGTTTACGCCACCAGTGTCCTTGCTCAGGAAGAGCGGGCGGATGCAGCGCTGAACCAACTGGTGCACGAACCGCCCACCATGGAAGATCTGGAAAGTGCCGATATTCATCCGGAACTGAAAAAAGTCATCCGCTACGGTCACGATCTATTCACTAATACGCAGCAATTGCGTGGTGAGAATGTCTTCAATGACATGAACTGCTCCAGTTGCCATCTGGGGGAAGGGCGGGTGCCGTTCAGTGCCCCGGTGTGGACAGCGGCCATTACACTGCCGGACTTCCGTGGCAAGAACCAGCATGTGAATAACTTGGAAGAGCGTATCGCCGGCTGCTTTGCCTACTCTATGAACGGCGTGCCGCCGGAGTATGGTAGTGATGAAATGTTGGCACTCAGTGCCTATCACCAGTGGCTGGCCACCGGCGCACCGATGTATCCCGACAAGCCGATTTATGGTCGTGGCTTTCCAGCGCCAGAAGAGCCGACCGAAGACCCCAGCTACGCTAGAGGGGAAACTGCCTACCAGGAAAACTGCTCGATATGCCACCAGGAAAATGGTGCCGGGCACTATGAAAATGATGAGTACGTGTTTCCCCCGCCCTGGGGTGACGGCTCCAATAACTGGGGAGCAGGCATCGCGCGGCTGGAAACCATGGCGGGCTTCATTTATCAAAACATGCCGCTTGGCCAGCCCCGCTCGCTCAGTGATCAACAGGCCTGGGATATTGCCTATTATATAACCAGCCAGGAGCGTCCTCAGGATCCTCGCTATACCGGGGATGTCGCCGAGACGGCGGAACGGTTCCATGGCCGTTCACTCTATGGTCAAACCCGCGAGCATGATGGTCATGTGCTGGGAGATCATGACAACTTCGGAGAGAAAGGCGATATCAAACCCTGGAATGTAGGCATGCCGAGGTTTGAAAACTTATCGGAGGAGTGAAAGTGGTAATCGGTTGCAACACTGCAGGATGTAACGTCAGCTCGCGACCACGGTGTCGCGAGCTGACGTTGAAGAGTGACGCCGCGGCTTCAGGGCGCTTCACTGCCCATCATGTCGATCAGCCGCTCATCACTGGGCATACCCTGAATGCGGTCAAGACGCACGTTCCCGTTCTCTGTTTTCCGCTGAAAAACCGAGGTGGGGGTAGCATACAGCCCCAGCTCCTCGAACAGCTGGTTATTGGTATACACTTGTTCTTCAATTTCCCTTGGTTGGGCGCTAGCTTCGACTTCCTGCTGGCCACTTTCATGGGCATGCAGCGTCGCAGCCGGGTCACCGGCTCCGAGTAGGGCGGCTGCTTTTCCAGGGCTGTCGGGCGCTAAGATTCCGACCATGATATGACGTAGCTGTACCTTACCTGCTTCCACCCAGGGGCGAACGTCTTGCCAAAGCTGGCGGCAATAGGGGCAGTTGGCGTCCGTGAAGGTGTAAATCACACGGGAGGCATCCACGTCACCATCCTGAATCCAATGACTTTCGCTCAGAAGCTGCCAGGTCTGTGCTTCTAAAGGCGCACGCACGTGCTCGTCCAGTTGCGCTTCAGTGAGGTCGTTACCCTCGCTATCCGTCAGTGTCCCCACCACCGCGTGCTCGCCATCTGGGGTCAGGTAAATGGCCATGTCCTGGCCCTGAACGCTGGCGCCATAGCCGCGCAAACCGCCAGGGGCGTCAAACTGGCCATGAATTTCCAGGCCCTGGTCGGCCAGTGCCTGTACTGGGGCAGGGAGATCATCGGCGTAGCCTGTGGATACTCCTCCCAGCCCTGCCAGGAGAACAAAACGGCTGATAGTGGTGTAGTGGTTCAAGCGCATTGCAACATCCTGTTGAGTGAGTTGACGTTAGCCAGGCGAAAAAAGGTGGTCGGCTCGTGCAGCAATCAGCGTAAACGCTCCAATCCTTGCTGCAGGGTGGCGCTGGAAAGTTCGCCAAAATGAGTGCTGACGAGTTGGCCGTCGGCATCATAGTAAAGTGTGGTAGGCATCGCGTTGGCGCCGGTAGCCTGGCCAACGGCATTGCGTGGGTCTTGCCAAACGTTATCGAGAGAAAAGCCGTACTCATCCATAAAAGCGTTGATCTGGCCGAGCGACTCCCCTTGGTTAACGAACACAAAGGTGATGCCGGGTTCATTATCCTGCGCTTGCGCAAACACCGGCATTTCACGGATACAGGGCGGACACCAGCTGGCCCATAAATTGACCACCATGGGTTGCTGGGTCGAGCGTGACAGGTGGGGAAGGTCAATGGGCTCGCCTGAACGGGTAGTCAGCGCCACCTCCGGCAACGGCCGGGATTGATGCTCTATCATGGTGGCGCTAGCGGCGGTCAACCCCCAGACAAGGCCGCCCGCCAGCAGGGCACCGGAAAGTGGCACCCGCTGGCGAGGGGAGCGCCACAGCGTCCAGCCGGCGTACGCCAGTGCCGAGACAAGACCACCGACAATATCAAAGCCGCCATCTCGAATATCCAGGCGGGAAAGTAGCCCCTCGTATTCGCCCCAGTAACGCAGGACAAAAACCAGGCGCGCGCCGACAAGGGCAACCAGCAGCAGGGTAAACAGCGTATCGCTGACGGCTACCCGATGGCGCCTTCCCAACAGCGCGCCAGCCAGCAGTGCCAATAAAAAGGCCAGGCCGATCAATAGCTGGTGAATACTAAAGCCCATCGGGCCAAGGGCGATGCTTTGTTGCAACATAACCAGTAACGATCCTTCATGTGATCTTGGTCTGGCATCATCGCAGCACTGGATTATTTAAGGATTATGTTAGTCGCCCCTGGGGCGTTATGTCGCAACTGGCGGGGGAGGCGCCGCGACTAACCGGTGGCCACCAGCCAGCGCACCGCATAAGGCGGCAGGGCGCCTTCGGCCACCCACGGGTTGCTTGGGTCAAGCGCCTGCCATGCGTGTTGGTTCAGCGATTGGGTTACCGCCTCACCCACATTCGCTAAGGGGAGCGGCAGGTCGGTGACGTTATATAGTGCCAGCAGACGACGGCCATCATGCAGGGGGCCACGTTCCACCGCCAGCAATTCTGGGGGCGATTCCAACACCCGCTGAGCAGCACTGGGGTGAAAACAGGGTTCTTGACGACGCTGATCCAGCAGCCGGTTTAAGGCATGAAACACATCGTGGGTAGGGGTGGAAGGACTATCCAGTAGCAGATCCAGCTCGCTACGCTGCCAGCGCCGCCGGTTGATCGAGCGCAGGCGACCACTGCGCTCAACGCCTTCTACATCGTTGAGTGTGCCCGTCAGCGTATGAATATAGAGGGCTGGTATTCCCTGCAGGCTGAGCATGATCGCTTGGCTGCAGAGGAAGCGGGCTATTTGCCATGGATCCGGGCCACGGCGGGTGCCGCGCATGGCTTCAAACCAGGTGATGTTGATCTCGTAGGGCGTGTCGCTGCCATCCGGGTTGCTGCGCATGCTGACAAAACCGCCGAATTTGTGCATCAGCTCCAGCAGTGCATCGCGCTCGTGATCGGGCAGTAGGCCTTCCAGTGGGCGCACACCAATACCGTCATGGCTGGCGGTAAAGTTCAGGTAAGTACAGTGGTCAGGCAGAACCGGCAGGCTGGCAAGCCAGGTTTGCAGCGTGCTGGCCTCGCCACGGGTTAAGGTATGGAGCAGCAGCGGCGGCAGCGTGAATTGATAAATCATGTGCGCTTCATCGGGCGGCCCCTTGGGGAGCCGTTCAAGCCCGAAATAGCTGATGTTCTCTTGGTGCGGCACGTTGGTTTCGGTAATCAGCAGAGTGCCGGGGGCGACATGGTCGACAATCGCGCGAAGCAAACGCACCACGGTGTGGGTTTCCGGCAGGTGAATACAGGAGGTGCCCAACCGCTTCCATAAGAAAGCCACCGCATCCAAGCGGATAATCCGTGTGCCCTGCTCCAGGTAGAAGAGCAGAATGCCGACGAACTCCAGCAGAACATCGGGATGTTCAAAGTTTAGATCGAGCTGGTCTTCGGAGAAGGTTGCCCATAGATAACGGGTGCCGCGCCGGGTTGAAATAGGTACCAGCAACGGGTTGCTGCGGGGGCGAACTACCTGAGAGACATCGGTGTCAGGGTCAACTTCGATGAAGTAGTCGCGGCCGGGCAGGCTGCCGCTCAGGTAATCCACAAACCAGAGCGACTCCCTGGAAACATGGTTGAGCACCAAATCGGCCATCAGGTCGTAATGACCGGCGAGCTCGCGGATATGCGACCAGTCGCCAAGCTCACTATTCACTTCCCGGTAGTGGATCACCGAGAAGCCGTCGTCGCTACTCCACGGGAAGAAGGGCAGCACATGCACGCCGCTGATACGCTCGCCCAGCCGCGCTTGAAGAAAATCGCTAAGGACTGCCAGTGGCGGCACACCCTCTTCTATAATGGAGTCACCATAGCTAATTACCCACTGATCTTTTTCGCTCCATGAAGGTGCTTTTTTGGAAGGAGCATCGCCGGGGGCGGACGAAAAAGGGGCAAGCGACAGAAAATGCTCAAGGTGTTGATTTAAGCGGCGCTGCACTTCGCCAGCACGCGGCCCGTATAGGTGGCTGAGGTAGCCGTGCACGGTCTGCTCAAAGGGGGACATGGGTGGCTCCTGATAAACAATCTGCCACAAACGCTGCAGCATGTGTGCCAAATCGTTACAATGCGAGGTTGATAGCGCGTTTAAACGCTAACATCCATTAGCTTAAGACGTTGATGCCGGTTTAAACGCCATTAATAGCATATTCATTGCCAGGTTATAACACGCTAACTCGTGCGGCACGCCAGCACGAGCTGACAACAGGTTGACCGCTATGCATTGCCCTTTTTGTGGTGCAAACGATACTCGAGTGACCGATTCGCGATTGGTGGCCGATGGCGATCAAGTGCGCCGTCGTCGCCAGTGTGCGAGCTGTCAGGAGCGCTTTACCACTTACGAAACTGCTGAACTCGTAATGCCTCGCGTGGTGAAGTCAGACGGTTCCCGGGAAAGCTTTCATGAAGCCAAACTCCGGGCGGGCATGCTGCGTGCGCTTGAAAAGCGCCCGGTCAGCGCGGAAGCCATTGAAGCGGCCGTCGAGCGCATACGTCAAACCCTCCGTGCGCGAGGCGATCGTGAGATCAACGCCCGTGATATTGGTGAGTCGGTGATGCAGGCGCTGAAAACCCTCGACCATGTGGCTTACATCCGCTTTGCCTCGGTGTACCGCAAGTTTCAGGATTTGGATGAATTTCGTGCTGAGATTGATCGGCTTTCCCAAGAGCCCAATCAAGCGTCCTCTTCTACAGTGAGACACACTAGCGAGCCGCCAAAATGAGCGCTCTGTTTAGCCAAGACGATTACCGTTATATGGCGCAGGCGCTTAAGCTGGCGCGCAAAGGGCTTTACACCACCGATCCTAATCCTCGGGTCGGTTGTGTGATCGTGCGCGATGAGCAGATCGTTGGGGAAGGCTTTCATCGGCGAGCCGGTGAGCCGCATGCGGAAATCCATGCCTTAATCGCAGCCGGTGAACGGGCCCAGGGCGCGACGGCTTACGTCACTCTTGAACCTTGCTCGCACACTGGGCGTACCGGCCCGTGTGCGGTTGCTCTGCAAAAGGCCAAGGTGGCTCGGGTAGTGATTGCGATGCAGGACCCCAACCCCCAGGTCAGTGGCCGGGGTATTCGCTTGCTTGAAGAAGCCGGTATTGAGGTGGCAGTAGGCCTGCTTGAGAGTGAAGCGCGGGCATTGAACCCTGGCTTTATTGCCCGAATGACCACGCAGCGCCCCTTTGTACGCCTGAAAATGGCCATGAGTTTAGATGGACGTACGGCCATGGGATCCGGTGAGTCTCAGTGGATTACCGGTCCCGAAGCGCGAACGCAAGTGCAGCGGCTGCGGGCGCGCTCCAGTGCGATATTAAGCGGCGTTGAATCGATTATCATGGACGACTCGCGGCTTACTCTTCGCGCCGAGCAGTTGTCGCTTGCCAATGCCGATGAGGTGGTGCAGCGCCAACCACTAAGGGTGGTGTTAGATACCCATTTGCGCTTGCCCTTGGCGGCCGCCTGTTTAAGCGAACCGGGGCGAACCTTGGTGGTGACCACCCCAGACCATGTGGCTGAAAAGCGCGAACGGTTAACCAAAGCGGGTGCTGAAGTGCAGGTGTTGCCTGCCGGTAGTGATGGCCGCATTGATTTAGCCTTGATGCTGAATTGGTTAGCCGAGAGCGAACAGGTTAATGAGCTGCTGGTAGAAACCGGCGCGACCCTGGCGGGTGCTCTGCTTGATGCGGGACTGGTCGATGAGCTGCAGCTGTTTGTTGCCCCCACGCTGTTAGGTGGCGAGGCACGACCGCTATTTGCGCTGCCAGGACTCTCACGCATGGCCGATCAGCGACGTTTAACCATTCATGATATGCGAGCGGTGGGGCGCGATTGGCGCATTATCGCTTCCCCTCAGTCGACTAGCGCAACTGGCGATAGCAAGGTACCCTGACGCGCGAAATCGCAGCTAACGTGACAACCTTATTTCGTGACGACTTTTCGTTACAAGCTGGCGCAACAGCTTTTTTGCGGCAACGTTACGCGACAACTTTTGGAGATTCCATGGCGCACTCCTCCTCTAGAGGCTTAGCCCCTATCGCCGAGCTGGTGGAAGATATCCGCCAGGGCAAAATGGTGATTCTCATGGACGATGAGGATCGCGAAAACGAAGGTGATATCATTATGGCCGCCGAAAAAGTGCAGGCCGAGCATATCAACTTCATGGCCCGTTTCGCCCGTGGTCTTATCTGTATGCCGATGACCCGTGCCCGCTGTGAGCAACTGAATTTGCCGCTCATGGTGCGTGACAATGGCTCCGGCTTTGGCACCAAATTTACGCTCTCGATTGAAGCGACCGAAGGCGTTACCACCGGTATTTCAGCGGCGGATCGCGCACGCACGGTTCAAGCGGCAGTGGCGCCCCATGCCAAGCCCTCTGATATCGTTCAGCCGGGGCATATTTTCCCGTTGATGGCAGAGCCCGGCGGCGTGCTTCGCCGTGCGGGGCATACCGAAGCAGCGTGTGATTTGGCGGCGCTGGCAGGGTGTGACCCCAGCGGGGTGATCTGCGAGGTCATGAACGACGACGGCAGTATGGCGCGTCGCCCCGAACTGGAAGCGTTTGCTCAACAGCACGGCATAAAAATCGGTACCATTGCGGATTTGATTCACTACCGCATCGTCAACGAGCAGACCATTGATCACCTGGAAGCCTCAACGGTGATGACGGCGCATGGCGAACTGACGCTGCACGTTTTCCGTGACCGCATCCAGGGCGCTCACCATTTGGCGCTGGTGAACGGTCAGCCCACCCCAGAGGAGTCCACCACGGTTCGCGTGCATCTTACCGATACGCTGCGCGATGTGATGGGCCTGATGAAAGGCGACCAGTGCCGCTGGGATGCCCATCGGGCGCTGGAGGAGATTGCCAGTTCAAACGCAGGGGTGTTTGTGTTAATTGATGACGGTCGCCCCCATCAGGATTTAAAAGATCAACTGGATATCTTTTTGGATCGCGTTCGCCAGCCGCGGACCAGTGATTCTGACGGCGCTGGCAACTATTTAACCATCGGCACCGGCTCGCAAATCCTGCGCTATTTAGGCGTGGGTAAAATGCGATTATTGAGTTCACCGTGGAAGTTCTCCGCGCTATCCGGCTTTGATCTCGAAGTCGTTGAGCGTCTAGGGCCTAATGACACGGCGGATGAGCCAACCTTTCAGCAGGAGTGATCCAGCAGGGTCACTCCAGCAGGACTAATCCAGCAGTACTAATCCAGCAGTACTAAGCAGCAGGAATAAATTGATGAACTCCCTTTCTCAAGTTGAAGGTACTTTTGTTGACGTCGATGGGCATTATGTCATCGTGGTCGGTCGCTTTAACCATCACGTGGTGGATAGCCTGGTGGAAGGGGCGGTCGACAGCTTGACGCGTCATGGCGTCGATGCCGAGCATATTCATATTGTTCACGTGCCGGGTGCCTGGGAACTGCCGTTAGCAGTTAAGCGCGTGCTGAAGGTGATGAAGCCTGATGCCGTCATCGCGCTAGGCGCGGTGATTCGCGGTGGAACGCCGCACTTTGAATACGTGGCGGGCGGCTGCAACACAGCGATTAATCACCTGCAGCTTGAGTTTGAAACCCCGGTCGCTAACGGCGTGTTAACCGTTGAGACGATCGAACAAGCGATTGAGCGTGCGGGGACCAAAGCCGGTAATAAAGGCACCGAAGCGGCCATGGCCGCCATGGAAATGGTCTCACTACTACGCGCGCTGCCGTTAGGAGATACCCAATGAGCGAGCGTAAACCCTCTGCCGCTCAGCAAGGCCGCCACGCGGCGCGTGAGTTAACCGTGCAGGGGCTTTATCAGTGGCACATGACGGGTAAATCCATCACTACCATTGAAGCTGAGTTTCGTAGCCAGGTAGCCGATGACGACCTGGAAGACCACGAAAACTGGGTCAAGGTGATGGAGATCGCCGACAAAGCGCTGTTTCACGAATTGCTGCACAACACCGTACGTTTTAAAGCGGAACTGGATCGTGAAATCTCTCCATTACTGGATCGCCGCCTGGAAGATCTCGATGCCGTCGAGCTGGCAATTCTTCGCTTAGGCGCTTACGAGCTATCCCGACGAATGGAAGTACCCTATCGTGTAGTGATTAACGAAGGCGTTGAGTTGGCTAAGTCATTTGGCGCCACCGACGGCCATAAATACGTGAACGGCATTCTAGACAAGCTGGCGATTCGCCTGCGTAGTGCCGAGGTCAGCGCTCGCCGTCTCTGAACGCGAGTGTCATGACAATGCGTTTAAGGGGCCTTTGTGCTTGCCGAATTTGATTTGATCCGACGCTATTTCATGTCGTCGCAGGAGGCGTCGACCGCGTCAAATGGCGTCACACTAGGATGTGGAGACGACGCCACGCTATTGATGCCGCAAGCGGGCCAACAGTTGGCCGTGAGCGTTGACACCTCGGTGGTGGGTGTTCACTTTCCCCGCGAAGCGCCAGCCTTCGCGGTGGGCCATCGTGCCTTGGCGGTCGCGCTTAGCGATTTGGCCGCCATGGGGGCCAAATCCCGCTGGTGCCTGATGGCATTAACCTTTGATCAGCGCCAATTTGCCGATGATGAAGCAACGCATCTTTGGCTTGCTGACTATGCGCGTGGCTTTCATACACTCTGCCAGCAACACGCCACCACGCTGGTGGGCGGGGACGTAACTTCTGGCGCGCTTTCGATTGGCGTGACTGTCATGGGCGAGGTGCCGGTGGGCGAAGCGCTGACCCGCAGCGGTGCTCAGCCTGGCGACCTGATTGCCGTTACCGGTGCATTAGGCGGCGGGGGCGGTGGGCTAGCGCTCTGGCACAAGGGTGAGCGTGACTTGGCGCACCCATTGCTGCGCCGCTATTTGCTGCCTGAACCGCGTTTGGTGGCGGGCGTGGCACTGCGTGGATTAGCCACCGCGGCGATGGATATTTCTGATGGCTTAATGGCCGACCTGGCGCATCTTCGCGCGGCTTCGCAGGTCGGGGCAGTCATCGACATAGCCGCTTTACCGCTGGCAGAAGAGCTGGAAAACACGCTGGGTCGGGAAGCTGCACTAAAGGCGGCGCTGTCCGGTGGTGATGATTATGAACTGCTCGTCACCTTACACGCTGACGATATAGCCAAGGCTCAGCAGCGTCTGGCGTCATTAGGCTTGACGCTAACGGTGATTGGTCGCTGTTGCGAGCCGCTAGGCATTAGTGCTTCTGACCAGAGTGATCTGAGTAGTTATGTCAATGGCTATGCCGGTTGGCAGCATTTTAGTGGGGACACGCCATGAATCGTGCACCGAAAAGTGTCTGGCGTCGCCCAACACATTTTTTTGCCTTTGGCTTAGGTAGCGGCACGGTGCCGTGGGCTCCCGGCACCTTTGGCACGCTGGCCGCCATTCCGTTCTACTGGATGATGGCGGATTTGCCCTTAGGCTGGTACCTAAGCATTTGTTTCGTCGCTTTTGTTGTTGGCGTTTGGCTATGCGATAAGACGTCACACGACTTAGGCGTACACGACCACTCAGGGATTGTGTGGGATGAATTTGTTGGCTACTGGCTCACCATGGCCGCGGTACCCTTTTCATGGGAAGCTGCGCTATGGGGATTTGTGGTCTTTCGTATCTTCGATGTTTTTAAGCCCTGGCCAATACGTTGGGCTGACCGCCGTGTAGCCGGTGGTTTCGGTATTATGATTGATGATGTGATGGCAGGGGTCTACGCCTGGAGTATTATGCACTTGTGGTTCTGGCTGCATTAAAAAATTCATTAGGAAAACGGTACGGATACTAGGTATTACAGATACTAGGCATTGTCGGTAGCTTTCGCCATTTAAGTGCGTTGGCACCAAGGAGGCAGCATGCGCAAGGAACGTCTGATTGTCCCTACCCTGGCGATAATCGCCGTGGTATGGATGGCAGCGCAACTTCTCTCAAGCGTGCTCTTTGAGCGCAGCCTGCGTCAGGCGCTAGAAGATCTGGAAGCGCGGGGCGAATGGCGTGTCAACAGAACTGAGAGCCGCCAGGGTTGGCTAAGTTCCCAAGGGCGGCTGATACTTTCACCGCTATTGGGTCGCCCCTGGCGGCTTGAACTGACCTATAGCGCCCGCCACGGCATTTTAAGCACGGATGTAGAAGGCACCGTATTACCTCGCCTGGATACCGTATTGCAGCAAGCAGTGGGGGAGGTTACCGCCCCTTCGGTGCCTCGCTGGCAGGGGCGTTATCACACCCTTAGCGGCCACAGTGAACTACGCCTTGCCCTGGCGCCTTTTGTCATTCAACAAAATGGTCGCGAGTTAGCCGTCCGTGGTGGTCGGCTGCGCCTCGAAGGCGTCTTTGGTGATTGGCGCCTGCGTGGGTTATTGGATCAGCTAACACTGACCGATGGCTTGGCCCAGCTTGCATTAGGGCCCACGGTGCTTGAAAGCCGCTACACCTATACCGATGGTGCTTACCACTTTGCCCAGCGCGATCATCTGCATATTGAGACACTGACGCTTAGTTATCCCTCCTATGACATCCAACTGGCGCCGCTCGATTTAAATAGCCATATGGTGCTGGATGAAAGCGAACTGCGCATTAACGGCGATTTAGAAGTGGGGGAGGTGATGGTTCCCTCAGAAGCGCCCGACACGCCGTTGCTTAATGGGCGAATAGAGATGGAGCTTTCGCGCATCAACGCCGATGCGGTTCGCCACGCCATTCGCCGTTTACGCCAGGAAGCCGCTTGGGGCGATGCCAGCCTGCCCATGGCTGAAGGGTTGCTGGCCCGTCTTGAGCCTGATTTTCGGAATATGCTCAGTGACTCGCCGCGCCTAGATGTGCCCACAGTGGCGATAGACAGCCCACTGCTAGGGATTCGCCTCGATGCGGATGGCGCGCTGTTTTTTGACGCCCGCGCGTTGGATGAGCTGAGCGTGGTTAATCTCGACGAAGAGGAAGAGCAGGCGAAATGGCGGGAGCGTATTGATGGTGACTTTACCTGGTATGATGCGCCCACCGTTGCCGCGCTATGGTTAGGCTTGCCGCTTGGCACCCGTGAATTGCAGTTTGATGTAGTGCGCGGCGTCTGGCGTGTTAATGGTCGCCCCATGCCCGAACTATGGCCTTAAGTTTTGTACGAAAAGTCTTAGCTTTAATCACTCAGCTGCATGTCGCTACATCGGTCGCGAGCTATCGCTACCTCCCACAAAAACAGGCCCTAAGGGTTGAAGTTTTGGCGCACTGCCCGCATTCCATGAACAACGCTAGGCGGTTCTCACCGCCGGTATCGGTTCATTGGAGGACGCATGAGCGACCAGGATTACGAACGCGATCAAGAACACCTCGATTGGCAAATTGACGATGAAGAGTCATCCTCAAATACCGATAAATCCCACGACGTTGATGATAAGAGCAGTGACGAGAAGAGCAGTGAAGAGTATCGCTCTGACGGCGAGCGGGTGAACTCTCTAGTGCCCGCCAGCGACATGCTGCCCGAGCGCATTTATCTTCTCCCTATTCATAATCGTCCTTTCTTCCCCGCCCAGGTTCAGCCTTTGGTGGTTAACCGTGAGCGCTGGGAAGAGACCATGCGCCGCGTGGGTAACACGCCGCACCACACCCTGGGCGTCGCTTATGTCGGCGAGCAGGGCGTTACCTCTCTTGATCACGAAGGTTTTCCTGAGATTGGTACGGCGGTGAAGGTGCATAAACTCAAGGGCGAAGACGACCAGATCCAGTTTATCGCTCAGGGCCTGCAGCGCTTTAAAATTACCCGTTGGCTCTCCAAAGAACCGCCTTATCTGGTGGAAGTCACCTACCCGAAAGAGCCGGTTGACGCGGAGAACGAAGAGACCCGCGCCTATGCCATGGCGATCATCAACGGCATTAAAGAGCTGCTGCCGATCAACCCGCTGTACGGTGAAGAGCTCAAGCACTACCTCAACCGCTTTAGCCCGCACCAGCCGGGCCCGCTGACCGATTTTGCCGCCGCTATTACCTCCGCCAAAGGCCCAGAGCTTCAGGATGTGCTGGCCACCCTGTCGGTGGAAGAGCGGATGCAGAAAGTGCTGCCGCTGTTGCGTAAAGAGATCGATGTAGCGCTGCTGCAGGGTGAGATCAGCGAGCAGGTCAACGCGCAAATGCAGGATCGCCAGCGCGAGTTCTTCCTGCGTGAGCAGCTCAAGGTTATCCAGCGTGAATTGGGTATCTCCAAAGATGATCGCGAAAATGACGTGGATACCTTTAGAGCGCGTTTGGAGTCGTTGGTTGTGCCCGAACGGGTTCAATCGCGTATTGACGATGAGCTCAATAAACTCAGTGTGCTGGAAACCGGCTCGCCGGAATATGGCACCACGCGCAACTATCTGGACTGGTTAACCTCGCTGCCTTGGGGGGTGACCAGCCAGGATCAGCTCGATCTACCCCACGCGCGGCAAGTGTTGGATCGCGACCACGACGGTTTGAAAGACGTTAAAGAGCGTATTATCGAATTTCTGGCCGAGGGCACGTTTAAAGGCGACGTAGGCGGCTCGATAGTGCTGTTGGTCGGCCCGCCAGGGGTAGGTAAGACCTCCATTGGGCGTTCGATCGCTGAAGCCCTGGGACGTCAGTTTTACCGCTTCTCTGTTGGGGGTATGCGCGACGAAGCGGAAATTAAAGGCCATCGGCGTACCTATGTCGGCGCGATGCCGGGCAAGCTGGTGCAAGCCTTTAAAGAGGTCGAGGTCGAAAACCCCGTCATCATGCTGGATGAGATCGACAAGCTAGGGCAGTCCTTCCAGGGCGACCCTGCCTCGGCGCTGCTGGAAGTACTCGACCCCGAGCAGAACGTCGACTTCCTCGATCACTATCTCGATGTGCGTATGGATCTCTCCAAGGTGCTGTTTATATGCACCGCTAATACGCTGGATTCAATTCCAGGGCCGTTGCTAGACCGCATGGAGCAGATCCGTCTTTCCGGTTATATCGCCGAAGAGAAGCTGGCAATTGCCAAGCATCACCTGTGGCCGAAGCTGCTCAAACGCGACAACCTAACGAAAAAGCGTATCAGTCTGTCCGATGCGGCCTTAAAGCAAGTGATTGAAGGCTACGCCCGTGAAGCCGGTGTTCGCCAGCTTGAAAAGCAGCTGCATCGTATTGTGCGTAAATCGGCCGTCAAGCTGCTCGAAGAGGAGCCCGAAACGGTCAAGATATCGGTGAAGAATCTGGAAGAATTCTTAGGCGCACCGATTTTCCGCAAGGAAAAAGTGCTGACCGGCGAAGGGGTGGTGACCGGCTTGGCGTGGACCTCCATGGGCGGGGCAACGCTACCCATTGAAGCGGGCAAGGTACACTCGCTGGATCGTGGCTTTAAGCTGACTGGCAAGCTCGGCGAGGTGATGCAGGAGTCAGCCAATATCGCTTACAGCTATACCCTGGGCCACCTGCAGGAGTATGGCGCCGATGCCGATTTCTTTGACTCGGCATTTGTGCACTTACACGTGCCCGAAGGGGCCACGCCGAAAGATGGCCCTTCGGCCGGCGTTACCATGACCACTGCGCTGCTGTCGTTGGCTAAGCACCATGCCATTGATCGGCCCCTGGCGATGACCGGCGAACTAACCTTAACCGGCCAAGTGCTGCCGGTTGGCGGTATTCGCGAAAAAGTGATTGCCGCGCGGCGCAGTGATATTTTCGAATTGATCCTGCCCGAGGCCAATAAACGTGATTACGAAGAGTTGCCGGACTATCTGAAAGAGGGCATGACGGTGCATTTTGCCAAACGCTACCGCGATGTAGCCGATGTGGTGTTTGGTCGCGGGTAGGCTCAACGGTTACACCCATGACGGTAATTAAAGCGCTGTACGTAAGTACGGCGCTTTTTTACATCTGTTTACTGAATTACTAGATAACCCTGCATCAGCCTTACAGTTAGTAAGGGCAATTACCCTTGCTCGCTGTGTTTTCAGAGTGGGCCTAGTCTCTGTGTAAAGCGCATGCCACAATCCAAGGTTGCTGATATTATTCAGAATAGCTTGGCCTGCGGCCATCCTTGCCGTGGGCTAATAAAAATAGTGAATCGTCTTTGAGATAGACGTCAAGAGAGAGACGCCATGCCAGAGTATCGCTCACGAACCACCACCGCTGGTCGTAATATGGCCGGTGCACGCGCCCTGTGGCGCGCCACTGGTATGCAGGATGGTGATTTTCAAAAGCCGATTATTGCCGTCGCCAACTCCTTCACCCAGTTTGTGCCGGGCCATGTTCACCTAAAGGACATGGGCCAGCTAGTGGCGCGGGAGATTGAGAAAGCGGGTGGCGTAGCGAAAGAGTTCAACACCATTGCAGTGGATGACGGCATCGCCATGGGACACGACGGCATGCTCTACTCGTTGCCTAGCCGGGACCTGATCGCCGACAGCGTCGAGTACATGTGTAATGCTCACTGCGCCGATGCGCTGGTATGTATCTCCAACTGCGACAAAATTACCCCAGGGATGCTGATGGCCGCGCTGCGCCTCAATATCCCGGTTATCTTTGTTTCCGGCGGCCCCATGGAGGCGGGTAAAACCAAGCTGCTCAACCATGGCCTTGATTTAGTCGACGCCATGGTAATGGCCGCCGATGACAGCGTGGATGATGAAACGCTTGCCGAAGTCGAGCGTAGCGCGTGCCCCACCTGCGGTAGCTGCTCGGGTATGTTCACCGCCAACTCGATGAACTGTCTGACCGAGGCGCTAGGCTTGGCTTTGCCCGGTAACGGCACCGTGCTGGCCACCCACTCTGATCGTCGTCGCCTATTTGAAACAGCCGGTCACCGCATTGTCGAGCTGGCCAAACGCTACTATGAAGGCGATGAAGCGCACCTGCTACCCCGTGCCATTGCCTCCAAAGCAGCGTTCAAAAACGCCATGACCCTGGATATCGCCATGGGTGGCTCGACCAACACCATTTTGCACTTCCTGGCGGCTGCCCAGGAAGCCGAGGTGGACTTCACCATGGCGGATATCGATCGGCTCTCCCGTGAAGTGCCCCAGCTATGCAAAGTGGCGCCCAACACTCAGAAATACCATATCGAAGATGTCCATCGTGCGGGCGGTATCATGGCGATTCTAGGTGAGTTGGATCGTGCCGGTGTGCTGGATACCTCGGTACCCACCGTGTATGGCGACAGTCTCAAAGCCGCGCTGGATGAGTGGGACATTATGCGTTCGCCCAGCGCCGAAGTCGTTGAGTTCTTTAAAGCTGGGCCGGGCGGTATTCCCACCCAGACTGCCTTTTCCCAAAGCGCCCGCTGGCCGAGTTTGGATGGCGACCGCGCCACCGGCTGTATTCGCGATCTTGAGCACGCGTTCTCCCAGCAGGGCGGCTTAGCCGTACTGTATGGCAATATCGCATTGGATGGTTGCGTGGTGAAAACCGCCGGGGTCGACGAATCAATCCTGGTATTTGAAGGCCCCGCCCATGTGGTTGAGTCTCAGGATCAGGCGGTTGCCCATGTATTGGCGGATAAGGTCAAAGCGGGCGATGTCGTCGTGATCCGCTACGAGGGGCCTAAAGGTGGCCCCGGTATGCAGGAGATGCTTTATCCCACTTCGTATCTCAAGTCTAAAGGGTTAGGCAAAGCCTGCGCGCTGCTCACCGATGGTCGCTTTTCGGGCGGCACCTCTGGGCTTTCGATTGGCCATGTGTCGCCGGAAGCCGCAGCTGGGGGCGCCATTGGCTTAATTGAGCAGGGCGATATCATCCGTATTGATATTCCTAACCGGACGATCAACGTCAACCTGAGGGATGCTGAGCTGGCGGCTCGCCACGAGGCGATGGAGGCAAAAGGCGTCACCGCCTGGAAGCCCGTTGAACAGCGCCCCCGCAAGATTACCCCAGCGCTGAAAGCCTATGCGCTATTAGCGACATCTGCCGACAAAGGGGCCGTTCGGGACCTAAGCAAGCTGGATTGATAGGGCACTAAGTGCAGCAATCATCAGTCGCAGTAACAAATTTGAAGGAATCAAATGAAGGCAATTATTAACGTTGGATTAGTCGGCTACGGGTTCGCTAGCCAAACCTTCCACGCTCCGCTGATTCAGGCCTCGGAGGGCCTGGATTTGGTGGCGGTATCCTCAAGCGATGCTGCTAAGGTGCAGGCGTCACTTCCTAGCGTAGAGGTGGAGGCCCAGGCGTTGGCGCTTTGCAAGCGCAGCGATATTGATCTGATTGTTATTCCGACACCCAACGACACGCATTTTTCGCTCGCGAAAGCGGCACTGTCGGCGGGCAAGCACGTGGTGGTCGATAAGCCATTCACGGTCACGCTGTCTGAAGGAAAGTTGCTCAAAAAGTTGGCGGATGAAAAAGAGTGTCTTTTGTCGGTATTTCACAACCGCCGTTGGGATAGCGATTTCTTAACCGTTAAAGCGTTGCTTGAAGCGGGGACGCTAGGGCGACTGGTGAATTTTGAATCACATTTTGACCGCTTTCGCCCGGAAGTGCGTGATCGCTGGCGCGAGAAAGCGACCCCCGGTGGTGGCATCTGGTACGATTTGGGCCCGCACCTGCTGGACCAAGCCTGCGAACTGTTTGGCATGCCTCAGGCAATCTTGCTGGAACTAGACGCACTCCGTGACGACTCCCAGGCCGACGACGATTTCCTGGTACTGCTCGATTACGAAGGCTTTCGCGTTACCTTGGCCGCTGGCACATTGGTTGCCGATCCAACCCCCCGTTTTCGGATTCATGGCACCCAAGGCAGCTTCGTTAAGTACGGTCTGGATCCCCAGGAGGATCGCCTGAAAGCAGGCGAAGTGCCCGCACCACAGTGGGGCGAAGATAGCCAACATGGCACGTTAACGCTGCGTGAAGGAGAGGGTGAAAACGCGCCGCTGATACGCCGTGAACTTCCGACGCTACCGGGCGATTACCTGGCTTATTACCAGGGCATTACCGCCGCTATCCGCGATAAAGCGCCGCTACCGGTAAGCGTCGACGATGCCCTGCGTTCGATGGCTCTGCTGGAAGCCGGCCTGGACAGCCACCGCCAGCGGCGTTGGATTACATTGAAAAATCATCTTTAGATAAGTAAGAGGTAACAATTGAGAGCTAAAGCTGCCTCAAAGCAAATCCGTCGCACTATTGCGCTTCTCTTCACGCAGCCTGTCTCGCGCAATGTAAAGCGCGGCAATCGCACGGGCTTCGTGAAAATCCTCGCGTAATAGCAGTGAAGGGAGCTCCTCAATGGCGTGGGTTTCCACAATCAACGGCTCGGGTTCATCCCCTGGCAGTCGCTTGGGGTAAAGGTCGGTGGCAAGCAGCACCTGCATTCGATGGCGCATATAGTTCGGCGCCAACGAAAGCTCGACTAGCGGTTCAATGCGGTGCGCACCCACGCCACACTCCTCCATCAACTCGCGATTGGCAGCGGTGATAATGTCTTCACCGGGGTCGACCAACCCTTTTGGCAAGGTGAGCACATAATCTTCAAACCCGGCGGCGTATTCGCGAATCAGCAGCACGTGCTCCGGGTCAGGCATTGCCACCATCATCACCGCGCCCCGGTCGGCGCCGGTTAAACGTTCAAATTGGCGCTCTTCGCCATTGGAAAAGCGCAGATCCAGTGACTCAATCTGAAATAAACGGCTTTGGGCAATCTGCTTACGCGCCAGAATCTGTGGCTTTTGCTGGTAACCCGAGCGGTTAACGCTACCATCTTCAGGGTGATTGAAGGTAGGGCGAGTAGGGGGGAGCGTAGACATAAACATGTGCCTCCATGGCTGGTAAAAGGCGGTTAAGCTACAATAGCACGCTTACTCCTAACGTGACTGGAGCGGCAATGATTGATTGGCGCGAGATAGACACTGTCCTCCTTGATATGGATGGCACGCTGCTGGATTTACATTTCGACAGCCACTTTTGGCTGGATCATTTACCGCGACGTTACCGCGAATTGCACCAGTTGGATGAAGCCTCCCAGGAAGCGCTGCGCGCGCGTATTATCGGCGAGCAGGGCACTTTAAACTGGTACAGCCTAGCGTACTGGAGCCGCGAATTAGGGGTAGATATCGTTGCCCTGAAGCGGGAAGTGCAACATCTGATAGGCTTGCGCAGCGACGCACTGGATTTCCTCAAATGGCTTAAACTAGCACACCCACGGGTGGTGCTTGCCACCAACGCTGATCGCGCCAGTCTTGCCTTGAAACTGCCCCTCACCGGCCTGGAAAGCTACCTGGATGCTATCGTCTCTTCCGAGGACGTGGGGGCTGCTAAAGAGGAACAGGCGTTCTGGTTTGCGTTGCAGGAAATCGAGCCTTTTGACCCGGCACGAACACTATTTATTGATGACAATGCCCGCGTGCTGGAAAGTGCTCGTGAGTTTGGCATTAAGCATTTGCTGGGCATTAAACAACCTGACAGCCAGCGGCCTGAAAAAGAGCTACAGGAGTTTATAGCCCTGGATCGGTTCGCTCATCTGTTTCCCGAACAACTGCCGGAACAGCTGTCAGAATCGCAAGGAGAGCGTTAATGAGCGAGAGCGTACGCTTAGATAAATGGCTCTGGGCAGCGCGTTTCTTTAAGACCCGCGCGCTGGCTAAAAAAGCCATTGAAGGTGGCAAGGTTCACTACGACGGCGGCCGCGCTAAAACCAGCAAGCAGGTCGAGTTAGGTGCGCTTATTCGGGTGCCCCAGGGCTGGGAGGTCTTAGAGGTAGAGGTGATATCGCTTTCGGATCAACGGCGCGGTGCGCCAGAAGCGCGCACGCTCTATGCAGAAACAGACGCAAGTGTGCAGCGTCGTGCCAAGGAAGCCGAAGCAAGGCGTCTCACTAACGAGGCGATGCAGCATCCGCTCAAACGTCCTGATAAAAAGCAGCGCCGCGATATTCAGCGCTTCCAACGCAATCAGGGTGAGTAGCCCACACGGCTATTCACTCAGTGCAGCAGCACCAATAGCCCAGTTAAAGATGAGTCGCAGCTAAACACCCGCCGTCCTTTATAGTAGGTTGCCAAATTATGTCCGATCAAATTCAACGTTTTATGTTCGATCACACCAATGTCCGCGGCGAGATCGTCACCCTAGCGGCCGCCTATCACGAAGTGTTGGATCGCCACGCCTACCCACCCGCGGTCAATGAGCTACTGGGCGAGCTGTTAGCTGCCGTGGCGCTGCTCACCGATACCGTTAAGCTGGATGGCACGCTAAGCATCGAAGTGCGCGGCCGCGGCGTTCTGTCATTACTAATGGCCGAATCCAACCCCGGTGGTGAATTGCGGGCGATTGCCCGTATCGCGGAAGACGCCGACCTGCCTAGCGAGCATGCCTCTTTCCGTGAACTGGTCGGTGAGGGCCAAATCGTCATCACCCTCGACCCCCGTGAAGGCCATCGCTATCAAGGTATTGTCGCGCTGGATCAGGAGACGCTAGGGGGCTGCCTGGAAGCCTACTTTACGCAATCCGAGCAGCTGCCAACCCGCCTATGGTTAGCGGCGGATGAGAAGCGCGCAGGTGGGTTGTTGCTCCAACGCCTCCCCGCAGAGTCACAAAACCAGGATGTTGATGCCTGGGACCGCAGCGTGCAGTTAGCCGATACGATTAAAACAGAAGAACTGCTCGGGCTTGAGCAGCGCGAAGTGCTGCACCGCCTTTACCATGAAGAAACCGTGCGCGTTTTTGAACCCAAAGCCCTGCGCTTTGGCTGCACCTGCTCCCGCGAACGAATGAGCCATGCACTGCACACGCTAGGCAAGGAAGAACTGCGAGATATTCTTCACGAACAGGGCGCTATCGACACCCAATGCCACTTTTGCCATACGAAATATCACTACACGGCGGCGGATATTGAAACTTTGTTAGACGACCCCGAAGCCCCATCGCCCACAATTCACTAGGTATGTAGTCGCAGCTGTACAGTCGGGCGTTTTTAAGTGTCGCTAAGCGAGCCAGTAGAACCAATGAATTTGGCCATTATTGCAAACGACTGTTTTAATTTTTACTGCGCTGCAGCACAAAATGTAGTGTCTTTGTAGTAGTTTAACTACAAGATATTTGGTCTTAGTCCCCGTTTCCTGGGGGCTTTCTTTTTGCCATAATGCGCCGGACTTCAGCGTGCCCAGCCGATTTAGCAGGACTGGGATGACATTTAAGGCGTCGGTGACGCCCGGTAACGAGATATAACGGCCTCAAGGCCCAGGAATCGACATGACCACGACTCAAGCTCCCCAAGCCCACGTCAATCTCAGCAGCGCCGAACTTATCGAGCGCGCCGTGGCACGTGGCGAAGGCCGCCTCTCGGCCCACGGTGCTCTGGTAGTAAATACCGGCTTGCGTACCGGGCGTTCACCGAAAGACCGTTATATCGTTGACGAGTCCTCCACCAGCAGCCAAATCGATTGGGGCAACGTTAACCAGCCTTTCGACGCAGACAAGTTCAACACCCTATGGGCTCGGGTCAATGACTATCTGGTCAGCCAAGACCATTTTGTTTCTGAGTTGCATGTGGGCAGTGATTCCGCTCACTACCTACCAGTGCGCGTCACCACCGAAACCGCTTGGCAAAACCTGTTTGGCCGTACCATGTTTGTGCGCCCCCTGGCTTATAACCAGGCTGTTAAAGGGGAATGGACAATTCTCAACGCCGCAGGCTTTGAGTGTGACCCTGCTCGCGATGGCACCAACTCTGATGGTTGCGTGATCATCAACTTCGCCGAGAAAAAAGTGCTTATTGCGGGCATGCGCTATGCCGGTGAAATGAAAAAAGCCATGTTCTCCGTGCAAAACTTCCTGCTACCCGCCGCCGACGTGCTGCCCATGCACTGCTCCGCGAACGTGGGTGAAGATGGCGAAACCTGCCTCTTCTTCGGTCTCTCGGGCACCGGTAAAACCACGCTTTCCGCTGACCAGGCACGCTTCCTGATTGGTGATGACGAGCACGCTTGGGGCGACGGTATCGTCTTCAACATGGAAGGCGGCTGCTACGCCAAGTGTATCGATCTTTCCGAGAAGAACGAGCCGGTCATCTGGAACGCTATTAAGTTCGGCACCGTGCTGGAAAACGTGGTGTTGGATGATCGTCGTGAGCCCGACTACGCCGATGATAGCCTGACCCAGAACTCCCGCGCCGCGTACCCGCTGGAGCACGTTGAAAAGCGCGTAGCGGAAAATCTGGCAGGTGAACCGAATGCCATTGTGTTCCTGACTTGCGATATGTCTGGCGTACTGCCGCCCGTGTCGATTCTTTCCAAAGAAGCCGCGGCCTATCACTTCCTGTCCGGTTACACCGCTAAAGTGGGCTCCACTGAAATGGGCTCTGCTGAAGGCCTGGCTGCCACCTTCTCCACCTGCTTTGGTGCACCGTTCTTCCCGCGCCCTGCACGCGAATACGCTGACCTGCTGATCAAGCGCGTCGATAAGCAGGATGCTCAGGTTTACTTGGTCAATACCGGCTGGACCGGTGGTGCTTACGGTGAAGGCGGCTCGCGCTTCTCTATCCCGACCACCCGCGCCATCATCAGTGCTATTCAGTCTGGGGTGCTGCGCGACATTGACACTAAACATATCGATGGGCTTAACCTGCAAGTGCCGGTCGCTGTGCCGGGCGTCGATTCCAGCCTGCTCGACCCGCGTGAAACGTGGCAGGATCGCGATGCCTACGACCGCCACCTCAAAGAGCTAGCGACAAAATTCGTCGATAACTTCAAGAAGTTTAAAGGCGTTAACGAAGCGATCATTCAGGCTGGGCCTCAGTTGACCTAAGACGCTGCTGAGCTAAGTAGTCAGAATGTGACTAAGTAGTCAAAATGGGACTAAGTAGTCAACATGGGACAGTGCCAAGGCACTGTCCCATTTTTATTGGCTGCTTGAGCTAACGTATTTGAGAGTGATTTAGTAACCTAGTGATTTATTAATAACCTAGTGGGTTGGTAAACACGGGTTAACTGTCCAAATAGCTTAAAATAAAATAATCATTAGGAGTATTGCGTGAAAGGTTGGCTCCAACAACGCTGGACTCGAAACAAGCTCGCCAGCATCCATAATTTGCACGATGTAGAGCGTTTAGCACGTCGGAAGTTGCCAAGGCCTATTTTTGGTTATATCGACCATGTCGCAGAGGATGGACGAACCCAGCGCGCTAATCTCACCGCTTTTGATGATTACCGCTTTTTGCCCAAGGCATTTGTCAACGTCTCGCAGATTGATCTGCAAACGGAGCTGTATGGCAAGCGTTATGCCGTGCCTTTCGGTATCGCCCCCATGGGCATCAGCGCCCTGTCGGCTTATCAAGGCGACCTAGTGCTGGCACGCGCAGCGGCGAAACGTAATCTGCCGATGATAATGAGTGGGTCGTCTCTAGTGCCGATGGAAGAGGTGGCAAAGGTTGAGGGCGCCGACTGGTTCCAGGCGTACCTGCCCGGCACAGCGGAAGGTATCGAAGCCCTGCTCGAGCGGATCAAACGAGCAGGCTTCAAAAAACTGGTGGTAACGCTTGATTATCCGGTGCCGCCCAATCCCGACAATTTCCGCCGTTCGGGTTTTTCATCCCCGCTTGAGCCAACCCTTCGCTTGGCAGTCGATGGTTTGATGCGACCCGGCTGGCTGTGTAATACCTTCCTGCGCACGCTCTTAAAACATGGCATGCCGCACTTCGAGAACAACCATGCCGAGCGGGGTGCCCCCGTCATCTCCCGCCAAGCCGCGCGGGACTTCTCGGGGCGTCGCCATTTTGACTGGGATTATCTCGATCTTGTGCGGCGCTTATGGCCTGACACATTGATCGTCAAAGGTGTGCTGAACCCCGAGGATGCGGTACGTGCCCGTCAGGCAGGCGTGGACGGCATCATCCTGTCCAATCACGGCGCTCGACAGCTGGACTGCACGATCTCTCCACTTGAGGTGCTACCCGAGGTCAAACGCCGTATCAGCGATATCCCCATCATGATCGACAGCGGCTTCCGGCGTGGCACCGATGTCATCAAGGCCTTGGCGCTGGGGGCCGACTTCGTCTTCATCGGACGCCCATTTAATTACGCGGCCGCCTGCGCAGGCCAAGCCGGTGTGGAGCATGTCGCCGATCTCTTGCAGCGCGAGATTGAGCGCAATATGGCGCTGCTGGGCCTGACCAGTCTTTTCCAATTGAATCACTCCTGTCTATATCAGCCCATAGAGAACCAGTCGCAACAGCCGGTGGTGGCTGCAAAAACGACTGACACTGGATCCTGAAAATAATGAAATGAGCGAGTCTTACTATGGTCTTTTGCAGGTAGACAAGCATTTCTTCAATGGAACGCCAGAATCGATAGAGGAAGTAATTTCACCAGGCCATGCCGTTAATGGTTACCGTACTGAGGCCTAGCGCCTTCACCAATCTAATCCCTCAAGCTCATAATTCGCCACTGGCGCTCTTCGGCGACGTTGCGTAGGGTGTCGTCAGGGTCAACGGCGACAGGGTGCTCGACTATTTCTAATAGCGGTAAATCATTGTGTGAGTCGCTGTAGAACCAAGCGCCTTCCAGGCTTAAGTCTTGCTCTTGAAGCCACTGCTCTAAGCGGGTGACTTTGCCTTCGCGGTAGCTGGGAATGCCCGAAACGCGCCCCGTGTAGCGGCCCTCTTTGACCTCCGGGTTCACCGCGATTAAGTGATCGACACCCAAGCGCTCCGCAATCGGCGCGGTAATAAAGCGGTTAGTGGCGGTAATAATCAGCAGCGTGTCGCCTTTAGTGCGGTGACGGGCCAGCAGCTCTTCCGCTTTGGGCAGAATGCTGGGCTCGATTTTGCTGACCATAAACTGCTGATGCCAGGCAGCAAGCTGCTCAGGGGGGTTATCGGCTAGCGGCTTAAGCGCCATCTCTAAAAAGGCGGCCATATCCAGCGTGCCCGCGTTGTAATCGGCCATAAAACGCTCATTGGCTTCCCGGTAAACGACCGGGTCGACAGCCCCTTGTTCGAGTAAAAACTCGCCCCAGGCATGATCGCTGTCGATGGATAGCAGCGTATTATCCAAATCGAATATGGCCAGACTCACGGCGCTCCCCTTTTTTAGTCAGTGATAATAGTAGGCGAATAGTAGTGGTGAAATAGGCGCTAATTAGGCAAATAGCGGAGGCGGATTATCGCAGAGTCGCCACCTCATTCCCACCAACGCGCCGCAACCATTCATCACTTAGCGTTATATTGTATTGATACGCTTGTCTCCCTTGTGGAAAAATGGGGACAACTGAAAATTTATGAAGGTGATGTCCGTGATCGACGCTGACGGCTTTCGCCCCAATGTTGGCATTATCATTGCCAACAGCCAGGGGCAGCTGCTTTGGGCGCGTCGGGTAGGACAAAATGCGTGGCAATTTCCCCAGGGGGGCATCAATGCAAGCGAGACGCCACAACAAGCACTTTTTCGTGAGCTTTACGAAGAGATCGGCTTAACCGCCGGTGATGTTGATATTGTTGCCTGCACCCGGGGCTGGCTACGCTACCGTCTGCCACGACGCATGATTCGCACACATTCGCGTCCGGTCTGCATAGGCCAGAAGCAAAAGTGGTTTTTACTTAAAATCCGTTGCCAGGAAAGCCAAATCTGTATGACGGCAACCCCAACACCTGAATTTGATGGGTGGCGGTGGGTGAGCTACTGGTACCCGCTAGGGCAGGTAGTACCTTTTAAAAGAGAGGTGTATCGGCGCGCGTTGCGAGAATTGTCTCCCCGCGCTCAGCGCCTGGCACAGGATGACGATTAGGGTGAAAAGCCGTTGCCCAAGGTAGGGCAGCGGCAGTTTGCCAAGAAATTCCTCAGCGAGGCAAATAACAGTGAAAAGTAAAACGTCCATGCTTGAGGTGTTGCGCCGGGTGATTCAGGAAGTGAACGGCGCGCGCAACCTCGATGCCGCGCTGTCCACAATGGTACGTCGAATTCGTAAAGCAATGCAGACCGACGTGTGCTCTTTCTACCTGTACGACAAAGAGCTTGAGTCGCTGGTATTAATGGAGACCATTGGTCTGCGCACTCAGGCCGTTGGGCGCGTTGTACTGCCATTAGGTGAAGGCCTAGTAGGCTTAGTAGCCAAGCGCAGTGAGCCGCTTAACCTCGAAGACGCCCAGACCCACCCGCAATTCCGCTATTTTGAAGCCACCGGTGAAGAGCGCTACTCCAGCTTTTTGGGGGTGCCGATTATTCATCAGCGCCATATGCTGGGCGTGCTGGTGGTTCAGCAAGCCGAAAAACGCCGCTACGACGATGAAGACGAAGCCTTTTTGGTGACCATGGCCGCTCAGTTGGCAGGTGTATTGGCCCATGCGTTGGCGACCGGCAACCTAATGCGTCCGGCGCTTGCGGGGGGGCAGGCAATGTTTAAAGGCGTTGCCGCCTCGCCAGGCATGGCCATGGGTGAAGCGGTAGTGATTACCCCGCCTGCTGACTTAAACAGCGTGCCTGATTTGGTACCCAGCGACCTGGATTATGAAGTTGCACGCTTAAAAGAAGCGATTGGCAAAACACGTAGCGAAATTCGTGCGGCGGCCGAACGTTTGGCCAGCCGTATCTCCGCCCAGGAGCTGGCGCTGTTTGATGTGTATCAGCAGATGCTCGGTGAAGCGGCATTGGCCGATGAAGTCGAAAAGCGTATTCGTGAAGGGCAGTGGGCCCCAGGCGCACTCGCCGATGTAGTGCGACGCCACGTACAGTATTTAGAGCGGGTTGACGATAACTACCTGCGTGAGCGAGCGGCGGATATTCGTGATCTAGGCCGCCGTGTGCTCGCCCATCTGCAGGAAGATACACCATCCACGCCGGAAACCTACCCCGATAACGCTATCCTGGTCGGCGATGAAATTAGCGTGGCCATGCTGGGTGAAGTCCCCCGCGACAAGCTCAAAGGGCTCGTCTCGGTGCGCGGCTCCAGCACGTCCCACGTGGCGATTGTCGCCCGCGCCATGGGTATTCCTACAGTGCTGGGCATGGTGGATTTACCGCTGCCACGCCTAGGTGGTGCACCGGTGGTGTTGGATGGCCACCGTGGCCGACTGTTTGTGCGCCCAGCGCCTGAACTTACTGCGCGTTATGCCAGTCTGATCGCCGAAGAAGAGGCGCTCAGCGAACTGCTTGAGCACGAACAGGATTTGCCCAGCGCCACGCCCGATGGCTATATCATGCCGCTGATGGTGAACACCGGGTTGGCAGTCGATGCCACTGCGCTGCTGAAAAGCCGCATCGGTGGGGTGGGGCTCTACCGAACCGAAGTGCCGTTTATGATTACCGAACGCTTCCCCGGTGAAAAAGAGCAAACCCGGCTCTATCGCGATCAGTTAGAAGGCTTTGCGCCACTACCGGTCGTGATGCGTACGCTGGATATTGGTGGCGACAAAGATCTGCCTTATTTCCCCATCGAAGAGGCTAATCCATTCCTTGGCTGGCGCGGTATGCGGGTAACGCTGGACCACCCCGAAGTGTTAATGGTGCAACTGCGCGCCATGCTCAAAGCCTCTATCGATCTCGATAACCTCTACGTGCTGTTCCCGATGATCACTAATGTAGAAGAGGTCGATGAGGCGCTGCGTTTGTTGGATCGCGCCATTTTAGAGCTAGGGGAAGAGGACATTACGGTCATTCGACCTCAGGTCGGTGTGATGATTGAAGTGCCCGCCACTATCTATCAAATGGATGCGCTGGCGAAGCGAGTCGACTTTTTCTCCGTAGGCAGCAACGATCTTACCCAGTACTTGCTGGCGGTGGACCGCAATAACCCACGGGTATCGAGTCTGTACGATGCCCTGCACCCAGCACTACTCGGCGCGCTGCTGGAACTTGCCAACGACGCCACGCGGCTTAATAAACCCATCTCTTTATGCGGTGAATTAGCCGGTGACCCGGCTGGAGCGCTACTGCTGATGGCAATGGGCTTTACCAGCCTATCCATGAACGCGCCCAGCCTACCCAAAGTACGCGCGGCAATCCGCCGAGTACCGTTTACCGATGCCCAGCAGCTGCTTAAAGAAGTGATGGAGCTGGATACCCCTGCCCAAGTACATGCGCATTTAGATCAGCGTTTAGATGAGTGGCAGTTGGCGCATTTGATGCCTCCGCGCGACTAGGGCGCAGATACCAATGAATCGCTGGGAAGCGCCAGGGTGGTTTCACCCTCAAACCGCCCCAGCGGCCCGAAGCGCTGCTCGCTAATGTCGATGTTCCCTTGGGCGTCTAACGTCAGCCACGAAGTGGCCCGGGTGCCATAGCGCTCGCCAACAATAAACGCCGCCGATAGCCGATGCTCCAATTCAAGCCCCACACCGGTATCCGGTAACTCCTCCACCGCAGCCTCCTGAGGATTTTGTATCGCGCGCTGCACGAAGTGAGGCCAGGCTTGAACAGGGTCTAGCTGAAAAAGCGTATGTTCGAGTGCGCTACGCACATGTAAAAGCTTTGGCCAGGGGGAGTTTAGGTCGGCATTGGAGAGACCATAGACGCCGGGGGCCACCTCACTTAAGGCTAGGCGATCACGACCACGGTGCAAATGCCACAACCGTTGTGGAGTCGCCACTAACAAGTTAAAGCCTGCATAGCGCAGTGCTTCCTCCTCGCTGAGTGCGGTTAGCCACGCGTCGATATCGTCACACTGCAGGGCACCTGCGACCAGTTCACCTCGGCTTGGCGCACCAGGCGGTGTGACTAGTTGCAGGTCGCGCACGTTGGTCAAGGCTGCAATAACACCGCCGTGTTTGGCAGCCAGCCAAGAGCCTCCGGCCTCTAAATCACGGCCACCGACAATCGCTGGGTGACCTTTCCACTCAGCCAGTGGCGCGGTCGGACGCGCATGGAACTCATCACGGTTGCCTATCAGCCACAAAGGCGTCGGCGTGCCAGGTTGCCAAGCAAATGAAATCAAACACATAACAAACTCGTAGGCGAAAGGGTGAAAAATGTTCAACGGAAGAGCAGCATGACAGTAACGAAACGTAGACGTACACTGATATCAGTATCATGTTTGTAGCATAAATCATCACCCAAAAGGGTGTGAGTACCGTAATATTGGCAGCTATCTCAGCGGTTAAACAGCGGTCACGTTATCAGCGCCCATTCGGCCAAGAGGAAGGCGAAATCATGCAACGCTATCAAAAGGAGTACTATTGGAACACCATCGTATGGCCACTGCTGTGGCCGCTGCTACTTTTGCAAGCGGCACTGATTGCGCTCTGCCTGGTAGTCGGTGCAATGGTGTGGTGGATGTCCCCAAGCCACGCCTCCTGGAGCACCTTGCTATGGTTAATGATCGCCTTGCTCCTCGGTAGCAGTTTGAATGTCGGCGCCTTCCTAATGTTGGTCAAAGCGCGTGGCCGGCGTAACGACATTCGTTTCATGCAAGAGCTCGCCGAGCTTGAACGGCACAGTCAGGTATTATGCGCCACCGCTGAAGGTTCACAACTCGAGCGGCAATGCTCCCCGCCGGATGCGTCCGACGAACCTCCTCTTCCTCTACAGCGTCTAGTCGGCGTTAACGAAATGCTAGCCGGGCTAAAACGCCGCATTAACTACTCGCAAGTGGCTAATGCCGCTACTAAAAGCACACAGTATGAGCATGAACAAACGCTACTGGACGACCTTCAACACCAGCAGCGGCAGCTCAAACACGTAATGGCGGGGCGTGACAGAGCGCGGGAAGAGTCGCGTTTAAAATCAGGTTATCTGTTACTGCTCCAGCGTGAAACTGACAGCCTGTTTAAACACTTAAACGCTATGGCCGAAACCGAGGTCACCGATAGTTGTCGGCAAAATATTATGGATGTGCGCGAGCGGCTGTTAGATATTCGCGCGCTATTAGCTAACCTTGTTCAGCATACTGCTGAAGAAGATATAGTGAAGGGCGGGAACAATTTACGTGTGCTGGTGGTTGATGATGGGCCGGTGAATTTGATGCTGGCACGGCAAATGCTGGAAACCCAGGGTCTTCAAGTAGAAGGTGTAAGTAGCGGTGAGCAGGCGCTTGAACGCCAGCAGAGCGCTTTCTTTGATCTGGTGTTGATGGACATTTTTATGCCTACCCTGGATGGGATTGAGACTACCCGGCGCTGGCGTGAATATGAGCGCCATCATAGCAGTAGCCAAAGCGTGCTGGTTGCGCTGACAGCCAACGTCGACAGCGCCGGGCGTGATGCCTGCTTAACAGCCGGTATGGATGACCTGCTTGCCAAACCATACCAACCTCAAACTCTTCTCAGCATGATTGCCCATTGGTTTCCTGGCACGCTTAAACCGACACCTCCTGCATGAGTATCGCCCTGAATGATCAACGGTCGTCGCGTTCGATCAATCAACCCTAGCCGCGGTCGCTCGGGGTAAGGAGTAGGCGTAGAGATGTGGTTTGCGTTTTTCAGTATTGTTGCCACCAGCGTTCCATTTGCCTGCTCAGGCGTTAA
This sequence comes from Vreelandella glaciei, assembly GCF_013415125.1. Taxonomy (GTDB): domain Bacteria; phylum Pseudomonadota; class Gammaproteobacteria; order Pseudomonadales; family Halomonadaceae; genus Vreelandella; species Vreelandella glaciei. The sequence goes on along the minus strand of NZ_JACCDE010000016.1, from coordinate 78,556 downwards.
ACTTGCCCGCTAGCCAAGTAAGTTGGGCGCTATTAGTGATTCGTGAATGAAAATTCCCTTTGGTCAGATTAGAGAGTGTCAATGATTAATTACCCGACGATTGACCCAGTGGCTGTCTCCCTAGGGCCGCTGCAAGTCCATTGGTATGGCTTGATGTACGTAGTAGGTTTTGTCGCAGCGTGGTGGCTCGGTTGTCGGCGGGCATCGCTCATCGGCCTTAATAATGACGATATCGGCGATTTACTTTTCTACTGTGCGATCGGGGTGGTGGCAGGTGGACGCTTAGGTTACGCCTTGTTCTACGGGCTAGGGCAGTGGACAGCTGACCCGCTATGGATTTTTCGCGTATGGGATGGTGGCATGAGCTTTCACGGCGGCCTGCTCGGTGTGTTGCTCGCGGCCTGGATATTTGCTCGGCGCAAACAGCTAGCCTTCTTAACCCTAACGGACTTTATTGCTCCTTTGGTTCCCATCGGTTTGGGGGCAGGGCGCATCGGCAACTTTATCAACCACGAGCTACCGGGGCGCGTGACCTCGCTACCCTGGGGCATGCCATTTCCCGGTATGGAGCCTGAACCGCGCCACCCATCCGCACTCTATGAAGCTTTGCTGGAAGGCGTCGTGCTGTTCGCTATTCTTTGGTGGGTCTCCGCTAAACCGACATCTCGCGGCTTCTTATCCGGGCTGTTTTTAGTCTGCTACGGCGTTTTCCGCTTTATGGTCGAGTTTGTTCGCATGCCCGACGCCCATATTGGCTATCTTGCGTTTGGCTGGTTCACCATGGGTATGCTGCTCAGCCTCCCCATGATTGCCCTAGGCCTTTTCGTTATTGCCTGGTCGCGCACCCAGCCAGTGGATGTGAAAATCCAAAAAGTGTAGCAAAGGGAGCGTTTAGCCAGCTGGTCAAAAAAAGAGGGGCAATCTTCGCATTGCCCCTTATGACCCCACCACCTAGAATAAGCCGCTACACCGCCTGTTAATTTGGAAATTCTGTGACTGTACCAACGCCCGCGCTTGAGCAACCTTATTTAGACTTGATGCAAACCGTTTTGGAGCATGGCGTTGACCGCCACGACCGCACAGGCGTGGGCACGCGCTCCGTGTTTGGTCACCAAATGCGTTTCGATCTATCGCGTGGTTTTCCGCTCATCACCACCAAAAAACTGCACCTGCGCTCTATCATTCACGAACTTCTATGGTTCCTGAAGGGCGACACTAATATTGCCTATCTAAAAGAGAACGGCGTGCGGATATGGGACGAATGGGCAGATGAAAACGGTGATCTAGGCCCCGTTTACGGCTACCAGTGGCGTAGCTGGCCTGACCCAAAAGGGGGCAGCGTTGACCAAATTGCCAAGGTGCTTGAGCAAATTCGCACCTCACCACAGTCGCGCCGCCTGATTGTTTCCGCCTGGAACCCCGCACAGGTAGACGAAATGCAGCTACCGCCGTGCCACTGCCTGTTCCAGTTTTACGTGGCCAACGGCAAGCTATCGTGCCAGCTCTATCAGCGCAGCGCCGATATCTTCCTCGGTGTACCGTTTAACATCGCCAGCTACGCCTTGCTACTAACCATGGTCGCGCAAGTAACCGGCCTGCAACCGGGTGAATTTATCCACACCTTAGGCGATGCGCACTTGTACAGTAACCACTTGGAACAGGCCAAAGAACAGCTCGCGCGCAACCCAAAGGCCACGCCAAAGCTAGTGCTTAACCCAGCAATAGACGACCTGTTTGCGTTCCGGTTTGAAGATATTGAGATTGAGGCTTACGAGCCGCACCCCCACATCAAAGCCGAGGTGGCGGTATGAGCCAGCAAAGCGACATGGTTAAGCACAAGGATAGCTTCGACTCTCTAGTGCCTGTGGCAATGATTGTCGCCATGGCAAAAAACCGCGTCATCGGCGTAGACGGCAAGCTGCCTTGGTACCTACCTGAAGATCTAAAGTTCTTTAAACGCATCACCCAGGCAAAACCGCTCGTGATGGGGCGAAAAACTTACGCTTCCATTGGCAAGCCGCTGCCGAACCGGCTTAATGTAGTGGTAACCCGCAACGCGGAGTTTTCCCACGAAGGCGTGCGCGTGTGCCATGACTTGACCTCAGCGCTGGAACTGGCCGACCAACATGCCACGATAGAAGCGGCAGAAGAGATCATGGTGATGGGCGGCGGGGAAATCTACCGCCAAGCGCTACCCTTTGCCCAGCGGCTCTACATAACAGAAGTGGATATAGACGTAGAAGGCGACGCCACGTTTCCTGACTTTGATCCCAGCGAGTGGCAAGAAGTACAGCGCGTAGCGGGGCAGCCAGCAGAAGGGCAGCCAAACTACGATTTTGTGGTCTACGAGCGTATCGCTGACTGAAAAGGTCAAAGGAGAAGGCTATGGCCGCCAGCTTAATGAATATGTTGGATGACTTAGAAACGCGTCTTGAACGCACACAAGCTGAGCTACAAGCCCTGCGCGAAGAAAATCAGCGGCTAAAACAGCAATTGGCGCTGAAAGACGCCCAAGCCCAAAGCGTGCCAAGCTCAGAAACCGCGACGACAATAGAAACTGAAACACATAACGAAGAAGTGCTCAGCGACGATGCGCCAGCTCAAGACACTAAAGCCTTCGAAGAAGAACCAGCTGAAGAGAAAGTCCCTGAACCTGAAGAAGTCTCTGCAGAAAAAGCGCCCAGCGAAGCGGCTAGCGACCCTAAAACAGCGTCAGTGCCTTCGCCGCACGCCCTGCTTAATCAATGGTACGAGCGCTACCCCAAAGCGTTTTTTAAGGGGCACACCAAACCGCTAAAAGTAGGCATTCACCAAGAGCTTGCCGAGCGCGAAGAGTGGCCAAATAAACTGATTCGCCGCGCCTTAGCCAACTACGTGAACCTTCCTCGCTACATAAAAGCCGTGCGAGAGGGTGTTGAGCGGGTAGATTTAGATGGTCAGCCTGCCGGCAAGGTTGATAAGCAATCGGCACTGCATGCAGCAGAAAAACGTGGTGATCAGAAAGGGCCGCAGCCGTCCAAGAAAGCGCCACCTAGACCGAAGCCTGTTGCGCATAAACCCCGCCAAGAGGCGGCAGAGCAGGCAGAAAGCGAAAAAAGCGAGCCGCGTAAGCCGCTTAGCATGGAAGACAAATTGTTAGGCCTACAGCAAAAATTCAAAGGCCGCTGAGACCAGGTCAGTAGGCAGGGGTTCCATAAAAAAGTACAAATAGTAAGAAAACACTGTTTTTTTCTATTGCGTTCCCTTGAGTCCCGGTATAGAGTTTGTTCTGCGAGCATTGGACTATAACAAGGCTTAGTTGAGGACATGCCGCATACCACTGGGAAAAACCGGTGGATGGCAAAAGAGCATGGCCCGCAAAAGCCAACTGCCAACTTATTAAGAGTTGAGCAGCAACGATCGAAACAGTATACGAGTTAAGGAACTTACATCATGAAAAAAACACTTTTAGCGACTGCTATCGTTGGCGCCCTGGGTGCCTCTGCTGCAGCACAAGCAGCAACCGTTTATGACCAAGACGGCACTCGGTTAGATGTTTATGGCCGTATCGCCATGGGTGTCGCTGGCGGTGGCCCCGAGTTCAATAACGCTGGTCAGAAAATCGATGACGGCGCTGAGTTTGTAGACGTTTATTCGCGTCTTGGTCTGCGTATGAGCCACGAAGTTTCTCGCGATCTGACTGCGTTCGGTCGTGTTGAGTGGCGTTTCAGCGGTGACGAGCGTACTGGTCCAAGCGGCAATGGTAACAGCGGCTTCAATGAAGTTCGCCAAAGCTACCTTGGCCTGCAAAGTGACCAGTTCGGTACTTTTCAAGCAGGTAACTTCGACAGCTTCTACAACCAGTTCGTTTCTCTTCCGTTCTACTGGGAAATTGATCGTGGTTTAGAATTTGCTGGCCATCCGAAACAGTCACGTGGTGACTCTATCGGTTACTACACGCCTAACCTGCAAGGCTGGACTGCATTCTTGCAAGCTAAGCACTACAGCGAGCGCGGCGAAGTTGAAGGCGTTGGCACTACTGAAGAAGGTGCAGTTGTAGCACCACAAGGTGGTGTTCGTTACGCACAAGGCCCGATCACTGTTGGTCTAGGTTTTGTTGAAGATGTTGAGCGTGGTGGCGGTAATGGCGAAATGCTTTACGGCCTGATCGGTTCTTACGACTTCACTGACCAGTTCACTGCACGTCTGGGTTATGAAACTCGTGACAACAATGATAGCTATGACCTTCGTGGTGCTAACGACGAAAACGGCTACGATAAAGTTGGTGTAGGTGGTACTTTCACTACAGGTCCTTGGGCATTTGCTGCAGACTACTACAATGTAGACCGTGAAGAATTAGACGATAGCAACGCTTGGGTTCTAGGTACCTACTACAACGTATCCAGCAACTTCGACGTTTTCCTCGAGTTGAACGATGGCGACGCGCCGACTGTTGATCGTGACGTTACCCTTGGTGACCTGACCGACGACGTATACTGGCTGACTGGCGCACGTTACCACTTCTAAGCCTTGTTTAAATACTACGCTTAAAGGGTAAACTGCCTAGCAGAACCAATAGAACCGGCCTCTTTAGAGGCCGGTTTTTTTTGCCTGTTTTTTCTATTGATAAATAGTCATGGTTGTTTTACCGATAAATTAACAGCCTAGGAGCATTGGGAAGTGAAATCACCTTCCTTTATTTATTGTTATCTTATAACATTTCATAAGATGCATAAGCCAATAGCATCATATAGGTAGGTTTATAAAATAAAGGTAAGGGATTAACGATGAAAAAAACGCTGTTAGCAGCCACTGTTAGCGCCTCACTGTCTGCATCGGTAGCGCAAGCCACAACACTCTACGACCAAGAAGGAGCGAAGTTTGATATTTACGGGCGCATTGCCATGGGCATTGCTGGTGGTGGCCCCGAGTTCGATAGCGCAGGTAACGAGGTAGATGACGGTACAGAATTTGTCGATGTCTATTCACGGCTTGGCTTTCGCATGAGCCATGATGTCACATCAGATTTATCTGCTTTTGGGCGTCTAGAGTGGCGTTTCACAGGTGATGAGCGCAATACCGATCAGGGTTTTAATGAGATCCGCCAAAGCTACATTGGCCTGGCCAGCAAGCAGTACGGCACCGTTCAAGCTGGGAACTTCGATAGTCTTTATTACCAGTTTGTATCAGCCCCCTTTGACGTTTACCTAGATCGCGGGCTGCTCTTTAACGCGACTGGTTTACAATCCAGGGGGGATTCCATTGGCTACTACACGCCAGAGCTAAACGGATTTACCAGCTTTGTGCAGCTAAAACAGTACAGTGAGCGTGGATCAACCCCAGCTGAGCAGAGTGAAGAGGGCGAGGTGATTGCCGCACAAGGCGGTGTTCATTATCAGCAAGGTCCCTTCAAAGTCGGGTTTGGCACGGTTGAAAACGTAGTACGCGGCGGCGGGAATGGTGAAATGCTCTATGGGCTGATCGGTTCCTATGCATTGAGTGACCAGCTAACCATGCGTTTAGGGGCAGAAACGCAAGATAATAGTGCCACCTATGGTGGAGGATTCGAGACACTTGGCCTAGGCGGAACCTACACCACTGGTCCATGGGCATTTACCGCCGACTACTACAACGTAGACCGTGACGAGAGCGAGGAGAGCAGCGCCTGGGCAGCGGGTGCCTACTACAAGGTCTCCAGCGCGTTCGATGTGTTCGTAGAGCTAGCCGACGGTGACGCACCCAGCGTCCGACAAGAAAGTACAGCTAATAGAACGTATTGGCTGTCCGGAGCCCGCTATCATTTTTAAGATAGCTTAGTGATAAGCTGCTAAAGTGCTAAATATTTAATTTTCTTAAGACTTTCATTTAATAATGAAGGTCTTTTATTTCATATAGGGAAAAGAAAATTCATAAGCAGCGCAATATCAAAAAAAGATGGTAATGATTTTTGTTTACTAAGTGCTGGCATTGAAAATTCCCCTATCGCTAAGTGAGTTCCGTATTATTGTGTTATCTAGCAGATAAATATAAAATCGACTGTTTTGTCAATTAAGGTGCCATACTCCGCCCAAGTGGGCAAAAATAAGATATGGTTATTTATACATTACGATCAATAGTGATTTTCTATTAATGAATAGAATAGGGAAAAAACGGAAATGGCAATGGAATCAGATGCTCAAGTTGCAAAATCATATGAAATTGATTTGAGAGATTTAGCTATAGCTATTTTAGGTTCTTGGTATTGGATAATCGGTACTTTATTGCTAAGTGTATCTCTATGTCTAGTGTATTTATGGTTAGTAACACCTGTCTATGAAGCCCGTTTTCGAGCTGCTCCAGCAGCGGCATCAAATTTTGCAGTATTCAATCACTTCAATGATTTTCAAATTTCTCCAGAAGATGCATATAGAGCATTAGGGAATAGGTTAACTAGTTTTCAGAACTTTGAAGCCTTTATTGAAGAAAGAGGGGATGAGTTATCCTTTGATAGTGAAGAATCTTTAATAGAGCTTTTTCAAAAAAGATTTACCATTGAAGGTCTTGTTGCAGACCGGACTGGAAGTATGACTATGAGTATTAAGTATCGGTACCCAGAAGGTGAAAATGGTGATGAACTCTTAAATTCTTACATAGCAGAAACTTCAAGTACGGTTTGGTCTAGGCTACATGCAAGGTTTGCTGCTTATAACCAAGCTCAATTAATGCGTTTGGATATAAACCTTAACTTAGAACAAGCTGCGCTTCGCACAGAGCGCGAAGAAGAGATATTTGAAGTTGAACGTGCAATAACAGTTGCTCGTAACTTGAATATTCAAACACCAACGATGCCTTATCAACTCGATGGCGAACAGCGCGGTAGCCAAATAATTTATTCTAACGTTGGAAATTTGCCTAAATATTTTATGGGTTATGAAACGCTTGAGTCAGAGAGAGACGCATTGATTAGCTCATTAGATAAAGGGTTAAGTAATCAAGATGTAAGAGATAATCAACAAAGTATAGATGCAAGACAACAGATTAGTGACTCCATAAGCGAAGATGAATCTTCTAAAAACGGGTTAGATGATTTTATAGTAACTGAGAGGGTAGTGGACGTAATTGAGTATGCTTTTCCAGGAGAGCGAACGGTATCACCTAACAAGCCCCTAATATTAGCACTGTCTATTGTTATAGGTAGTATCTTTGGGCTCGTTATCGCATTGATGTCAGTATTATTTAAAAATATGAAACGCCGTGATTTACAAGAATAGTAAAGAATGGTTTTGATTAGCGTAAGCCGAGCTTTAGGAGCGGAATGAGTTTATTAAAACGTGAAGCAATAAAAGCTGTTTCTTCACTTTGGCTTGCAACCCTGGCTGGTGCAGGATTGGCTTTCATTACGCAAGCTATTCTTGCTCGCCTGTTGCTTCCAGAAGCGTACGGTGTTTTTTCATCTTCTTTGTCTTTTGTAATGCTGTTCGTACCTCTTGCTGGTTTTGGAGTTGCCCAATTCTGGCTAAAAGCGTTTGGTCAAGAAGGCTGGGCAGCAAGGCGATGGTTAAGCGGTTCCATGAGGTTTATTTCATATTCTACAGGGCTCGTGTTTTGCGGATTAATAGCTTGGGCTATGGTGGGGCCGCATAATCAACTAACAACCTTGGTATTATGCTTGTTAGCTTTTCATGTGCTAGCGCAAGTGATTCTAGAGCTAGTGAGTAGCCGATTACAGCTCGAGGAAAGATTTTTATCTTTAGCTATGTGGCAGCTTTTTCCGCATTTATCACGATTCTTATTGGTAGCCGCATTAGCTTTATTTTTAAGTAAAAATGTTAACGTAGTGCTAGGATCTTTAATGTATGCAGCTGTGGCAGTATTAATGATTCCAGTAGGCTATTACATGCTAAAACCGATGTTTAATAGAACATTTTGTCTAGTCGGACACGAAAATTACACTAATGTTTTTAACGGTGAGAGAAAAAATTGGAAAACGGTAATTAATCTATCATGGCCATTCGGTTTAGCTGCGTTTGCTCATTTAATATATTACCAAAGTGATATAGTACTGCTTAAATATTTAGACAGCGATACTAGTGCAGGCATTTACAATATTGCCTTCCTGGTAATCTCGGCTATTTATCTTTTGCCTGGGGTTATATATCAAAAATATTTTTTACCTAAAATACATCGCTGGTCAATACAGGAACCTGCAAGAGTAAGGGAAGTGTTTGAACAAGGCAATATTGCTATGCTGTTTTTGGGTCTTATTTTTCTTATTGGCATTTGGATAACAGCAGATTGGATGGTCTCAATACTATTTGGCGATCACTATGCTCAAGCAGCTTTTATTTTAAAAATACTTTCTTTTTCTGTTCCCTTCATGTTTGTTGCTTTTAGTTCTGGTGCTGTTCTTGTTACCCAAAATAACATGAAACTAAAGGTTAAACTTATGATTTTAGTTGCTCTATTAAATATTTCTCTTAATTTAGTGTTAATACCGCTTTATGGAATGGTGGGTGCTGCTACTGCAACAATCATAAGTAATGCTCTTCTTGCATTACTATATTTCATTACAGCTAAACGGCTGGTTATCAAAAATTGATGGAGATTTTGGTGAGTATATTAAAGTCATTTGGTCGTCTGGTTTTTTGCCTCTTATGTATGTTCTATGATTTTTTTCGGTTTACTCGTTACGGCGGATGGCGCCAAAATATGCGTAATAAGCAGGAAAGAAATTACGCCTCTGTTCGCGTTTATCATAGTTTAGAGAAAAGCCTTAGCTTAACTGAAAGAAACCCATCTGCTGGTGGAAAGAACGCAAAATTGCTAAAAGCTATTTTAGATAGAGCGAAAGAGGCAAATGATTATGGCTTTCAGGATCGAGTAGCGTTGAAAGTCTTGAGTGATTTTACAGCTCAAATCGTAGACAAAGGTGAAGGAATGAAATTGCATAGGGAGTTGCAACACATTTCTGATGAAGCTAGTAAAGAGGGTGGAATACTAGAAATTAAAAACTCTACTTTAAATTTAGAAAATCCTGAAGAGTTTTTTTTAGGGCGTCATTCTATCCGTGAGTTTAGTGACCTCGGTATTAAAGACACTGAATTAAAACGTGCTATTCACATGGCTATGAAAGCTCCATCGGTTTGTAACCGGCAAGCATGGTATATCTACGATCTTGAGAACCCGGAAGTTATCAGTGCTGCATTATCATTGCAGAATGGAAATCGTGGTTTTGGTCATAAAGTTAAAAGACTTTTAATTATCTGTAGTGATTTAAAAGCCTTTGTTTCATACAAAGAGCGCTATCAGCACTGGATTGATGGAGGCATTTTCTCAATGTCCATGATCCTGGCATTGCATTCAATCGGCATAGGTTCTTGTTGTCTTAACTGGAGTCAGGATGCAGCAACTGACCTAAAATTGAGAAAACTATTGCCTATTAACCCAGAACACTCTGTAATTATGATGCTTGCAATCGGCTATCCCAATGACACTAGTAAGGTTTGTCAATCGCCACGCCGGCCTATCGAAGAAATTTATACAAAACTTTAGTAAAGGATTACAAGATGAAAAAGATAGCTCTTATCACGATACATTATGCCAATAGCTATGGTGGTTGTTTACAGGCGTTAGCTACTCAAACGATTCTTTCTAAATTTGGAAAAGTTTCGATAATCGACTATAAAACGCCACAGTTAGAAAATACAATGAAGCTTTTACGGTTTAGTAAAAGTCCACGTTCCGCTTTGCACTTAATTAAAGATATTAGTCGTTATTTTCCTCGTAAAAGGTTGTTAACCAGATTTCATCATTTTATGAAAGAAAATTATAATTTAACTCAACCCTGTCATACAAAATTTGAACTTGAGAAATTAAACGATGATTTTGATGTTTTTGTTTGTGGTAGCGACCAAATTTGGAATCCAGTAATTATTGGTTCTTTTGATAAAAACTATATGTTGGATTTTGTTGAAGGTAAGCCAAAAGTGGCGTTTTCAACAAGTGCAGGATCTTATATACATGAAGGAGATGAAAGTGATTATCTTCGAGATGCTCTTAATAGTTTTTCCTCATTATCATTTCGCGAAATTGATACGGCTGAACGCATGAAAACCTTATCAAAGCGTGATGATATTAGCTGTACCTTAGATCCCACCTTATTACTAACTCGCCAAGAATGGTCTGAATTGCTGAAATTGCCAGAGCAGCAAGCTCCTACGGAGCCTTATATATTTGTCTATACACTTAAAAAAGATCGTTTAGTATACGAAATAATAAATAAAGTTGCCAAAAAATTCGATTTAAAAATTATAGCTATCGATCAAGATCCTTTCTTACTTTATAAAACAGATCGTCATTATCGTGATGCTAGCCCACTGGAGTATATGACACTTATAAATAACGCTTCATTTGTAGTTACAAACTCTTTTCATGGGACTGCATTTGCAGCAAATTTTGGAGTTCCTTTTATATCAATCAAACCTGAGTCTGGAACTAATCGAATCAAGTATTTTTTGAATGGGCTAGGGTTAGGAAATCGTCTGGTTGAAGACAGTCAAGACTTAGACGCAGCACTGCTTACTGAGATTGATTTTAAATCTGTTCATCTTGAATTAGATAAGCAAAAAGAAAATACAATGAAATATTTAGAAGTCGCCATGTCATAATTTTATGGTAGCTAATGGAAGAAACGAAAGTAATATAAAAAAATGCTTCTTTCTGATAAAGCATACTGTATTTTGATTTTCAGTTTAAAGAGTGGGTTTATTGTCAATTTTTATAAATAGAGTAATTGGATATGCATCTAAGTAATACTAAGCTTGATGTAAGACTGCTATTGTTGTTTATGTCAATATTGCTTATGCCAAGCCTCGTTTTTGTATTACTGGAGGCTAGCTCGTTAGCGGTGGGGATGCTTTTTTCATCACTGCTAGTACTGCTATTGTTATTTACTAGCAAGGGAGCATTTAAAGTTGATACTGAATTTTTATTTATATTCACCGTTGTATTATTGGTGGTCACTATTAACTGTGCTGTAATTTGCTTTATTTATCAAGATATTAAGCCTCTGCTTTCCCTTGTTTGGTTTTTTGTCGCGTTTTCAGCAGTAATTTTTGGTCGTTACATGCTTTATTTACCCTTTGAAAAAATACACGCTACGTTATTTTACGTTATCATATTGTTGTTGCTTATTGGATGGGTTGAAGTTTTAGTGGGTATGCATTGGGGAGGATATGGTGAATTGGAAAAATCTGTATTTCCATTTTCTGAAGAAAGTCATTATGCACTAGCATTGAGCATGGTAATTTTACCCTATGTTCTTACAAGTAAAAATTTCAAAACGGTTTTTGCTTTTTTATTAAATATACTGTTGCTAGCTATTTTATTTCCTAATCTTACAATGTTAGTTGTTTTTAGTTTATCGTGTTTAATGTATGTATTACGAATGAGGCTTGCTTATTTGGTTTTATGTGCTACTTTCTTGTTTACCATTGGTATGGTTTTTTTTATTTTTCTACTAGACTATTTTCCTTATTTTCAAAGCAGGCTGGCGTTTGAAGACTCAAACAACCTAACCACATTAGTATTTCTTCAGGGCTGGATGATGGCCTATACTAATCTCATCGAGACCTATGGACTAGGCATAGGTTTTCAGATGCTTGGTACTGAGGCTACGTATTTTCCTGATGTTACTGAAAGAATATATGTTTTAACCGGAAAGTATTTTAACACATATGATGGCGGTTTTTTATTGGCTAAAATTGTTGCTGAATTCGGTATTTTGGGTGTCATTTTAGTTGTTTTTTATTTATTTTCCCTAGTTAATATGTTTTTTTACACCAATCGTTATTTTAGTAGTTTGAAAGGTAATACTATTCAAGATGATTTTTTGAGAAAAAGAATACTAATGTACGGGTTTTTTATGGGCTTTTCTATTGAGTTTTTCCTTAGAGGTTATGGCTATTTTTCTCCTGGAGTGTTTGTAGTCATTGCTGCATGTTATGTCGCATTTTTAAATAAAAGACGAGTATTAGTATGAATGCTAGCAAGCTTAAAAATATAATCATTATTAATGACTATGCTAGGGTAGAGGGTGGGGCAGCGAAAGTAGCAATTTCAAGTGCTCTTGGTCTTGCGTTGGCTGGATACAAAGTCTCTTATGTTTTTGCAGTGGGACCCGCTAGTAATGATTTGATTCATCCTAATATTCAGTTAATTGATCTAAAACAGTATGACTTGCTAGATAATCCTAGTCGTAAGGATGCCGCTATCAGAGGTGTTTGGAATAGTCAGTCTTATAAGGTAATAAAACAGTATCTGAATAATATAAGTCCATATGATACTGTCGTGCATATTCATACGTGGGTCAAGTCATTGAGTATTAGTGCGGTAGCTGCTGTTGTTAATTCTAAAATCCCCAATGTCTTAACGCTACACGACTATTTTTCTGTATGTCCTAACGGTGGCTTATATGATTATCAAAAAGAAAGCATATGCCATAAAAAGCCAATGTCACTAGATTGTGTCACTACTAATTGTGATGCTCGTAGTTATTCCCATAAGCTTTGGCGAGTTATCAGACAACTAGCATATAAGCGAGCAGGGTTTAAAAATGGTATTAAAAATTTTATTAGTGTATCGGATTACAGTGAGTCAATACTGAAACCTTTGCTTCCCAGCACCGCTTTGTTTTGGAGGGTGGGAAATCCTATTGATATAAAAAAAGCGTCACCTACAACACCAGGCAACTCACGTTATTATACTTATGTGGGTCGCTTGTCGGCCGAAAAGGGGGCTTTGCTTTTAGCGAAGGTGAAAAGCATTACGCCTGATAGATTGCGTTTCATTGGAAAAGGAGAGGTCGAAGAGGAGTTGATGGAATTGTTGCCCGAAGCTGAGTTTTTAGGTTGGGTAGACTCAACTCAAATATCAAAATATTTATATGATACACGTGCATTGTTATTTACTTCTAGGTCGTATGAAACTCAAGGGCTTGTTGTTTTAGAGGCTGCTGCTGTAGGTGTGCCTGCCGTTGTAGCTTCTCAAACATCAGCGACTGACTATGTTACACATAATAAATCTGGATTATTATTCTCCACTGGTAATAGTGCTAGTCTGGATGATCAGCTTGCTTTGTTAGAATGCGATGATACTGTTAATCGCCTTGGGGCTCAGGCATATGATGATTTTTGGAAAAAACCGCCTACTTTAGAAAACCATGTAAAAGAGCTTGTTATTTGTTATTCGGATATTTTAAACCAACACACGGATTGTTTTAAATAGGTAAGGAATACCATATGGTAAATAGTAAAAGGGTTGCATGCGTCATACCAGTTTATAATGGCAAGCAGGACTTGCTACGGTTATTTGACTCTTTGGATCAACAAAAAGCTCACTTTGATGTTCTGGTCGTTGATTCGTCATCGTCTGATGGATCTCAGGAATTAGCTGAAGAAAGGGCAGATGAATTAGTCGTTATAAATTCTAGTGAGTTTAATCATGGCGGCACTAGACAGAAAATTGTTAATGATTATCCGCAGTATGATGTTTTTATATTTTTGACTCAAGACGCATATTTGGATGATCCTTCCGCTATTACTAACATGGTTAAGTATTTTGACAAAAGTACTGTGGCTGCAGTATGTGGAAGACAGCTGCCACACGATGATGCTAATCTATTAGCCGCTCATGCACGGATATTTAATTACCCATCAGAATCTATTTATAAGTCTTTAGAGGATGCCTCGTCATTAGGTATAAAAACGCCCTTTATGTCTAATTCATTTGCTGCTTATCGTAGGGAATCGCTTATTAAAGTAGGTGGGTTTCCTGATGATGTTATTTTGTCAGAAGACATGTTTGTAACTGCCAGAATGTTGATGGCAGGTTATGAAATTGTTTACGCAGGCGATGCCTGTTGCCGACATTCTCATAACTATACAATTATAGAAGAATTCCGTCGTTATTTTGATATTGGTGTGTTTCATGCTAAAGAGCCATGGATTAGAGATAATTTTGGAGGAGCGGGGGGAGAAGGGTTTAAGTATGTAAAGTCAGAGATTAAGTATATTGGGTTAAGACGTTTTTATCTTTGGCCGTCTAGCTTGATCAGAAATGCTTTAAAATTATTTGGTTATAAATTAGGTCAGCGGTCAGAAAAACTACCAGTGTCTATAAAGCAAAAATTGTCGATGCACTCACATTATTGGAGTAAGTGATTTTTGTCTATTGACATGTTTTATAATGGTAATGAGTATCTGGGAAAGGAAAGTTTAAATGTTTAAGCAAACACAAGGCCTAACTGAACGGTATCCTGCCCAGCTGATAGTGCCCGTTTTTGATTTTTTCGCAATTGTTTGCGCCTGTGTTATTGCTTTTAAATTTCGTTTTGGAACTTTTGATTTACATGAGCGCTATGTTTTAGCGACTGCTCTCATCGCTCTGTTTGCCATCCTATTAAATAGTATGTTTGGTGGTTACAGTCGATGGCGTACTACCCCCGTTTCTACATTGGTGGCCCGACTTTTAATGGTTTGGGTAGCGGTTGGATTGTTGGCAACATCATTGATCTTTTTGGCAGATGCTTCTGTTCGTTTTTCGAGGTTGTGGGTAGCCTCCTCGTTGCTCCTCTCTTATATCATAGCGGCGGGAGGGCGTGTACTTGCACAAATTATTTTGAGAAAAGCTCGCATGAAGGGGCGTGCGAGGCGATCCATATTTTTGGTGGGCCCCAGCAGCCAGTTGCTACAAGTGGCAAGAAGCATGCGTGCCGCTAAGGGGGAAGGCTACTCTATTGTCGGTGTTGAGAGGCTGTACTCTGGATTCAACGAACAAAGCTTGCCCAATATTGCGGCACGAATTGAAATGTCTGGTGCACGTGAAGTATGGATTTGTGTCCCTTTAGAAATGGGGGGGGCTGTTCGTTCCATTTTTTATGCTTTAAGAAATCACACTGCGGAAGTACGTTTTATCCCTGATTTCCAGGGTATGCAATTGCTTAACCACAGATTTAGCGAGGTGGCGGGGCATTTTGCTATTGATCTAAGCGTTACGCCACTCAGCGGCATGGCGCGTATTATCAAGCGTGCTGAAGATCTAATGGTAGGGAGCCTTATTACGCTATTGATTACCCCCGTTTGTCTATTGATTGCTGTCGCTATCAAGGTTACCTCTCCAGGCCCCATACTGTTTAAACAATATCGTACTGGTGCAAATGGACGACGGGTGAAGGTATATAAATTCCGGTCCATGCGTGTCCATAAGGAAAAAGAAGGTCAAATTACCCAAGCCACCAAGAACGACCAACGAATAACGCCAATAGGTGCTTTTCTGCGTAAGACATCTCTTGATGAGCTACCCCAATTTTATAATGTACTTCAGGGTCGTATGTCGATCGTTGGTCCGCGTCCCCATGCGTTAGCTCATAACGATTACTATAAAGATCTTGTTGAGTCATACATGCGACGCCATAAGGTAAAGCCAGGCATCACAGGCTGGGCCCAAGTGAATGGTTTGCGGGGGGAAACAGATACCCTGGAGAAAATGGAGCGTAGGGTCGAGTATGATCTTTGGTACATCGACAACTGGTCCCTGTGGTTGGATTTACGCATTATTATTTTGACAGTTTTTACAGGGTTTACTAACAAGAATGCCTACTGAAATATTAGCAAAAAAATGAGAGGCGAAGAGGACTATTCTAGAATAATGTTCTTATAAATCAAATTTTTAATTTACAGCTGATGAGGAAGATGGTCACATGCATGTTTTCCAATTGACCATGTCAGCTGGGTGTTGAAAGTGCATTGTGGGTATGGTTTGGTTCGATATTGTTCAGTGTCGCCACCGCCATGGCCTGTCCAGCTTCGCGTTGTGATGCCGCTGACAGGCTTAACGTTGTGGCCATGTTGGTGAGGTATAAGCGTTTATCGAGGCCTTTGCTAAGCATGGATTTTGAGGCCGACCGTGCCTATGATGTTGTACCTAGCGCCTCTGAGTCTTAAGGCGCTAGGTTTCAAAGAAGCGCTTGCTTCTAGGTGCCTTTGGGTTGCGGTGGGCATACCGAATGTCATCAGCAGTAGGGTTGAAAAAGCGGCTGGCTCAGAGAGGTTGAATGACGAAAATGTTGAATAAAATTATCCCCATGTACAAGGTTTGTCTATGTAGAGTGGCGGCAATGAATACCTTACAATCGAAACTAATTTTGAGTAGCGTGGATTAATTACTTTTTCATCCGTTTAGAGTAGGGCATGGGAACACGCCCTTCAAAACTCCTGGGCGGTAGCGTACCTTTTTTTAGGAAATATCATGTCAAATACCCCATTCTCGATAGCGCGGCCAGCTCGTATGCTATTGGCGGCGCTAAGTGTTGTCGTGGTAAGCGGCTGTGCCAGTTACCCAAATAGCAGCACCCAACAACAAGCGCAGTACGTGTTGAATAACGACCCGGCAACGCTCCTGGAAGATGTGGCGCTTAATGAGTTCCTATCCAAAGCACCCGCAGGCTCTGTTCTCAATCTCGCACGCACTCCTTGGGGGGATAACGTTGAAATTGTTGCCGATGCGCCTTACCTAGCCGCCAGTGGCAGGGAGTGTCGTCGGTTACGCATTGTCGACAGTGCAGGGGCAGCTGCACCCAGTGCACTTACTTGTGAAACACCTGATGGCTGGGTGAATCAACGTGTATTCGCTAACATGGATTCAACAATGGAAGGGCGCTATTAATGAATGTTTCATGCATGCTTCAACGGCTATCGATCAAGCGCCCCATCGCCGTTGCTTCATTTCTGCTACTAAGCGCTCTCACCAGTAGCACGGCACTGGCACAAAGTATTAGTCTCCCGAATAGCATCCTGCCTGAAGATCAAGAGGGCGGAGACCAGCAAGAGCAAGTAGACGATACCCCTCGAGCTGATTGGCGTAGCGGCACCTATGGCCCCGTTGCTATGGAAACCGCCGATCCGGATACCCTCCCCCCTTTTGGCGCTAACCTATTTACCGGCGGGTTTCGAGGGGCGATGGGGGATGGCTTAAATGAAGGCTATCAAGTCAAACCCGGTGACCAAATCACCGTGCGTGCATGGGGGGCGTTTGAGTTTGACCGAATACTGCCAGTAGATGCCCAGGGCAATATTTTTATACCAGGCTCTGGCCCATTGTATATAGAGGGGCAAAATAGCCAGCAAGTTGATAACAGTGTGCGAGGGGCCATTACCTCGGTATACCCTGAAAATGTTGAGGTATATACCAATATACAGGGCGTACAGCCGGTGGCGGTATTTGTAACCGGTTACGTAGAAAACCCTGGGCGTTATGCAGGTACTCCTAACGATTCCTTGCTCTATTTCCTAGACCAGTCAGGAGGTATTGACCAAGACTTAGGGAGCTATCGGCAAATTCGGGTGGTACGTGATGACCAAACGGTGGCCACGGTAGACCTTTACGACTTTCTGATTAATGGCAGTATCCCCCGTCCGCAGTTTCAAGATGGCGATACTATTGTGGTGGAAGAGCGTGGTCCGGCGATCGCCGTAGGTGGCGATGTCCATCGTGAGCACCGCTATGAGCTAATGGGTAATCAGCTGAGCGGCGCAGAACTGATTAACCTAGCTCGTCTAAAAAGCGGTGTTTCCCACGTCCTATTACGTGGTAACCGTGAAGAAGGTCCCATTGCCCAATATTTCCCAATTGAGCTATTTTACGGGCAAACTATACGTAGCGGTGACGAAGTCCTCTTCAGTGCCGATCAGCGCAGCGAAACTATCGTAGTAGAAATAGAAGGAAGTTATTACGGCCCTTCGCGCTATGCACTGCCACGTGATGCGCGTTTGAGTGAGCTACTTGATGCGATACCTGTACCTGAAAACATGACAGCCGTTGAAAGTATTTCGCTCCAACGTGAAAGCGTGAGAGAGCAGCAGCAGCAATCAATGGAAGACAGCCTACGTCGCTTAGAAACGACTTATCTAGGGGCCGAGTCAAGTACCAATGAAGAAGCTCAAATCCGCGTTCAAGAAGCCGAACTCATTCAAAATTTTATTGAGCGCGCGCGCGAGTTAGAACCGAGTGGGCGCTTAGTTGTCGCTTATAATGATCGAATTTCCGATATTCGTCTGCAAGATGGCGACATAGTGACGATTCCTGAAATTAGCGACTCTATGTTGATCAGTGGTGAAATATTAGTGCCCCAGGCCGCAGTGTATCGCCCTGGTATGAACGTGATTGATTACATTGAAGGTGCTGGAGGCTTTACCGAACGTGCCGACAAAGATCACATCTTGGTGGTTCGTCAAAATGGTGCAGTTGAAAATGCCCGAGATGTTAATCTACGGCCAGGTGATGAGATCCTGGTAATGCCGGCGGCTCCTACGCATAACCTGCAGCTAGCGTCCACTCTAACCCAAATTCTTTTCCAAATAGCCGTTGCAACACGCGTTGCGGTGGATCTGTAGCGGATGGTTGCCAATAAATGAAGACCAAGTTGTGAGGTGGTGAATAAGCACGAGTGAGGGGTAAGGCTAATACTCGCCTGTATCTCTCACCTCAACCTGTATCTCACACCTCAAAGAGAACGATTTGCTTCACTTTCAAAAAGTTGAACTATGGAAAATATAACCAGTGGTCCAAAGGGTGCCCGCACTCCATGGCAAGTGACCCGGAGTGTGTGGTATGCCATGTTTATGCGTGAAGCCATATCACGCACAATGGCAGACCGCATGGGCTGGTTCTGGATGCTTTTTGAGCCCGTTGCCTTTATTGGCATTATGGTGGCCATACGCAGTTTCATACGTAGTGATCGGCTAATTGTTAATGCTGAGTTTATTCCGTGGATGATTGCCGGGTTAATGGGCTTTTTCCTGGTACGCGAGGGTATGCTTCGAGGGATGGGCGCTATTGAAAGTAACAGTGCACTATTCGCATATCGTCAGGTACACCCAGTTGACCCAGTCATCGTGCGCAATTTTCTGGAAGGCATGTTGCGCTCATTGATTTTTCTGCTATTTATTCTGGGCGGCTTGATGCTCGGATTGGATATTTACCCCGATAACGCTATTCGGGCGATGGCCGCATGGTTATCGCTATGGAGTTTAGGGCTTGCACTCGGGCTATTAACCTCGGTGGTAGCAACATTAGTTCCAGAAGTGGGCCGTGTGGTCCGGATGCTCTCGCTGCCGCTTTTGATTCTTTCAGGTGTTATGTTTCCACTCAATCAGCTTCCCCACTGGCTGTTGGAATATCTCATGCTTAATCCGATTCCGCATGGTATTGAAGTGCTCCGATTAGGATTCTTTGAAAATTACCAAACGGTCCATGGCACTAGTATGCTTTATTTTTGGATGGTAACACTCTCTATAAGTGCGCTAGGGCTACTAATGCACCTACGTTTTGTTGACCGGTTAAAGGCCAAATAACCTATGCCTGTTTCGTTACGTCATTTTGTAAAAAAATCGCCGCAATGGGCGGTTGCTATCATCGCGATTATTCTCGTCTCTTTCTATTGGTTTATATGGGCAGAAGACCGTTATGTATCGCGTGCCACAGTGGTGCTCGAGAGCCCCCAGGTGGCTTCGCCTGAATTATCCCTTTCATCGTTAATGAGTGGAAGCAGTGGCGATACGCATGATCTGCTGCTGCTACGTGAGCACTTACTTTCGGTGGATATGCTACGCCTGCTGGATGAACAGCTGGGTATACGCCAGCATTATAGCGAGAATGGCGACTTTTTTGCCAAGCTACGCGATCCCAACGTACCCATTGAAGACCTTCACAAATACTACTTACGGCGCGTAGAGATTGAGTTAGATGAATATGCTGGTGTGCTAAATATATATGTTCAGGGCTACAGCCCAGAATTTGCTCATGATATGACCGCGTTACTGCTTGAGGCCGGTGAAGACCACATGAACGAAATGGGTCACCGTCTAGCTGATGAGCAGGTGCGCTTTTTAGAGCAGCAACTAGTACGTTTAGAAGAGCGCTTTGAAGAAACCCGTGGCAAGCTGCTTGAATACCAAAATGAGTTTGGCCTTGTGTCGCCTACCTCAACGGTAGAAAGTATTGATCAAGTGGTGGCCACGCTAGAAGGTGACTTGGCCCGCTTGCAAGCACAGCGCAATGCCCTGGCAAGTTTCCAAAGTTCGCAATCCTCTGAGTTGCGACAAGTCGAGCGAAGTATTTCAGCCCTACGCGATCAAATTGTGGTGCAGCGTGATCGCCTGGCTCAAGCCACTGGTGATTCTCTTAACCGCGTTTCTGCGGGATATGAAACCTTAGAGCTACAGGCCCAATTCGCTCAAGAAACCTACTCAAGCGCGCTTGCCTCGTTAGAAAATACCCGATTAGAAGCTGCGCGGCAGCTAAAGCAAGTAAGCGTATTGCAAAGCCCGCTGTTCCCAGAATATCCAACGGCGCCTAACCGTCTCTATAACAGCAGTGTTTTTGCAATCTTGACTATTTTTATCGCGTTTATTTTTAGCATGATGGCAATGATTGTCAAAGATCACCGAGATTGATAAAAGAGTAACAAGGGCAGGGTGGTGAGGTGTGACACGTAAGGAGTGAGTTAACACGCGGAGCAACGCGTCTGCAAAAGAAGTCATGAAGTGGCTCCCAATGCTAGAGGACACAAGTCAGTGCTTAATATCATTCATCACGGTGGCGCCACTGGCGTCACTGGAAGCTGTCACCAGCTCATATTAAATAGTGAGCACTCACTGCTAATTGATTGCGGCCTATTTCAAGGTGAAGATGAAGCGGGGAACAGCTTTGAGCAATTACAAATTGAATTCGATATCAGCACTGTTCAGGCATTAATAATCACGCATGTCCATATTGACCATATAGGGCGCCTGCCCTACCTACTAGCGGCGGGATTTAAAGGGCCTATTATCTGCTCCATCCCTTCTGCCAAGCTGCTCCCCTTAGTAATTGATGATGCGTTGAAGATTGGGTTTACCCGTAACGCAGAGCTAATTAACCGCTTCCAAGAGCAATTAAAGCATCAGCTCATCAGTGTTCCCTACGGAAAATGGCGAAGTGTCGTACCTAACTCAGAGGCGGGCACCACCCGTATAAAACTCCAGCGGGCAGGACACATTCTGGGTTCCAGTTACGTAGAAGTTGACCATCAATTTCCTACTGGCGAGAAAGAAAGAGTCGTATTCTCTGGCGATTTGGGCGCGCCTTATGCCCCGCTATTGCCAGCGCCAAAATCGCCCTATGGTTGCGACCAATTAGTACTTGAAAGCACTTACGGTGACCGCCATCACCCTAAACGCCGAAACCGCCGCGCCACCTTGAAAGCTGCCGTTGAGCAAGCACTCACAAACGGTGGAACCGTCATGGTACCCGCCTTTAGTATTGGGCGTACTCAAGAACTGCTTTACGAATTAGAAACCATCATTCATCAAGCACACTCATCAATGTGGGAGGAACTTGAAATTATAGTTGACTCCCCCCTGGCCGCACGCTTTACCAGTGTATATAGGGAACTAAAACCCTACTGGGATAAAGAAGCCCAGCGTCGCTTAGACAGTGGACGCCACCCGCTTAACTTTGCCAATCTCTACACTATTGAGCGTCATGAAGAGCACTTAAGGGCAGTGACCTATTTGGCTAAAACAGGCCGTCCGGCGGTGGTGATTGCCGCTAGCGGCATGTGTACAGGTGGCCGTATTATTAATTACCTCAAAGCCATGTTAGGGGACGAACGTCATCAAGTGCTATTTGTCGGCTACCAAGGTGCTGGTACGCCTGGTCGTGATATACAGCAATATGGCCCACGTGGCGGCTGGGTTGAGCTTGAGGGGAAGCGGATTGATATTAAAGCAGGCATTACCACGCTGAGTGGTTACTCCGCTCACGCGGATCAAAAGGATTTACTTAACTACGTAAGGCGGATGCATCGCTGGCCAGCTATCATACGCCTGGTGCATGGTGAGCACGACGCCAGAATGGCACTCAAGCAAAAGCTAGCAGAGTTGTATCAGCAGGCGGGAAAATCATTAACGGTAGTGAGTGCATAATGAACTGTGTAACGTATATAGCCGCGATACGCTATTCCCTTTGTATTATTTCAATAGCAGGTATGTCATGAAAATTGCGGTTGCGGGCACCGGTTATGTCGGGCTCTCCAATGCAGTACT
Source organism: Vreelandella glaciei (assembly GCF_013415125.1). GTDB lineage: Bacteria > Pseudomonadota > Gammaproteobacteria > Pseudomonadales > Halomonadaceae > Vreelandella > Vreelandella glaciei. The sequence continues at coordinate 56,456 of NZ_JACCDE010000016.1, read as the reverse complement.
TCTCGCTCAGCACAATGATGTCGTAGCGGTTGATATCGTCAAAGAAAAAATTGACCTACTTAATAGCCGTCACTCGCCGATAGAAGACAAAGGAATTTCAGAATACTTAAGCAATACAGCGCTTAATTTTGACGCCACTCTGGACGCTGAACACGCATATTCGCAGGCAGACATTGTCATTATCGCGACGCCTACCGACTATGACCCCATCACTAATACATTTAATACTCAAAGCGTTGAGGCAGTCATCGAGCTGGTAATGAAGGTTAACTCATCAGCCTTGATGGTGATTAAATCCACGGTGCCAGTAGGTTATACAAAACAGGCGAGCGAGCGCTTTGGTACGCAAAATTTAATATTCTCTCCTGAGTTCTTACGGGAGGGCAAAGCGCTACACGACAATCTTTACCCCTCACGGATTATTGTTGGCGAGCGCTCGGAACGCGGTGAAATGTTTGCTGCGCTCCTTGAGCAGGGCGCGATCAAAAAAGAAGTCCCTATTTTACTCACGAACAGCACAGAAGCAGAGGCGATTAAACTTTTCGCCAACACCTACCTGGCCATGCGTGTCGCTTATTTTAATGAGCTGGATATGTACGCCGAAAATCACGATTTGGATTCTCGGCAAATAATTGAAGGCGTTAGTCTAGACCCCCGTATTGGTAATCACTATAACAACCCCAGCTTCGGCTATGGCGGGTACTGCCTACCTAAAGACACAAAACAGCTGTTGGCAAACTATGATCAAGTGCCCAATAACATCATAAAAGCCATTGTCGATGCTAATCGCACGCGTAAGGATTTTATTGCTGAATCGGTTCTTAAGCGTAACCCACGTGTGGTAGGCGTGTACCGGCTGATCATGAAATCAGGCTCTGACAATTTCCGCGCCAGCGCTATGCAAGGGGTAATGAAGCGACTCAAAGGCAAGGGGGTAGAAGTCATTGTCTACGAACCTACTTTGCAGGAGGAGCACTTTTTTAACTCTCGTGTGATTAGCGACCTAGCAGCCTTTAAACAAGAGGCCGATGTAATATTGACTAATCGCATGGCCCCCGAGCTCACGGATGTCTCAGCAAAGGTATACACACGCGACCTGTTTGGGAGCGATTAAACAGATCTTTTAAAGGCTTACAGCGTGCTTATTCATGATTGAAATTCGTAATCTCTACAAGCGCTACCACAATCATCATGGTAGTGACTGGGTATTGAAAGATATCAACCTCACCATACCGCGGGGCGTCAGTGTGGGCCTAATCGGTGCTAACGGGGCTGGTAAGTCGACCCTGTTACGCTTGATTGCCGGTATGGATACGCCAGAGCGTGGCGAAGTCGTGCGCAGCAGCCGGGTTTCCTGGCCGGTGGGCGTGACGGGCGGCATGCAAAATAACATGACAGGACGGCAAAACGTCAAATTTGTCGCTCGCGTGCAAGGCTCAAAGTCGCAAGAAGTCCAGCGAGTGATTGAGTTTGTTGAAGACTTTGCCGAAATTGGTGAAGCCTTCGACGAGCCCGTCAAGACGTACTCCTCCGGTATGCGCTCACGCGTATCGTTTGGGCTTTCGCTAGCATTTGATTTTGATGTGTATATTTCAGATGAGGCCACTGCCGTTGGTGACCGGGCGTTTAAAGAAAAGGCCAAGGCCCTGTTTCGGTCCAAGGTAGGTAAATCGTCGCTTATCATGGTGTCGCACTCAGAAGGCATTTTAAAAGACCTATGCCAGGCTGGGGTATATATAAAAGAGGGCGAGGCCTTCTGGTTCGATGACATTAACGCTGCTATTAAAACCTACCACCGTGATAGCGATGCCAAAAAAGCAGCAAGAGCTAGCAAGCTCGCAAAAGCCCCCGCGACTGCTAACCGTGTAGCGAATGAAAGTATTGCTAATAACAGTAATGCTGATAGTAAAGTCGCTAATGACAAAGCCTCGGCAAGTACCTCTGCCGCTGGCGGCCAGGCTGCTAAAAAGGCTGCACCTACAAAGGCGGTACCAGGAAATACGGCAACGGCTGAAGCTGATGAGCCATTACCCAGCGATATCCCCAGCGCAAAACGGCATCTTCAGCAGTGTCGCCAGAAACTCAAAAAAGCCAAAGAGGCTCAGGCAACGGCCGAAGAACAGCAATTTCTGCCTTATATCCAACAGTTTATAAAAAAAGATGTAGCCAATCGGCACCGCAAAACAGTTAAAGCTCGCAAGCATTTAGAAGCACTGGAACAAGCTCAGCAGCATGTTTCTGATGAAGTCAATAACTCGCACATAGAGGAAGGGAACCGATGAATCAAAAAACATTTCTTGTTACCGGAGGAGCAGGCTTCATCGGCTCGGCGGTAGTCCGTGAATTAATTAACAATACCTCACACCATGTTATCAACGTTGATAAGCTGACTTACGCTGGCAATTTAGAATCGCTAACGAGTGTAGACAATAATGAACGCTACACCTTTATCCAGGCGGATATTTGTGACGCGCGTGCCATGCAGCAGCTATTTGAAGACGTTAAGCCTGATGTGGTCATGCATCTTGCAGCAGAAAGTCACGTTGACCGTTCTATAGATGGCCCCGCTGAGTTCATACACACCAATGTAGTAGGCACGGCAGTGCTGCTGGAAGCTGCTCGCGGGTACTGGAAACAATTGCAGCAGCAAAGCGCCAATAAAGCGCAACAATTTCGCTTCCACCACATCTCCACTGACGAGGTATATGGCGATTTAGAAGGTGTTGATGATCTTTTTACGGAACAAACGCCTTATGCCCCTAGCTCACCATATTCAGCCAGCAAGGCGAGCTCGGATCATCTAGTGAGGGCATGGCAGCGTACCTATGGCCTACCCACACTGGTGACCAACTGCTCAAATAATTACGGGCCGTATCACTTCCCTGAAAAGCTCATCCCGCTAATGATCCTCAACGCGTTATCGGGGAGAGCCTTACCCGTATACGGCGATGGCCAGCAGATTCGTGATTGGCTGTATGTCGAAGACCACGCACGGGCGCTAATTAAAGTAGCAAGCGAAGGGCAGGTGGGTGAAACCTACAACATTGGTGGGCATAACGAAAAAGCCAACCTCACCGTAGTAGAAACACTGTGCGACCTCCTCCAGGAGCTAGTACCCAAAGAAGCATCCTACCGCGAACTCATCACCTTCGTCACCGACCGTCCTGGTCATGACGTACGCTACGCCATTGATGCTAGCAAAATTGAACGCGAGCTGGGCTGGACTCCCCAAGAAACCTTCGAGACCGGCCTGCGCAAAACCGTCGAATGGTATCTTGCCAACGAAACATGGTGGAAACGCGTTCAAGACGGCAGCTATAAAGGCGAGCGGTTAGGCGTAAGTTAACGTTGATTTTAATTGGTCACGAAAAGCACTGACAAAAAAGTTGTGTACTTTTGATACTGTCTGTATTTTAGTGTGAGTTCGTGGCGGGAAAGGTTACTTTATGAAAATTCTGATTACCGGTAGTAACGGACAAGTTGGCTTTGAGCTTCAACGTCAATTTTCTCTCTTCGGTGATATCCTGACACCGACTCGGCAAGAGCTTGATCTTCGCGATGAGCAAGCGGTTGAGGCCTACCTCAGCCAGCATAACCCTGGGTTGATCCTCAATGCCGCAGCGTATACCGCAGTTGATAAAGCCGAAAGCGAACCAGACCTGGCTAAGCGGCTGAATGCGGGCTTACCTGCACAGCTAGCCCAATACGCTGCTCGCCAAAAAATTACCCTAGTGCATTATTCAAGTGATTATGTTTACCCAGGCGATGGCGAAATTCCGTGGCAGGAAGATAGCCTTACAGGGCCGTTAAGCGTTTATGGGCAAACGAAGCTCGAAGGTGACTTAGCAGTGGCCGAAAGTGGTGCAAGCTATCTGATTTTTCGCACCAGTTGGGTATATGCCGCGCGTGGTAGCAACTTTATGAAAACCATGCTGCGTCTTGGCCAAGAGAAAGAAGCGTTAAATATTGTTAACGACCAAATTGGTGCGCCTACTCCTGCTCGTTTGATCGCCCAGGTCACGGCGCTCGCCTTTACACCCTACGGCTCATCGCTTGAATCACGTGTTTCATCAGGCATTTACCACTTGGCACCTGCTGGAGCTACCAGCTGGTATGGTTTTGCAAGCGAAATTTTTCAGCAGGCAACCCAAGCGGGTGTGCCTCTTGTCATAAAACCTGAAAACACCCAGGGTATACTCACTTCGGCATACCCAACGCCTGCAAAACGGCCATTGAATTCACGCATGTCACTCGCTAAGATAGAGGCTGAATTAAATTTAACAATGCCTACTTGGCAAAGTCAGTTGGCACTAACTTTGCACGAATATTTGGACTGAAAAAAATTGGCTGACAGGGATTGCAATGGTTGTGTATTTATATTGACAAACCGTTTAATTCTTAATTATTAGCCTGCTAGTAAGGTGATTAAACGGTAGCAAAGTATATAGGAACTATATTAGGCTTTAAGCGTCAATTCAGTTCTGGTCTATGAGAAAATTAGCAGGCTAAAGGGCAATAAAAAGTACTGCGCAGATAGTACGGCAGAAAAGTACGACAGAAAAGCAAGAAGGAAAAAGCACAGGAGAGATAGTACGTAAAGCTTTTGAACGACGACTGTAATATCAAAATGGGAAAATCGATTTTTCTTATAATGGCGTAGTTCAGTAGTTTTCCTATCAAGCTTATTGAAAAACTTATTAAGGGGGTAAATGTGAGTAATATACCTAAACGGAAGGGCATTATTCTCGCGGGCGGTTCAGGTACACGTCTTCATCCCATCACCCGAGGAGTTTCTAAACAACTACTCCCCGTTTACGACAAGCCTATGATTTATTACCCGGTTTCAGTACTTATGCTGGCCGGTATTCGCGAAATACTGATCATTTCAACCCCGGAAGACCTTCCACAATACCAGCAATTGCTTGGCGACGGCGCATCCTTTGGTATTAGGTTTGAATACGCAGAGCAACCCAGCCCCGACGGCCTCGCACAAGCCTTTGTTATTGGCGAAGAATTTATTGGCGATAGCCCCGTTTGTCTTGTATTAGGCGATAATATTTTCCATGGTCAGCACTTTTCAGAACAGCTAAAGCGGGCGGATACCCAGCCAAGTGGCGCCACTGTGTTCGGCTACCTGGTGAAAGACCCAGAACGGTTTGGGGTCGTTGAATTCAGTGAAGATGGCAAAGCAATTTCCATTGAAGAAAAGCCCAAAGTGCCTAAATCAGCGCATGCCGTCACCGGCCTCTATTTCTACGATAATGATGTAGTGGAGATCGCTAAAAACGTTCAACCCTCAGAGCGGGGCGAGCTGGAAATTACCAGTGTTAATAACACTTACCTTGAGCGTGGCGACCTGCGCGTTGAGCGCTTAGGCCGTGGGTTTGCCTGGCTAGATACCGGCACCCACGACAGTCTTCTTGAAGCCAGCCAATACGTGCAAACGATTGAGCACCGTCAAGGCTTAAAGGTGGCCTGTCTTGAAGAAGTTGCATGGCAGCAAGGTTGGATCAGCGATGAGCAACTCTCTGAACTCGCCAAACCACTTGCAAAAACGCAGTATGGCCAATACCTACAACGCTTAATCAAACAAGCGACTTAATCAAACAAGTGTATTAAATAAGTAGGTGACTTAAATAAAAAGTGTTAGGCACAGGTTCTCAGTGAACGATGCTTTTAGACTTTTTTAAAGGCTGCTTCAGTGAGTGCCTAGTGTAGTAAGCATAACGCTAGCCACTGGCCCTATCACTGGCACTTTTCCATAGATGCCGATGGCAATAAAGGAACTATCCATGCATTACGAAAAGCTTGCTATTCCTGATGTAGTACTGCTTACCCCCAAGGTCTTTGGCGACGAGCGCGGTTTCTTCATGGAAACATTCCGCCAGAACGAATTTGAGCAGCACTGCGGTGATTATCAGTTTGTACAAGACAACCACAGTAGGTCTTCCCAAGGAACACTCCGCGGCTTGCATTATCAGTTGCAAACCCCGCAGGGCAAATTGGTGCGGGTTAGCCGTGGTGAGGTTTTTGATGTTGCGGTAGACCTTCGCCAATCAAGCCCCACCTTTGGTCAGTGGGTGGGTGCGATATTGACCGAAGACAATAAGCGCCTGCTCTGGGTGCCGCCAGGGTTTGCTCACGGTTTTTACGTTATGAGTGAAGACGCCGAATTTCAGTACAAATGCACCGACTACTATGCTCCAGGTGATGAACACTGCATTCGTTGGGATGACAGTTCGTTAGCGATTGACTGGGGAATTATTGACAGCGTTGAGCTGAAGGTTTCTGAAAAGGATGCTCAAGGCATACCCTTTGATGCCGCACCTAAGTTCAATTAATATTGTCGGGAGGATTGGGGGAGGTGATAAAATTATGGCCAGTGTGCTACTGCTTGGGTCAACAGGGTTTATAGGATCAAGTATTGGGAACGAGCTTGATAAGCAAGGTATTGAATGGGTTGGGGTTGCACGAAATATCCGCGGCGGCGACAAGCCAACCATTGCATTAACTGATGCACCATCAGTGACAAAGGTATTGCGTTCAAAGCCTATTATTATTAATGCGTTAGGGGGGCTGAAGCCCAGAAACTTCAATGAAAATTTCACGGCAGCCATGAACGAATTCTGGGCTAGCCTCGAACGTTTTATACGCTATCTTCAGAACCATCCGCCTGCAGGGCTGTTGCATATTTCTTCAGCGGGGACGGTGTACGGTGAAGCAGCCGAGCGGCCCAGCTGTGAGACTGACCCCGTTCGGCCCCGTTCGTGGTATGGCCGTATGAAGGTGATGGAAGAGTCGATGTATCGCAGCTATGCACAGGATTACAACGTGCCTTTCGCCTGCGCCAGGGTATCTAACCCTTATGGTAACCATACCGCTTCGAACCATGGGCTGATAGATGTACTACTAACACAGCTGAGTAAGAATGAGCCTTTTGTGGCTGCGTTTCCTCAAGAGGCGATGCGTGACTTTATCTATGCGCCCTGTATGGCCAAAATATTGGTGCGTATGGCGCTGGAAGGCCATACCGGTATTTACAATGTAGGTAATGGAACGCCAACGTCCCTGCAATGGATTATTGATTATGCTCAAGAACTAAAACCCTCCGCGGTGATTGTAGAGCGAACGGCGAGCCCCTCCGATATCGTCAATAGCTCTATTTCTACTGAAAAGCTTGAGGCCGCACTGGGCAAGCCCGAATGGGCCATGACCATAGAGCGCTATATGAAAAAGAGGCTTGGCTAATACATGAAATCGCTTTTTAGAAAGGCCTTGCGACCCCAACAACGTACGGAGCCAAAGTTCAAACCCCTATTGGAGAGATCCAAGGTAGATTGGCAGCGCTATGCCACTACATTGCCCCCCGGTATTGAAGACCCGATCGCCTTTTTTCTTGAACACTTTTACGACTACCCGGTAGTGGAGCCGGAATGGTTTGATTCCGCTTACTACCTGGAAACAAACCCCGATGTAGAGATGGATGGCGCCAACCCGTTGGTGCACTTCCTGCTATACGGCAAAAAAGAAGGACGGCCCGCTTGGCCAAGCCCCACGTTGGAACCGGTAGCGCCTGCCAAAGCTGAGCAATCCCCAAAACCAGAAGCAGCGGTGCCCCCCAAACCGGTGGCTAAACCAGCTCAGGTACAACCTGCCAAACCTGCCCAGGCCCAGCAAGAACAACCTCAGCAGGAACCACGCAAACCAGAGCCAGAACCACCCAAACCCGCTGAGCCACCAGCGGAGCCAGCACCAGCACCACCGCCTGTGGATGCCGCAAGCGGCTTTAACAGCGTGTTAAAAAACCGCCTACGGGAACTGCTGACCAGCGAAAAGGTACCCGCTGCAGCGGCCAAAGGAGAGAGGCTAGGGCCGTGGCTGGATGAGTTAATCCAGATATCCGAACACGGCAATGCGAAAATTGAAGGTTTTTTTGATCAAAAGTTCTACGAATCAATTTACCCCGACATTCGTAACGCGCCCATTAATGCGTTCCATCACTTTATAATGCACGGCTTTAAAGAGGGCCGAGCAGGCTGTTTGGATATCCAGGAACTGTTGACACAGGGTGGAGTAGCAAAACAGGAAGGATTAGAAACGCTTCTGGTCGTAAGCCATGAAGCATCCGCCACCGGGGCGCCTATCGTAGCGCTAGAAGTGGCCCGTAGGTTTGCAGGGCGTTTCAATGTTATTACGGCAGTGCTGCGGGGGGGGGAGTTAAGGGAGCGGTTTATAGAAGTGGGAACGCTCCATCTGGATGCCCCCGCGCACAATGGTATTGCCGCGTTAGAGCTTTCGCTCAAGTACTTGATGGATCACCATGACCTTAAAACGGTACTACTGAACTCAGTCGAGTCAATCAACATGGCCGATGCGGCGGCCAATTTAGGCTTACCTACGCTGAGTTTGCTGCATGAGTTTGCGGAGTATACCCGCCCCGTAGGTAAAATTGGCCGCATGCTGCTGACCTCTGATGTGATTATTTACCCGGCAGAAAGTCTAGCCCGCTCTGGAATACATGAGCTTAAAACCAAAGCCGGTATCAAGCATGAGCTGAACAATATCCGCATTCAGCCGCAAGGGTACCTTGGCTTTCAAGCCCACGTGGATAAAGATTGGTCATTAAGAAAATTACTTGGTTTGGATGAAAAGGCCATCGTTATTGCCGGAGCGGGGCATGTACAACCCCGCAAAGGCGTCGATTGGTTCCTGGAGACCTGCTACCACCTCTATTGCACGCTGCAAATGAAAGGAGACAGCCGGGCCGAGCATCTTCAATTTGTATGGCTGGGTAATGGCTATAGTGAAGATGATGTGTTGGTCAGCGTATGGTTGGATGCCTTTATACAAAGGGTAGGCATCAGTGAGCGTGTCCACTTTCCCGGCGCGGTACATGATGTGGCCGCAGCGTTAAGAGATGTCGATATTTACTTGCTCACGTCTCGGCTTGACCCATTCCCCAACGTAGCGATTGATGCGCTGAATGCGGATTGTGGGCTAGGCGTGTTTGAAGAAGGCAGTGGTGTTGCGGACTTTGTAAAGGAACACGCTGCCCGGGCGGTTATTGGTAAGTACGGCAACCCGCATCATCTTGCGCAACTGTTGTCTGAAAACCTAGGTACACTGATGACCCGCGATGGTAAAAACATTGAGCTCTGCCATCAGCAGCTCGATTTTGACCGCTATATTGACGCATTGCAGGATGCCTTAGTAGAAGCCAATCAGCGCAGCAGCGAAGTGCACAAGGTGGCCGAAACAGAACGCTTTAAACTGAAATTTGACCCCACCTTTTACGGTTTAAACTTCTCAACCGATGGGGACAAGGCGACGCATTTCCTGAGCCTGCTGCGCAAAGGGGTCGCACTGTCAAAGCCGTTCCCCGGCTGTGATATACAGCGTGCGTTAGATGCCTACCATCAGCAGCCTACTCGCTTTGAAGCGCTGGTAGAAAGCGTAATGGGTAGCGAAGACCCAGCGATGCCCGTTCACCGGGTAACAGGTGCCGGTACTGACGATGCCCCGGATACGATTGCCTTACAGTTTCATGTCTACTTCGCCGATCTAATACCAGATTATTGCGCGTATTTTAAAAACCTGGCAGACCAAAATGTAGATTTGTTTGTGAGCCATATACCCGATCTGACACCTGAGCAGCTTGAGCTATTACAGAGTTCTATTACAGGTACGGTGTATACCCAAAAAGTAGCTAACTGCGGTCGAGATGTTTATCCCTTCCACCGCCTGTTTGTGGAAAAAATTTACGGGCATTACGAGGTGGTTGGCCACTTTCATACCAAAAAATCGACTGACAATGCGGACGGTGTAGGGGATAGATGGCGGCGCTACCTGCTGACCAATTTAATGGGATCGCGTTCGGCCGCGAACGAGGTAATGGGGCAGTTTGCAGATAAGCGCGTGGGATTGGTATTTGCAGAAGATAGCCACATGGTCGATGAAGCCGATAACGGCAAGTGGATAGAAGAGCTGTTGGAGCCCTTGGGCTATTCGCGCTGGCCCGCTTACCGGTGCTTTCCTTTGGGCACTATGTTTTGGGCGCGGGCAGAAGCCCTAAGAGACCTAACACGCTGGGATCCAGAGACCTTTAAACTGCCAGAGCCCGTACCTTACGATGGCTCAGTACTCCACGCCTTTGAACGAGTGATACCGCAGTTGGTTCAGGAAACAGGGTATCGCGCTCAACGTGTTTACACATCTAATACGCATTGGTGATATTTATGAAACGTACATTAATTATACACGTAGGTATGGGCAAAACAGGCAGCTCATCTATTCAGAAAACGCTAAGAATGGCACGTCAATCCTTGGAAAAAAGTGGCATTAAATATCTGGGATTGATGTTGGAGCATGTAGAGCTGCCCAATAAATACAAATGGCAAAAAGCGGGTGGCTGGCGGGATTATACAGCGCTGGATAGCATGCAAGCCAATAACGAATTGGCTCACGTGCTTAAGTTTGCGGACGAGCAGCTACCTGCAAGTATCACAACATTGGTGTGGTCTAATGAGTCACTTTTTGACCGCCTGGAAGATGTAAAAGCAGCAATTGACACCTTGCATGACCGCTATGATATAAGAATAGTCGGCTACATTCGTAGGCCCGATAGCTGGATAACGTCAGCTTATTTACAGTGGGGTATCAAACATAAGACGTATAGTGGGCCACTTAAGCCATTTAGGGCCTGGGTGTCAGATAAACCCTACGTTGTGTCCGTAAAAGCAGAAAGTTGGTATGCAATATCTGAAAATGCCTGCTTCTACAATTTTGATAATATAGAAGATGTCAGTAAACAGTTTGTTGAGGAAGAGTTGCACCTAGCACCTGAAAGCATTCCGTATCTACGTGAAAATGATACGCCCGGGCCACCAGCCATGGCGCTATTTGCTTATCATAACTCTCTTGCAAAGGGTCAGGTGCTGCCAGATGAGCTTGAACCACTGCTTCGGCAAGCAGGAATTACGCAAAAGTTTCAGAGATCACCTGCCTACAATAACTTATTACCCAATGAAGTAGATGTTTCACGTTATTTGGAAAAGCAGAGTGATGAAATTAACCGTGTGAATCAGTTGTTAGAGAAAGGTGGGCAGCCGATTTTTGATCTTTCCGAGCTAAAGGTTAAAGATTATTCTACTACTATTTTAGATACTAATAGAGCGCTACTTCAGCTAATTTTACACCTTTCTCATGAAGTAAATCAGCTTAAAGCAAGGCTTGATGAGGGAGAGAGATAATAATGATTGAGGAAGCCATTGTGCATGTTGGAATGCATAAAACTGGTTCGTCTTCTATTCAAGATACGTTTAGCAAAATTGAAATGGAAGAGGTTGAATATCTTTCGCTAGGTTCAGCTAATCACTCTGGATTTTTAGCAACTGTGCTTTCTGAAAATCCGCAAAATTATCATAATCACATTCGTAATGGTCGTAGTTTAGCCCAGGTACAAGCGCTTAAAGAAGCTTATACAAAAAGGCTGCATGAGGAGCTTGAAAGCGTAGATAAACCACGAATACTAATCTCTGCGGAGTACCTGTCCCGCCCTGATGGAGGCAGCGGCGAGCTTGAATATTTGCACAGCATACTCTCACAGTACTGTCGGCGGATAAGGGTTATCGGCTATGTACGACCGCCTATTGGCTATATGCAGTCAGCTTTCCAGCAGACATTGAAGGGAGGTGCAAACCTCAGCTTTAATCTTAATTCAGTATATCCTAATTATTATAAACGCTTTGCAAAAATGGATGTGGTATTTGGGAAAGAGAATGTGGAGCTTGTGGCGTTTGGAAAAGATGCACTGCATAAGGGGGATGCTGTGCAAGACTTTGCCTTACGTATTGGGGCCGCTGTACAACCCAAGCAAATAATTCGTGCTAATGAATCCCTTTCATTAGAAGCCACTGCTCTACTCTATACTTTTAGGCGTTTTGGTAGTAAACCTATCGGCTATGAAGGTTTTAGTCGGGATAATAATTTGTTAATCGAAATATTAGCTGGTATAGGCAATCAAAAACTTGTATTTGGTGAAGCTGTAGTAATGCCAGTGCTTGAAAATTACCGAAAAGATCTTGATTGGATGTCTGAAAGACTTGGCAGATCTATTATTGATCAGCTTGGCGAATCTCCTCATACGATTAGTAGCGAGGAGAACCTAATTAATGTTGCATATAATAACCGTATGTCTATATGGCACCTGCTGGACAAAAATGAGTCGCCTACTCATAATGCTATAGGCATCGCCCGATTAGTAAATTGGCTGCATATTTTAAATACTCATGACATTGCTAACTACAAAGAACCCCATAATACTCTTTTTAGTAAGACGCAATTAGAAGAAATTGTTAGTGTAAAAGGTGACGGTCAAGTACTACTATCATTATTGGCTGATGCGCTTAAGAAAAAGGCTCAGAACCAGGCTGCAAAATCAGTACGCAAGGCAGCGAAAAAAGCATCTTTTCTACTTAGAGAGAGCTAAACTATATTTTATAAAACGGCGTAATATCGCAGGAAACAAAGCCCAGAGGGAAGAGTGAAAATGTCAAAGCTAGTTTTACATGTTGGTATGCCTCAAACGGATGCGTCATCAATACAGGCAACCCTCTTTACGTGTGGTGTAGTTGGCGAATTTCGTTATGCTGACTTAGGAGTGCCTAATCATGGAGGTATAATTACCTCTTTATTTATAGAAGACCCCAGTAATTGGAGTGGACATCGATTAGCAGGACGTAGTCCCAAGGAAGTGGAGAGCTATAAGCAGCAGGCGCTTCAGGGACTTGAGGCGGTGCGCAATACTCAAGAGTATCAAGTTATCTCCGGTGAAGGTATCTGTCATTTGCCAGAGAACTCACTTATTAAATTACGCGATTTTTTTGCTAGTCATTTCGAATGTATTGAGGTGATTGGCTATGTCAGGCCACCAGCCTCTTTTATGGCTTCAGTCTTTCAGCAATTGGTAAAAAATCATGGTCTTGCTCGGCTAAGGGGGGAAGCTTACTATCCGCATTACCGGGAGAAGTTTGAGAAGTTTGACCGAGTATTTGGGCGTGAAAATGTAACGCTGCGTCTATTTAAACCTGAGCATCTTGTGGGAGGGGATGCGGTAGTTGATTTTTGTCATTTGCTGGGCGAGTCTATATTACAAGAGCAGATTCAGCGTGCTAATAAATCTCTCTCTTTAGAAGCTATTTCTGTACTATTTGCCTATCGTCGCGAGGGGCCTCAATATGCCAACTACAAAGGGAAGGCGAGAGATAATAATGCCTTGGTTGCCAGCTTAGAAGGTTTTGGGTCTCGCAAATTACACTTTGCCAGCATTTTAATAGACCCGATACTAGAAAACCATCGTGAAGATATTGAGTGGATGGAGCAGCGTCTTGATCAATCCATTATAGACACAGGGGCTGTGGATGACGAAGCGATTATTAGCGAAAATCAATTGTTGAACATAGCTATTGAACAGTTTGATGCTCTTGAATCTCATGTGAATAAACAGATAGCTCAGGTCGAGCCAACTCCAGAGCAGTTGGCGCACTGGATAGAGAAGCTTCGTACTGCTATCACAGGGCGCAATTCCAATGGGTTGACACCAGCCTATGGAAGTCAGAGTTTTTTTACAGATGAACAATTGGCTTTGCTAGAGAATGATAAGCTTTCTCCTGTGATTGCTCTACGCGAAATGGCGTTGGCGTTTGAACGCCATGGATGCTTAGATGAGGCCCGAAGCGTAATTGAAGCGGCGCTAACCTTGCGACCTGATGCAAAGGGTTTGCATAAATTACAAAAGCGGATGACGGCACGCTGATAAACAAAGGCCCGTAATTAAATCTTTGTGTTGCGAAGCCAGTGCTAGGTATTTTAATTCTGTTTTGTTTGGAACCTATACAAATGATTAACGAAATTATCGTACATGTGGGAATGCACAAAACAGGATCATCCTCAATTCAGGAAACCTTAAGTAAAACTCCGATGGAAGATGTGGAGTATTTATCGTTAGGGTCTTCAAATCATTCGGGTTTTTTTTCTACTCTGCTCTCTAAGCACCCAGAGAATTACCATGCCCACCGTAAGAATGGACTAAACAAATCTCAGGCACGAGAGTTACAAAAGTCTTACGTGGAAAAGTTGCATGCAGTGCTCCAAGGTGTGACAAAAAACAAGGTGTTAATTTCAGCGGAAGACTTGTCTAGTTCCGGTAATGAATACTGTGAACTTGAGTATTTAAAGGAAATGCTTTTACCTCACTGTAGTCGAATTCGACTAATTGGATATGTGCGTCCACCTGCTGGCTATATGCAGTCAGCTTTCCAACAGCGAATGAAGGGTGGAGGTCAAAACTTTTTTGATTTAGAAAAAGTTTATCCTTATTATAAACAATCTTTCGCGAAAATGGATGCTATTTTTGGTAAAGAAAATGTAGAGTTAATAGCATTTAAGCGTGATTCTTTACATAATGGAGATGTAGTGCAAGATTTTGCACGCCGCATAGGTGTTGCTGTAGAGCCAAGCCAAATTGTGCGTACTAATGAATCTCTATCGCTAGAAGCAACCGCGTTACTTTTTGCTTTTAGACGTTTTGGCAGAAAATTGACTGGGTATAAAGGTTACAATCGTGATAATAATCGTTTGATTGCAGCACTTAGCGGGCTAGGCAATCAAAAATTGGTGTTTTCTGAATCGGTACTTTCATCCGTTTTTGAGACTAACCGAAGTGATATTGAGTGGATGTCTCAGCGGTTAGGTACTTCCATAGTTGAAGAGCCAAGCACCTCATCACAGACGATTGGCAGCGAGGAAGACCTTCTTGACGTTGCCTGTGCAAACCGTCTAGCTATATGGTCTCTTCTGGAGCAGGAAGAAACATTGAGTCGAGGTGGTAAAGATCTAGCCAAGCTAGTTGATCGACTATATATGTTGCATGCTAGAGAGATTTCACCATTACTGCATTCTGAAAATTCGCTATTTAGTTCTGTGCAGCTAGAATTAATTGCAAATTCTAACATTCAGCCTGAATTATTATTAAAGACTTTGGCTGATGCACTGACAAGAAATGGTCAACAGCTAGCGGCGAAGAAGGTGCAAAGAGCAAGCCAGCGTGCTGCTCATTTGCTCAATAAGGTCTAAATATTAGTGCTTTATAGTAGTGCGGTTTAGTTTTTATTTATGGTTTTTCTATATTTTATTGTGCTTAGTAGAAGCTGCTTTATTGACATAAAACATGAGATAAATAAAAATATTAGCGCGGTGGTTGGATATTTTTTACAATGAATAAAGTATGTTGTTTTGTATACAATTATCATGTTGCGAATAAAGCACTACATTAATAAAAGTTGTCGGTTATGATTGCAGAGGATCGATAGCTAAAAAATACTTAATTTTTTGCTTAATATGTAGCATTCATACGCGGCCTGAAACCCATGATTCAATATCCGACGTTTTTTTAAGGGAGCATATAATGGCTAATGCTATAACGTTAAATCCTGTAAGTGAGTTTCTAGAATCCTTGAGGTATTGGAAGGAAAATATTGTTGAATTGGAAAAATATAAAGATTTTGAGAGTATTGAGTTAAAAAAAATCTGTGATTTTCAATTTCGGCGTGATGTGGATGGGATTTTGGATATTTGGAAAGAAAAACTGAATAACGAGCATTTTGAACTATGCCACCCGGAATATCCAGAGGTTATTACTAGAGCTGTTTATAATATTCGGCATCGAATGGCAAATTTTGTCTTTATGATTGATGTTGATAATAAACACCCATGGATTTTTGCTCAATGTGAGGGCTTTATAGACTACGTAATAACTCAGCGTGTTAGATGTGTTGCTTCTCCGTGTACCATTAAGCCGATAACCGATCATATAGATAAGTTATGGGAGTTGGTTAAAGGTAGTATTGCATATAAGGATATTGCTTATGGTTTTGACTTAACACAAACGCGTCCTTACCATTATTTTTATGACCACCTTAAATATTTTCTATCGTTTATAGAGATGCAGGGAGCTAATGAATTTAAGAGGGTTGCCCTTGATGATGGCTCATTCTATAAAATTAAGTGCTCAAAAATAACTGATTCAAGTAGCGTTCTATTGTTTTCATCTGCTATTTCAGCCAATTCTACGAAGGAGAGATATGCCAATAATACATCTAGAAATTTGAGTGAAAAGATGGAGAAATTCATTTATCAAGATGCGATGGAAAACTTTCGTCATTCATCGGTTGAGAGCGATGTGTTCAAAATTTGGTATGGGATTACTGGCCAGAAAAGGAGTTGGTTGCAACAGGTAGAAGCTGCTGGTCAGATTACAAAAAATCTTTCCCAACATTTTCCTAAAATTGAGCTTCTTGTCGATGGTATGACAGCACGGGACGGAGAAGTCATAAGTAACGAAGGGGACGAAGCTGTATTTCGCAGAATACAGGAGGCTGTTGGAGCAGTTTGTGAGGTGAAGTCGCTTATAGGAATGGATTATAGAAGCAAGATTCAAGCTTGTAGCTCTGTGGATGTATTTGTTGCTAACGCCGGTTCAGGCTCCCTTGTACCTTTACGATTTTGTGACAAACCTGGAGTGCTGCATTCAAATTCAAAGCTTTTCAACTTTCGAGAAAGATGCCCGCATTCAGTTAAAATTTTTGATAAGACATACGAAATTGATGAACCGGACGATTTGAGCTCTAGAAGTGATTTCTGCAGCTATCATATACCTTGGCAGCATATTTATAATCTGTTGGGTGATGTTATCTTTGAAGCAAAAGGGATCTTCATAGATCCTCTCTCCATTCCTCCTGTTGAAGAAGTAAGGAACGAGTATTGGGGTGCGGGAAATACTCCATCGGATCTAAAGGAGTTCCAAAGGTTAAATAAGTTTGTTGTAGATGAGAAAAAAATACCTCTCGCCCTCCGAGCGCTAGCTATTGCGTTTGACAAAACAGGTGATTTAGTTACCGCCGAAAAGATAATGGAAAAAGCCCATCTTTTGCGACCAAACGGTGCAGTTATTAAAAAGGATCTCGACGATTATCGTAAGCGTATGATTAGCCAAGAAAACGACGTTTAATATTTAACTTCGCGTGGAGGTTTCTATGTGTGAATCGATCATAACCACTCTTGATTGTACGCTTAGAGATGGTGGTTACTATAATTCCTGGGACTTCTCCGAGGATCTTATTCACAAATACCTGGAAGCCATGCAGGCCGCGGGGGTCGATATTGTTGAGCTTGGCCTCCGCTCGTTAAAAAACACAGGTTTTCAAGGGCCCTGCGCGTTTACCACCGACGAGTTTATTCGTGGCTTGACCATTCCCAAGGGGCTTACCGTGGGTGTTATGGTCAATGGCAGCGAGCTGGTGGGCGAGGTGCCCCAGCTTGAAGCGCTGGAACGCCTGTTCCCCAATGATTCGGTTAACTCTCCGGTTGAACTGGTGCGTATAGCCTGCCATGTGCACGAGTTTACCGCAGCGCTTCCGGCCGTCACCTGGTTAAAAGAGCGGGGCTTTAAAGTTGGCTTTAACCTAATGCAGGTGGCTGACCGTACTGAAGAGGAAATAAAGGCGCTTGCCCGCGAAGCAAAAGCTTATCCGCTAGATGCCCTCTACTTTGCGGATAGCATGGGCAGTATGAACCCCGATCAGGCCGCGCAAATCATTCAGTGGATGCGTACCGAGTGGGATGGGCCAATGGGGATTCATACCCATGATAATTTGGGGCTGGCACTCTCCAATACACTGCGCGCTATTGATGAAGGCGTGACGTGGGTAGATTCCACTGTGACAGGAATGGGGCGTGGCCCCGGCAATGCCCGTACCGAAGAACTTGCGATCGAAATGGCCGAGCGGCGTGACAAGCCGGTAAGTATGGTGCCGTTAATGGCTTTGCTGCGTCAGCATTTTAAACCGATGCAAAAGCACTATGGCTGGGGCACTAACCCGTATTATTACTTGGCAGGTAAATACGGCATTCACCCCACGTATATTCAAGAAATGCTTAGCGATTCCCGTTATGACGAGGAAGATCTGCTGGCAGTCATTGAGCACTTGCGAGTTGAAGGTGGGAAAAAATTCAGCGTTGACACTCTGGATGCTGCCCGTCTCTTTTTTGGCACTGACGCTGTTGGCAGCTGGTCTCCTCGAGAGTATTTTGAAGGACGTAAAGTGCTTCTTTTAGGGACTGGTCCAGGTGTAGCTAACCATAGAAAGGCCCTGGAACGTTTTATTCGTGAGCACCAGCCTTTAGTATTGGCCCTTAACACTCAGAGCGCTATTGATGCAGAATTGATTGACTTAAGAGTTGCCTGTCATCCCGTACGCCTTTTGGCTGATTGCGAAATGCACACACGTTTGCCGCAGCCGCTCATTACACCCTATTCAATGCTACCAAACGATGTACGCAATTCCTTAGCTGGTAAGCAAGTGTTCGATTTTGGTCTTAACGTTTCCCGTGATGAGTTTGTGTTTGGTGCCGTACACTGCACGCTACCGACTTCCCTTGTAATGGCGTATGCCTTCGCTATTGCGACTAGTGGACAAGCTACAGAATTGCTACTTGCAGGATTCGATGGTTATCCTGGGGAAGATCCACGTAATGAAGAAATGAACTTGATTGTGAAGCAGTTCAAAGCTTCTAACGCTCAGTTGCCGCTTATTGCGGTTACTCCATCACGCTATGATATTACAAAGAAAAGTATCTATGGGATGTTGCAATGACAAACAAAGTGACGTGTTTTCTGCCCTGTAGAGCAGGTAGCCAAAGGGTTTTAAGAAAGAATATTAAGCCCTTTTCTGGTTTTGAATTTGGATTGATACAGATCAAAATAAAGCAGCTACTTACTTCAAAACTGATTGATGAAATCGTCCTGACGACTAATGATGACGATATTCTTGCTTATGCTAAATCTGTGAACGAGCCTCGGCTTCGTTTGCATAAAAGAGACGAAAATTTAGCGTCAAGCGCCACAAGCACTGATCAGCTTGTAGCCCATGCGCTTGAGTTAATTCCTAAAGGACACATTCTTTGGACCCATGTGACATCACCATTTATAACGCAAAAGCACTATGATCAAATTATCCGAGTGTATCATGATCAATTAAAAAACGGGTATGATTCACTTATGACAACTACTGCCATTCATGGCTTTCTTTGGCAACATGAGCGGCCCATGAATTACGATAGAAAAGTAGAAAAGTGGCCACGAACACAGACGTTAGAGGCTGTACAGGAAGTAAATAGCGGCGCTTTCTTAGCATCGACTGAGATTTACCTTGAGCTCGATGACCGTATTGGCGAACGGCCTTATCTTTATGAGCTTGATAAGTTTACTAGCTATGATATCGACTGGCCTGAAGACTTTATGATAGCTGAATGTATGGCTGAAAAGGGGTTAGCTGAGATATGAAACGCCAGCAGTTTTCATCATACGCAACTCATATTTTTGATTGTGATGGTGTAGTTCTTAACTCCAATAAATTAAAAACTGATGCATTTTTTCAAGCAGCTTTGCCATATGGTGAGGCTGCTGCGCAAGCTATGGTAAATTATCATGTCGCCAATGGCGGGATATCACGTTACAAGAAGTTTGCCTACTTTCTTGAAGACATTATCGCACCTACTCAAGCTGGCCCAGACTTAGAAGCTTTGCTGAATACCTACGCTAGCCATGTACGTGAAGGCTTGCTCAATTGTCCTATTGCTCCTGGCCTTGAAGCCCTGCGTCAGAAAGTGCCTGACGCTCGCTGGTTAATTGTCTCTGGTGGTGATCAAGCCGAGCTGAGAGAGGTGTTTGCCCAGAGAAACCTAGCAGAATTCTTCAATGCCAGTATTTTCGGTAGCCCGGATACCAAGGATGAAATTCTTGAACGGGAGCTGGCCAACGGCAACATCACGCAACCGGCACTGTTTCTTGGGGACAGCAAGTATGACTATCAAGCTGCCAGTTCTGCTGGGCTCGATTTTTTGTTTGTTAGCGGTTGGAGTGAGGTCGAAGATTGGCATGCGTGGACCACTGCAGAAAACATAAATGGTTGTCGCAATATCCACGATTTGTTGCAACAGTAGATTCTAAGTTTATTAGCCGTACTCCGTCATGTATGTCCTTGTGATGATGCACTTATTGCTGATTTTCGTTGCTGATTCTGCACAGGGCGTTAAGCGAATGCGGTCGCTTAGTGAGGTGAGTCAATATAGTTAATGAGCAACGTAAGCGTCGCTCTGATCAGTTCAATTCTGAGATCATTGGGTAATTGTCAGGTATCAATTGACATCCTCAAATTTGGGCAATATATTGTCCAAGAGGCTTCATTAGATAGGCTGTTTAAATGCATTTTCGAATCCGTCGACATGTTGTGCAATTAGTACGTATGACCTATGACTCTGCCATCAAGCGCGGTAGGGCTGAAGTGGTGGGTAGCGTCAAGCTAGCTAATCCAGTTTTACCTGATACGCTACGTGCAAAATTGACCAATGTCGAGCTAGTTGAGTTTGAATCTTGGCTAACGACACACCATCGTACTGACCAGCTTAAACAGGAGCTGGCGGCATTAACGCTTGCTGAGCAAATGGCGCAAGCGCAGCGTTGGTTTGAGAGGCAGGAAGAAAACCAGGAGGAGGCACAGCTTGTGGCGGATGAGTTGCTGGTTAACTGGCAACTTTTACGTAAAGTGCTTAAACGGCACGGACTACTGGAGTAACTCGGATGTTTAATTTCTTAAAAGGGGATAAAAGCATGGTAACTGCAACTAAAATTGGTGCTAGCGATACTGCAACTAAAATTGGTACTAGCGATACTGCAACGGCCAATGATATTGTAAAGGTGAGTCCTGAGGAGCTTGTTAAACGCATGGTGGCTTCTAATCCGAATGTGATGGGTAAGATGCCGGAAAGGCGCTTGAAGTCCATTGTGCGCGGTACTTTGGTGGCATTGGCGCAGGAAGTGAATGAGTGCCAAGAGGGGCGATTGCAAGTTCCGGGTTTAGGGCGGATTACTATTCGTCAGACTGAGGTAGAGAAGGATGGCTCTCCCGCTACTGTGAAGCGAGTTATGCTGAATCCTGCTAAGCCTAAACCTAAAGTGTAATAATGCTGACCTTTGTTAAATTAGTAGTTAGATAAAGCGATTTTTTCGCGGTAAATAAGCGGAGTTTCTCAAAAAAATGTGGTGATGTTTAACTCCGCTTTTTTGTTTTATTTTTTGCTTAATTTTTTTATTAAACAGTCTGGTAAATAATATTACTACAATATAAGCTTAAGCCTTCAGGAAGGGAAGGTGTATTTCATATTGCAAGAAATTATTGCTTAGCTAATTACGCAATAATTTCTGAGAGTGATAATTAATAGGCTGGTGATAACCAGGACGTTTCATTTATGCCCCCGATTTTTTTTGTTCATATCCCCAAAACAGCTGGCACCAGTTTTCGAAAGGCGGCTGAAGAGTTCTATAGTGCATCAAAAGTCATTTATGATTATTCCCCTGGCTCTGAAGAAACGTCGCCGTTAATTCTTGAGTGGGTCTACGAAAAGGGTGATTGGCTGGGCTGCTACCATGCGTTAGAACAGTCGGATATCGCCTTTTTAAGCGGCCATGTGCACGGCAGAAAATACATTCACCTGTTTGGAATTGACCAAACGGTGACCTTTCTGCGTGAGCCGGTGCAGCGCCTTGTGTCTGAATACAATCACTTTGTACGCCACCATGGCTACCAGGGCGATTTAGCTTCGTTTTACCGTAAGCCGCAATTTATTAACCGCCAAACCAAAATGCTTCAAAAGGTGCCTTTGGAGGGCATCGGTTTTTTGGGGTTGACGGAAGAGTACGAGGCCAGTTTGGCTATTCTTAATCAGGTTTACGAGGTGGACATACCCTCGGTTGCTATGAATATGGGCCGTGAAGACACACAGAAGGGCTATGAATTGCCTGACGCTCAGCTTGAAGAGATACGCGCACTCAATCAAGATGATATCAACCTTTACAGTAAGGCAGTGAAGCTCTTTATTCAGCGGCAAAAGCTATTTGAAGCTGGCAAGCCTTACGTACATGGTAAAATGCAGCCGCTTTCCGGTAAGGTGTTGAACGGTTGGGCTTGGTATGCTGGCAATGACGACGCTGTGAAGGTGAATATTCTTGTGGATGGCCAGCGAGTCGATACGGTCGAGGCAAAAGATCTACGCCCAGCGCAGTTGAGCCTAGCGCCGCCACGGCATGGCTACGTGGGTTTCCAATACAGTTTTGCTAAGCCTCCGGCTAAGGGGGCTAAAATTCAAGCCGTCGCGGCGGAAACAGGGCAGGTGCTTGGGCAAAAACGCGTATAATTGTTTATGAAATTTCGTTCCGAATGTAAGTAAATTTAATGCTTTTTGTAAGTCAATGGTACGCAATGTATGGAAGCTTATGCGCCAGTTTAATATGACGAGTACTCTGTGAATTTTTTTGTCTGTACACCCCGTTACAAGCCCAGCAGCCAATTACGGCGGCTAAGCAAGGATGTTAAATATGAGTGGCTATCGACCGGGGTTGATCCGCAATTCAAATTATTAAATAAACCGCTGTTACCGGGTTGGCACATGCTTGAAATAGCCATGGTGCACGACCAACCCAGTGCTGCCGTAAAACTGTATGTGGACCGTGGTGACGGCTTTCATGAAGAGAACTGTGTTTACCTGCCGCTAAAAACCGGAGTGGTCACCAAGCGCCTGTTTTGGATGTCTAGCAAAGTGCGCGGCCTGCGACTAGACCCCCTTGAAAGTGAAGGCCGCTTTGCTATTAAGCACCTGCGTTTTTCTTGGCTAACACCGTGGTTTGCCCACGACCGTTTAGCCCAGCGGTTAGTCAATATGCACTTTAAGTGGCGCGATATGCCGCCCAAAAAGGTGATTGGGGAGCTTAAGCGCAAAGCCGCTGCTTCCCATCGTCACTGGCGTCATGTTGCCCTTGAGACCTACGAAGCGACTTTTGAGCGTTTTTCTGCGCAACGCAGTTATGCCGATTGGCTAGATCAGCAACCCGCGCTAACCTCGGATGCAGTAAGTGAACGGTTGGCGCAACTGTCGTTCACGCCCTTAGTGTCCATCCTGGTACCGGTTTATAACCCTTCACTTGAGCACTTAAAAAGCTGCTTGGATTCGGTGCTAGCGCAGCACTACCCGCATTGGCAGCTGTGTATTGCGGATGATGCATCGACAAACCCTGGTGTGGCCGCTTTATTAGCGGAGTATGTTGAGAAAGATCGACGCGTTAACGTCGTTAGCCGTAAAACCAACGGGCACATTTGTGCGGCCAGCAACAGCGCCCTGGCGCTGGCAAACGGGGAGTATGTGGCGTTATTGGATCATGACGACTGCCTGACCCAAGACGCGTTACTGGCCATGGTGACGGCCATCAATGAGCATCCCCGCGCGCGCTTTTTATATAGTGATGAGGATAAAATCGATGAGGATGGCTATCGTTTTGATCCTCATTTCAAACCAGGCTGGAACCCTGATTTATTATTGGCTCAAAACTATATCTCTCACTTGGGGGTATATGAAACGGCGCTTGTGCGCGAGGTGGGTGGTTTCCGGGAAGGGTTTGAGGGCAGTCAGGACCACGACCTTGTGTTACGCATTAGCGCCGGCTTGCAAGCTGATCAGATCCTCCATGTTCCCCAGGTGCTTTATCACTGGCGTTCGGTGGTGGGCTCTACCGCCAAAGAGAGTTCAGCTAAAAGCTATACCACTGAGGCGGGGCTTAAGGCGGTATCGGACTATGTGGCGGCGCATCATAGCGGCGCCGAGGTAATCCCAGGCAATTATGCCAATACCTATCGGGTTCGCTGGCCGCTTCCTTCGCCACTGCCATTGGTTAGTTTGATGATCCCTACGCGTGACCGGGTTGAGATCCTCAAGCCGTGCGTTGAGGCTATTCTGTCGCGAAGTGATTACCACCATTTTGAGCTGCTGATTCTGGATAACCGCAGCACCTGCCCCAATACTCTTGCTTACATGCAAGAAGTGCAGGCACGAGACCCCCGTGTGCGCGTACTGCGTTGGGAGCACGCGTTTAACTATTCGGCGATTAATAACTTTGGCGCGCAGCACGCCAATGGTGAGATTATCGGCTTGGTCAATAATGATATTGAGCCGATTAATGAGAGCTGGCTTACCGAAATGGTGCGCCAAGTGTCCCGGCCTGAGATCGGTTGTGTGGGGGCCAAACTCTATTACCCGAACGACACTATTCAGCATGCCGGGGTCATCCTGGGGATTGGAGGTGTCGCTGGGCACGCCCATAAGTATTTTACGCGCAGTGCTCACGGTTATTTCACCCGGTTGCATGTTGCTCATAATCTTTCGGCGGTGACGGGGGCCTGTTTGCTGGTTCGCCGCGCTGTGTTTGATGAGGTTGGTGGGTTTAATGCTACGCATCTTAGCGTGGCGTTTAATGATGTGGATTTTTGTCTTAAGGTTAGAGAAGCTGGTTACCGTAATTTATGGACACCTTATGCGGAGCTTTATCATCATGAATCGATATCACGCGGGGCTGATGACAATGCTAAAAAACGTGCTCGCGCGGCCGCCGAGGTGGCCTTTATGCGCAAAACCTGGGGAGAAAAGTTAGATAACGACCCTGCATATAACCCTAATTTAACGCTTATACATGAAGATTTTTCACTGCGTTAAACGTTTTTTGTGTCACGGTAGTGATATCGACATTATTGAGCGTTTTTATAGGGAATAGGGATGCTCATACTGCTTGAGTGTAAAAAGGATAAATAAAGGGCCAATGTATTGATTGAATATGATCAAGAACAGCAGGGAACGCAGCAGGGCCGATGGATTATGCTGGTGGACCGTGTTCGTCCAACAGAGGATATTTATTTTTTAGTCTCGGTAGCGCCGGTACTGAGAAATCAGGGGATGTATGTCAAAGAAATTGATACGCGGCGAAACTGGTGCCCTTGGTGGCGCTCAGCTGAGTTGCCCAGCTTGTTTGAAGGCGCCAACGTGCTTATATGCCGTTCTCTGCCCCGCGCTTGGTTACACTGGTTGTTTCAGCATAAGGCTATCATCGGGCGGATTATTTATTTAATCGACGATAATATAGAAGCGGCTAGTAATGATACCACCTTGCCGATCGCTTATCGTCGGCGCATGAGGCGTGTGGCCAAGCTACAGCCTTCGATGATCGCACTCGCCGATGAGGTTGTGACGCCCAGTCAGCAGTTAGCGGAAACGTTAAGACTCAAGCATGCTCATGTCTCTGTTTTGCCCCCGCCGTTGCTTGCCCCTCTGCCACCTTTGCTCCATTTTAAGGAGCCGCCTAACGAAACCAGACCCTGGCAAGTGGGCTTTCATGGTACTCGCTCACACGTGGCTGATTTAGCGCAAATTGCTCCCGCTATTATCCAACTGCATGACCAGCGAGAGGATGTCATGTTCGAGGTGATGTTGGGTGAGCACACGCCCGAAGCGCTCAAACTATTGCACCGCTGTGTTACGCCAGCCCCACTGCCGTGGAAAGCCTTTCATGAATATCAGCGTCAGCGGCGAATACATATAGGCTTGGCACCGCTGCTACCCACTGCGTTTAACCGCGGGAAATCTTATATTAAGTTTTTGGATATTGCGGCGATGGGAGGGGTGGGCATTTTTAGCAATCGTTACCCTTACGATGAAATCATAGAGCACGGCGTAGATGGCCTATTAGCGGATGACGATCCCGCCGACTGGCTACACTGTATGCAGGTGTTGCTTGATGACCCAGAGGCGACCTTAGCCATGGCAAGGGCGGCGGCTAAAAAAGCCGCTGCCATCGGTCACCATCAGCATGCACTCTCCTTCTGGCTAGCACGTAGTACCGCCATTTCTCACTCACCGAGTACGGGTTCCTAAGTATAACCACGTTTCTCTAGAGCTTATCCTCGAAGTTGCCTACAATGATGTGCGCGATCTGCGCACAATTTCGAGGCATTCTTAGTCTTTGTTGCGTTTATTAGGGTGCTGGCTGAACAATCTGGGTAACATGTGTTCTCAGTGGTGGTAACGATGCTGTGAATACTGGTTTACAGGTGTGCAATTTGAATACAGTTAGGCCCAGAGGGTTTTATGGTTGAGTTGCAACGTAACAGCTGTTTCGATGCAGCAATTATTATACCGCTGCGCGCTAAAGCGGTTCGGCAGCCTGAAATGGTGCGTTTAATTCAGCTAGTGGAAACGCTGCCTGAGGGCTATGAGGTGATCATCGTCGATGATGGCAGCCCTCAGGCTGTTAAGCAGTGGCTCACCCATTTGGTCGAGGAGTGGCAGCACCATTCGGGTGGCCATACTCGCCGCTTTAAGCTTGTTTCCCTTGCTACCCGCTTTCGCCGCTTTTCGCTAGCCCGCGCACGCAATGCGGGGGCACGGGCAGCGGCAGCGCCCGTCGTGTTGTTTCATGATGTGGATTTTCTGGCGGCACCTTCTGTCTATCAACGTCTTCTGCGGCATATTAAAACGCAGCAGTTGGCCGCTAAGCCTGAAAACTTTTTTTGTGTACCCGTGGCCTTTCTTACGGAAGCTGCAACGGTACATTTTATGCAGGCATTTAAACGCCATCAGGAAGCGTGGTGTTTCCGTGATCGGCGTCAGTTACCTTTGGAAAGTTTGCAGTTCCTGGTTCAGGGCAGTTCATGCATTGTCATGAACCGCAAAGACTTGCTGAGTATCGGTGGCCACGATGAGGGGTTCAAAGGCCACGGCGCAGAAGATTTCGAGCTACTTCACCGGCTAGCATGCCGCTTTCCCATCGCCGAAAAGCCACCAGAATATGAGCGCAATATGGGCAGCGGCACTGTCACAGAGTACCGTGGTTTTCGTGCCTACTTCGCGTTATATGGCGAGCAGTGCCGCCAAGCAGGATGTACGCTAGTACACCTATGGCACCCCAAGCGTAAAGGGTTTGGTTACTATCGTCATAAGCAAAACTTTAAACGCTTACAGCAGGTGATGACCAATCAATTACCTGTTGAACGCCGGCCTCCTACTATTTCGCCCGCCGTTCTGTTGGATGAAGCGACTCATGGTTGATGTTTCGCTTACCTATTTAGTCCTAGCACACAACAGCACCGAACGGGTGGCGCGCTTGGTTGATCAGCTGTTGGCGCAGGATCTTAGTGGGCGGGTGATTATTCACTTTGATAAAAAATCGGGTGAGGCGCCCTATCGGTGGCTATGTGAACGGTACCATTCTCAAGCGCGCTGCTATATTTTACCGCAGCGGGCGTACTGTGGTTGGGGGCAATGGAGCCTGGTAGATGCCACGTTGCGAATGCTCCGCCATGCCCAGTCAACCTGTAAAACCGATTATTATTACCTGATGAGTGAGTACTGTTACCCCACGCAGTCGCTCAGCGCCCTGAAAAGCTATTTGGTAGCAAATAAGGGTACGAATTTTATTGAATGCGAAGATAGCCGCTGGATAAAAGGGGGGATCCGAGAAGACCGCTACTTGTATCGTCACTTTCTCAATAAGCGGAATTACCCACGCCTACATCGTTGGACATATAAAGTGCAAAAATGGCTGGGGCTGAAGCGAAAAGTGCCTCAAGACCTAACTATCCGTTTTGGCAGCCAGTGGTGGTGCCTAACACAGGAAGCTGTAGCGTATGTACTGGAGCAAGAGCCCATCTATCGCTCTTTCTTTAAATGGGTATGGATACCTG
This sequence comes from Vreelandella glaciei, assembly GCF_013415125.1. Classification (GTDB taxonomy): domain Bacteria; phylum Pseudomonadota; class Gammaproteobacteria; order Pseudomonadales; family Halomonadaceae; genus Vreelandella; species Vreelandella glaciei. The sequence continues at coordinate 28,782 of NZ_JACCDE010000016.1, read as the reverse complement.
ATGAATGTTTTTTACAAACATTTATTTATAAAAAAGAATTTAAGAATTTAAGTAAGCCATTAACGTATTATACTTTTTCAAGTACAGGTGAGGCTGCTACCTTCTCGACGGTTTCAGGTTCCTATCCTGGTTTCTTCTTTTTAAGAAAATTAAAGTAAGAGTCAAATGATTTTATTTAGCAAACGAAAAATTGAAATGGCTAACTTTGATAGATGTGAGGACAAGGTTTTCTTGTTTGGAGACATTTATGTAAAAATTTATATTTATGATATCAGTAAGGCATTAGTTTTTGCTTTTGCAGGTGCTGGGCATAGTGTGACAAGAGAAGACGTGATGAATGAAGTATCTCCGTGGGGGTATGATTATTTAAAAAAGAAAGGCTTGAATGTGATTGGGTTTACCAATATTAAAGGAAGTTATAATTATTATAGGGATGCTGTTTTTTTTAAATGTCTTAAAGAACTTGCGAAAAAACTGCCTGATTTTAAAGAAAGGCTAGCGTATGGCGGCAGTATGGGAGGATATGCTGCTTCAGCATTTTCCAATGTACTTGGTGTCGATCGGTTGCTGTTGCTAAATCCAATCTCGACGCGAAACAAAGAAATAGCATCATGGGATTATGAAGCGAAAAGGGCACTCAGCTCTTTTCACTTTGATTGGAAGGGAGAGTTCGCTGATGGAGCAGACACGAATGCTTGTGGGTATGTAGTTTATGACCCGCTCTACGAGCTCGATAAAAAACATGCTATAAGATATTCGACCCTTGAAAAACTAAAGGTACCTGGCCTTGGCCACTCGATAGCAACGTATCTTCATGAGATGAAGATGCTTAATTGGCTTGTTGATTCATTTATTGAAAATTCAATTGATATAGAGAAGTTTCATGAGCTTGCGCGTAGCAAAAGAAAAATTAAGCGTTACTATGATTGGATGCTGAGTGACGAGAATAAGTATTTAACGGATAGAAGAGCCAAGGTTTTTTTGCGCCATTGCAACTCTCTCTTTTCAAAAGGAAAAACGTCTGAAAGATTGTCTGATGCGGATGTGGAAATGGCAATGTCTATTGCAGATATTTTGTCCAAGACTGACTTGGTTGACTCTATCAAATTCTTAAAGATAATACACGGCAATCGACCCGACATAAAGGCTGTTAGATTAAAAATACTAGAGTATAGAAGTCTGATTAAAGTGCTAGAATGAAGTAAAGCAGTCTCTTTTGGGATGCGGCTTTTAAAAGTATTTTGGATTTCATGTTGGGAGTTAAGTTTTGAATATTGTTCTTATCGGTGGTGCCGGTGCGCCCAATTACGGTGATGAGTTGATTGTTAAAGGTTGGATAGACTTTTTCAAAGAGCATCTACCTGGGTCAACGGTTACGTTATATGAAAATATAGCGGATAAAGAAAAGAAACTACACGGTGAAACAAGAAATATTAAATTTAAAGATGACTTGGTTAAAGTGGCCAAAAGCTTCTCTGAAATAGGTTTTTGGGAACAGGTGCTTCGGGGCTACCATTTTATCGATAATGGTGGCGTCGAGAAGTATCACCAATATGATCTTAAACCGTTTTTTGAAGCTGACATAGTTCACCTTCACGGTGGGGGGTATTTGAATAATTATGATCCTGAGAAGGGCTTTTACATCGGCTTTCTTGCTTCTTTAAAAGAAAAATACGGAAAAAAAATAGTCGCTACAGGGATCGGTTTTGGCCCTGCACCAGAGCCAAAGAAAGAACAGCTAGAGCTGCTAAATAACATCTTTGCACATTATCATGCTTTCGAACTACGCGATGTTGACAATTTTAGATGGCTTAAGAGTAAATTTACTAACGGTCATTTTGTTAATGGTTTGGATGATTGCTATTTGTATGCCATTACCGATATTGTCAAAAAGGATAATTCAAAAAAGAGGCTCTATCTTTCTTTTCTTGCGTATAATTTGAATAAAGTTACTTCAGAGTATTGGGATAATTTGCAGGCATTTTCTGCTACGTTTGATGAGGTTTTGTTTTTCGAAAGCTACCCTTGGCAGGATAATGAGGTTTTTGACATTGTTAAAAAGAAAATTCCAGCCGCCCAAAAGCTAGTAATTAAAGATTCGCTCTATAAAAAAATTAACGTCGGTCCTAATGATTTCGCTATATGTGCTCGCTTCCATGTGCACTTTATACTGGCTAGAGCGGGTGTAAATGGTATCTACTCAAAAGATAGCAAGTATTATAACGTGAAGCATCAGTCGATTGTTGACCGTGGATCTGACATGAAGTTTACTGATTTCACTCAGTTTTCGCCCCCTGTTGTGACTGAAAAAGAAGCATATATTGCTCAGCAAGACGTATGCTTGCATGAGCAGAAATTAGGTTTCTGCCAATCACTTTATTTGCCATAAATTTTAGTAACTGCCGGGGCGATCATGTTTAAGATTTTTAAAAAGCAATGGAGTTGGTTAAGTGAAATTTACCCCTATGCTCGTGCAGCCTATTCCAGCGGAAAAAGTCTGACACGAGTTAAAAAAGGGAGTGCGAGTTATTCGACAAATAGTATTCTTCTATTCTCAACAATGAAAAATGAAGGGCACCGGCTTGCCTTCTTTTTAGATTATTACCGTCGTCTTGGCGTTGATCATTTTTTTATTGCCGATAATGGTTCTACTGATAATACCACTGCGCTATTGGCTGAACAGCCGGATGTTACCCACTATTATACGAAGGGTAGCTATAAAGACTCTAATTTTGGAATGCACTGGCTTAATAATTTGCTTTTCCGTTATGGCCGTGGGCACTGGTGTTTTACTTGTGATCCTGATGAATTTTTTGTTTATCCGCATATGGAAACGCGCGATCTGCGAGATCTTACTCAGTATTTGGAAGCTATAAAACAGGACTCATTTTTTACTATCATGCTTGATATGTACAGCGATAAAGCTGTTGCTGATACTTTCTATGAAGAAGGGACAGACCCACTAAACGCCTGCCCTTATTTCGATGGTTATGGTTATTCAAAACAGTACAATGGAAATTATCGAAATTTGTATGTGCAGGGTGGCGTTAGGCGTCGAGTGTTTTCTAAACAACAACCAGCTAGTTCACCAGCATTGAATAAAGTACCTCTTGTTAAATGGAAATGGAACTATGTCTATATTTCCTCTATGCACATGATGTTGCCACGTCGCTTAAATCGCTGCATAGATGAACGTATGGTAACGGGGGCGCTGCTGCATTTTAAATTCATTAGTCAGTTAAATGATAAAGTAAAGCAGGAAATGATTGCTAAGCAGCATTATAACGATTCTGCTGAATATAAGCAGTATGGCGCTGTGATTGATCAGAAAGATATACTCTATGATCAGCATGTATCGGTACCTTTTAAAGGATGGAAAGATCTGGCTAAACGCGGGCTAATAAATTTAGGAGGTTGGTAATAGTGAAAGTGTCATTCGTTTTGCTCGCACACGAGAAGCCAGAACAGCTTAAAGATTTATTAGGGTCGCTACTGAGCGCTGGTAGTAACGTGTTTGTGCACCATGATGCCTCTAGTGGGGGCGATTTATCTGCTGCTGTGGCAGATTGGGGCTACGATCAACTGCCCGGCAATATTTATTTTGCTGAGCGTGTAAAAGTGGTGTGGGGTGAGTGGTCTATTGTGCAGGCTACCCTTAATTGTATGGCTGCCATTCAACAGCACGATGTGGACAGCGATTATTTTATGCTGATTTCTGGCTCGTGTATGCCGGTTAAACCGATACAGTTGCTTGAACACTTTTTAGCGGAAAGTGGCCAGGATCACATTGAAGCTGTCAATGCGGAAAAAAATAAATGGGTGACCGCAGGGCTTCAGAAACAGCGTTGGTCGAAGTACCATTTTTTTAACTGGCGTTACCAAACATTTTGGTTTGATTGGTCGCTTAAGTTGCAGCGCAAGCTGAAAATAAAGCGTGCGATACCGCTGAATCATACGGCTCATATGGGATCGCAGTGGTGGTGCTTACGGCGAAGTACTGTATTTAGCGTTCTTGATCTTTACCGCAGTCATCCGGCATTGAAGACATTTTATCGGCGCACTTGGGTGCCCGATGAGCTTTTTTTTCAAACCATGGTGGCTAATCTCATACCCAATGAGCAAATTAGTGATGAATTAATCACTCGCTATAAGTTTAATAACTGGGGGATTCCAAGGGTTTATTATGATGATGACTATCCCGAGTTATTAGGCGAAAATCGCTTTTTCGTTCGGAAGGTCAGTTATCGCGCTCACCAGCTTCGTGATCGCTTAGCTAGGATTGCGCCACTTGACATTAGTGAGTTCGCTAATTTGCTTGAAGGTGCTGAAGCCGAACGTCTCTACTTGGAAGAGCGCTCTGCAATGTTGAGGGGGATAGAGCAGCATCGTTGGCATAGTCTTGATTCTAGCTATGAAAACCCCTATGACTATGTAAAATCTATTCCTAACCCGATGTTGATATTAATCGGATCTGAGCCCGAAACCAAATACCAAGCTTTGCTAGAATTAAATAAACTCCAGCACACCGTGGTATATGGAGACTTATTTGATAATACGGAGGTCGGTGCTGGTTATAGTCATCGGCATGGTTTGATAGCTGAGCCCGATGCGGTAACGTTAATGCAGCATCAGTGGCACCAGCAGTTAGGGGATATTGCTTTTCAGAATCCTGGTAAAACAATTATTTTTTCCCTTGGCGATAATGCTTTAAGGTATTTGGAAATACTGCGCTGGAACAGTGACTGTCATGTAATAATGATAGACCGAAGTCGTGTTGCACCAATTAATAAAGCGCTTATGGAAGATCTTTATTTAAAAAGTAAAGTTCTTCATCTTTTGCAAAATAGAAACTGTGAATTGAGTCGTTTGTCACTACCATTAGTGGGAGAGCTGGTTGCTTCCCTTGATGGTAAATACACGACTTCTCGTTCCTTCAATAGCTTTCTGCGCTTTTATCAAGCCAAAGTCCGTTGGCCAGCGTTGCTTTCAGCTGAGCATAATCATTGGGATTTTTTAAAGTCTATTTACTCAAAAATAGTGGTGTTTGTCTATGATGAAGAACATGCCTTAGAGGGCGTTCAAGCATTTTTAAAGGATAAGCTTGGTTCAGAGCTTTACCATGACCCATTCTCAGTTGCCTCCCAAGACGATAACTCTTTAGATTGGCACTATTACCTTGCTGATTTATCCCACTTGAATGCTAAAGTGAATCAAGGAGTGTTGGCATTCGCTTTAAATGTTTCTTCCATTGGCTACCTTGATACCTTGCGTTGGAAGCGGAATCTAATGGTGGTGGCTTTAGAAGATGAAAAAGTACAGGATAAAAGTGCCAGTCAGCTTACGTTTACCCTCCGTGGTGCCCAGCAGGTTTATCAGCGGGCCGCTAGTGGCCATGCGTTCCGGCGCTTGGATGTGTTAATGCGCGATAGGCGCTGCAGTTATGCGGCAGTCCCTCCCTTTGAACAGCGTTGGATTGAGGAGGAGCTGTATAGCTTCTTACAATTTACACCCTTAAAAGTTAATGCTCCGTTAGCTGGTGAGTCGATTAAGTTCTCTGCTTCTTAAGATTTATAAGATGTTTTATTTTTTATACTGAAATTAATAGGTGAATCGTGAATTTATTAATTGTTGGAGGCGCTGGCTATATTGGTTCACATATGGTGAAGCAACTTAGCTTAGAGGGGCACAATGTTGTTGTACTGGATAACTTAACCAGTGGTTTCCGTGAATTGGCGTGTTACGGCGAGTTGGTGGTCGGTGATTTAGCCGATATTGTCTTGCTGGAAAATTTATTTAATCAATATGAGTTTGATGGTGTCATGCATTTTGCTGCCTGCAGTTTGGTGGGAGAGTCTGTGCAGCACCCAAGTAAATATTATCGCAATAATGTGGCTAATACGCTAAATTTGCTTGATGTCATGGTGCGACACGATGTGAAGCAGTTCATTTTTTCGTCGACAGCGGCTACTTTTGGTGAGCCTCATTATCTGCCTATTGATGAAGCTCATCCACAGCAGCCGATCAACCCATATGGTATGTCTAAGCTGATGGTTGAACGTATCTTAAGCGACTATGCCGCTGCCTATGGACTTAATTCCGTGTCGTTACGCTATTTTAATGCTTGTGGTGGGGACCCGGGTGGTGAGATTGGTGAATGTCATGATCCTGAAACACATTTAATTCCTATTATTCTACAAGCGGCTTCAGGTCGGCGTGAGGCTGTTACCGTTTTTGGCCGTGATTATGCGACAGAGGATGGTACCTGTGTCCGCGATTATATCCATATTGAAGATTTATGCTCTGCTCATGCTCTTGCCTTAAAGGCACTGTTGAATAAACAGATTATAGGGGCGAATGCCTATAATTTGGGCAATGGAGCGGGATTTTCTGTGCAGCAGGTGATCGATGCGGTTAGGCGTGTGGTGGCAGACGATGGCCGGGATATCGTGGTGCTTGAGGGGGAGCGGCGCTCAGGAGACCCGGCAACACTGGTCGCAGATTCAGCCCTTGTGCGAAAGGTACTTGGTTGGTATCCCAACTTCTCGGCGTTGGACACTATTATCCGACATGCATGGGCATGGGAGAAAAAATTGGCTAAATTAGACTAGGAAAGCGATAGTTTTGACAATATCTTTAAGCGAAAAGGGCGGGTGTGATGAGCGATATAGTTGAGGCATTTTTTAGTGAGCAGCCGGATGTAAGCGTTATAAAGGAACGCGTCGCGTTCGGTACGTCTGGTCATCGAGGGCGTGCGACAGAGCGAACGTTTAATGCGGGACATATTATCGCCATTACTCAAGCTGTGGTCGACTATCGCCGAGAAGTGGATTATCAGGGGCCCCTTTTTTTAGCATTTGATACGCATGCGCTTTCCAGACCCGCGTGGCAGTGCGTATTACAGGTGTTAGCTGCGAATAAAGTGCCTGTAATGATTGAAAAAAATCATGGCTATACCGCCACACCGTTAGTGAGCCGAGCGATTTTGCAGCATAACGCTATGCTAGGCGCCTCCTTGTCAGACGGTTTGATCATCACGCCTTCCCATAACCCGCCAGAAGATGGCGGGATTAAATATAATCCTCACCATGGCGGCCCTGCTGATACAGGCGCGACGGAATGGATTGAACATCGTGCGAATGCCTATCTATTGCGCCGGTTAAGCGATATCTCCCCTGTGCCCGTTGAAAATATGCTCGACTACGCACAGGAGTATGACTTTACCTCACATTATGTCGCTCAATTAGGTTCTGTCGTCGATATAACTGCGATTAAAAAAGCTAACCTGACTCTGGGTGTGGATCCTATGGGGGGGACTGCTTTGCCTGTTTGGCAGGCGATAGCCGAACATTATGGCCTGAACTTAGAAGTGGTTAATACCACTTTGGACGTCAATTTTGCATTTATGCCGCCAGATCATGACGGCAAAATTCGAATGGATTGCTCTAGCGCGGCGGCAATGGCCAACCTGCTTGAAATTAAAGACCGTTTCGATATCGCCTTTGGTAATGACCCTGATGCTGATCGGCATGGCATTGTTGATGCTAATGGTTTGATGAACCCTAACCATTTTTTGGCGGTGTGTGTGGATTACCTTATGGGGCATCGACCTGAATGGGCGGAGTCGCTAAAAGTAGGTAAAACATTAGTCTCTTCTTCAATGATTGACCGAGTGGTAGCCTCTCATGGGCGGGAGCTTTATGAAGTACCTGTGGGCTTTAAGTGGTTTGTTGATGGGCTGCACGAAGGGTGGTTAGCGTTTGGTGGGGAGGAGAGCGCAGGGGCTAGCTTGCTTACTCGTGATGGTAAACCTTGGTCGACAGACAAAGATGGTATCGCGTTGTGCTTGTTAGCGGCAGAGATCACTGCGGTAACGGGGAAAACGCCTAGTGAGTATTACCGCTCGCTGACTGAGCGTTTCGGCGAGCCTTTCTATAAGCGAGTAGATACTGCTTGTACGCCTGAGGAAAAAGCAGCGTTCAAGCAGTTAAGTGCTGAAAGTGTCACAGAGACGATGCTAGCGGGTGATCCTATTACAGCGGTGTTGGTAAAAGCGCCTGGCAATGATGCCTCCATTGGTGGTCTTAAGGTAACGACCGATAATGGTTGGTTTGCAGCCCGACCTAGCGGTACCGAATCGCTTTATAAAATATATGCGGAAAGCTTCAAAGGCCCTCAGCATTTAGATGAGCTAATTGAAAGTGCTGCCCGGCTACTTTCCGGTGTTTTGAGAGGATAAAAGTCTTATTAGTCTTCGATTATGGCAGGAGCTTAAAATTTATTTGGGCTTCTGCCTTTTTTGTCATCACGTTGTAAAACATAAGATTAAATGTTGAGAGGGTGGAAATGGCTCATCGCTTGCTTCATAAAATGAGTAGTTATCTGTTTATTTAGCCTATAAGGAAGACACCATGGATGCCCCACTATCAGCGGTAAACCAACGTCTTTACACGCCTGCCAATGAACTAGCGGTTCATGCTATGAGGCTGCAGGCTCAGTCTCTACGCGACCTCATTGGCAATGGCCCAACGGCGAAGCAACGTGCTAAAGCACTGGCGTTTACCTTTGGCTCGCTTCATGTTGATTTCAGCAAGCAACGGCTTACCCAAAAAACAATAGCACTATTGATTGAATGGGCGCGCAGTTGCGGTATTGAAGCCAGGCGTCAAGCATTCTTCGCTGGGGAGATGGTTAACCCTTCCGAGCAGCGTGCCGCTTTGCACATGGCCGCAAGGTGGCCTGAAACGGCGACCCCTCCAGCAGGAATGGAGTACGCTGCTGCTTTTTGCCAGCAGCAGCGGGCCCGTATGGCCAAAATGGTTAAGCGTGTTCATGCAGGCGAATGGTTTGGGGCCACCGGTCAAACAATCACCAATATAGTGCATATTGGTGTTGGAGGTTCTGATTTGGGGCCAAAACTGATCAGTGAGTCATTAGCCGATCTTCCTAGTAGTACGAAGGTGGGCGTGCATTATGTTTCAACGATGGATGGGTCGCAGATTCTGCCTTTAATGGAGCGTTTGAATCCAGCGACTACCCTTATCGTGCTTGCTTCAAAGTCGTTCACTACGGCCGATACACACTTTAATGCGCGTACCGTGTTGGCTTGGCTTAGCAGTGCACTTGAGGTAGACGAGGCTACTATCTGTCGCTACCAGTTGATCGGTGTTTCTTCCAAGCCTGAAAAGATGACCACCTTTGGTATTCCTGAGTCTCATCAGTTGGTATTTAAGGAGTGGATAGGAGGGCGCTTTTCACTTTGGTCGCCTATTGGTATTAGTGTCGCTATGCAGCTGGGTACGGAATGTTTTGATGCATTATTAGATGGCGCTCATGCAATGGATCGCCACTTTATAGACACGCCATTGGCCACTAATTTACCTGCTTTGTTGGCATTAGTCGGCGCTTGGAATTGTCAGTTCCTTAATATTCCTACGCATGTGGTCTTACCCTACGATGGTCGTCTAAAAAGCCTGTCTGCTTATTTACAGCAACTAGAAATGGAGTCTAACGGGAAAAAGATTGGCTTAGATGGTCGTTCCGTTAATCATGCTACATGCCCCATTATGTGGGGGGACGTTGGGCCCAATGCGCAGCATGCTTTTTATCAACTGTTGCATCAGGGGGGGCATACGGTGAGCGCAGACTTTGTCGCTGTGGCTACGCGTGAAGTGAATGCGCCTGATAAAGTACAAGAGTCGTTAGCCTCTCAAGAGCAGCTAACACTAGCAAATTGCTTGGCACAAGCACAGCTTTTTGCGTTAGGGGATGAGGCTATTCCCGTAGCGCTCAAGGGACAAATTGCGCAAGGTTATCGTGGTAATCACCCTAATTCCTTCCTACTATTGAAGCAGCTAGATCCTTGGTCAATTGGTGCACTATTAGCGCTCTATGAGCATAAGGTGTTTGTTCAATCAGTTTTATGGAACTTGAATCCTTTTGACCAACCTGGTGTAGAGCTCGGTAAACAGTTAGCGACCAGTCTTTATCAAACGCTTGCTGATAAATCTGTTGAGCAGGAGAATGTAGAAGATCCCAGCACTACTCAACTTTTGGCTAAATTGAATGATTGGAAAAAAGCAGGGTAGCTTAAAATGTATTTTGAAAAGGAAGCCATTCGTGATGCAGGTACGCAAAGCAATTATACCCGTAGCCGGGTTTGGTACTCGTTTGTTGCCGATTAGTAAGGCCATTCCGAAAGAGATGGTACCCGTTGTTGATCGGCCATTGATACAACACGTAGTAGAGGAGGCGTTGGCAGCGGGTATCAATGAAATTATTTTGGTGACTCGAGCAGGAAAATCGGCCATTGAAGATCATTTTGATGCGCATTTTGAGCTTGAGCACTCGCTGGCCAGCAAGGGCAAGGATGCCCAGTTGCAAATCCTTTCGTCTATTTCCCCTAAAAAATTAAAGGTAACCAGTGTTCGCCAGCCGAGCGCAAAAGGCTTAGGTCATGCGATTTTTTGTGCCGCTTACCTGCTGGATAAGGATGAGCCGTTTGCGGTTATTTTGCCGGACGTACTGGTGAAGCCTCAAATTTCCTGTAGTACATGCGATTTAGGCAGCATGGTTGAACGTTGGAATGCTAAGCAGGTGGCGCAAATTATGGTGGAAGCTGTTCCCCATGAGGAGGTGTATCGTTACGGTATTGTAGACTGTGATGAGCCAGCCCCTGGTGAGAGTGCTGCTATGCGTGGTGTGGTAGAAAAGCCAAAGCCTGAAGATGCTCCCTCGCGTCTTTCGGTGATAGGCCGTTACGTATTGCCTTATCGCATTATGCAGCTGTTGGATGGCTTACCTCCAGGTGCTGGAGGCGAAGTCCAACTTACTGATGCTATCGATAGCTTAATGCAAGAAGGTGGATCCGTGGAGGCCTTTCGGATGTTGGGTCGTACTTTTGACTGCGGGCACATTGATGGGTGGCTAAAAGCCAATACCATGCTGGCGCGAGAAGCTGGCTATAAGGTTTAAGCGTTTTACTTACTAAAATGGGAACACGAGTGGCGTGATGATCAACACGGCAGCAGAGTAGGTGATACTGACAGGCAGCCCAATTTTGAGGAAGTCAGCCACTTGATAGCGTCCTGGTGAGTACACCATCAGGTGAGTTTGATAGCCAAAGGGAATCAAAAAGCACGCGCTGGCGCCATAGGCTACCGCCATTACAAAGGGGAGTGGGTCCGCTCCAAACGCTTGGGCAGTGCTCCAGGCGATGGGGAAGGCCAGGGCGGCAGCGGCGTTGTTTGTGACTGTTTCTGTCAACAGCAGCGTTAATAAATAGCACCCTATAAAAGCGGCGTAGATACCATAGCCACTGAATAAAGCCTGCATGCCGGTCACTAGCAGGCCTGCGGCGCCGGAATTTTCAAGTGCTTGGGCAATCGCTAATGCTGAGCCAATGATTAGCCATAACTCAAACGGGAAACGGCGGCGTAGTTCCGCGAAACTGATGACTTTCATGACGAGTAGCCCGCCTAAAAGCATCAACAGCCCATGAAATAAGGGCAGTAAATTGGCGGTGGCAAAGATGATAACCGCAGCGAATCCGCCTACCGTGAATAAGCTCTCTTTGTTGCTCAGCCGCGGCCGTGTGAAGCTGCCACTGAGCAAGTGGAAGTTGCGGTCTAGATTGCGGTGCTGCCGAAAATCAGCACTTACGGCCAGTAGTAAGCAGTCACCAACGCGGAGCGGGATTTTCCCTAGTTGCCCTTCCAGGCGTTTTTCCCCTCGTCGTATGCCCACCACGCCTGCACTGAACATGCTGCGGAAATCCACATCCTGCAGTGTTTTTCCGGGAAGCTCTGATTCATGAGAAATAACGACTTCCACGAGGTTTGTCGCGAGTAGGTTGTCAGCTTGATGTCCGAATAGCTGTAACCCTGGAAAGCGCTGTAAGGCCTGTACCTTGCCTGTTTCACCGGTGAAGACCAGCATGTCATTAGCCTGCAGCAGCTCGTCTGGAGCGACGGGGCTTATAAGCCTTCCTTGGCGTTCAATTTCTAGTAAATAGAGTCCCTCTAAACTGCGTAGACCGTTATCTTCAATGCTTTTACCGATCATCGGTGAGCTGGGATCAAGGTCAGCGGCTAAGAAGTAGGCAAGCTTCTCATTGGTATCTTCCAACCGGTGGTGTGGTAATGAATTGGCGCGCCACATCAGCACACATAGAGAAATTAAAGCAACGGGTATGCCGACTAGGCTAAATTGAAACATGCTCAACTCAGTACCGCTGGCACTAACATTGAAAGAGTTAACCACTAAGTTAGTGGAGGTGCCTACTAACGTTGTGATGCCGCCTAATATCGAAGCATAGGAGAGTGGAATTAACAGCCGCGAAGGTGCGATGCGTTGTTGGCGTGAAACCGCGCCTAAAAAAGCAGCCACCACGGCGGTGTTATTCAAAAACGCAGAGAGGATGGCGGTACTTCCCATCAGTCGCGCGGTGGCGAGACGAGGGTGGCCGCTCAATAAGTGCCGAGAAAGCCAGTCCAGTAAAGGTGAGCGCTCTAGTGCAAGCGAAACGAGCAGCAGCAGCAGTAATGTTGCAAGCGCTGGATTGGAAAACTGCATGAGTAGCGTGTTGGTATCTACAAAGCCTAGCACTAGAAAAATACCTGCTAGCGTAACAAAGGCAATGGCCGGTTTTACCTTGCCACTAATGAGTAACGCAAGTAAGGCAATAATCGATACGAGTACAGTCCAGGGGGTCATGGTGGGTCCTTATGAACCAGTAAAGACGTTGTGTACTTGATGGATTTTACGCAGGCTTATATGATGGTGTCTAATGATTGATAAAAATAGTATTTTATTTTGCCTTTAATTTGTTTTAAAACAAAAGGTTATGATAAATTTTGAATGCAAAACATTTATCGCCTGGATCGTTGAATGAGCGCCGAAAACAAGCGGTTCGGTTGCGTTTAGATGGGCATACTGTCTTGAAAGTTACTCAACAAACAGGGCTTTCTGCGCCCACTGTGTCGGCTGCGTGGAAAGCTTTTCGTGAGGGCGGGTGGGCGGCAGTGCCAGTCAAAACACGCGGGAGGTTGAAGGGGCAGGCGAATGTACTCGATGCTTCTTTTCAGGAGGTGCTTTGGCAGGTACTTAACCAAGCACCTCCTGATGACGCGCCTGCCTGGAGCAGTGCCGGGTTGGCTGATTGGTTAAAAGAAAATCACAATCTTGAGCTGACACAGCGTGCGATAGAGCACTGGTGGGAAAGCGAAGGACTAAAACATGAGCCTTGGCCGTTGGTGCGTTTTGCAAAGCAACGTTCACAGCAGGGGCGGTGGTATCGTCAGTCCGTAGAGCCGCTATTTTCTAAGACCAAAGAGGCTACCCAGCGTTGGCAAGTTGGTGTACGGCGAATCGCACATCCCTCTCGGTCGGTATATCAATTTTATTTGCATGGAGTTCGTGGTCGGTTACTGATGCGTTGTTTTGAACGACCGCCGGTAGCAGCCGACTATGTGTCTTTATTTAAAGCGTTGAGCCGGCAGGGTCCCGGGGTGGTGGTGTTTCATGGGGCGTTGCTTGAGGTAAGTCCTGAAGTTAAACAATGGCTAGCAGAGCAGCCTGCGTTTTGGCTAGTACCAGTGCCGAGAAACTTGGCAATAACAGCTTAAACACTCAGCACTTTTACCATGGGTTTTTAAGACAGTGCCGCTATGGCTTCTTGAGAACAAATTTTTAAACAACATTGGGACAGATGATGACATCACTTACCCATCTACAGCGTCTGGAAGCAGAAAGCATTCAGATTATGCGCGAAGTGGTTGCCGAGACTGAAAACCCGGTAATGCTTTATTCCGTTGGGAAAGATTCAGCGGTTATGCTGCACTTAGCGCGTAAAGCGTTCGCTCCTGCTCCGCCACCGTTTCCGCTCCTGCATGTAGATACGCGCTGGAAGTTCCGTGCTATGTACGAATTCCGTGACCACATGGCGGAAGATATTGGCATGGATCTGCTGGTGCATATCAACCCGGAAGGTATCGAAAAAGATATTAATCCGTTTACCCACGGCTCGGCTATTCACACTGATGTGATGAAAACTGAAGGCTTGAAGCAGGCGTTGGATAAATACGGATTCGACGCGGCCTTTGGTGGTGCTCGTCGCGATGAAGAGAAGTCGCGTGCCAAAGAGCGCATTTTTTCATTTCGCACAGCTCAGCACCGTTGGGATCCGAAGAATCAACGCCCAGAGTTGTGGAAGCTTTACAACACACGTAAACATGCCAAAGAATCGATTCGCGTTTTTCCGATCTCCAACTGGACCGAGCTGGATATTTGGCAGTACATTTACCTCCAGAACATTCCTATTGTGCCGCTTTACTATTCAGCCGAGCGTCCAGTAGTAGAGCGTGATGGTGCGCTCATTATGGTGGATGACGAGCGTATGCCGTTAGAGCCTGGTGAAGTGCCTATGATGCGTAAAGTACGTTTCCGTACCTTGGGTTGCTATCCGCTGACGGGGGCTATCGAATCCGAAGCTGATACCTTGCCGGCAATTATTCAAGAAATGCTGTTGACCAAGACGTCGGAACGTCAGGGCCGGGTAATTGATAACGATAGCGCGGCATCCATGGAGAAGAAAAAGCAAGAGGGGTATTTTTAATGTCTCACTCATCTGACCTAATTGCCGACGATATTGAAGGTTACCTGAAAGCTCATGAGCATAAAGGGCTGCTACGCTTTATTACCTGTGGAAGCGTAGATGATGGTAAAAGCACGCTTATTGGTCGCTTATTGTTTGAGTCAAAGCTGCTATTCGAAGACCAGTTAGCGGCGATTGAAGCAGATTCCAAGAAATACGGCACTCAGGGCGGCGATATGGATTTCGCGCTGCTCGTAGATGGCTTGGCTGCTGAGCGTGAACAGGGTATCACCATTGATGTGGCGTACCGTTTTTTCTCTACTGAGAAGCGGAAGTTCATCGTAGCGGATACCCCAGGGCACGAGCAATACACCCGTAATATGGTGACGGGAGCTTCGACGGCGGACGCGGCTATTTTGATGGTCGATGCGCGCTACGGTATTTTGACGCAAACTCGTCGACATAGCTTTTTGATGTCAGTAATGGGCATGCGTCACGTGGTTGTTGCCATCAATAAGATGGACTTAGTGGACTACTCAAAAGCCCGCTTTGATGAGATCAAAGAGGAGTACATTGCGTTTGCTAAGCAGCTTGGTCTAGAAAATATCACTTTCATACCAATGTCGGCTTTAAAGGGTGATAACGTTATTGAGCAGAGCGCGAAGATGCCTTGGTATCACGGCACCACGCTCATGGGCTATCTGGAAACGGTTGAGCTAGATGCTGAACACCTTCAGCGTTCCCCTTTCCGTATGCCTGTACAGTGGGTTAACCGTCCTAACCTCGACTTCCGCGGGTTTAGTGGCATGGTTGCTAGCGGAGTGATTCGCCCTGGCGATGAGATTCGTGTTCAGCCATCGGGTAAAAGCAGTACCGTTGCAAGTATATACACGATAGATGGTGATTTAGACGAGGCGGTCGCAGGGCAGTCAGTGACACTGTTATTGGAAGATGAGATTGATATCTCCCGTGGCGATGTTATTTCAGGCGTGGATCACCCCGCTCATACTGCTGACCAGTTTGAAGCGACTCTAGTGTGGATGCATGAGTCACCGCTTTTAGCAGGTCGTCCTTATTTAATGAAGCTGGGGACTCAGACGGTGTCGGCTACCGTTACTGATATTAAGTATCAGATTAACGTCAATACCCTTGAACACATGGCCAGTAAGCAGCTTGATTTAAATGGTATCGGCATATGTACACTGAGCCTGAATCGTGCGGTAGCTTTTGATGCCTATAAAGATAATCAGGATACCGGTGGTTTTATCCTGATTGACCGGATGACCCACAACACTGTGGGTGCTGGTATGCTGCATTTTGCTTTGCGCCGCAGCCAAAATATTCATATGCAGCATGTGGATATTGATAAAGAAGCGCGCGCGTTAGCGAAGGGCCAAAAACCGGCCGTACTATGGTTTACCGGGCTATCAGGGGCAGGTAAATCTACCATTGCTAACCTTGTAGAGAAGAAGCTGTTTGCAAACGGACAGCATACTTATCTGCTGGATGGGGATAACGTACGTCATGGTTTAAACCGTGACTTGGGCTTCACCGATGCTGATCGTGTTGAGAACGTGCGCCGCGTTGCTGAAACCACTAAGTTGTTGGTTGATGCTGGGCTAATCGTGATGTCCGCGTTTATTTCACCTTTCCGCAGTGAGCGCCAAATGGCGCGTGACTTGCTGGACGAAGGTGAGTTTATCGAAATTTATGTTGATGCTCCTCTTGGTGTTGTTGAAGCGCGCGATCCTAAAGGCCTTTATAAAAAGGCGCGACGTGGTGAGCTTAAGAACTTCACGGGTATCGACTCTGTATATGAAACGCCTGAAGCCCCCGATGTTCACCTTAAAACATCAGAAATGAGTGCTGAAGAAGCAGCCGACACGGTGATTGATGCGCTGCGTCAACGGGGCTTGATTAGTTAAATAAACGCACGCGATTTGTTGTCATATATTGGCTGCCAAGTGTCGGAGAACCATCCTTCACTTGGTGGCCTTTTTATAAGGGATTGAGGACATGATTGATCAAACTTTGCTAAACGATGTTGAGCAGATTGCCCGTAATGCGGGTAGTGCGATTATGAAGGTCTACGCTCGTGAGTTTAGCGTGGAAGAGAAGGAGGATAAAAGCCCGTTAACTGAAGCCGATAAAGCTGCTCATGAGATTATTATGCGCGGACTTGGATCTCTATCGCTTCAACTTCCTATCCTTTCAGAAGAGGACGCAGAAGCTTTTACTGGCGTGGATAGCGATGGCCGTTATTGGTTGGTTGATCCACTGGATGGCACTAAAGAGTTCATTAAGCGTAACGGTGAATTTACCGTTAATATTGCGCTGATTGAGAACGGGAAGCCAGTGTTAGGTGTTGTTACAGCGCCTGCGCTAGATGTAGCGTATGTAGCGGCAGAAGGAATAGGAGCATTCAAAATCGATGCTGATGGCCAGCGAGAAGCCATTCAAGTAGCAGGTCAGCCTGACCCACAAACTATCTGGCGTGTAGTGGGAAGTCGCTCACATCCAAGCCCAGACTTAGCCGAGTGGTTGGAGCAGCTAGGAGAGCATGAGATGTTGCCGATGGGTAGTTCTCTCAAGCTGTGTTTGATCGCTGAAGGCAAAGCCGACGTCTATCCACGTTTAGGACCTACTTGTCTTTGGGATACAGGTGCTGCACACGCTGTGGTGATTCAGGCGGGTGGGCGTGTAGAAACGTTGGAGAGCGTGCCACTAAGTTATGCGACTCCAAGTGAAAAGCTCAACCCCTATTTTATTGTATGGGGGCACTAAACTAACTTGGCAGCGGGCGCTTGCTCTGAAGGGCCTTTACTTTTTACTTATACTTTTAATTGGTAGAACAAGGTGTTGAGTGCGGTTAAGTAGGTTGAGCAAGACAATGGCTCGCTCTTCACCTTTGCAGCGTGTGAATACCGCCTCTATATCTTTGAAGGGACCTTCATTGATGGTGATTTCCTCACCGGCCCTAAAATAGGTGTGAATGCCTTCTAGATGGTGTGGCTGAGAACGCAGTGTTTCGACGAGCTGTGAAGGAATCGTAGCAGGTCTGTCGCCAAAGGTGAGTAGGCGCAGGACTCCTCGGGTGGAACGAATAGGCCGCCAATTGCTGACCACTTGATCTAAACAGATAAATAGGTAGTAGGGAAATAGGGGCTGGGTCACCTCTTTGAGCCTGCCCTGGTGTTTGCGTTGAATAGTTAGAACCGGGTGGAAAACCTCATAACCTTGATTGGTGAGATGTTCGGCGGCGCGAAATGATTCGCCTCCTTTGCATTGTATAACATACCAGCAAGCTATAGCGCCTTGCTGGTTGCTGACAGCGTCCATACATCTCCTTAGGGCTAGCCAAATTTAATATAGTTAAAGAGATTACGGTAACACTGCGGTTAATGCATCTAGCGTTTGGTCAATGTGTGCTTGGGTGTGGCCACATGAAAGGAAGAAGCGCAGCCGCGCGCTTTTTTCAGGCACTGCCGGATGCAGGATCGGTTGCACGTTGATCTGCTGTTCCAATAGCCCGTGGGAGACCCTTGCTGCTGCCGCAGAGCTGCCAATAATCACCGGCACGACGGCAGCCCCGATGCTTTGGCCAGTATCCAAGCCGCGGGCGGTGGCCTGCTCGAGGAAGTAGCGCGAAATAGCGTGCAGATGCTGAACACGCTCGGGCTCTTGCTGCATGAGTTGCAGCGCCGCCAGCGAAGGGGCTGCCACTTGCGCGGGCATGCCTACGCTGTAGAGAAAACCGGGCGCCAGATAGCGCAAGGTCTCCACCAGTGGCTTGCTGCCGGCGATATAGCCGCCGCAACCTGCCAAGGCCTTGCTCATGGTACCCATCCAGATGTCCACATCGCGCGGGTCGATATTGAAATACTCGCGCAGCCCTAGGCCGGTGTCGCCCATGACCCCAAAGGAGTGGGCTTCGTCGACCATTAGCCAGGCTTGATAGCGTTGCTTCAATTCGATAAAGCGCGGCAGCTCCGGGATGTCGCCATCCATGCTGTAAAGCCCTTCGATTACCACCAGCA
Source organism: Vreelandella glaciei (assembly GCF_013415125.1). Lineage (GTDB taxonomy): Bacteria > Pseudomonadota > Gammaproteobacteria > Pseudomonadales > Halomonadaceae > Vreelandella > Vreelandella glaciei. The sequence continues at coordinate 10,155 of NZ_JACCDE010000016.1, read as the reverse complement.
CGCGTTCAAACTGATGCCGATGACGGGCCAGCAGGGCTTCCAGGGCGGCCGGGTCGTTATGGCTAAACGACATGCGCTTGGCGCCAGAAAGCTGTGCGCCGACGAGGGAGCTGTTATGGATATACTCGTCGTGGAGCACTAAATCTTTAGGCCCCAGCAGGTAACCTAGCGTGGAGACGTTAGTGGCGTGACCGCTCACAAACACCACCGCATCTTCAACGCCGTAGGCCGTAGCGAGGGCCTGTTCCAGCTCTTGGTGGATAGGCCGTTCGCCGGATACCACGCGACTGGCGGAGACTGAGGTGCCGTAGCGGGCCACGGCATCGCAGGCGGCCTGATTGATACGCGGGTCGCCTGAGAAGCCGAGGTAGTTATAGCTGGCAAAGTTGATGCAGGTCTGCCCATTAATCACGCTGGTCGCCCCAGCGGTGCCTTCGTGTACCTTGAAGAACGGGTCGACCAAGCCGAGCTGATCGGCGGCCTGACGCATCATGGCAATTTGCTGATAGCCGGGTTGTGCATCAAAGCGCGTAAAGCGCTCAGGCACTGAGCGCTGCTCAGCCCCTTGCCCATTGGATGACACCGTGGTGCTGCTGGCAGCACGCGGCGCGGTGCGTTTGCGTGCTTGTTCCAGAAGCTGCTGTTTCAGTTCAGAGCGCTTGGCGGTCATAGTGTCTCAGTTGCAGATAATGAAGAAGCAGACGCAGTGTTTAATCCTTCGGTGCCGTGCTGGGCTGCCAGTGCGGCTATCGCATTTTGCGGAGGTTCTTCAACATCGTCGTGCTGATGCATTTTCTGAATAAGCACGCCCGCGAGTTTGTCGAGCGTCGATGCTTCGCTGAGCACCATGACTGACACCTGAACGCCCAAGCGGTTCTCGATGGCGGTCATTAGCTCGACGCCCATTAGGGAGTCAAATCCCATGTCGTAGACCGAACGGTGGATATCGAGCTTCTCTTCATCAATTAGTAAAATGCTGGCCAGTTCGGCGCGTAGTAAGTCGGTGATCGTACTGTGTAGCTCCTCTGGCGAGAGGTTGGCCAGCAGGGCGCTGATGTCGTCGTCGGCATCGACGCTGCTAACATCGTCGCTGGCACGGGCAATTTCATTAAAGCGGGGCGCTTCAGCGGTGGGTAGGAAGCGAGCAAGCGCCCCCCACTCCAGCTCCAGAACGCCCAGGCTTGGCCCTGGGGTCAGCAGCATTTGCTCGAGCACATTCAGCGCGTCATCCGAACGTAGTGCCGAGCCGCCCAGACGCTCTTGCAGCGCATCCCGGGTGCGGGTGTTGCGAGCCAGGAAACCGACATCTTCAATGGCGCCCCAGCGTACGCAGGTCGCCGGTAAGCCAGCGGCGCGGCGGTTAGCGGCAAAGGCTTCTAGCCAGTGATTGGCGGCGACGTAGTTAGCCTGACCGGGGTTACCGAACAGCGTGGTGGCCGACGAGTAGAGCACGAAAAAGTCCAGCGCCGTTTCACGGGTTAGCGCATCAAGGTGGCGGGCACCGTCGATTTTGGGCGCCAACACTTTCTGAATACGTGCGGCATCCAGGTTGCGGATTAGACCATCGTCGATCACCGTGGCGGCGTGCACTATGCCGCGTAGCGGTGCGAGTTCAGTCTTGGCACGCTTCAGTACCGCGGTTAGAGCCGCGCGGTCGGTAATATCGCAGGCCGCAGCCACTACCTTGACGCCCTGCTGCTCGAAGGCCGCCATGGCTGCTTGGGCTTCTTCGCTGGCAGGGCCGCTGCGGCTAAGCAGAATCAGCTGCCGCGCACCTTTCTCTACTAACCATTGAGCGGTTCTTAACCCGAAGCCACCCAGGCCGCCGGTCACCAAGTAGCTGGCATCCGCTGAAAGCTGTATCGCTGCCGTGCCCAATACGTCGTTCTGGGGTGGCGCGATGGGCTGTTCATAGGTCACCACGACCTTGCCGATTTGACGCGCTTGCTGCATATAGCGGAAGGCGTCGATCACTTGCGTGTGGCTGAACGAGGTAAACGGCAGCGGGCTCAAGGTGCCGTCGTTAAACAGCGCCATCATTTCGCCAAACAGGCGTTGGGTGAGCGCGGGCTGCACCTTCATTAGCTGATCGGAGTCGATACCGAAGTAGCTGAGGTTATTGCGGAACGGGCGCAGGCCAATATGGGTGTTTTCGTAGAAATCGCGTTTGCCCAGCTCCAGGAAGCGGCCGAACGGGCGCAAGGCGCGCAGGTTCTGGTTGATCGCTTCTCCGGCGAGCGAGTTAAGCACCACATCCACGCCTTCGCCCTGGGTGTCTTCCAGGATCTCTTCGGCAAAGGTGAGCGAGCGCGAGTCATAGAGCCGATCGATGCCCATCAGACGCAGGAAGTCGCGCTTCTCTTCGGAGCCCACCGTGGCGTAAATTTCCGCGCCTAGCCACTGGGCGATTTGCAGCGCGGCGATACCTACGCCACCCGCGGCGCCGTGAATCAAGACTTTTTCGCCGGGTTCTAAGCGCGCCAAGTGCTTAAGCGCGTAGTAGACCGTGAAGAAGGTGGTTGGGATCGTGGCGGCCGCGGCAAAGCTGATGCCTTCCGGCAGCGGGGCAACGGCGTGCTGGCTGGCGATCACCTTATCGCTAAAGCTGGCAGGGCCGAAGCCGACTACCGCCTGGCCAGGCGTCACGTGGGTGACGTTGCTACCCACGGATTCGACCACGCCCGCAAATTCGAGGCCCAGGGTCGGCCCCGCGAAGCCGTTCTCAATCGCTTCATCGGAGAGCAGGCCCAGGGTGTACATCACATCGCGGAAGTTAAGCCCGGTGGCTTTAACGCTGATGGCCACTTCGTCAGCATTGGCTGGCGGTAGCGGGCGAGGGCGCCACGTTAACTGGCGCAGCTGCCCAGGCATGGTAAAGCCTAGCGTCATCGCTTGCTGTGGCTGTTGGGTCTGCTCGTTAGTCGGTGCTACCGCCGCCGGGCGCGGCGCGGGCAGGGTGCGCAGCCGAGTGGCAAAGCGGTGGCCCTGATGATCGATCAGCGCTTCGTTTTCGCTATCCGGCTGAGCCAGCAGCGTGGCCCAGGCGTTTAGCGCTGGCTCGCTGATCGTTGTCGGTACATCCAGCAGATAGACGTTATGGCCGACGGCTTCGTTGGCCAGCGAGCGGCCAAAGCCCCAGAGCGCGGCATCGCCGGGCGCCTCGTTAGCGCTAGTGGCGGGCGTTGCCTGCCAGAGCGCACTAAGGCCGTGGGTTACTAGCCATAGGGAGGCGGCCAGCGACTGCTGCTCTAACGCCAGCGTCCACTTAAGGGCGTGATCACAGCGGGCGGTTTGCGCTTCAGTGCTGTTAGCCCCCAGGCCACGCAGGTCAATGACATTGAGCGTTTGCTCTGAGTGATTCGCCAGTGCCGGTTGCGTTAATGCATGAGCCAGCAGCTCAGCGGGTTCGCTCTGGCTAATGCTGAGCAGCGCGGAAGCGTCGTGCGATTGCAGTGCCTCGACGAGAGTGGCCGCCAGCGCTTCATTGTTTTGATCGGCGACCACCAAGTGACGCCGTTGAGTCACGGTGGACTCATCTTCGTCCGCGGCTAACGGATAGTGGGCGTGGAGCAGATAAGCACCGCTCTCGCTCTCTTCCAGCGCCATGGGCATGGAAACCACAAAGCCTTGATCGTTTAGCCAGCCGATCAGCGTCGCTTGCTCCAGCGCGGTTTGATCGATGCCGGGTGTGGCCAGCAGGTCATCCAGCCAGCGGCTCGGGGCGATACCAATCAGCATGACCTGGGCGCCTGGCGCTAGCTGCGCGGGCAGTGCTTCTATCAATTGGCGCGTGGCGGCGGGATGGGTGATATCCACGCTGACAAACGCTACTTGGGCTTTTTCAACGCCCGTGGGGGCGGTTAACGCTGCAGTATCGTTTTGGTCAAGGTGCTGCATATCCATCAGCGGGAAGCGTTCTTGCAACTGCTCCACCTGATGACGCGTGCTATCGAGGGTGGTGATCACGCGGTAATGGGTAAGGTCGTGGTAAAGCGCTTGGGTGCTGCGTTCCAGTAAGCGTTCGCCCAACGCAGGCGCACTGGGGCCCGCTTCAAGGAATTGCAAGCGCTGCCCACCGGGGAGCTCTGTTATCAGCGCATCTATTAACTCGCCTAGCTCGCCTGCCAACGCCTGCCAGCCACTTTCGCCCACCAGGACGCGGTTCAAGCGCGCAAGGTGTTCCTGGCTAATGCCCAGCGTTTCAAGATCGCTGCTGCCGCTGCGCAGCGCTTGTTGGTGAAGCCCTAAACGGCCCACCAGATGGATAGGCGCAAAGTAATCGGGGTAGTCCTGCACCAGCAGTTGCCAGATAACGTCAGGCGAGTGCTGTGCGCCTTCTGAATCAGTATCGGTTTCTGCGTCCGGGCGCTGCTGAGCAAAGGCTTCACTGAGGCTGTCCAGCAGCGGGGCGACTTCGTTGCCATAGCGATGGCCGGTGCCCTTACCGTAAATAGTGGCAATATCGGCTAGGCGGGCCAGCGCCTCGGCGGGCAGTGCCAGTGGTTCTGAACGCAGTGGCGCCGGGGTCAGTTCCACATCCAAGTAGCTGAAATGCTGATGATGCGCGCGGTTAAGACGAATCGCTTTGAAGCGGGTTTTACTCAATACCGCAACCGCATTGCCGGCGGCGTCATACAGCTCGAAATCGGCGGTAAAGGAGTGCGGTGCGCGCTTGCCCATCACCGCACGGGCGATCACCGGCGCGCCCGCCTGGGTATTGACTTGAATGCGTCCCACACGCACCGGTACAAAGGCCAACTGGGCGGCGAACTCGCTATGTTGGGCCAACAGCGGGATAAACATCTGGAAGACGCTATCCAGAATGCCGGGATGTACGTGCAGCGTGCTGAGTTGCGCCTGTACATCATCCGACAAGGCGATTTCACCTATGACCGCATCGCCCTCAATCCAGCCTTTGGAAATGGCCTGGAAGGCGGGGCCGTAGTGCAGGCCGATACGCTCGGCCATCTGCAGGTGCTCTTCGAGCGTGTAGTCCGGCGCGCGGGAAGGTAGCGGTGGGGCCTTACGGTTAAGCAGGAACCCCCGGCTTTCGCGCATGGTGCGGGCCACGGCGTTCAACTGCCACTCACTGCCGCTGGCGGGCTCGCGGGAGTGGATCTCCAGGCGGCCATCTTCCGGCAGGTAGGTTAACCGCATGGCACGGCCATGGGGACCGTCCAGCAGCAGCGGGGCGCGAATTTCCAGCTCTTCGATATCCAGCAGTGGGCTGTCTTTTAGCTGTAGTGCTGCGGCCAGGGTCAGTTCCACAAAACCGGCACCGGGGAAGACGGCGCCTTCACCCACCACGTGATCCGCCAGCCAGGGCTGTCGCTGGGTATCGAGCTGACTTTCCCAGGTGTGTTCGTGCTGCGCCAGCGGGTAGCCCAGCAGCGGGTGCTGGTAGTAGCGCGTAAGCAGCCCTTGACCGTCGTTAGTGCCTTGTACCCAGTGATGACTACGCTGCCAGGCATAGCGTGGTAGCGGCACGCGTTGTCCTACTACTGGCAGGTGGCGGCTAGCCAAATCAAGACCGCTAAGCAGCAGTTGGCCTAAGCAGCGTTGCAAGCCTTCAAAGCCCGGTTTATGGCGTTCAATGGTGCCGAATACCAGACCGGGGCGCTCCAGCTGGCGCAGTGACTCATTGAGGTAGCGGCGCAGAATGGGGTGAGCGCCAATCTCTACAAAGACATTATGACCTTGCTCCATCAAGGCGCTAGCGGCAGCGTCAAACAGCACCGGCTCACGAATGTTTTTCCACCAGTAGGTGGCATCCAACTCAAGCCCGTCGCTTAGTTCGCCGGTCACGGTGGAGTAGTAGGGGATCTGTGTCGTGCGTGGCGTGATATCTGCCAGCGCGTTGATCACGCCTGCTTTAATACTGTTCATTGCTGGACTGTGGAAGGCGTAATCCAGCGGTAGGCGCTTGGCAAAAATGTCTTGCCCACTTAGCGCGGCTTCCAAGGCACTCAGTTGCCGGCTATCGCCCGCCAGGGTAATGCCTTTAGGGCTGTTGATGCCGGCCAGGCAAACCTTGCTGTATTCGGGGTTTTCGAGCCACTCGGCGATGTCGTCGGCGCTCATGGCCACGGCGGTCATTTCGCCTTGGCCGCGGGTTTTGCCCTGATAGTCGCTGCGGTAGAAAATCACTTTCACCGCATCTTCCAGGCTCAGCGCACCGCTGGCCCAGGCGGCGGCCACTTCACCTACGCTATGGCCGAACACCGCAATGGGGGTAATGCCTTGCTCACGCAACCACTCGGTCAGCGCTACTTGCAGGGCAAACAGCGCGGGCTGGGCAATCTCGGTCAGCGCGAAGCGATTATCGTCGTCTTGCCCATTACGGCCTTCCAGCTCGGCGCGCAGCGAGAAATCACCGTGCTGCTGAAAGAGGGTGTCGACGTGGTCAATCGCGGCGGCGAAAGTCGGGGACTCGCTGAGCAGGTCGCGGCCCATGGTTTCCCACTGGCAGCCGTTGCCATCGTATACAAATACCGGCCCGACCGCGTTAGGCAGGCGCTCGAGGGTGGTGATGTCGTTATTTTCACCGCCAGCAAATTCGCTGAGCAGCGTGGCCGCTTCGTCCGCGGTTTGGGCAAACAGCAGCGCGCCATGGCGATGGCGTTCGCGGTGGTGGAACAGCGTATAGGCGATGTCGTATAGGCTGATCTCGCTACTTTTGTGTGAGGCGTTCTCACGCAAATAGTGGGCGAGCGTTTCGGCACTTTGGGTAAGCGCTTCAGCGCTGCGGGCACTAAGACGAATCGGCAGCGTCGAACCAGGTGCCTGCAGCTCGGGTTTGCTCCGCTCGGGCGGACTTTCCAGAATCACGTGGGCGTTGGCCCCGCCGAAACCAAAAGAGTTAATGCCGATAACGAGGCGGCCCTCTTTTTTCAGCGGCTGGCCTTTGGTGACGACTGATAAATTCAACTCATCAAACTTGATGCGCGGATTAAGCTTACGAATGCCAATGGTGGCAGGCACTTCGCGGTGCTGAATGCTGTAGAGCGCCTTGGCGAGACCCGCTACGCCGGAAGCCGTTTCCAGGTGGCCCAGGTTACTTTTCACCGAGCCGATCAGCAGCGGTGTTTTACGGTGCTGGCCGAGCGCTTCGCCAATCGCACGGGTCTCTATGGGATCGCCCACGGCGGTGCCGGTACCGTGAGCTTCCAGGTAGTCGATCTCGTCCGGCGAGATGCCCGCCTGCTGGTAGGCGCGTTTCATCAGGTCAATCTGAGCGCTGGGGTTAGGTACCGTCAGGCCGGATTTATGGCCATCCGTATTGACCGCCGAGCCTGCCACGACGGCAATAATGTTGTCGCCGTCGGCGACCGCCTGGTCGTAATCCTTGAGCAGGAAAATGCCAGCCCCTTCCGATCGCACATAGCCGTCACCCGCTTCGTCAAATACCTGGCAGCGGCCGGTGGGCGAGAGCATGCTGGCTTTGGAGAAGATGATAAAACCGTAGGGGTGCAGGTGAAGGCTGATGCCGCCCGCCAGCGCCATGTTGGTTTCCCCACTGCGAATCGATTGGCAGGCTTGGTGAAAGGCCACCATGGAAGACGAGCAGGCGGTATCCAGCGACATGCTGGGGCCATGCAGGTCAAACACGTAAGACAAGCGATTCGAGGCGATGCTGGAGGTATTGCCGGTGGCCGTGGAAGCGTCAATGGCCGACATGTCGTCCGCTAAGCGGTACGAGTAGTCGAGACTGGCGACACCTAAAAATACCCCACACTGGCTGCCGCGCAGGGAGCTGGGCAGAATGCTGGCGTCTTCCATGGCTTCCCAGGCGAGCTCTAATAGCATGCGCTGCTGGGGGTCCATGTTGGCCGCTTCACGGGGTGAAATACCAAAAAACTCAGCGTCGAACCCGCTGATATCGCCCAGGCTACCGGCGGCAAAGGTCACGCTGGTGCCGGGATGGCGTTTATCCGGGTGCAAATAGGCCTCGTGGCTCCAGCGATCGGCGGCCACTTCGGTCACTAAATATTTTTCGGCTTGCAGGTCCTGCCAGAACGTTTCAGGGGTGGTGCCGGGGAAACGATGGGCGGCGCCGATGATGGCAACGCGTTTAGTCATTCTTGCTCCTGAGGTTCTGGTTCTGCCTTGATCACATCGCTATTCATAGCATGTCCAAACACCTGTTTGAACAGTTGGACACCAAGCTCGTTTGCGGCTAGCTCAAATGGCTCTCTCGCTGCTGCCAGACTGGCCGTTGCCATCTGTTCAGTTGACCATATCATGTAGGGGGTGCGGCTATCAGGGGGCGTAAAGTGTGTGTACGCCTCCGGTAGAATCGGCACATGATCCCCATACCATCCTAGCAGCCCCGGTCGCTTTGCCGTATTTAGCGAATTTTTAACGCTGGCCAACATCTTGTCGGATTCACTTAAATGGTGCAAATAGACCGCGAGGTCACGCAGATGACCGGGCAGTGGCCAGGGCGCATTGGGCAGCGTGTTAGCTAACGTCGTCTGGTTGGGTGCTTCCAAATGTAGCGGACCGTGATTTTCCATGGTGATGACAAAGATAAATAGCGGCCTATTATCGTCATCTTCAAGCAGGCGTCCAATCTTTCGTGCAACTGCTAAGTCGCTAATGTAATGGCCGCTTTTATCGCAGCTCTCGAAAGCATTGATATCTATAAAGTGATCAAAGCCTAATAGGGGGATTACCTTGTGACGAAAATAGAAGCTCGCCAGGTATGGGTGCACACACACGGTGCGGTAACCCGCCGCTTTCAGCGCACTCGCCAAGCTGGGACGTGGATGGCGTGAAAGGGTGCGATAGGGATTGAATTGGCGTGCGCCCCACTGGTCGGGGGGGATGCCGGTTAATACCGCGCACTCGGTACGCACGGTATTGGCGCCCCACGCGGGCACATTCAGTGCGCCGTGTTGTAGGGCTTTGGTGCGGGTATTGTCATAATGGCGAAGCAGATTGGCATCGACCTCCTCACACCAAGGGCGCGGGTCGAAAAACGATTCACTCTGTACCAGTACTATGTTTGGCAATGTCTGGTTTGGCAGTGTTTGGTTAGGCAGAATTTGCTCATCTTTAGATGCTTTAGCCACCTCGGTTAAGTGATAAAAAGGCGACTGTTCTGGTGTTGGAATAGGTGAGCGCATCAGCGCCATACCGTATGCCCATAGGCTGGCAAACAGTCCTAGACGCTGCAGGTCTTGAGTGGGTTGCAGGGTAATGGCGGGCAGCTTGGGTGTGCTGAAAGAGAGCACCAGTACGCCGATGGCGATGACCTCAAACGCGCTGATTAAAAAGCGGCTAGCGCCCTCGCTAGTGACTAGCGACGTTTCCCAGTAGAAAAATGCTCCAATGGCAACGGCCGCCGCGCTGCTGGCAGCAATCGCCAAGCCAACTCCGAAAAAAGGCACGTATAAGCGCGGATGCAGAAGGGCGTCCCAGAAGTATTCAAAGTCGTGGCAAATAAACGGTTCGTTGAGGGTGTTCGACTTGGTGTTGCTCGACTGTACGACGACGAGCTGTAGCGAGAGGAATACCATGACCGCGAACCAGGGACGCTGCAGCAGCAACACTAATAGACCGAACAGCAGCACCCATGAGCCCGCATGCACGCCATTAGCCGCCACGCCGCGCTGCCAGAAGGGGCGCGGCCGCGGTTTGAGCAGGGCTTCGAATCCACCGCTTAGTAACAGGCCGATTAGCAGTGGCCACATCAGCGCGCTAATCATGGGGCGTGCCTGCTGAGTGATTAAAGCCCAGGCGTTTAATTAGCCACTGCGAAACGGCGGCGGGCAGCACCGCTAACCACCAGGTGCCGAAATTAAGCGGGAAGGGGAAGCTTACCCGTGCGCGGTTAGCGGTAATGCCGCGCTTGATGACGTTGGCGGCGCGCTCGGGCGGCCACTCCCACGGTTTGGGGCCGGGCATGGCGTCGCACATGGGCGAGGTCACATAGCCGGGCATCACGACAGTCACTCCAATGCCATGGGGGGCGAGCAGCCCGCGCAGCCCTTCGCCGTAGGCTTTAATGCCTGCCTTGCTGGCGCTGTAGCTGGGCGTGGTGGGCAGGCCGTGCCACGCGGCAAGCGAGCTGATCAACACCAGTTGGCCGCTGCCGCGAGCCTGCATGGCGGGCACTAGGTGTTGCACCATGGCGATGGGCGTTTTCAGGTT
>NZ_JACCDE010000015.1 GCF_013415125.1 Vreelandella glaciei | reverse complement strand
ATAAGCTAAACGATAGACCAAGAAAGCGGCTGGGATACCGAACCCCAGCCCAGGTGTTCTTAGGTGAATACTCAGGAGCGCTAGAAACCGCAGGTGCTGCACTTATTAGTTGAATTCAGGTATAAAGGGTGCCATACCAGCATCAATGGAAGTTCCAGCGTTAGATCTGGTATTCGATAGCTAACGAGATTTTTAGGAGCATCCGTCATTGTTAGAGCAGGAAGGAGTGTACATCCCATGCCTGCAGATACTAGGCTGCGCATAGTAGTATTATCACTGCACTCCTGCACAATATTTGGAATAAATCCTGATTCTTTAAAAGATTGGTGTAATTTGTCATAGCTGCTAGGCGTAGAGTCTCTTTTGAACCAAATAAAGTCTTCATTATTGAGGTCAGCTAGGCAGGTTGGTGGGTTTTGTGCTAAAGAGGAGTTTTTGCTTGTAACTAAAACCATATGATCTTTATAAAGGCATTGGCTACGTAGTTCTGGTTGTGTTTCAGGATGTAGAAACATTATTCCAATATCTTGGCGATTATTATGTATTGCTTCTATTTGTGAGCCTGAAAGCCGTGGCTCTATAAATAATTCCACATCTGGGTGTTGTTTTCGAAACTTATTTAAAAGGCGTGTGATGTTTGGAATCCAATGATGGATTGGAGTGATGCCAATGCGCAAAGAGCCATATTGCCCATTAGCAATATTTTTTGCTTGTTGCTTGATGGTCTCGAAGTCTTCCAGCAGTACTTGCGTATTTTTATAGAATGAAGTGCCAGCTGCAGTAAGTATAATCCCTTGATGAGTTCTGTGAAATAGCTGAAATCCAAGGTCTTCTTCTAACATGTGTAGTTGGCGCGTCAGAGCTGGCTGAGCGATGGGTATTCTGCGAGCTGCTGAAGATATTGTACCCTCATCTACAACTGCTAAAAAATAACGTAACTGTTTGAAATCCATTGGAAAGTTATGCTTATTGAAGTGAGTATGCCAATATAGTATGGATTGCATATAAAAACTATATTTCCGATACGAGATAAAATCGTATAACACTAAATGAACTCGCACAATCATTCGGTGGAAATATGTTGCAGACGATCCAAGACGATTTTTTTAATAGTCGATATTTTTACTTACAAAGTTTTCGTCGTGAGTTGCATCGACATCCAGAATTAGGTTTTGAGGAATATCAGACATCTAAAAAAGTGATGCAGGAGCTTGATAGATTAGGGATTAGTTATGTCAGTGATATAGCGGGCACCGGTATTGTGGCTACTATAAAAGGAAACCTGGACGACAACAATAGGAGCATAGGACTACGTGCAGATATGGATGCATTACCCTTGGCGGAATTAAGTGAGGTCGCCTATGCTTCTGAAATTAAAGGTAAAATGCATGCCTGTGGTCATGATGGGCACACAGTGATTTTACTGGGCGTCGCTGCTTGGTTCGCAGAGCACCGTGATTTCTCTGGAACTCTTCACTTAGTTTTTCAACCAGCAGAAGAGGGGCTTGGCGGCGGACAACAAATGGTTAAGGAAGGTCTGTTTGAACGATTTCCTATGGATGAAATTTATGCTTTGCATAATTGGCCGGAATTACCATTTGGAAAGGTAGGCATCTGTTCTGGCCCAATTATGGCTGCTGCTGATCAAGTGAAGATCAAGGTGCAGGGTAGAGGAGGGCACGGAGGTGTGAACCCACACCGATCCATTGATCCTGTCCGAATGGCTGGTACCTTGATTCAAGCATTGCACAGTGTCGTTTCGAGAGATGTAGACCCAATAGCATCGGCGGTATTGAGCTTGTGCGGTATTCAAGGAGGAACTCTTGACGGTTTTGCTGTCATTCCGGATGAAGTCAATATTAGCGGTACAGTGAGAACCCTTGACGATAACAGTCGCACTACCATTGAAAATGCTATGGCTAGGGTATGTGAAGGAGTGAGTCATGCATACGGTGGAGAGGTGTTCCTAGACTATCAGCGCCTCTTCCCTGTTACGGTTAACTCACTAAGCTCTGTATGCATAGTCGAATCTTGTGTTGAGGCCATCTGGGGAAGAGGGGCTTTGGTAGACAGCGTATCTCCAAGCTTAGGTGCAGAGGACTTTTCTTTCATGCTGAAGGAGTGTCCAGGCGCTTACTTTTTTCTAGGCACAGGAGAGGGGGATAAATGTCATCCTCTACATAGCGCTCATTTCGATTTCAATGATCGCATTATTCCTTATGGAAGTCGCCTTCTTGTAGAAATAGCGATGAAAGCATTAATTAATAAGTAATGCTAATAAACAAAGGTGTAATAATATTATGTCTAATTATAAAGAATCAATTCATGAGAATAAACTGTGGTATGAAAAGCTGCCACATCCAATGGCTCTTATATTTTGGATATTACTTTTTACTTACTTATTGACGTTGCTAGTTCCTTCAGGAGTTTTTCAAAGAGAAGAAGTAAATGGACGGGAATCGGTTGTTCCAGGCACTTTCGAAATGGTGGAAGCACCTCTTCTTTCACCACTAGATGTCTTTTTTTCTATCCCTCAAGGGATGGTTTCTTCTGCTAGTATAATTTTTATTGTTTTTATTGCTGGAGGCTTATTTCGTCTTCTTTCAGCGACTAAAGCATTAGAGAACACTGTCGGTACCTTAATAAAAAAACTAGGAACTGAGCGGCAGACTTTAACAGTTTGGGCTATTACGTTTATTTTCGGAATGCTAGGAGTGGTAGTTGGATATGAGGGGAATATAGCTTTGATTCCTCTAGCTATCTTCGTTGGCTTAGCTTTGCGGGGTGACCTTATAGTTGGCCTTAGTATGGCTGTCGGTGGTATTGGTTTTGGATTTGCCGCTTCTCCTGTTAATCCCTATACAGTCGGTGTTTCGCAAACTATCGCTGACATACCGCTTTTCTCAGGGTTCGGGTTAAGGACAGTTATGGCGTTGGTGATGCTTAGCATAGTAGCTCATCACACCTCCAGCTATTTAAAGAAAATTCAGGCTTCGCCACAGAGTAGTTTTGCGAAAGGGCTTTCTACTCAAGGTATGCGGTTGGAAAAAACGCTTGAAGAGTACTGCATGGGGCGTGTTGATTTTATAGTAATATTTACTTTTCTGATCGGGTTGGCGTTGATATTATATGGGGTTTTTTCTTTAGGATGGTACATTAATGAAATTTCTGGAGTGTTTTTAGCAATTGCTGTCATTTGTGGACTTTTAACTGGAATGAAAACAAATGAGATGGTTGATCATTTAATTAAAGGCGCTGCCTCAGTTACAGGCGGGGCGCTGATTATAGGGGTGGCACGAGCCATTCAAGTATTGTTAGAGCAAGGACAGATTGGAGATACTATTATTAATGCGCTAGCTGTGCCGGTTGCGCAATTGCCTTTAATGTTATCTTCGATAGTGATGACGTTGGTGCATGGTGCTATTAATATTTTTATACCATCTGGCAGTGGTCAAGCAATGGCTACGATGCCCATCATGATCCCATTATCTGATATTATTGGCATGACACGTCAGACAGCTATATTAGCATTCCAGATTGGTGATGGGTTCACTAATATGATCTCTCCGACATCAGGTGGGACTCTTGCAATGTTAGCGTTGGCGGGAGTTCCGTATGATAAGTGGCTGCGTTATGCCCTACCATTGATTGTTAAATGTTTTATCGCTAGTTGGCTGTTTATTATTTTTGCTGTCTTTATTGGCTGGGGGGCGTCACTTTGATTTTTACATATAATAGACCGAATAATAAATTAAAAGAGCGGAAAGCTCAGTTGTCGAGATCGTTTCAACACTGGCAGTCGCTTACGCCGACTGCACTGAGCAGGATTACGCAGTGTTTATTGATCACTTTCTGGCGACCGATTCACCCTAGTCGCCAGGCCGATGGAAATCCCTGCTGGGGCCAGCATGAACTGCTGAGCGTGATGCGATTCAGCCCATACTACACAGCGGTTACGGCCGCTGTGCTTGATCAGATAAAGTGCTTCGTCGGCGAGTCGCAGCAAAAAAGCCGGACCCGCGGGGCCCGGCTTAAGGTAATTCCTGCGGTTTCTTGATGGCGCTATTAGTGGCCGCTGACCGCACCACCGACGATTCCACTACGAAAATCGCTGTCACTGCCGCTACGGTTTTTTAGGTGGTTAGCCACCGTGTCCTCAGGTGATCCCGCCATTTCACGGAACATGCCCATTGAGCCGAGCAACGCCGATGATTCATAAGGCACGAATACCCGCTCGCCATTCTTCGCCATGTTGGGCAGTACCTTGATATAACTTTGGCCTAGCAGGTAGCCCACCACCGTGCGCTTATTCTCTTCGCTATCGCCAATGGCGCTCAGCACCAGCTTGATCGATTCCTGCTCACCCTGAGCGCGCAGAATAGCGGACTCTTTATCGCCTTGAGCGTTAAGAATCGAAGACTCACGCTGACCCTGGGCCATGGCAATTGCCGCTGATTTTTCACCTTCTGCTTCGGTAACCGTAGCGCGGCGTTTACGCTCGGCGGCCATCTGCAGGCGCATGGCGGTTTCCACCTCTTCGGGCATGGCAATATCCTGCACTTCGACACGGGAAATTTTGACCCCCCACTTGGAAGCAGGCTCTTCCATGGCGGCCTGAATCTCGTTGTTCACCTCCGCACGGGACTCGAACAGCTTATCCAGTTCCATTTTGCCGACTACTGAGCGCAGCGTGGTTTTCGCCAGAACTTCGACGGCCTGGCTCATGTTCTCGACTTCATAGACCGCCCGCTTGGGGTCAATGATCTGATAGTACAGGGCGCCGTTAATGCGCACGGTGACGTTATCGGTGGTAACGACTGGCTGGCCAGGGAAATCCATCACCGTTTCGCGGCGATCAATACGGGTCTCGTCGCTGGTAATAGCGGTGTAGTCCTCACCCATTTTGCGGTAACGCAGCATGGTGATCGCACGAGGTTGTTCGATAAACGGAATGATGATGTTGATGCCGCTTTCTAACACGCGATGGAATGAACCAAGGCGCTCCACCACCATGACTTCCGATTGGCGAATAATGATCAGACCTTTTGAAATGATCAGTACCGCGATCACCACAATAATAAGGCTTATTAATAAACCTGGGCTAATAGGTAAATCCATTGTTAAGGCTCCTTGCGTTGGGAATCGTCTTCTTGAGGGGCTATGTCGTCAGGCTGAGGTAACGCGACTAGCGCAGTGGTGCCTTCAAATCGTTTAAATATCACCAGCGTACCGCTGGGTAGCTCGGTTTCACCGCTTTCAACGACGCGGAGGCGGTAGAAATCGCCGTTTACTTTAATGCCCGTGGCATCATCAAAATCCCGGCGTAGAGTAGTGTAGCGATTGCCTTTCTCGACGCCCGTGCCGGTGGTGCCGTAGGCCACGCCACGGGGGGAGAAGCGCGGGCGAATGACCATAATGCATAGCGGCAGCAGTACGCCGGTAAAAATAGCCATACTGAGCAGTTGCCAGGGGAGCGTTAAACCTAACGCCGTAACGGCCGCCGTTAGCGCCGCGGCAATACCCAGTGCAAGCAGCACCATCGCGCCCGAAGTTAGCTCTGCCAGACTTAATAGTAGGGCGAGTACCAGCCAGCTGTAAGCCGGGTTCCAATCCATAAACGCTCCAACTCCACAGTTAATCTAATCGGCCAGCGTAACCTAATCCCGAGTATTTATCCCAACTGAGTAATGGCGCTGGAGCCAGTGTTTTGGGGAAGAGTGTTATTCTTGGCGCCTTTATCGATAGCGAACATTAAGGAGAAGAGCGTGTCAGGCGTGGTCTATTGGCTGGATATGGCGGGTGTCATCGTGTTCGCGCTGTCGGGTGTGATGTTGGCGTGCAGGTCGCGCATGGACCCAATTGGCATGCTGGTGCTGGCGGCAGTGACCAGCATCGGTGGGGGCACACTGCGGGATTTAGTGTTAGGCGTAAAGCCGGTGTTCTGGGTGACCGACCCGACCTATTTATGGGTGATTTTAGCCACCGTAGGCGTCTCGCTGGTGGGGTTTCACTATATCCACCGTCTCTCGCGGGGTTTCTTGCCGATTGCCGATGCGTTCGGCCTTGCGCTGTTCACCGTTATTGGCGCCCATAAAGCACTGCTGCTGGGCACGTCTGGCATGGTGGCGGTGTTGATGGGCATGATGACCGGCGTGGCGGGCGGCATGATCCGTGATGTGCTGGCGCAACGAGTGCCCATGGTCTTGCGCGAAGAGATCTACGCCACCGCCGCGATGGCGGGAGGCATCGTTTACGTCGCGCTGCATGCGCTGGAGGCGCCGCTTACGTTGGCGATTGCTGCCTCACTAAGCGTCACTCTTGGGCTTCGGTTGGCGGCCATTCATTGGCACTTGGCATTGCCGGTGTTTGCCTGGGTCACGGTGCCGCCGAAAACCCATGATGAGACGGCAGCGCCGCTCTCCACGCCGCAAAAAGCTAAAGAACGAGTCAGGATGATTCGTCGTGAGCGCAAAAAACGCTAGGCAACGGTTATTTGTGTTACCTGCCATTGGCCTCCCGCCAGCGGTCAAACCAGCGGCGCGGTTGAATAAAGCGCAAGGTTGGTTCGCTGTCTTCAAGTTCAACCCCTAATCCAAGCACGCCAAGGCGCGCATAGAGCGCGCCATTGGCACTGCGGTCTGCCAGAGCGACATCCGAAAGCAGCAGTAGTGGGCCGCCGGTGAGCGTCAAGTCGCTAAGGCTAATCTGCTCGCCGCTGATCTCTAGCTGTGCAGTGCCCTCGATATCGTGAACATTTAACAGTCGCCCGAGCCAGTCGCTATCCCTGGCGCGGGCGAGAAATAGCCGGGCGAGCAAGCCCGTATCGCGCATTTCCAAACGTAGTTGGCTGGCTAGGCGAACAGGGTCTTCCCACGCTAACTGCGCATCAAACATTGAAAGTTGCACCCACCAACCCGCATCCGATGCGCCGTTTTCACTCTGAAGGTTAACGTTTTCCAGGCGTAGGAAAGAGTCATTAGCAGTAAAGCGGCGTGTATTCAGATCGCCGTCGGTGAGGTGCAAATACAAGTGCACATCGCCCCGTAGACGCTGATCCAGTAGCGCCAGCTCGGCACCAAAAGCGCGCAGCGTTATTTCTCCTTGGGCGTTAAAACCCTCCAGCAGCCATTCGCTGGCTAGGCTGGCTTGCCCATCAAGCAAGGTGACACCTGCCCCTTCTGGCAGGTAGCGGTTGTAACGGGTGAAGTCGGGCACCTCGGTAATCGGTAGCGCAATACGGGTGGTGAAGTGCTCGGGTTGGGGCGATTCAAGCACCTCGCTAAACTGCTCGGTTTGCGTGGTGAGGGCAAAGTGGCGCCCCTGTACGTGTGGGCTGTCATCGTCTTGGCGCTTTAGGTCAAAGCGGGGAATGCCAAGCGAGAGCTGGGCCTGCTCGGTGCTATCCAGTTGGGCGGTGAGCTCTCCACGCCCTGTGGCGAGATAGTCTAAAAATGTAACCTCAAGCTGGTCGGCATTAACGCGCAGCCGAGTCGGTGCCAGCAGGCGGTTATCGCGAAAGGCGCCCTGAGCAAAGAGCTGGCCTTCGCCAGCAATGGCCAAACCATGGGCGTCAGGCAAAAACGCATTTAAAAAGCCTAGCCGTTGCACACTACCTTCAAGTGCAAACTGTCCACTAGGCACGCTATTGCGGCGCTGAAAACGTCCGTCGGTTAACACTAATACGCTCTCTAGGCGCTCGCTAGGTCGGTCGATAGCGGCCACTTGCCAGCTCAGCCGGGCGCCGCTGAGGTTCAACGCTGAACCATCCATCGCTACTTGCTGGAGTGGCAGGAATAGCTGCATATCACTGGTTAACGTGCCCGCCTGGTCGCCATGCTGCCAGCGAGTCGCTAGCCCGTTTCCCGCTAAATGCACCTCACCGCTGAGTTGCTCTGACGTCATGGTGAGCTGGCCGTGACTCGTGGCTTGGCCGCTAAGCAGCTGCAAAGGTGTAGGGGTGGGTAAAATGGCCACTAAATAGCTCTGTAACACGCTAACATCGGGCAGGCGAGCCGCTTGCCAGCTAAGCATGGCGGTGGCTTCATCAGGCGCTTTTTGCGGATTAATAGGGCTTGTGGCGATAAGGTTGATGTCAGCGTCGTCAAGTAGCAGGCGCTCTTGGTGATGCAGCGTGGCATCGTTAAAGTTGAGCGTGGCTTCCATTATCTCTTGAGGCGTTAACCGGGCATTGAGTGAGCCACTGCCTTGGGCGATAAAGCCGCGTGTATCGGCTGCCAGCTCCGGTGCTTGAATGTTCAGTTGAGCATCGTAGAGGCGCGACTCGCGAATGCTGGCTGAGGCATCCATTTGGCCATGACCTGAAAGGCGGATGCCCTGTTCGTCAGCATACGCAGTAAGATAACGGTCAAGCATATCCAAACGAATGATGTCGCCCTGTAAGGCCAGGGTAGCCGCTGTGGGAAGGTCGAGCTGATCCAGGCGTTGATTGGGAATTTGGGTCGCCAGGCGAAGCTCAGCGTGCTCTGCATAGGGGTGCGGCTCGTCCAGTTCTACTTCAGCCAGTTCTATTTCAGCTAGCTCAACATCGGCAAGCTGGGTCGAAAAATGCAGTTGATCGCTCTCAACTGCCAAGCGAACCTGGCCTTTACCGGTGGCGGTGTGACGTGGTGGTGGGTTGTCAGCGATTAGCCAGCGGGGTGAGTCGCTTGGAGCACGTAAACGCTGCTCATCTACCGCTAAGCGCAACACTGGCGCGTCCAGCATTAATTCGCTACCGGGCTGTAACTTACCAGCGGTTAGCTCAAGTGTGCCGGTGAGTGCCCCTCGCCCCTCCAGGGTTAGCCAGGGCAGGGCGTCTAAATAGGGCATAAAGACCTCCCAGGCATCCGCTTGGGCATTCAACTGAAGCTGCGCCGAAAGCGCCGCCAGCAGGTTGGGGTTAAGTTGGCCACTGGTGGCGTCGACGGGGGTTATCGTGTCGAGTGTCGCATCAGCGGTAAGATCAATATCGTGCACTAGGGTTGCTTGATCACTCACGCGAACTAAACGACCATTAGTAATGGCGAGCGAAACATTAGGGATAGCCAGGGTGTCGCGACTCAATGTGGTCTCTACTACGTGTAGCTGGCCTTCCGCTTCCAGCGCGATATCACCGACGGTCAGGCGGCGAATGCCCTCAGCATCGAGGGCATTAATATGCAGCTCGCCGCGTAGCAGGGCCAGCAAAGAGAGCGAAAGGGTCGCGCGTTCAGCCTCAATGGAGATGGGTAAGGCTTCATCTTCACGTGCGAGATACAGCCCCTCGACTTCCCAGCGGCCAGGGTGTCGGCTGGCACCTTGCTCCCAGCGGATGTCGATGCCTTCAAATTGGGAAATGCGTTTGGGTAGCCACTGACTATTAAGCAGCCAATAGCTGCCCGCTACCCAGATCAGGATGATAAATAGCAAGCCAATCAACACCCTGAAAAGCAGTCGGGGTAGGCGATTTTTACGAGTGTTCACGTCTGACATAGTGGCTTCCCTAGCAGATAACTCCTGTTGGGGCGTGTTTTATGGCATTATGCGCGGCGTTGGGCAGTGACGGGTTTTCGATTTCAACGCTAGGCAGGCAACAAACGCCATGTTCAAGGATTTTTATACGCAGCGCGGAGAGTATGTGGTGATCTCCGCAGAGCAGGCCAGTCGCTTCGCCAAAGGCGTGGCGGGTGACTACAACCCTATTCATAATCCGGATGCACGCCGCTTTTGTGTGCCCGGTGATCTGCTGTTTGCATTGGTGCTCACAAAGTTTGGGTTGTCGCGGCAAATGGAATTTCGCTTCACCAACATGGTGGGCGCCGATACACCGCTAAAGTTCAGCGAAGCAGACGACGGTACACTGCATGTCTGTGATGAGAGCGGCAAAGGTTACTTACAGGTAGTGCGTAGCGGTGACATTACCCACGATGCCGATGTGGTGGAAGCCTTTGCACGCTGTTATGTGGCGTTTTCAGGCAAGAATTTTCCACACTATCTCAAACCACTTATGGAGCAACATGGGGTTATGTTTAACCCTAAACGTCCGCTGGTGATCTACGATAGCATGGGTTTTTCACTTGGGCGTTTAGATGGTTTTTCTCCAGGATTGACGCTGAACCACTCTTCGCTAGAGGTTCACGGTAAGCGTGCCGATGCCCGCTTGGAGTTCTCGATCGAGTCCGCTGGTGAAGCGGTGGGTGTGGGCTCTAAGAAGCTTGTCGTGAGCGGCCTATGCGATTACGACGCCGATGAAATGGCCGCTATTGTAGAAGAGTTTTATCGTCTTAAAGCTGCTTACGAATCAGCCTGATGGCTATCAGGCATTAATAATTGTTAATGTTTTAGCTCGCCTGCGGCATGACATCGACTTCAACTTCAAGACGATGCTCGCCGCCGCCGTTCATAACCCCTTTGAGTGGCGCGACATCTGCATAATCTCGCCCCCAAGCCAGTACGGGGTGCTGTTCACCGGCCACTGAGCCATTGGTGGGGTCAAGCGCCAGCCAGCCCCAGTCGGGGATCCAGGTCGCCAGCCACGCATGGGAGGCATCAGCGCCGATCAGCCGCGGCTGCCCGGGCGGTGGCTGGGTTTCCAGGTATCCGCTGACGTAGCGCGCGGCGAGTCCTACCGAACGCAATGCGCCAATCGCCAGGTGGGCGAAGTCTTGACAAACACCACGCCGGTTGGCAAGCACCTCGCTTAACGGTGTCGCCAGCGTAGTGAAGCTGGGGTCGTATTCAAAAGTGCTATAAATCAACTCATTCAGCGCTAGCGCCGCCTCAATAAGTGGTCTGCCTGGGGTGAAGCAGCTACGGGCAAAGGCGGCTAGCTCGTCGTTACGACGGATAAATGGTGAGTCCAGTCGGTAGAGCTGTACATCAAAGCTGTTGTCCTGGCTAAGCAGCTGGGCCACGTTTTTCCACGGCGGCGAAACATCAGGCAGGGCGGTGAGCGGCTGAGTATTCAATGGTGTTACCACAGTGACATCCAGCGTTTGATGAACCCCTTCCATGGCGAAATAGAGCACCCGGTTGCCGAATATATCGCAGCGCTCCTTTTGTACCTGCGGCGCAGGGCTAATATGTAATTCCGAAGCGCCACACTGCTGATGGGGCGTTTTGCGTGGAAGCACCCGCGCTTCACTATGGCACAACGTTACCGGAGCGCTGTAATGGTAGCGGGTGGTATGCCGCAACGTATAGTTCATGCCTCGGGCTCCATACTAACTAGTTGGCGAGGTCGTTCCACATGGCTGAAATGACTTTGACTGATGGCTTCAGAAAGCGCACTCAGGGGCTCAATCAGAGCGTCCAGCAGTTGTTCTAGCGCCTCTTGCGCCTCGGGGGTATCCGCTAAATGGCTCAAGCGATCAATATCGGCAAGATGGAGCGCTGCATTCGCCTGAATCAACAGCCTGCGTTCGGCGTTACGGTAGGGGGATGTAGTGCCGGGTAGGCGATCCATCTGACGCTCAATGCGCTTGAGCATATAACCCACCGAGCGAGGGTTAGTCTCGTCGAACAGCAGTAGGTCAAGAATCGCCGCTGGATGTAGCTCGCTGCGGTAGCGGCGCCGGTAAGCGGTAAAGTTATCGGTGGTGGCAAGCACGACTTCCCACAGTGCCAATCCCGGCGAATGCGGGGCATTAAGGGTAAGTTTGAGCAGCGAGAGCAAGCCCAACACGCGATCCAGAAAGCGGCCAATATCCATGAATCGCCAACCGTAGTGGTGCGGCATGGTCTCGTTGCAGAGTCCGAAAAACGCAGCCAGCTGGGCCGATAGCCCTTCACAAGCGCGCCGCGCCGCGCTGGCTCCCAAGCTGGGGTTAAAGGTGGCCATGCGTTGGCGCAACTGGTGCACCACCCGCCAGGAGTCGTCGCCTAAATGGTCGCGCACGCTGCGTGCATTGCGCATTAATTGCGAGAATAGTGGCTGCAGCGCTTGGGGCTCCACGTCATCGAACTGCGCCAATAGTGCCGCACGCTTCTGTTCAAAACCGATCAGTGGCGCTTGTAAGCGGTGCTCGTCGTCTTTGCTGAGTGTGGTGATATCCAGGGCTAGCAGCAGCTCATCCAACAGCTGGTCGGCAATCGCGTCCTGGTCGTACTCCATTAGCCTTAGCAGTGCTTCACGCAGCAAGCGGGCGCGGGTGTCTAATCGCTCACCGTAGCGGCCTAGCCAAAACAGGCTTTCAGCCACCCGGCTGGGTAGATCCGTCCCATCCCGCGTCGCCACTACCGGGCCGCGGGCTTGGCGCAGCTGGCTGACATGCGGCTGGGGTGAGGCTGCGGTGACCCACACATCTTTGACAATGCTGGTGCTCAGTGAGGGTGAGCCAGGCGCACCGACCCAGGCTAAACCGCCGGGCATCACTTGGTATTCGTCCGCCGTGTTGCGGTTGACGGTAGCCGGGGTGTGGGTCACAAAACAGCGCAGGTTTAACGTAGTGGGCTCAAGTCGCTGCAGGTGGCTGTCAAATATCGGTGCGCTGGCCGGTTGCGTAGAGGCATCGGCGTTGGGTAGCAGCAGGGTCTCACCCAGTAAGTGTTCGCACAGTGCTGGCAGGTAGTCAGCTAATACCGGGGCTTCTAAAATGCCCACACCCAGTGCGTTCGATAACGCTACACCGCCTGAACGCATAGCTTGTAACAGCCCCGGCACGCCGAGCTGCGAATCGCCGCGCAGCTCCAGCGGGTCGCAGTAAGCGTCATCGCAATGGCGCAAGATCACATCGACCGGTTGCAAGCCGCCCAGGGTGCGCAGCCAAACCTGCGTATCGCGCACCACCAAATCCTGCCCTTCTACCAACGCGATATTGAGATAATTAGCCAAATAGGCGTGCTCAAAATAGCGCGGGCTCGCCGGCCCCGGCGTTAATAGAATCAGGGTGGGGTTATCGCGGTGCTGGTAGGCCATGGCGATGAGCGTTCGGTGATGCAAATCCAGGAAACCCGCCAACCGCTTTAAGGGCGCGTTACGGTACATGCCGGGTAGGGCGCGGGCCATCAATATGCGATTTTCAAGCGCAAAGCCCGTACCGGATGGTGCCTGTAGCCGGTCGGACATAACCCGCCATTGTCCTTGGGTGTCCTGAATAATATCCACACCGTGAAAACCGATCGGCGCACGGTCGTTGGGTAGCGAACGATGGCAGGGCAGCAAGAGAAGCGGTGACGCAAGCAGTTCCTGAGTCGGCAACAGGCCTAGGTCAAAGAGTGTTTTGGCCCCGTATATATCGTTATACAGGGCGGTCAGCAGGCGGCTGCGCTGAGTAAGCCCCGCCTCCAGCGCTTGCCACTGGACTTCATCAATCACCCAGGGTAGCGGGTCAAGCCGCCAAGAACGCCCTTGGGTTTCGTCATGCATATTAAAGATGACGCCGTTTTCGGCCAGCAGGCGCTGAATCTCTTCATGCTGCTGCAAACGCCCCGTGGGGCCCATGCCCTCCAGCGAGCCCAATAAGCTTTCCCAGCCCGGGCGTAACTGCCCTTGGCCATCGAGCATGGCGTCATACGTGCCGGGCTGTCCCTTGCCTAGCTGGTTCAAGTAATCCTCAACAAGCCCGTTAGCCACGGGCGCGAGAAGTGAGGGTGAGACAGGGGCCGTCATTATCCTTGTAATCCTGAGAGGTAAGGGGGCGGATTATCCAGCACTGGCTACTAAGAGAAAAGCATTAGCTTAGTTAAAAAACATTAGCTAGGCGTCCAGCGCAGATCGAGCGTTTGTGGCAGTTCCAGGCTGGGGGTTTCCAGCTTGGGAGCTTGTTGGCCATGACGATGGCCACTGTCACTAAAACGCCCCAGTCGCCGGGCTTCGGCTTCAAACGCATTGACCGGGAAGGTATCGAAATTACGCCCGGTGGGATGCACCACGTAATAGGTACAGCCCGCCACAGAGCGCTGATTCCAGGTATCGATCACATCAAACACCAGCGGTGCATGAATAGGAATCTGCGGATGCAATGCCGAGGGCGGCTGCCAGGCGCGGTAGCGCACCCCGGCGACTGCTTCCCCGTTTCTGCCGGTGGCTGAAAGCGGCACTCGGCGCCCGTTGCAGGTCACCACGTAACGGTCACCGCTCATGCCGCTGACTTTGACTTCCAGGCGCTCCACCGAGGAGTCCACATAGCGAGCAGTACCGCCAGCCGAAGCCTCTTCACCCAGTACATGCCAGGGTTCGATGGCTTGGCGTAGTTCGATATCCAGCATGGGCGTATGCAGGCGACCGTGCAGCGGGAAGCGGAACTCCAGGAAGGGGGCGAACCACTCAAGATCAAAATCGAAGCCGTGGTGGCGTAGATCACTGAGCACATCGTCAAGATCGTTCCACAAGTAGTGGGGCAACATCCAGCGATCTTGCAAGGCGCTGCCCCAGCGCACCGGTTTGGCCCGATAGGGTGTTTTCCAGCAGCGCGCGACAAGAGCGCGAATCAGCAGCATCTGCATCAGGCCCATACGCGCATGGGGCGGCATCTCAAAGCCACGCAGCTCCAATAAGCCGAGTCGACCGCTGTCGCTATCCGGCGAATAGAGCTTGTCGATACAGAACTCGGCGCGGTGGGTGTTGCCAGTCAAGTCGGTGAGCAGATGGCGCAGCAAGCGATCGACCAGCCAGGGTTGTACTACGTCGCCTTCGGGCATTTGCTGTAGCGCAATTTCCAGCTCGTAAAGTGCTTCGTGACGCGCTTCATCCACCCGTGGCGCTTGGCTTGTCGGGCCAATAAAGAGACCCGAAAACAGATAAGAGAGGCTAGGGTGATGCTGCCAATAAGTCACTAAGCTGGCAAGCAGATCCGGGCGGCGTAAGAACGGTGAATCGTCAGGCGTCAGGCCGCCTAGCGTGACGTGGTTGCCACCGCCGGTGCCGGTGTGGCGTCCGTCGAGCATAAATTTTTCGGTGCCCAGGCGAGTTTCTCGTGCTTCGGCGTAGAGCCGTTCGGTTTGCGCGACCAAGGTTTGCCAACTGGCCGCAGGCATAATATTCACTTCGATCACGCCCGGGTCGGGGGTGATCATAAAGTTTTCCAGACGCGGATCGCGAGGCGGCGAGTAGCCCTCTACCATCACCGGGCAAGCGAGCTCTTTAGCGCACTCTTCAACCGTACTGAGCAGGTCAAGGTAGTGCTCTAAGCTGGTCAGCGGTGGCAGGAAAATATGCAGGCGACCGTCCCGTGGTTCCACACACAGGCTGGTGTGAATAATGCCACTCTCGCGGTCGCTTTCTGCCCGTGGCTGCTGCTGAACATCTTCGCCTTCAGGGTGCGATGGGCTGGGGTGGCTGGAACGACCCAGGCGTTCGGCGTCGCTGATATGCAGCTGTTCAGCATTACGACGGGCAACCTCGCCGTGAATATCGCCTAGTGCCGGGCGGGGCGCGAATAGTGATTCAGGCTGGGGCTGCTCTTCCGGGTCAGCCCAGGGCAACGCCGAAAGCGGTAAGCGCAGCCCCATGGGGGAATCGCCGGGTACCAGAAAAAGGTGGTCGCGCTTGAGCGGCCAGCGGCCGCTTTCCCAGCGGTGGGCTTGGCTGATCGAGTGGCGCAGTGGCAGAGCGTAACCAACGACTTCGTCCAGACCTTGTTCCAATAGGCGGGCTAAGCGGTGGCGCTCGACATCGTCTTTGAGGTTGGCTTCGCGCGGGTCAACGTTAACTGGCAGCGACTGCTCTTTCCAAAGATAGTAGTAGGCATCCTCAAACGCTGGAATCCAGTAACGTTCGGCCACACCCAGCCGCTCGCTAAGTGCCTTGGTAAAGCGTTGCGCCATGGTGTTATCCACGTGCACTTTCGGGGCAGCCTCCAGGCAGGCCAGCCACTGTGGGTCGCGCCATAGCGGCACGCCATCTTTACGCCAGTAGCAGGCCAGCGCCCAGCGGGGCAGCGGTTCGCCGGGATACCACTTGCCCTGCTGCTGCTGAATGGCGCTGCCGGGGGCATAGGCGGCCTGAAGGCGTGTCAGTAGTGCTTCGGCCCGCTCGCGCTTGTGCTCACCGAGCGCTTCGGTATTCCACTGCGGGCTCTCCATATCATCAACCGATACAAAGGTAGGTTCGCCACCCATGGTCAGGCGCACATCTTGCTGAAGAAGCTCGGCATCCACGTCGTCGCCGAGGTTGCAGATACGCTGCCACTGCTCATCGCTATACGGTTTGGTGACCCGTGGGTCTTCGTGGATACGCTCCACTTCCATGGTCACATCGAACGTGACTTCGCACTTATCCGAAAAACCGGTAATGGCGGCTGCGCTACCTGTCGTTGGAGTAGCCGCCAGCGGAATATGGCCTTCACCTGCGAACAGGCCGGAGGTTGGATCAAGACCTACCCAGCCTGCACCAGGCAGAAAGACTTCGGTCCAGGCATGTAAATCGGTGAAATCTACTTCTGTACCGCTGGGGCCATCGAGTGCTTTGACATCGGATTTAAGCTGAATCAGATAGCCCGATACAAAGCGTGCCGCGAGTCCCAGGTGGCGAAAAATCTGCACCAGCAACCAGGCGCTGTCGCGGCAGGAGCCACTGGCCAGGGACAGAGTCTCTTCACAGCTTTGTACGCCTGGCTCCAGGCGCACCAGGTAACCGATATCGTCTTGTAAGCGTTGGTTAAGCGCGACCAGGAAATCGACGGTGGTGGTCGGTTCGCGGGGCACGCCCTTGAGCCACTCCATTAAGCGCGGCCCGGACTCGGTGATTTCAAGATAGGGGCCCAGCTCTTGCCGCAGCGCTTCCGGGTAATCGAAGGGAATCTGTTGCGCAATGTCGTCCAGGAAGAAATCGAACGGGTTAATCACCGTCATCGGGGCGATCAGTTCGACAGCAATGGTTAGCTCTTTACGCGGTTCTGGGAACACCACGCGGGCGTTGAAGTTGCCAAACGGGTCCTGTTGCCAGTTTAAAAAATGGTCATCGCCGGAGAGTTTGAGTGAGTACGCCTCAATATGCGTGCGGCAGTGGGGCGCCGGACGTAGCCGAATAACATGGGGTGATAGACGCACCGGGCGGTCAAAGTGGTATGTCGTACGATGGTACAAGGCAACGCGAATGGTCATGGGCCACCCTCAAGAGAACCGTTATCAACCGGATAGTCGGCTGGGTTAGGGAATAACCGAACGTTTCGCAAGTATCGTTCCACTTTTACTTTTTTGCAGCCGCTATATTAAGTAAGACGTTTAACTAAAGTGGAAATGGCGTTATGCACCAACTTGAAGCCAACTAGGCGCACCAAAAGAAAGCATA
Organism: Vreelandella glaciei; assembly: GCF_013415125.1. GTDB lineage: Bacteria > Pseudomonadota > Gammaproteobacteria > Pseudomonadales > Halomonadaceae > Vreelandella > Vreelandella glaciei. Next base: position 104,925 of record NZ_JACCDE010000015.1, on the reverse strand, counting down.
AAAGGGGTTTGATGGGCGCTGATGCTCTGCCAAGTAATGTTTGAGTCGTGTTTAAGTAAGCGAACGTTGAAATATCGCAAAAGATGGTACGTATTTTGCTCTCAATTGTTTGATTGTTTTGCACGCGGCAGGCCTACACTGAGCATTGAGGAAGTTGCCGCTTCCACCCCAGCGCCAGGAGAGCGCCCATGAGCCAAGTGAATTGGAATAACTATGCGTGTCGTGATTTTTACGATGAGCTGATGGCAGCGCCCGGTCAGCCACGCGAGTCAGCGGGTGAACTGTGCAACATGTTGGCAAGGTTTAGCGCAGAAGAGTTAGCGGAGCGCAAGACGGCGGCGGAGATCGCCATCCGTACCATGGGGATTACTTTCACCGTTTATTCAGAAGGGGCAATGATCGACCGTGCCTGGCCGTTTGATATTGTGCCGCGCATTATTCCCGCCAATGAGTGGCGTAAAACCGAGGCGGGGCTCAAGCAGCGCGTGCAGGCGCTAAACTTATTTATTGATGATCTCTATCACGACCAAAAGGTGATCAAGGACAAAGTATTACCCGCTGAGGTATTGGCGCAGTCGGTTAATTTTCGCCCTCAGTGTGTAGGTATTAATCCCCCTCACGGCGTGTGGGCGCATGTTTGCGGGTCAGACCTGGTGCGCGATGGCGACGGTACGCTTTTTGTGCTGGAAGATAACCTGCGCATTCCTTCCGGCGTCTCTTACATGCTTGAAAATCGCAATGTCACTAAGCGAGTGCTGCCGGAGTTATTCGCCTCAGGCAAGATTTTGCCGGTTGATGATTACGTGGCTCAGCTTTACGACATGCTAGCGTCGATGTCGCCGCGACCTGGCGATGACCCGCAAATTGTGGTGCTGACCCCAGGGATTTATAACTCTGCCTACTTCGAGCACGCCTATCTTGCCCAGCAAATGGGTGTAGAACTGGTGCAGGGAAGTGACCTGTTAGTGGATGACGATGATGTGGTGTATATGCGCACCGTCGAGGGTATGCGCCGCGTGGATGTTATTTACCGCCGTGTTGATGATGAATTTCTCGACCCGGAAGCGTTTAATCCTGAGTCAATGCTGGGTGTTGCGGGCCTGATGCGCGCTTGGCGGGCGGGTAAAGTCGCGCTGGCCAACGCGCCGGGCGCTGGGGTGGCGGATGACAAGGTGGTTTACGCTTTCGTACCTGCGCTGATTCGTTATTACCTCGATCAGGAGCCGCTGTTGCCCAACGTGCCGAGCTACCTGTGCATGTTTGAAGACGACCGCCGCTATGTGCTCGACCACCTGGATGAATTGGTCGTCAAGCCCGCCAATGAGTCGGGCGGCTACGGCATGTTGATTGGCCCGCGCTCAACCAAAGAGACCCGCGATGAGTTTGCGCAGTTGATCAAGGCAAATCCCCGCAATTATATGGCCCAGCCCACCCTGGCGCTTTCGACTACGCCTACGCTAGCGAATGGGTTACCGCAGCCGCGCCATGTGGATTTACGCCCTTTCATACTCTCAGGGCCTGAAATTCATGTCACGACCGGTGGTTTGACGCGGGTGGCTTTGATAGAAGGATCGCTGGTGGTGAACTCTTCACAAGGCGGCGGCAGTAAAGATACCTGGATTGTAGAAACCGACGATAAGGCGGCAGCGGCCGCGGTGAAAGGAGCCTAACGCCATGCTGTCACGCGTTGCTGAGAATCTTTACTGGATGGCGCGTTATATTGAACGAGCGGAAGATACCGCGCGCCTATTGAGCGTTAACAGCCACCTTATGCTGGATTTGCCGGGACGCTTGCCGTTAGGTTGGGCTCCACTTATCGAAATGACCGGCAGCCTGGAAGCCTTCACCGCACGCCATACAGACTTCGATGAGCGCAATGTCGTACATTTTTTATGTGCCGATACCGAGAATGATATTTCGATTATCTCCGCCCTCGCCAGTGCTCGCGAGAACCTCAGAACCACCCGGGATGTGGTGCCTCGGGAGATTTGGGAGGAGGTTAATCAGCTCTATCTGAGCGTCGTCGACCATGCTGAACATGGCGTTAGCCCGCGCCGCCGCGATAGCTTTCTCAAAAGCGTGATTCGTGGTTGCCAAGCGTTAACGGGGCTCATTGAGGGCACCTTGAGTCATGGCCCGGCGCGTACGTTTATTGAATTAGGGCGCCAGTTGGAGCGGGCGGATATGACGACGCGCATTGTGGACGTGCGCTCTGCCAGCTTGCTGCCGCAAAACCCTGAGGAGCTGCTGCCATTTGAAAACTTGCAGTGGATGAGTGTGCTTAAATCACTCACCGCGTATCAAATGTACCGTCAGCAGGTGCGTTTACGCGTACGGGGGCCGGATGTGCTGCGCTTTTTGCTCCAAGACCCCAGCCTGCCACGTTCGATTGCCTGCAGCCTAGAAACGCTAGGCCATGAGCTTACTTTGCTTCCCCGTCAAGACCGCCCCGCGGCCACGGTTTCGCTGGTTCGAGCGGACGTAGTCGATGCCGATATCCAAGCGCTTGCCCATTCGCCGAGCAAGCTGCATGCCTTTATCGACGAGCTGCAAATTGGCTTTGCTGCCATTCACGATACGCTTAGTGCGACCTACTTTGTGAATGACGACACTGTTCCCCGAGTGGCACAAACGCAAAGCCAGACACAAAGCCAAAGCCACGCAGGGGACAACGACAACGATTGACGGGCTAGCGCTCAACAGGGCTGGCGGCTTGGATCAGTTGATGCAGGTACGCCAGTTTATCCCGCACGGCGGGGGCGAGCGCCGCTGGCGAAAGGTCGAGTAGCCCCATATCCCGGTTGAGTTCGTTCACCGCCAAGCCGACCTGATGAAAAGCCATCAACATGCTGTCCAGGCTACCGTCATATTCGACATGTGTAATGCCCATGTGCAGTGCGGTATCCAGCACGGCCACCATATCCAAGTAATAGGCGAAGGTTTCGGCGAAGTCTTCCCAGGGGTGCATGGTGGCGTAAGCAGAGATAAAACGCGCAGGCCAGTCGCTGGGGGCGCCCTGCTGATAGTAACGCTCTAGCGCCTCTGCGTAGCTTGGTCGATGGTGGTTGCCAAACAACGCACGACACGCCTCTTCATCGCGATCCTTTACCAATACATCCCAATAATAGTGGCCAATTTCATGGCGGAAGTGACCGATGAGTGTGCGGTGTGATTCGTTCATATCGACGCGCAAGCGTTCACGCTCAACGTCATCGGCTTCTTTGACGTTAATGGTGATATGGCCCGACGCATGGCCGGTATACACCTTCTCTTGCTTCGCGGTAGAGCGCCATAACCCCTGGTCGGGAAGGGCATCGGCCATAAATGAAAAGCTTAGCGGCACGTTAATGGAATCGTCTTTGGTGCCATGTGGCAGCTTGAGTAGATCGAGGGTATGAAATAGCCGCCGCTTTGCTGCTTCAAGCGCCGCCCAGCGTTCACGATGGCCTTCAATATTGAGGTCGGGAATTACCTCGTTATAACGACAGCAGTCACATAGTACATCCGCTTGGCCGCGTTCCATCACCACCATGCGGTTACAGACGTTCTCAACGGCGTAGTTGTGGCACTTCATCAGCGCTGTATCGCAACCTGGGTGCGTACAGCGATAGCCACCGTTGTCCAACGGCTCAATCGCGACAATATTGCTACAGGCGGGGCACCAGCCGACGTCTGATTGGCAGGTAAGGCAGTGGGTGTTTTCATAAAAGAGTGAATTGCCACAGCGGCAGCTGAAGGTCTGCATCGTTAGTTCCCTGTGCTTAAACACGTCATGCGTAGCGTTTGCCGTGAACGGTTTGAAAAACCACGGCGCCCCTGGTTAGCGGAAGCATAGCCACCACGGCACAACAATGAAAAGGCTAATTGACGCCATGCGGCAGATTTTGTTTACTCATAGGATACTTGGTTGACGTTAACGTTAACTTGCTGCTATACCCTGTGTTCTTGCTGACAGCGGTGCGCAGGCAGTCACTGCTTTATGACAGCAATCACAGCCATAACAACCATAGTCAAAACCACCACCAAAACCACAACTATAAACAGGAGCAACGTTATGTCCGTTCGCGAAATACCCATGTATATCAATGGTCAGCCCGTACCTTCGCAAAGTCAGGAATGGCGCGATGTGATTAACCCCGCCACACAAGAGGTGGTTGCGCGGGTGCCGTTTTGCACCGCTGACGAAGTGGAGCGTGCCATCAGTAATGCTAAGGAGGCTTTCAAGGAGTGGCGTAAAGTGCCGCTTGGCAAGCGAATGCGCATCATGCTCAAGCTTCAGGCGTTAATTCGTGACAATACCGCAGAGCTGGCGGCGCTGATTACTGAAGAGCACGGCAAAACCCTGCCGGATGCGGAAGGCGAAGTAGGCCGTGGCTTGGAAGTGGTGGAGCACGCATGTTCGATTACCTCGCTCCAACTGGGTGAGCTGGCTGAAAATGCCGCCAATGAGGTGGATGTTTACACCATGCACCAGCCGCTGGGTGTTGGGGCCGGCATTACCGCGTTCAACTTCCCCATTATGTTGCCGTGCTTTATGTTTCCGCTGGCCATTGCTACCGGCAATACCTTTGTTCTCAAGCCTTCAGAGCAAGACCCAAGCTCCACTATGCGCTTAGTCGAACTGGCTCACGAAGCCGGCATCCCGCCCGGCGTGCTTAATGTGGTACACGGGGGCCCGGATGTGGCCAATCAAATTGCTGACCATCAGGATATCAAGGCGCTCTCATTCATTGGCTCTACCCACGTGGGTTCGCTGCTTTATAACCGCGCGGCGGCAGCGGGCAAGCGCATGCAGGCGATGATGGGGGCCAAGAACCACTGCGTGGTGATGCCGGATGCCAACCGTAGTCAGGCGATCAATAACTTGCTGGGCTCAGCCTTTGGTGCGGCGGGCCAGCGCTGCATGGCGAATTCGGTGGTGGTGCTAGTCGGTGAGGCACGCGAATGGCTAAGCGACATTGTTGAGGCGGCGCGGGCAATGAAAGTGGGGCCGGGCACCCAGTTGGATGCCGATTTAGGGCCACTGGTATCGCCGGCTGCTCGTGATCGTGTGCTGCGTTTAATCGATGCAGGCGAAAAAGAGGGCGCCAAACTGATGGTCGATGGTCGCAATGTTCAAGTGGACGGCTACCCCAACGGTAACTTCGTGGGCCCCACTCTGTTTTCGGATGTGACCGCGGATATGACCATTTACCGCGAAGAGATTTTTGGGCCTGTGCTGTGTGTGGTCAGTGTTGAAACCCTCGATGAAGCGATCGAATTTATCAACGCCAACCCCAACGGCAATGGCACCTCTATCTTTACTAACTCTGGTTGGATTGCTCGCCGTTTTGAAACCGATATCGACGTGGGTCAGATTGGTATCAATGTGCCCATCCCCGTACCGGTTGCCTACTTCAGCTTCACTGGCTCGCGGGCATCAAAGCTGGGGGATTTAGGGCCTAACGGCAAACAGGCGATTGCCTTCTGGACGCAAACCAAAACCGTCACAGCGCGTTGGTTTGAACCAGAGAATGTTTCCAGTGGCATTAATAGTACGATTTCGCTTGGCTAAATGAAGCGCTATTCAATGCCTGAGGCTGGCCCCGCATTAAGCGGGGTCAATTGATAGCAGGTGAGGCCAAAGCCAAGCCGATGAACCGACATATCGTGATTTAAAAGTTATCAAACAACGGCAAGCTTTCTTCCAGCAATTGTTCAAGGGGGCCGAGTTGGCTTTCATGCAGTACCAGCAGGGCGTGTTGTGCTTGGAGGCGTGTTCAAAATCCTGCACTGCTCGTTTGAAGTCAGAGACGTTACTGAGGGCGTAGTCGACATGCTGAAGGCCGTCGGGCTCAAACCCACCATTTTCCCAGCCATGAATGGCTCTCAAGGTCATTTGGCCCCGCGTCATTGGGCGGGCCAGTAACATATGCAGCATGATCCGAATAAGTAGTTGGCGCTCATCCGTAGCATTTTCAAACGCTTGGTAGGGGGCAGGAAACAGTTCGTTTAGACGACCGGAGATGTGTTCTTTTGTTTCGTTATGGCTAAGTCGTTTTAATGAGATGGTTAAACTGAACAATAAAGAGGTGATTATGTCTGCTCCATTAAGCCGTTTTAATGTACCAGAAACGTTAGATGATCTGCCCGACGATATTCGCCATACTATTTTGGCCGTCCAGGAAAAGGCAGGGTTTGTGCCTAATGTATTTTTAATGTTGGCCCATCGTCCTGCTGAGTTTCGTGCTTTCTTTGCCTACCATGATGCGCTAATGGAGCGTGAATCTGACTCGCTCACTAAAGCCGAGAAAGAGATGATTGTGGTCGCTACCAGTGCGCGCAATCGCTGCTTGTATTGCGTGGTGGCGCATGGGGCACTGGTGCGCATCTACAGCAAAGACCCGCTGCTTGCGGATCAGGTCGCCATCAACCATCGCGTGGCACCGATTAGTGAGCGCCACCGAGTCATGCTCGACTTTGCCATGCATTGTGCCATTGATGTCGGTGAAATGACCGATAAGTGGCGCACGCGCCTGCGGCAAGAAGGTTTTAGCCAAGAGGACTGCTGGGATATAGGCGCCATCGCGGCGTTTTTTGGTTTGTCGAATCGACTGGTCACCCTGGCGGGTACGCCGCCCAATGAGGAGTTCTATCTGATGGGGCGGGTGCCTCGCGCGGAGGCTGCCAACACACCTTAAATTTTACTAAGACGCGAAACTTTACTAAGACGCGTTTTTGGTTGACGATACTGTCTTCATTCACTGTCGCCAGGGGAGCCCTGCTTGCAAGGGCTGAGAATGCGCGCTGCGCAGACCCTGGAACCTGATCCGGTTCGTACCGGCGGAGGAAGTGCGACATGCTATACCTGACGTCAGCCGTGCTTGGCGCGGCGCTGTGCTGCTTTGCTTTTTTAGGCCTACGGGCTCGCTGGGTAGATGGACCCGTTGATGACTATGTCACGGCTCGTAACTCACAAACAGCTTCAACCCTGGGTCTCTCCTTTCTTGCCTCTGGCATGGGGGCGTGGATACTCTTTGCCCCGCCCGAAATTGGCGCTTTTGTTGGCCCCCTCGCATTAGCAGGTTATGCGCTAGGGTCGGCACTGCCGTTTATTGTATTAGGACTCTATGGCCCAAAAATTCGCCGTGCATTGCCGGAAGGGCGCAGCATCGCAGAGTTTGCAGAAGCGTGCTATGGCCCAGGCGTGCGGCGCTGGGTAACGTTGGTGTCGGTTGGCTATATGGCTTGCTTTCTGGCAGCGGAGCTCACCGCCATTGGGTCAATCACCGCGCTATTGTCAGATGTGCCGCCCGCGCTGGTGATTATTGGCGTTGCCCTCACCACTCTGGTGTATACGGCGGTTGGCGGGTTGCGTGCCAGCCTTGCCACGGACCGATGGCAGGCATGGCTGTTGCTAGCGCTTTTGTTGGCGGTAGGTAGCGTTACGTTATGGCGCCTACCCACAATGCCTAGCGAGGCAACGCTGCCTTCAATCCCCGTTGCCAGCGCGCTAAGCGTTGCGTTAACGCTGGTCATCGCCGTCACCGCAGCGAACCTCTTCCATCAGGGGTATTGGCAGCGCGTTTGGGCGGCAAAGGACGATCAAAGCCTGGGCCGTGGCGCTTGGCTAGGCGGCGGTATGACCGTCTTAGTCGTGATGCTAATTGGTGGTTTGGGCATGCTGGCGTCAATGAGTGGGGTTCCCCTTGGCGAGCCGCCGATGCCGTTTTTCGCGCTGCTAACGGAGGCCCCAGCTTGGCTGACACTCCCCGCTTTAGTGCTGGCAGTCACTTTGGTAGCCTCCAGTGTTGATACGTTACAAAATGGTATCGCTTCCCTGGTGGTGTCGCGCAGCGAACAGCGGGGTGTTTCCATCGCCGCTGCCCGCTGGGTCACGATTGCATTGATGATACCGGTGGTAGTGATTGCTTTGCAGGGGTTGTCGGTACTGCGGCTGTTCCTGATTGCTGACTTACTGTGTGCCGCCATTGTGGTGCCTGTGCTGCTAGGTCTGTGGCAACGAATGACCCCTTTTGCGGCTATTGCGGGAGGCATTGCAGGGTTGCTGGGTGCCATTATTCCAGGGTGGTTCAGTCAGGGCAGCCTCATCGCGGGAGTGGTAGCTGCCAGTTTTCCGGGCAGTATTCCTACGTTGGGACCGTTTGTCGGCGCGCTAGTCGCCTCAACGCTGGTGAGTGTTTTGCTCGCGAGTATGAGTAAAAACCATAGGCAGTAAGCAGGAAAGTGCTGGTCGCGATATGCTGGTAGATCTACACCTACCTAAAGGGGTGATATTACAATGAGCTACCCCATAGCATCTAATGAAGAGGCGCGGTTAGCCGCTCTTTATGAGCTTGAACTATTAGATACCCCGGATGAACCAGCGTTTGACCGCGTCACCAGGCTGGTTACCCAGTTACTGAATGTGCCTATCTCAACGATCACGTTGATTGATGCCGAGCGTCAGTGGATTAAGTCGCGCGTGGGCGTGGAAACCCGCGAGACAACGCGAGATGTGGCTTTTTGCGCTTATACAGTGATGGCCTCAGAGCCGTTAATTGTTGAAGATGCACGCAAGGACCCTCGCTTTGCGCAAAATCCTTATGTGGCCGTTTCGGATGGGGTTCGCTTTTATGCAGGTATTCCGCTGTGCACCTCCAATGGGCTTGCGTTGGGATCCCTCTGTGCGATTGATATTAAGCCTCGTACTCTTAGAGAGCAGGAGCTGGCGGCTTTGAAAGATTTAGCGGCGATTGTGACTGATGAAATTCGCCTTCGTGAGCGGCTGATCCGAGAGAGAAAAAAAGCACAAGAATCTCAGCGGGCGTTAAACGAGCTTCATTACAGCATGGAGTGCCAGATTGAGCGGCGCACTAACGAGCTCAATCTGGTCATTGAGTCCGCCTATGACGCCTATATCAGCGTTGATTCACAGGGCGTTATTCTGGATTGGAATCGAGCGGCTGAGTTAATGTTTGGCTGGCCACGCAAAGCTGTGCTGGCAAGGACCATCACTCAACTACTCTTTCCTAATGGCTTGCCAACTGAGAGTGATCAAGGCCCTATCACCTATACAGCGCGGTGCCATGATGGCAAGGAGCTGCCCGTCGAGGTTCGCATCAAGACATTAATCATTGATGGCCGCGAGCGACGCAGTCTTTTTATCCATGATATTACCGAACGACAGCAGCTAGAGCGTTTGCGCGATCAACAGGCCCGTGAAGACGTATTAACTAAACTGCCTAATCGACGTGCCCTAGATGAACGCCTGCCTGACGCAATGGCCCGTACTCGGCGTACTCAAAAGCCCTTAGCAGTTTTATTCATGGATCTGGACGGTTTTAAAGCGATTAACGACACTCATGGCCATGCCATGGGTGATGAGCTGCTGCGTGTGATGGCTAAACGATTGGTGGAGACCGTCCGTGAAACCGACTATATAGCGCGGTGGGCCGGCGATGAGTTTGTCTTGCTATTAGAAGGCAGTGAGTCCATGGCGATTGAGCCGTTGGCTAACAAATTAATACAGGTGATTGAAGAGCCGTTTGCTGCTGGCAATGCGGCGCTGAATATCAGCGCAAGCATAGGTGTTGTCATGTACATGCCGACTAGTGCTGAAACGGCCAACGAGCTATTAAAGCGAGCCGATGTTGCCATGTATGATGCCAAGCGCTTGGGAAAAGCCCAAGTTCGCATAGTGCAGCCTTTAGGTAGTGCTTCTTAAGAAAGACCGGAAATATTCAAGGACGATCATGATTCGAACTATTCTGACTACGCCTGAAGGCGAGACCCATGAGGGCGGTGAAAGCCTAATGGCTGTGTGGCGGGCTACGCCGGGAAGCCATATCTGGATTGATATGCAGGGAGAAACCCAGCAGAGCGAACGGTCGATTTTAGAGGCATTCGAGTTTCACCCGATGGCGATTCAAGATGCCCATAAAGAGCGCCATCCACCTAAAATAGAAGAGTTTGATAACCATACGCTGATTATTTATCGCGGCATCTCCTCCTTCGATGCCGAGCTGAACTATTTGCCTCAACAGGTCTGTTTTTTTGTGGGCGAACGGTTTTTGGTTACGCTCCATCCTGGTGAAGCGTTAAGCATTGAGCGGCTGTTTAACGAGCACGGCAGAGCACTTTTGGCGCATTCGCCGGAGCAGGTCGCGCTGCGCGTTATGTATATCTCAGCTGGGTTTTATATCGATAGCCTGCTTGAGTTTGAAACTGAATTAAGCGATCTAGAGGATGAACTGTTAGAAGACGGCAACGATGTTTTGATGCGCAAGATCATTACTTATCGTTCTCGATTGGTCAAAATGCGCCGCATTTTTAGTTACCACAAAGGCATTACTCAAGAGCTGACGGCTTATGACTACGAGCATCTGCCCCGGGAAGAGAGCGAAACCCTGCACGCTATTAACGATGTGGCGGACCGCTTTGAACGTCTCTACACCTTGACCCAGATGTACTATGACATTTGTGGTGACCTAGTTGATGGCTATATCTCTATTTCTTCTCATCAGCTAAATATCACCATGCGTGTTCTCACCGTCATTACCGCGATTTTTGTGCCCCTTACGTTTATCGCTGGGATTTACGGCATGAACTTCGAAAATATGCCCGAGCTGCGCTATGAGTACGGCTACTTTTTTGTCTTAGGGGCGATGCTGGGCATCGGCGGCATATTGATTTGGTTATTTAAACGCAAACACTGGTTTTAAGCTCGTCAGTGAACGACACGCCAGGAAACGAAAAGTTGACGCATGCATAGGTGGTTGAGGGGTGAGTGTGGCATCCTCTGCAGCGACCAAGACTATAAGGCATCAAGCCGTCGACTAGCATTTTCACTGGGAGCATTTTTCATGACCATAATGATCATCGGGCTGCTGATTTTTTTAGGTAGCCACTCTGTGCGTATTTTTGCTGAAAATTGGCGACAGCAGCAAATTGCCAAATTCGGCGAAACCACGTGGAAAATAGCCTATTCGGCAGTGTCCGTGATCGGCTTGGCGATTGCCATTTATGGATTTGGCCAGATGCGCCTTGACCCTATTTATGTGTGGCAACCACCCATGGGAATGCGCCATGCGGTCGCGCTGCTCATGCTGCCTGCCTTTATTATGCTAGTGGCGGCGTATGTTCCCCATAATGCTATTAAGGCCAAGCTTGGCCACCCGATGATGCTGTCAGTAAAAATATGGGCGTTTGCCCACCTGCTAGCCAACGGCCGCTTAGGCGATATTATCTTTTTTGCAGCCTTTCTTATCTGGGCAATCCTAGCGTTTAAAGCTGCCAAAAAGCGTGATCGTTTGACGTCAGCTGCGCCAGTTAGCACCACGAAAATGGCTACTATTGCTACCGTACTCATCGGGCTGGTGGCGTATGTCTTCTTTGCTTTTTACTTGCACACCGTGTTGATTGGTGTCCCTGTCTTTAGCTAATGCTTATGTTTAATTAATATCTGTATTGGCTAATATTAATAAGTGTGCTTTGTTCTTCTGGCGGCCTCGCAACCACGCGTTGCCGCCATTGCCGCTTATATGGCTTTTGAGACTCGGCAAGAGTTTGTTATTGTCATTTGAGCGCCAATATACCCATATTAAGGAGTCAGCTCATGGCCGAAATTGAAAACACGCTGCCGCCGACGATGGCCGCCATGCTATTGACTGGACATGGCGGTATTGAGAAATTGGAGTACCATCCGGATGTCGCTACACCTAAGCCCAAGGCGGGCGAAGTGCTGGTGCAGGTGACGGCGACAGCAAAGAACAATACTGACCGAAAAGCGCGTGAAGGCCTTTATCCCACCAAAGATAAAGGTGATGTGACTTCCTTTGCCATGGGTGGCACCCCGACGCTTACCTTCCCGCGTATTCAAGGGGCCGATGTGGCAGGCCGCATCGTGGCGGTTGGAGAGGGGGTCGACGCTGAGCGCATTGGCCAGCGAGGGCTGCTCGATTTTAATATCTACGCCGACGAGCGCCGTGATATTAACCTCACTCCTGATTACTACGGACATGGTGCCGATGGCGGCTTTGCTGAGTATATCGCTGTCCCTGCTGATCAGTTTTATCACGTGCCCAACCCCGAGCTTCACGATGCTGAATTGGCCTCAATGGGCATGTGCTCTTATCAAACGGCTTACCACATGATGACCGCCGCCAAGGTGAGTGCTGGTGAGCGCGTGTTGGTCAGTGGCGCCAGCGGTGGCGTGGGTACCGCACTGATTCAGCTCTGCCGCGTTGTGGGCGCTATTCCCTATGCGGTAAGCCAGCTAGACAAAGCTGACGCCCTTAAAGCACTAGGCGCAGAAGCGGTGATTGACCGTGGAGACTTGCCGACGTTTGTGGATCGCGTGCTGGAAACGACCAGCGGTAAACCGATCGATGCGGTGATGGATCTGGTCGGCGGTGAAATGACCAATCTATTTATCGATACCATGATTGTCGATATGCAGGGACGTAAGAGCTACCCGCGCCTTTCCATTGCGGGTGCCAGCGGTGGCAATCTGAGCGAAATGATGTGGACGCGCGTTTATCTGTACCAAGTGCAGATTTTTGGCGTTTCCCACGGCACCCGTGAAGAGGCCGAACAGCTTGTGGCATGGATACGCAGCGGTGAATTAAAGCCCGTGCTTCATGCGGCATTTAAGCTTTCCGACCTGCATGCGGCCGAGCGCTATTTTGTTAATCGGGACAGCAACTATCTGGGTAAAATTGTGCTTGTTCCCGATGCCCAGTGGGCCTCTCATGGTGCTCCGTTCGCCCTCGAAAATTCCTCTTCTGACGCTTAGGAGCGCCACTAGTGCCTAATCTCCATACCATCCAGTTAATGGATACTCACGCCGGTGGCGATGTTAGCCGTATTGTCACCGGTGGCATCGATATTTTGCCTGGCGCCACTGTACGCGAGCAGATGGAGTACCTGCGCGATGACGCCGACGGTTTACGTCGCTTGCTGCTTGAAGAGCCCTACGGCATTCCAGAAATGTCAGTCGATTTGTTGGTGCCTCCCAGCCATCCGGAAGCGGTCGCGGGCTATATCATTATGGAAGTAATGGGCTATCCCATTTACTCTGGCTCTAACACCTTGTGTACCGCGACAGCTGTGCTGGAGAGCGGTATTGTGCCCAAGCAGGAAGGGATACAGCGCTTTAAGCTGGAAGCGCCGGCAGGCTTGGTGCAGATCGAAGCCAAAGTGCATAACGGCGTGGTGGAGTCAGTTACCTGTGGCGGCCTTCCCAGCTATATCGATACCTATCGCGATACGATTGATGTGCCGGGCATTGGTGATGTCACATACTCCATCGCCTACAGCGGTGGCTTTTATGCGTTAGTGGATGCCACTGAATTGGGCTTTAAGCTGACGCGTGATGAAGAGCGTGCGCTCTCTGAGTGTGCCTATAAAATTGTTGAGGCAATTAAAGCGCAGCGAGGCTTTTCCCATTACACCCTGGGTGACGTAGGGCCACTGCCGTTTTTGCACTTTATGGGTCCTGAAGAGAAGGTGACGGAAGGTTATATACGTTCACGCTCAACCACCTATGTTCATCCTGGCGTTATTTGCCGTAGTACAACGGGTACTGGTACCTCGGCACGCCTGGCATTGATGAATTATGAAGGGCGATTGAATATAGGCGATAAACTAGAGACGGTTTCACTGCGTGAGACGGGGTTTATCGGCACCTTCATTGGCACTCATCAGGAAGGCGCTTACCAAGTAGTGGAAAATACCATTACCGGCCGCAGTTACGTGTTGTCGCGCTCGGATATTGTGATCAACTGTGACGACCCGATGGTGGCGTGCGGTGAATTGCACCATATCTTGAGTGACCGTCATCAGCCTGCGGCATTGTCTTTAGAAACTTAGTCTTTAGAAACTTAGTCTTTAGAAACTTAGTCTTTGGAAACCTGGTCTTTAGAAATATGGCTATCAGAGACATAGCCTTCGCTTTCCAGGCGTTCCCATACCGGGGCTTTTTCGGCCTCGGTCATGGCTCCCCAGACCGAAATTTCATCTAGCGTACGGCCGCAGCCATTGCACAATGAAGAGGATGGCTCGATCTGGCAAATCTGCACGCACGGCGAGAGTGGGCGGACGGTAGAAGATGTGCGCATTAAGATAGGCTCTGAAGAACTGACTGGCGCATTATGACGCCGACACTTTACCGCGCAATGACTTGATTTTGCCCTTACGGGTTTTGTGATCGACGCGGCGTCGCTGTGAACCTTTGGTGGGCTTAGTGGCACGGCGTGCTTTTTGCTGCTTGGTGGCACTCTGTATCAGTTCTTTTAAGCGTGCCAACGCATCCTCTTTATTCAGCTCAAGCTTACGATGGCTCTGGGCTTTAATAATCACCACGCCCTCTTTACTGATGCGCTGATCGGACAGCGCCATTAAGCGCTCTTTGTACAGCGGTGGCAGTGTTGAGCTAAGAATATCGAAGCGCAGATGTACTGCTGAAGCGACTTTATTGACGTTCTGGCCGCCCGCGCCTTGGGCGCGAATCTGGCTAATATCAATCTCCCAATCAGCCAGGGTAACGTTGCTAGAAATGGTGAGCATTAATGGCCTCTGTGTTACTCGTGAACCCATAAGGCTAGCACAATTGGCACAGAGACGGGGATGGCTAGCCTACTTAGCGCGCTCAATTAGCCCGCTAAATTGTTAATCGGTTGACCATCCATGTAAGCCAGCAGGTTGCTAAAGGCATCGCCAAAATAGAGCTCATAGCTATCTTTTTCTACATAGCCAAGGTGAGGCGTGGCGACTAGATTAGGCAATGCCAGCAACGCGTTTTCAATGACCGGTTCCGCATCGAAGACATCCACCGCTGCCTGACCAGGGCGCCCAGCTATAAGCGCCTGCTCAAGCGCACCGGGCGCCACTAACGGTGAACGACTGGTATTTACCAGCAGAGACGTAGGCTTCATCTGGGCGAGTGATTCAGCAGTGACGATACCGCGGGTTTCGTCGTTCAAGCGAAGGTGCAGGCTCAGCACATCTGAGCGCTGAAACAAATCGGCCTGACTTTCGGCCACTTCGAGCCCAGCATCCAAAGCGCGCTGGCGAGTGCCTTCCCGGCCCCATACCAGCACGTTCATTTCAAACGCTTGACCATAGCGTGCTACTAAGCTGCCGATTTTTCCATAGCCGAAGATGCTTAGCGTGCGCCCTTTAAGGCCGGTACCTAACGTGCGCTGCCAGCGGCCTGCTTTCAGGTTCTCGACCTCTGCCGGTATATGACGCATGGCGGCAAGCACTAAGCCCCAGGTCAGCTCGGCCGCAGCGTAGGGAGAACCAGTGCCCGCCATAACAGTAACGCCATGGCGGCGACAGGCCGCCATATCCACATGCGCTGCACCACCACCCGTTTGGCTAATGACCTTCAGTTTGGGTAAGCGCTCTAGTAGGGCAGCCGTGATTGGCGTGCGTTCACGAATCAGCACTAACGCCTCGGCGTCCTGGAAACGCGCACTTAGCGTGTCCAGGTCGGTAAGAGTGTCGTGATACACCGTCACATCGTGGCCTTCTAGCTGCTTGAAGGCCTCTAAATTGCGCACACAGTCTTGATAATCATCGGGAATAATAATCTTCATGGAGAGGATTCCTTAAACTGGTCGCATCGATAATAGTAAAACAGGGCTTGGTGGGCCTTGTTGTTATAAAGTGATACTAACCTGAACACTAACCGTCAAGGAGCCAAAAATGAGTAACTATCTGTTAGATGATTCCCCCCTAAGCCCCGGTGTTATTTACCGCTTGTTATCCGGCGTTGTTTGCCCAAGGCCCATTGCCTGGGTGTCTACCCAGGATAAGCAGGGAAATACTAATTTAGCACCGTTCTCCTTCTTCAATGTCGCTAGTGTCAACCCGCCGGTGCTGGCATTTTCACCACTGCTCAATGGCAGCGGTGAGCTTAAAGATACGGTGCGCAATTTAAATGACGTTGCAGAATGCGTTGTGCATGTGGGGAGTGAGGCGTTAATTGAAGCGCTCAATACCACTAGTGCCAGCCTGCCGCCAGGAGAGGATGAGTTTACCCTGGCCGGGCTTGAAAAGGCTGCTATGCCGGGTGTGAGCGTTCCGCGGATTGCTAATGCGCCTGTAGCGTTTGGTTGCAAACTGTTCGATATGATTCGGTTCGGTGACCAACCTTTAGCAGGTACGTTGGTACTGGCGCAAGTGGTTTCCATTCATATTGATGACGCGCTATGGGACGGTCGCCATGTGGATATGGACCTTCTGAAACCTGTAGGTCGCCTAGCGGGCAGCGATTACATCCGCATTAGTGATCGTTTTGCGATAGAACGTCCTGATTAGCAGTTGCTTAATTTATATAACTTAATTTTCTTATGGTAATTTTAGTCTTTATTTCAAATATTGCCTTTAAAGCCAGCTTGTTGGCACTGAGTGCCTCCGTTGAAGCCGCCCAGCCTGGCGAGTAGGGGCGCGGGTTTGCTGTGGTGGCCCAAGAAGCGCGTAAATTAGCGCGACGCAGCGCTGAAACGGCGGCCCAAATTCGTCATTTAGTAGACGACAGTGTCGCTAAGGTGAGCGAGGGCGAGCAACTCGTCAACGCATCCAGTAAGCACCTTCCGGAGATCATTGATAGCCTGGGTGAGGTGACGCGCTATGTCACGGAGATTGCTGGGGCGACCCATGAACAGTCGGCAGGTATTGACCAGATCAACCAAGCGATTTCGCAATTGGGTCAGGTGACGCACCAAAATGCCCGCTTGGTACAAGAAGCCACGACGGCCAGTCATACACTAGATGATCGTGCCGGCGACATGCATTCACAGGTAGGGCACTTTCAGGCGGCGACACGGCGGGGCAACGGCATCTAGCGCTTCCGCAGCAGGAGAAAATGACTCAGTAGTAAGCAATTACTACCTGCTGGTGGAAAGCGCTTGCTAGTCTTATCTCACACGCCTCGCGTGTGCTCACACACTCGATCAATAACCATAAGATAAATAGGTAAAAGGAGTACTGAGATGAGCAGTAAGCGCATTTTAATGATCACCGGCGATTTCACTGAAGACTATGAAACCATGGTGCCGTTTCAGGCACTTATGGCCGTCGGCCACCGAGTAGATGCTGTCTGCCCTGGTAAAGCCTCGGGCGATACTGTGGCAACCGCGATTCATGACTTTGAAGGCGATCAAACCTATTCTGAAAAGCCTGGGCACCGCTTCGCACTGAATGCTGATTTTGCCAACACTAACCCCGCCGATTACGATGCCCTAGTGGTACCGGGTGGTCGCGCACCGGAATACCTTCGTCTCAACAAGGAAGTCCTGACGATGGTTCAGCACTTTTTCGAGACCAACAAGCCCGTGGCGGCCATCTGTCATGGTGCGCAGCTCTTGGCTGCTGCAAAAGTGCTTGAGGGCCGGCAGTGCTCCGCTTACCCGGCCTGCCAGCCCGAGGTAGAGCTTGCCGGTGGCCACTTTGCCAATTTGGAGGTAACGGATGCGGTAACCGATGGCAACTTGGTCACCGCCCCCGCATGGCCTGCCCACCCAGCCTGGCTGGCGCAATTTATGGCATTGTTAAATAAGTAAAGCTAGCCGCACTATCATAATTACCTTTGCGCCCGGCCCTAGCCGGGCGTTCTGCGCTATTGCCCACTATATTGATAGCGTGAGCCTGAGCGGACTACTCGAAGAGGCAACGTCCATGTGTAAACTCTTTATTCAAGCTAATCCCGAGCTATGGCGTAGTGCGACGCACTCGCTGCGTATAGATGGCATGGTCACCAGTGTGCGGATGGAAAACTATTTCTGGCACATTCTCGAAGAGATCGCCCAGCGAGATGGAATGAATACCGCCCAAATGATTACCCGGCTGTATCATGAATCGATCGATGCCGGGCACGATTTGGGTAACTTCACCTCGTTTTTACGCGTTTGCGCCCTGCGTTACCAAGCACTTCAATTGAGCGGCGATATTCCAGTCCAGCACCAAGTACCCATCGCCACCCTGGACGCGGAACAAATTTTAGCGCGTGAAGCTGGCAACAGGCAGGACTCCTTACATTAAAAACGGCGGCTGAGAAGGGGGACTGGGAAGGAAGTAGAGCCGTTATTCGAGCCGTGCTTCCAGCGCGCTTAAATATTCTGCAATACGCGCTGCATTGGTGCCCACATCGCTTGCGCCCAGGCGTGACGCCGAGCGCATATCGACCTGCACACCATTGTTTAGCTCGGTTAAACGAATAACCACATCATCCTCAAAGCCAAACCAGCGCGTGGTTGCGGTGGCCTCTATGTGATTGTCGGTAATTAGGGCGATGCGCCAGCCAGACTCTTCCGCCGCTGCTTGGGCAGCTGCCAGTACGGTTTGCGGAGATTCAGCTACGATTATCGGCTTGATGTGAGGGTAGGCTGCTCGCTGTTGCAGGGCGGTTGTCTCACCAGGGTAATCGACCGCGTTAGGTGCAGCACGCCGTGCGTTGGCTAAAGCTTCAAAAGCAGGTGGGTTCTGGGTATCGGTGGTGATGTCGTGAATGGCCGGTACCTCTTGGGCACGTTGCCAGTGCTGCCAAGGCACAAAAAGCAGCGCCGCTGCAGCGATAATGACCATTGAGGCCATCAAGGCTGATGTGAAGCGACGAGCCAGCATGCTCAGCAGCAGCGTAATGATGCTGACTGCCACCGCACCACCAGCGGCATAGACGCCGTTACGTAGTAAGTTAAACGCCTCGCCCAGGCTGATAAGTTCGCCCCGATAAGCCGGGCCAGCGCCCGCCATCATCAGTGCCGCCGCTACAAGCAGCAGAATGGCTAAACCTGCCAGTATGCCTGGCCAGCGGCCACCGCGTGGGTGTGACGCTTTCAGTTGCATTGCCATGTTCCCTCCTTGTCACATCGTATTCAGCTATTCTTAGCACAAATACAACGCCAATTGGCAATCTGAACGTTTAATACCTGACGATAGGATGTACATGACCGATCACATAACCGCTTTACGTCAGTTGCTACTCAGCGCACCGCAAGAAACCCTGCCAATGACCTACCAGCAGGTGGCCACCGAGCTTGCGCTAACGCCGCCGCGCACCATTGGGCAAGTTACCCAAGCGCTTGAGCAGTTAATGCGTGAAGACGCCGCGCAACAAACACCTTTTATCGCTGCCTTAGTAATCAGCCGCCGGGGCGATGGGTTACCCGCTACGGGCTTTTTTGAGTTAGCTGTCGCTTTAGGCCGTTTCCCCAAAGACCCGACCCTCCATGAGTCGGCTTACCGGGCTGAGTTTCAGCGCGCCTTAAACGAGCGCGACGATTACCAGCGTTAAGTGTCGCCGCGCTGGCTAGGCTTTTTACGCAGCGGATCGAGCAGCGGGCCAAGCCCGTTGTGATCGATTTCGTGCATCAAATGCAGCAGTTGACCAATCTCGCCAGAAGGAAACCCTTCCCGAGCAAACCAGTTTAAATAGGGGCCGGGGAGGTCGGCGATCAGGCGGCCCTCATACTTGCCAAAGGGCATGGTACGGGTGACTAGCTTTTCCAGATCCTCTGGTTTCATGCATTAACTCCTGTGGCCTTAAATGGGGGCTAAACACAATTACCAGGTTGTTGTGCCGTTTCGCCAATCAAATGAGCAAGCGCTCGGGCGGGTTCGCTCAAATGACCACTGGTAGGATGAATTAGCCCTATATCACGATGAAAGGTACGCTCGCCTAAATCAATCGCACGCACGCCGGCTGGCCAGCGTGAGTGGGCGATGGCCTCGGGCACCAGGGCCACGCCTACCCCCTTGGCGACCAGCTTAATGATCGCTTCCAGTTCGTCGACTTCGCATACCTCGCGCACATTGCAGTGGTTATCACGTAGAAAGCGCTCCACCTGCCTGCCCCCAAAGGAGGCACGGTCGTAGCGGATAAACGGCTGGTTGGAGAGCATTTCCCGCCACTGGTCGCCGTTGATATGCGGTGGCAAGATTAACCGAAAAGGCTCGTGAGCTAGGGGTGTCCAGCGCAAATCACTGTGTAGCGAAAAGGGCGGGCGAATAATCACTGCCATATCCAGTTCGCCAGCGTCGACCTGATTTACCAGTTCCATGGAAAGCCCCGGTACCACGCGGGTACAGCAATCGTGATAAGCGTGATGAAAGCGCGCGAGCGCATCAGGCAGTAGCGAGCGCTGGATGGAGGCGATGGCGCCGATATTGATCCGTTGTGTGGCTGGCTGGCCTGACATGGACACGCCCAGCGTGCTATACAGCGTCAGCAGGGCGTGGGCTTGCTTCAACGTCTCTTGCCCTCGCTGGGTCAATATGGCGGCACGCCCTTTGCGTTCAAACAGGGCAATGCCTAGTTCTCCCTCAAGGCGTTTCATCTGTGCACTGACCGCTGCTTGAGTCAGGCCAATTTTGTTACCTGCCGCGGCAAAGGTGCCTTCCTGTGCTACCGCAATCAGCGTTTTCAGCTCGCGGATCATTGATAAATCCTTTTTGTGAATCAGCCAAATAGTTATTGATTTTATTTTCCCATGCGTCGCCCTAGGATGAATACAGCGTGGCAGCATAAAGTGCCATTCAACCCCTTAAAAGCCTAATAAGCTGGAGATGACAATGAGCCTTTCACCTTTCCATTTGGCTATTCCTGTTTACGATGTAGCGCTGGCGCGGGCGTTTTATAATGATGTGTTTGGCCTGGAAGAGGGGCGTTCCAGCGAGCAGTGGGTTGACTTTAATTTCTTTGGCCACCAACTGGTCATTCATGAGCAGCCCAAAACGCCGGGGCAAGAGAGCGCACACACCAACCCGGTAGACGGACACAACGTTCCGGTGCCGCACTTCGGTGTGATTTTAGAGTGGGATGAGTGGGAAGCCCTAGCCGAGCGTCTGAAAGCGCGCGATACGCAGTTTGTGATTGAGCCTTATATTCGCTTTAAAGGCGAAGTGGGTGAGCAGGCCACCATGTTCTTGCTTGACCCATGCGGAAACGCCCTAGAGTTCAAAGCGTTTAAAGATATGAGTCAGGTGTTTGCCAAATAATTACTGCATTAGCCCTCATTTTAAGCACGTAACGCCTGCTCTTGACGGCGATGCTGAAGCGGGGGCTCGCCAAAGTAGCGCTTATAGTCGCGGCTAAACTGAGGCACGCTGCGGTAACCCACCGCCGCAGCGGCCTGATTGACGTTATGGTTATCCTGCAGCAGTAACTGCTGTGCTTTGATTAAGCGAAGCCGTTTCAAATACTGGGCCGGGGACGAGCGAGTAATCTGCTTGAAGTGCTGGTGAAACGTCGACGCACTCATATTGGCCTGTGCAGCCAACTGTTCAACGCTAAAGTCTTGGGCAACGTTAGCATGGAGTTTTGAAAGCACCTGCACAATGCGTGAATAATTACCGTGCCCCAAAACCAGTGCCCTCAATGCTTGGCTTTGCTCGCCCTTTAGCGCCTCAAATACCACATCACGGATCCGTGCGGTGCCCATGGTGTTGCACTCTACCGCTTCATTTAGCGTGCGTGCCAAGCGCAAAACGGCGTCTTGCATGCCCTCTGTCATGGCCACTGAAGCCATTGGTAAGGGTGTCTGGTCGTGATACCCGGCGTTACCCATGGCGGTGACCATCTCGCTTAACAGTGCCGGATCAAGGCGTACCGATATACCCAGCAACGGAGCTTCCGGTGAACCGTAGGTTTCACACTCAAAGGGAAGTGGTAGCGTTTGGACTAAATAGTGACCGGGATCGTAATAGATTTCGCGATCACCCAGATAACCCATTTTTCTTCCCTGGGCAATGATAGTCAGGCTTGGCTCATACAGAAGCGGGGTCCGTACCTGATGGCGGCTTAAACAGAGTAATGACACGCCCGGCAGAGGGGTGTCACTGATACCGTCACGCTTGATGAGAGGGGCGATAACAGCAGCCAGCGCATTGCCAGCCTGAGCGGTTGAGGCCATGATTGTTCTCTCTGGTTTCTGGTGGCTTTTGTACAATCATATCGATTTTTGGCTATTTTTTGTTATTTTATTACGTGCCGTCGGAGTAATTGGCAAAAATGGCGTAGCTTCGTTCATCGCTATCATTACTGAATAGGCCAATACTATTGGCATGCCTCGCACGCGAGGGATATGTCTGCTGATGTATAAGGCAGTCTTTTGATGATGAGGAGTTCTACCGATGAGCCAAGCATTATCCTATGCGGCATTTGCTAACGATAAGCCCTTAGCACCGTTTTCGTTTGATCGTCGCCAGCCGCGCCCCGATGACGTTGCCATCGAAATTCTTTACTGCGGCGTTTGCCACAGTGACCTGCACTTTGCACGTAACGATTGGGGCATGAGTCAGTACCCCGTCGCGCCCGGCCATGAAATTGTCGGACGCGTGACCTCTGTCGGCGATAAAGTATCGCGCTTTAAAGCCGGTGACCTGGTGGGTGTCGGTTGTATGGTCGACTCATGCCGTACCTGTGCTGCCTGCAAAGACGGCGTAGAGCAGTACTGCCTGGAAGGCTTCACCATGACCTATGGTAGCGAAGACCGCCAAGACGGCACCATGACCCAGGGTGGCTACTCCGACTCCATCGTAGTGAGTGAGCACTTTGTACTGCAGATGCCTGATGGTATCGATCTAGCCTCAGCAGCGCCGATTCTTTGTGCCGGTGTGACGACCTATTCACCGCTCAAGCATCATGGCGTCGGTAAAGGCCATAAAGTTGGTGTGATTGGTATGGGTGGCTTAGGCCATATGGGCGTTAAACTGGCTAAGGCGTTGGGTGCGGAAGTCACCGTATTCACCCGCTCAGATGCCAAGGTTGAAGAAGCTAAGCGCAACGGTGCTGACCACGTGGTGGTTTCCAGCGACCAGGCGCAGATGGATGCCGTGGCTGAAACCTTCGACTTTATGCTCGACACCGTACCCGTACAGCATGACCTTAACCCTTACCTGAAGTCGCTGAAGTACGACGGTACGCACATTATTGTCGGTTTGCTTGAACCTATTGAGCCAGCCATTGAAGCCTTTAACTTGGTCTTCAAACGTCGTGTGGTTGCCGGTTCGCTGATTGGTGGCATTGCAGAGACCGAAGAGCTGCTCAAGCTTTGCGCTGACCAAGGCATTACCTGTGATATCGAGATGTTGGATATCAACAACATCAACGAAGGCTTTGAGCGCATGGAAAAAGGCGATGTACGCTATCGCTTTGTGATTGATATGGCGACGTTGAAAAACAGCGCTGCCTAATCTATTGGCATTCACTTGCCCTTAGCGCTAGCTTGAACCAACGAAATGGCCCGCGTCCTACAAAGGACGCGGGCCATTTTGCTACGGGCGAGTACTATGTATCAGTTTTTCTGTATCAGCTTTTTGCGTCACGTTGGCCGCCTCGCGCAGCAACGCCGGGTAAAAGCAACAAGCCTGCTAGCAGCCAAGCGGGCCAACTGCCTGTGCGGGTAAACGGTGTCAAACCTTCCATGGCGTAGAATTCGCCGGTTATCAGAGTCGTTTCGAACTGCGGTGCGCGCTCAACGATATGCCCTTTGGGGTCGATAATCGCCGTAATGCCGTTGCTGGTGGCGCGGACCACATAGCGACCATTCTCTAGCGCTCGCAGTCGGGCCATCTGCAAATGCTGATGAGGGCCAATTGAGGCGCCAAACCAAGTGTCGTTGGAGACCGTCATGATGACACCGCTGTCTTGCGCGCGGCGGGCAACTAACTGCGGGTAGATAATTTCATAGCAGATCGCGTTGCCGATATTTATCCCCGCGGCCTGCATGGGTATTTGCTCGTGCTCGCCTTTGGTAAAGGTCGACATGGGAAGGTCAAAGAAATCAATCGCCCCGCGGAGTACGCTCTCCAGCGGCAAGTACTCGCCAAAAGGCACTAAGTGCTCTTTCTGGTAGCTGCCCTCTACATTGCCTACGCCAATAACGCTATTGAAATAGCGCTCTTGATTGTCGCGCTGAACGATGCCGGTGAGCAGGGCGACATCGGGCGGTAGGTTAGATTGTACTCGTTCCAGCACTGGGCGGGCCTGGGTTTCCATCATCGGCAGAGCGGTTTCAGGCCAGATAATCAGGTCAACGTCGTCGGCAACTTCGCGAGTTAGTTCGCTGTAGGTGTTAGCGGCTTCCCGTTGCCCTTCAGGGGTCCACTTCAATAGCTGCGGCAGATTACCTTGTAACAGGGCGACACGGGTGGGCTCATCTACTGGTGTGGTCCACTGCTGAGGCAATGCCAACGGGACTAGCCAAATAGCTGCCAGTGGTGCGAGTGCCCACCATTGACGGCGCAGCAGTAGTTCAGCACCAAGCGCACCGCTAAGTGCTACTAATAGAGAAAGCAGATAGACGCCACCAACGGGTGCCCAGGCGGCTAGTGGCGAATCGACATAGCCAGAGCCCAGCAGCAGCCAGGGAAAGCCGGTAAACAGGTAGGTACGTAGCACCTCGCCCAACACCCAGGCACCGGCAAAGCTGATAAATGCTAGCCGGGCGGAGGTGAAACGGCGATAGAGCCAGAAGGTCCCGGCAAAAAACAGCGCCAAAATCGTCACGAACAGCGCGGTTAGGAAAACGGCCAGGGGTACACCGGTATAGCCATAGTCGTGAATAGAGACATACACCCACGAAGTGCCGCTGGCGAAGAGCGCCACGCCATATAGCCACCCCTTTAGGGCCGCCTGGGCGGGGGTTAACGTGTGCAGGCCCGTGAAAAGTAAACCAATCGCCACCGGGCCAAGCCACCACAGTTCAAACGGTGAGGCCGTTAGGGTGGTGAATCCACCAGCAACCAGGGCGGCAAGCAGCTGTAACAAAAACGCGGGGGGTAAACCCATAGCGATAACCTATCTACGGTAAAGTGCGAGAAAGCGGATAGAGAGTAGAGTGACGATCAGCGACTAGGCAGGCTTGTTTTCCTGATCATCATCTTCTTCGTCATCACGGCGCGTATCACGGTAGGCTTCGAGTAGACGAATACGACGGGTGTCAGCATTGAGGATCACAAATCGCCAGCCACCAAGAATGGTATGTTCTCCGCGCCGAGGCAGATGGCCGAACTGTTGCATTACCAGGCCGCCAACGGTATCGAACTCATCGTCAGAGAACTCAGTGTCAAAACGTTCGTTAAAGTCTTCGATGGGGGTTAACGCACGAATGGCATAGCGGCCGTTTTCAATCTCGCGGATATCGTCTTCTTCATCGGTATCGTGCTCATCTTCGATGTCGCCGACGATCTGCTCAAGAATATCTTCGATGGTGATAATGCCTGCGGTGCCGCCATACTCGTCAACGACGATGGCCATGTGATTATGGGTATCACGAAACTCTTTGAGCAGGCTGTTAAGGCGTTTGGATTCAGGAATAAACATTGCCGGGCGCAAGATATCATCAAGCTTAAAAGCATCTCGCTGGGCCTGCGTTTGGGATAGCAGTGGTAAGAGGTCTTTTACCAGTAGAATGCCTTTTACATCATCCAGATTTTCGCCAATCACCGGGTAGCGGGAGTGGCCGGTTTCCTGAATGAGGGGTAGGTAGCCGTCGTTGGTTTGATCCAGCGCGATGGCTGAGACTTGGGAACGCGGTATCAGCACTTCGCGTACCTGCTGGTCGCTGATTTCAAGCGCGCCTTCGATAATCATGATGGCGTCTTGGTCCAGCTTTAGTTTCCCTGCGGTGTGGCGTAAAAACGTCATCAGCTCATCGCGTGAGCTGGGTTCGTCATTGTCTCCGGAAAGGGCGCCAAAGAGTTTCTCGAGCCAGGATTTTTGACTAGGGTTGCTCGATCGGTCTTCGCTCATGCGTCAATTCTCTCGTTTGCTGGCAGTCAGTTGCTAGATGTTAGCTACATCGTCAGGTAGCCGTTTTATCACTGAAGCGGGGGATAGTACCAGATTCATTGTTACGTGAATTAACGCAACCACCATCGAATAATCAAGACGTACGCTTTTAGGCTTCATCACCATCAGGCGCTTGGAAGCTATCGGAGTAGGGATCGGGAATATTCAGCTCTGCCAATAGCTCGCGTTCGAACTGCTCCATCTCCTCAGCTTCCTCATCGTTAATATGATCGTAGCCCATTAAATGCAAGATGCCATGCACGACCATATGAGCATAGTGATGCTCAAGCGGTTTACGCTGCTCGCGAGCTTCCTGAGCCACTACGGCGTGACAAATCACGAGATCACCCAGTAGCGGTAATTCAACCCCGGGCGGGCTCTCAAAGGGAAATGACAGCACGTTAGTGGTTTTGTCTTTGCCCCGGTAGTCGCGGTTAAGCGTCTGACTTTCTCTCTCATCCACGAAGCGGATAGTCACTTCCCGACGCTGGTCATCGGGGTGGTGCGCAAAAACACAGCCCACCCAGTGGGTGAGCTGTGTCAGAGAGGGTAGCAGGGGTTCGTTGATCGCTGCCTGACGATCAATTATCAGCTCATCAATCGTAGGCTCGTTCATCGCGAGCTATCCCATGAGCCTTCTCGCGTTTGCATGCGGGCATCACGTTCTTGCTGGCGCACTTCACGGCGGGCACGCTCTTCCACTTCTTGCTGAGACTCGAACATGTCGTAGGCTTCGATAATACGCTGAACCAAGGGGTGACGAACCACATCCTTGGCGGCAAAGTGGGTAACACCAATGCCTGGGGTGTCTTTCAATACGTCGAGCACCTGAATCAGTCCTGAACGCTGCCCCTTGGGTAAATCGACCTGGGTCACATCGCCGGTAATGACGGCGGTAGAACCAAAACCAATCCGGGTCAGGAACATTTTCATCTGTTCTGGCGTCGTGTTCTGGCTCTCATCCAGAATGATATAGGAATTATTAAGCGTGCGGCCACGCATGTAGGCCAGCGGGGCGATCTCAATTACCTGACGTTCAATCAGTTTGGCCACCTGTTCAAAACCGATCATCTCGTACAGAGCGTCATAAAGAGGACGCAAGTAGGGGTCGATTTTTTGGGCCAGGTCGCCAGGTAGAAAGCCAAGTTTCTCACCCGCTTCGACGGCAGGGCGCACAAGCAGAATGCGGCGTACTTCCTGTTGATTGAGCGCTTCAACCGCCGCAGCGACCGCTAGATAAGTTTTGCCTGTGCCCGCAGGGCCAACACCAAAATTGATATCGTGTTCGCGGATGCTGGACACATAGCGCTGCTGATTAAGGCCACGCGGTTTGATCATGGTGCGCGGCGTGCGCATGATCACTTCGTCGCTGCTACCGCTACCATCTTCTTCATCTTCTATCGCTTCAAGCCCAGATTCCTGTAGGAACAGGTGGACGGTATCGGCTTCAAGTTCGCTGGATGCCGTTTCGCGGTAGAGATGTTCCAGTACGTTTGCCGCTGCTTTAATGCGATTGGTGGGGCCCGCCAGTTGGAACACATTGCCTCGGTTGCGCAGCGTCACGTCCAGACGGCTTTCAATCAGCTTCAAATGCTCGTCCTGCTGGCCGCAAAGGCTAGCAAGGCGCTGCGGATCATTGGGTTCAAGGCTTAAGGTGATGATGCGATTGGCCTGAGGTGTTGGCTGGCTCAAGAGTGGGGAACCCCTCGTTAGTGTGTGTATCGTTCAGCTTACTGCCCCGCCTGAAACGGGGCAATGACCTGTGTTAATGGCGGTGCTAAGTGAACGTTTAATAGCGCTCGGGTGAGGCCAATTCGCCGCGTAGCGAATTGGGGAAGGCCTCGGTGATCTCCACATCGACAAAGTAGCCGATTAGCTCGGTAGGGTTGGCGGCACGGAAGTTCACCACGCGGTTGTTCTCGGTACGCCCTGAGAGTTGGCCGGGGTCACGGGGCGAAAAGCCGTTAACCAGTACACGCTGCGTACTACCCACCATGCGGCGACTAATTTGCGCAGTTTGCTGAATGATCCGCTCCTGCAGAATTGCCAGGCGCTGCTTTTTCACGCTTTCTGGTGTTTCGTCCGGCAGGCCAGAAGCAGGTGTGCCGGGGCGTGCGGAGTAAACGAAGCTGAACGAGTGGTCGAAGCCAATCTGGTGAATCAGGTTCATCGTCGCTTCAAAATCTTCTTCCGTTTCGCCGGGGAAGCCGATGATGAAATCTGAAGAGAAGCTGATATCCGGGCGGTTGGCGCGGATACGCTCCATCTTTTCAATGTACTCCGCCGCCGTATGGCCACGCTTCATGGCGTTAAGAATGCGGTCTGAACCCGACTGTACCGGCAGGTGTAGGTGGCTCACCAGCTCGGGGATATCCGCGAAGGCGTCCACGAGGCTGTCGGTAAACTCAACCGGGTGCGAGGTGGTGAAGCGGACGCGATCGATCCCGTCTACTGCCGCCACACAGGCAATCAGCTCGGCCAGGTCGATCTCGTCGCCAAGCTGATTCTCACCGCGATAGGCATTCACGTTCTGGCCCAGCAGATTTATCTCACGCACGCCCTGATCGGAAAGGTGGATGACTTCATCCATAACCGCTTCAAAGGGACGTGAAACTTCTTCACCACGGGTGTAAGGCACCACGCAGAAGGTGCAGTACTTGGAGCAGCCTTCCATGATCGATACGAATGCGGTGGCGCCATCGGAGGAAGGCTTGGGCAGATGGTCGAACTTTTCGATCTCAGGAAAGGTGACATCCACGGCGGCAATTTGGTTATTACTGCGGGCATCCAGCATTGAGGGGACGCGGTGCAGGGTTTGCGGCCCAAATACCATGTCCACATGCGGTGCGCGCTTGCGAATGGCTTCGCCTTCTTGGCTGGCCACGCAGCCACCCACGCCAATCACCAAATTGGGGTTGGCATCTTTAAGTTTTTTCCAGCGGCCCAGCTGATGAAAAACTTTCTCCTGCGCTTTTTCGCGAATCGAGCAGGTGTTTAACAGAATGACATCGGCTTCACGCTCATTATCAGTGAGTTCGAGCTGGTGAGATTCGCCGAGTAGGTCCGCCATGCGGGAGGAGTCGTACTCGTTCATTTGGCAGCCGTGCGTTTTGATGAAGAGCTTCTTCGCCATCGGTACCTGTCATCTATGAGTCGTCAAGGGACGAGGATGAATGGAGTGTCGGATAGTGGGCCATGCCACTTTTGGATATCCCCATTATACGGGCACAAGAAACCTGGGGCTAGCATTCGGCCATAATCGATACTTGACCATCACATTTCAATGGGTATACTACGCACCGTGTTTGAGCAGTTCCTCGATAGCTCAGTTGGTAGAGCAAATGACTGTTAATCATTGGGTCGCAGGTTCGAGTCCTGCTCGAGGAGCCAATCTTCGCTACCGCTTTAAGGCGAAGGGCTTTGCTTAAAACACGACAACTTATGATGTTCCTCGATAGCTCAGTTGGTAGAGCAAATGACTGTTAATCATTGGGTCGCAGGTTCGAGTCCTGCTCGAGGAGCCAAGTTGTAATACCGTTAGTATCTCTTTAACTGCCTTTTTACGGCGTACCGTTCTGGGTAGTGCATGATTCCTCGATAGCTCAGTTGGTAGAGCAAATGACTGTTAATCATTGGGTCGCAGGTTCGAGTCCTGCTCGAGGAGCCAATTAATTCCCCCTTTTCATTTGCGCCCAGTTTTCTCTGCGTTGACTGAAAGCGTTCATTTCTAGTGTTTCCTTTTCTCCTTTGCTATATCCACTGCCAGCTAATGCCTAGGCAGTTTTTTCGTTTCTGACGTTGTGAGCTGGTTCGCCATTAGAAGTATCGGTGCTTACCGTCAACCGATTTAGTGACGTAAACTACGTTGATAATCCATTGGTTTAGGAAATTTATGGTGGGCAACGTTACTGCGCCCCAGGCGCTGCAAGTATTTAAGTGTTTAAGCGATGAAACGCGTTTGATGCTGGTGCTGCTAATTGCTCAAGAGCAGGAGCTGTGCGTGTGTGAAATGACCCATGCGCTGCAGGAGTCACAGCCCAAAGTATCACGGCACTTGGCTCAGTTACGTCAATGTGGGTTGCTTAGCGATCAGCGTGAGGGGCAGTGGGTCTATTACCGCCTTGCCTCTCAATTACCTGCCTGGGCCCATGATATTGTTCAGGCGGGCACCCAAGGCAGCGCTGTGCAATTAGCGGCGCTCACGCAGCGCTTAACGCGAATGGGTGATCGGCCTGCCCGCCGAGCGGCGCTGTGTTAACGCGATGCAGAGGCAGGCTGGGTGATAAAACAGGCAGGCGATTAAAAAATAGATTAAAAAATAGCGCAATGAAAACGCCGACCCTTACAAAGGAGTCGGCGTTTTTTCTCAGTGTGCTTTAACCGTGCGTGTTAACGCTTAGCCGCTAACCGCTGAGAATCCTGCAAATGGACGTAATCGAGAAGTATCTCTGCTGATTCCAGCACGTAGGCGCGATCGACGGCCAGTGCTTCATCCTCTTCGCTTTCGCTCTCTTGTGAGGCAGCAGCATCATCACTCTCTTCGCCGCCTATTCCTGCCGTGGCGTCTGTCCGAGCGTCCATCCACTCATCCAGCTCTTCCAGGCCCAGCGCACGGCGGCGTTGGTTTTCCAGTGAGAGCTGTTCGGCTTCCTGGGCTTCCATTTCACGCTCGCGCTGTTCGCGGTTTAAGCTCACGCTGGTGTGCTGTTCGCGTAGCTGACGAGCAAGTGTGGACTGGCGTTCAAGATAGCGGAAATTGGCATTATCCTGCGCACGTGCATCATGTTGGGTAATGAGTTGCTCCAGCATGTTTTCAGGTTCGCCATAGCGGCGATATTGAACGTTCTGAACGGTATCCCAGGCTAGTGCGTTATCCAGGCTGCTTTCACCAATACGCTCGGGGTCGATCAGGCTGGGGAAGTCGATATCCGGCTCTACGCCGCGGTTCTGGGTGCTATCGCCAGAAATACGGTAGAACTTGGCGCGAGTTAGCTTGATCTGGCCATGGCTCAGGTCATTAAGCGTTTGCACGGTGCCTTTGCCGAACGTAGGCGTGCCGAGCACTAGGCCTCGACCGTAATCCTGAATAGCGCCAGCGAAAATTTCCGATGCAGAGGCAGAGAGGCGGTTCACTAAGACGCCTAACGGGCCGTCATAGAGCGTGCCTGCTTCGCTATCGCCGTAGAGCTGGATGCGGCCCTGGGCGTCGCGTACCTGTACGGTGGGGCCGCGATCAATAAACAAGCCGATCAATGAATTGGCTTCTTGCAGGGCGCCACCGCCATTGTTGCGCAGATCAAGCACGATACCTTCTACGCCCTCTTCTTTGAGGCGTTCGACTTCTTTGGCAACATCGCGTGTGGTACTGCGATACTCCTCTTCACCGGCTTGCCAAGCGTCAAAATCAACGTAGAACGTGGGCACGTTAATGACCCCAAGGCGGTGCGGCTCGCCGTTGCGCTCGACTTCAATGATTTCACTGCTGGCAGCTTGATCTTCAAGGCTGACGGTATCGCGGGTAATTTCAACGATCTGCGAGCGAGTCATATCGACTGCTTGGGCAGGTACCACATCTAAACGAACGATGGAGCCTTTAGGACCACGAATTAAGTCAACGACGTTATCCAGACGCATACCGACGACATTAACCATCTCGCCTTCTTCCTGGCCAACAGCGATGATGCGGTCTGCTGGTTCCAAGACGCCTGCGCGTTCTGCCGGGCCACCGGGTACTAGGCTTGCGACTTTAACGTACTCGCCGTCCGATTGAAGCAAAGCGCCGATCCCTTCAAGAGAAAGGCTCATCTGAATATCAAACGACTCGCCCTGGCGGGGGGAGAGGTAGCCGGTGTGCGGGTCGATGCTGCCAGTGACCGCTGCCATTAGTACGCCAAACACGTCTTCAGGCTCGGTTTGCTCCAGACGCGTCAGTTGGCCTTCATAGCGCTGACGCAGATTGGTTTCAATCTGTTCGCTGTCCTGGTCGGTTAAGGCAAGGGTTAAAGCGTCATTTTTGAGCCGTTTGCGCCACAGCTCGTCGAGTTCACTTTGCCGGGAGGCCCAGGGGGTGTCTTCACGATCAATCTCTAAGCGTTCATTGCTTTCAAAGTTATCATCAAGGCCTTTATCGAGCTGAGTAAGTAGCGACTCAACGCGGGTGCGTTGACGTTCACTAAATGCGTTATACAAATTGAAAGCGTCATCTAGGTCGCCACTAAAAATGGCGTCTGCCATGCTGGTTTCTAAATGGCGGTAGGCTTCGATATCACTGCGCAGTAGGTAAGCGCGCTGACCGTCAAGAATATCCAAGTAGCGTTGGAAGGCATCCTGCGACCACGCTTCGTCAAAAGTAATATCAGCATAGTGGCCGTAGCGGAGTGAGTCCGCAATTTCCACCGCCGCCTGGCGTTGTTCATCGGTCGGTTCAAGTTGCGCTAAGGCGGCTGGGCTGGTGATGACCAGCATGACAGCCAGGGCGACCGAACGCGAAAGCGTTGCAAACAAGCTCATCAGTCAAGCTCTCCCGGATTTGTGTACACTCATTCTTCCCTAGACCCGCATATGACTCATGAGTTGCGTAGGTCGAGGGAGTATTGTAGCAGGTCACCTGCGTTCTGAGACTCAATCATTACTGTTATGAGGATTTCCATGTCGGAGACTTTCAACGCTGATCGTTTAACGCGGTTGTGCGATTTTCTGCGCCAATCACCAACTCCGTGGCATGCGGCGGGCAATATGGCTGCACGATTGGAGCAAGCCGGCTTTCAGCGGCTGGAAGAGAGGGCTAATTGGCAGCTCACGCCGGGCAAGCGCTACTATGTTACCCGGAATGACTCGGCTATTATTGCGTTTCAACTGCCTGAGTCTGAATTAACGGCACTGCGTATGATAGGTGCGCATACCGATAGTCCGGGGCTGCATCTAAAGCCTAATGCCACTCAGTGCTCAGCGGGTTGGCTGCAATTAGGCGTGCAAGTATACGGCGGTGTTTTGTTGGCACCATGGTTTGACCGTGACCTGGGGTTGGCAGGGCGGGTGCATGTGCGCCATGCCGATGGTCGCCTGGAAAGCGTATTGCTCAATGTTGACCGGGCGATTGCCATGGTGCCGAGCCTGGCGATTCACCTTGATCGTGACGTGAACAGTGGCCGCCCGCTGAATCCGCAGACGCAAATGGCGCCAGTGTTAATGCAAAGCGAGACAGCGACGCTAGCCGAGTTGCTGGCCCAGTGGTTAGAAGAGCAGCACGGCCTGCGGGCGGTGGAAGTGGTTGATTTTGAATTAGGCTTTTACGATGTTCAGTCGCCGTCACTGGTTGGCGTTAAGCAAGAGCTGGTGGCCAGCGCCCGGTTGGATAACCTGCTTTCCTGCTTCATTGGTTTAGAAGCGCTTCTGGATTGCGACGGTAGTCAAGGGGCCCTGCTGGTGGCCAACGATCATGAGGAAGTGGGTAGTGCCAGCGCCTGTGGTGCTCAAGGTCCTTTCCTGACGGATGTGCTAAAGCGCATTAATGGTCAGCTGGAAGGCAAGGGTAGTGAAAAGGGCAGTGATGAGTCACTGATTCAGCTGATTCAGTCGTCGCTGATGATCTCTTGTGATAACGCCCATGCGCTGCATCCCAATTTTCTCGACAAGCACGATGAGCGCCACGGTCCGGCGATTAACGGCGGCCCGGTGATCAAAGTGAATGCGAGCCAGCGCTATGCCACTAATAGTGTTACCGGCGCGCTGTTTCGTGATGTGTGTCGTGAGGCGGATGTCCCGGTGCAGTCGTTTGTGACCCGGGCAGATATGGGTTGCGGCAGCACGATTGGACCGATTACCGCTACCGAGTTAGGCGTACCC
Source organism: Vreelandella glaciei (assembly GCF_013415125.1). GTDB lineage: Bacteria > Pseudomonadota > Gammaproteobacteria > Pseudomonadales > Halomonadaceae > Vreelandella > Vreelandella glaciei. The sequence continues at coordinate 71,303 of NZ_JACCDE010000015.1, read as the reverse complement.
ACCATTGATGTTGGTATTCCTCAGTGGGCGATGCACTCCATTCGAGAAACCGCGGGTACTAAAGATGTGGAGTACCTCACTCGCGCGCTGACGCAATTTTTAAACCGCACCACGTTGAGTTGATCGTATTGCGCCCACAGCCACAGCCGAGTTAAAGCAAAAAAAAGCCCGCTGACAGAATCAGCGGGCTTTTCAATAAGCTTTGGTGGCTACGCCCTGATTTGAACAGGGGACCCCATCATTATGAGTGATGTGCTCTAACCAGCTGAGCTACGTAGCCTTTCAACGGGGGCGAATGATACTGATAACACTGATTTTAGTCAATGTTTTATTGCTGAGAATGTGGGCGTCGCCGTTTTATACATTAAAACGGAAGTGCACTACGTCGCCATCTTTAACAATGTACTCTTTCCCTTCCAGGCGCCACTTGCCAGCATCTTTAGCGCCTTGCTCGCCACCCAGCGAAACAAAATCGTCATAAGCGACGACTTCGGCACGAATAAAGCCTTTCTGGAAGTCGGTGTGAATGACACCTGCTGCTTCTGGGGCTGTTGCGCCTTCTTTCACTGTCCAGGCGCGAACTTCTTTAACACCGGCAGTGAAGTAGGTTTGTAGACCCAGCAGTGAGTACCCTGCGCGAATGACTCGGTCAAGGCCCGGCTCATCCATGCCCATCTCACTCAGGAACATGGAGCGTTCTTCATCGTCCAGCTCGGCGATTTCAGCTTCCAGCTGATTGCACACGGGGACTACCAGCGCGCCTTCCTCGGCGGCAATTTCATTAACAATATCCAGGTAGGGATTGTTCTCGAAACCGTCTTCATTGACGTTGGCGATGTACATGGTGGGCTTCAGGGTTAAAAAGCCGAAGCTCTTAACCTGACGCTGCTCTTCTTCGCTCAAACCAAAGCTGCGCAGCGGCAAGCCCTCTGCAACATGGGGCTGAATACGGTCAAGAATCGCCTTGGTGGCAATGGCGTCTTTATCGCCGCCTTTTACCGAACGTACCAGGCGCTGGCTGGCTTTTTCGACGGTATCAAGATCCGCAAGCGCCAACTCTAAATTGATCGTTTCGATATCGGCGCGAGGATCGACCTGATTGGCTACATGGATAACATTGTCGTTATCGAAGCAGCGCACCACGTGGGCAATTGCCTGGGTTTCACGGATGTTGGCCAGGAATTTGTTGCCCAAGCCTTCGCCTTTGGAAGCGCCAGCGACCAAGCCCGCAATATCAACGAACTCCATGGTGGTCGGCAGTACTTTTTGCGGCTTGACGATCTCGGCGAGCTTATCAAGGCGCGGGTCCGGCATCGGAACGATACCGACGTTTGGCTCAATGGTGCAGAAAGGGAAGTTTTCTGCATCGATGCCTGACTTCGTCAGTGCATTAAATAGCGTGGACTTGCCGACGTTAGGCAGGCCGACGATGCCGCAATTGAAACCCATAAAATGTTCCTGAAAATAAGGTGGTAGGGCGTAAATATAATCGCCATTCTACGAGATGCGCTAGCCGTCAGCTACCGGCGTCACTAGCCAGCTTTCGACAGCGTTTATTCTGACTTAAGGCTGTGTAACTGGTTCATCGCTTTGGCCCAGTCTCCCGCTAGCGCTAATGGCAACGTGGTGATGCACTCATCAATGGCGCGAGTGATCGCTTCTTGTTCGGCCTTGCCGGGCCGCCCCAGTACATAGTTAGTGACCTGGCGTGCCTCGCCAGGGTGGCCAATCCCGATACGTAGCCGGTGAAACTGTTTTTGATCGCCTAGCGCGCTAATGATATCGCGTAGGCCATTATGGCCGCCGTGCCCACCGCCAGTTTTGTAGCGTGCCTGCCCTGGCGGAAGGTCAAGTTCATCGTGGGCGACCAACAAATTGTCGGGCGTCAGTTTGAAAAATTGGCTTAAGGCCGCTACTGCGGCACCACTGCGATTCATAAAGGTGGCGGGGTTGAGTAGGTGCAGCTCATGGTCGCCTAGGCGGACTTTGGCATAGTGGCCAAAAAACTTCTTTTCCGGGCGCAACTCTGCATGCGCGCTGCGCGCAATTGCATCGACCAACCAGAAGCCGGCGTTATGGCGAGTGGCGTCATACTCCGCGCCGGGGTTACCTAATCCAATAATGGCCTTTACCTGGCTCATATTCCCACCTCATACCCATTTCTAGGAGAAATTTTTGACACCGCGCCAGCGCCAGCCCTAAAAAAAATCAAGCGCCGAGGCGCTTGATTCTAACATCATGTCAGCATTACGAGAGCCATGCAGGCATGGCCCTCGGAAATGCTTAACGGGACTGCTTACTCGGCGCCGGAATCTTCTTCACCTTCGCCTTCACCGTCTTCATCTTCTTCAGTACGTACTTTTACTTTGGTGACGCTCAGTACTGCATTGTCGTGCTCTTCACCGTGGGACAGGTCAACAGAAGTGACGCCGGCCGGCAGGGTAAGGTCAGACAGGTGCAGCGTAGTGCCAAGCTCAACAGCAGCGATATCGACTTCAATGAAGTCAGGCAGATCTTTCGGCAAGCAGCTGATCGCAATTTCGTTGGCCAGTACGTGCAGTTCACCGCCTTGGTCTTTAATGCCTACACACGCTTCTTCGCCCGTCACATGCAGCGGCACGTTCATGGTGATTTCGTGGGTAGCATCAACGCGCAGAAAGTCGGCGTGCGTTAGCAACGGCTTGAACGGGTGACGCTGCAGGTCACGAACAACCACTTGCTCTTCTTTGCCTTCGATCATCAATTTGATGACCGAGGAGAAGAAGGACTCGTCTTCAATCGCTTTGTAGAAAGCAGTTTTTTCTACAGAGATAGACTGCGCGCCTTTTTCACCACCGTATACAACGGCAGGTACTTGCTGGTTCGCACGACGCAGGCGGCGGCTCGCACCTTTCCCCAGGTCGTTACGAACGCTGGCTTTCAGGATAAAATCAGACATGGAATTGCCTCTTAGTTTAAGTAAGGAAGACGCCACCGACCGCGACCAGACGCTGGCGTTTCCGTGGCCCCAAAAGGGGGCTATATCGTCAGGCGTTTAGTGGAACATCGCGCTGACAGATTCTTCGTTGCTGACCCGACGAATCGCTTCCGCGATAAGGCCGGCAACGCTCAACTGGCGAATTTTTCCGCTACGACGGGCAACGTCAGATAGCGGGATGGTGTCGGTCACCACCACTTCATCCAGGACGGAGTTGGTAATATTATCGACCGCTGGGCCGGACAGAATCGGGTGCGTTGCATAAGCCACTACGCGCTTGGCGCCGTGATCTTTGAGCGCCTCACCGGCTTTACATAGCGTGCCTGCGGTGTCGATCATATCGTCGACCACGACGCAGGTGCGGCCTTCAATCTCACCAATAATGTGCATCACCTGGGCTTGATTAGCCTGGGGGCGACGCTTGTCGATAATGGCGAGATCGGCATTTAACTGTTTGGCGATGGCCCGGGCACGAACAACGCCGCCAACGTCAGGCGAGACCACAACAAGGTCACTGTAATTCTGGCGCTCGATGTCATCTAGCAGGATGGGCGAGCCGTAGACGTTGTCGACCGGAACATCAAAGAAGCCCTGGATCTGATCAGCGTGTAGATCCATGGTCATTACCCGGTCAACGCCTGCTTTGACCATCATGTCGGCAACCACTTTGGCGGAAATAGGTACACGTGCCGAACGCACACGGCGATCCTGGCGTGCATAGCCAAAGTAGGGCAAAACGGCGGTGATACGAGTTGCCGAGGCGCGACGCAGTGCGTCGACCATCAGGATCAACTCCATCAGATTGTCGTTGGTCGGTGCACAGGTGGATTGCAGGATGAAAACATCCTTACCGCGCACGTTCTCATTGATCTCGACTGCGATTTCGCCGTCGCTGAATTGACCCACCGTAGCATTACCCATACGGCTGTCTAAGCTCTCGGCAATTTTTTGAGCGAGTGCGGGATTAGCATTCCCGGCGAAAACCATCAATTTTGACACGCGCAGCCACCTTTGCAGTGTTGGGGATCAGGGGAAAAACGCAGGCCATTGTTGGGTTGGCTGGGGTACCAGGATTCGAACCTGGGAATGCCGATACCAAAAACCGGTGCCTTACCACTTGGCGATACCCCAGCAATAACCTAACGCGCTGACCGGGCGCTTTTAACTGCCCAGAGCTGGACTACTATAAATAGCCCAGAGCATCATGTAGGGGAGAGGTGTTGAGTCCGCGTGCTACCCATGTCGGCCAACGTTGACCCGCTAATTGCGCGATTGCCTGTGCTGCTTGCTGCGTCTCAAAAGCAGCAAACAAACAAGCGCCCGTGCCGGTCAACCGACTAGGTGCGTACTGTGCGAGCCAATCAAGGGCTTCCGCAATTGGCGGATAGCGTTCCTTTACGACGGCTTCACAGTCGTTGCGCCACTCCGGCGCTCCCCCCTGCAGTGCGCGCGCCATAGTAATGGGGCGGCTGTCACGTGTCAATTGGGGGTCTTGGAAGACGTCAAGTGTAGACACACTTATGCCGGGATGAATAATGGCGAACCAAGGGGTATCCAGTGTCACCGCGGTAAGCTGCTCGCCCACCCCCTCAGCCCAGGCACTATGGCCGTGCACAAAGACTGGCACGTCGGCCCCCAGCTGCAGCCCTAAGCGTGCTAATTCGTCTAACGACAGATGAAGCTGCCAGAGGTGATTGAGCCCCACTAGCGTGGTGGCCGCGTTGGAACTGCCGCCACCTAAGCCGCCGCCCATGGGCAACTGTTTTTGTATGGAAAGGGTCGCCCCTAGTCGAGTGCCGCTGTGGCGCTGCAATAAACGGGCGGCACGCACAATCAGATTGTCATCGTGGTTTACGCCGCTGACCTCATGGGGTAGATGGATCTCTCCATCATCGCGGGCAGCCAGCATAAGGTGATCATTAAGGTCGATAAACTGAAAAAGCGTTTGCAGTGTGTGGTAGCCGTCTTCACGACGGCCCACGATATGCAGCATGCGGTTAAGCTTGGCCGGGGCGGGTAAGGTAAGTTTCGCATTCATTTAAACGGTTTACTCGTCGCTGGCTTGCCACTGATTAACGACCAGCGTGATACGTACATCGTCGTAGTTCATGATTAACCGGCGCGGCAGCCACATGCCTTCAAACTGTTCCCAGTCGCGGTAGTCAATTTCCCAACCGTTTTGTGTCAAGTGGCTGGGGAAGCCGAGTTCATCGGTTTCCATCTGATAGTTGTCATTTTCGCCGGGTAGGCCGCGTACCCAGTCAGGCATGGCGCTAACAGGTAGGGACCAGCCAAGCTGCTCTTCCATTAAGGCTTCCGGCGTTTCTGCTTCAAAGCGTCCGTCACTATTGGAGAGCGAGAAGCGACCTTCACGACCCTCAAGCACATTGCGCCCGCCACCAAACGGTCCGCTGATCAGCATGCGGAAATAGTAAGGGGTCTGATTCCAGTCCAGGTTAGCGCTGACGTTCTCTTGCGAGGTACGCAAGCCCGCTTTGCCCACTAGAGTCCAGGTGTCAAATGCCTCTACCTCAGCCTGCTGCCGCTCCCACTGGCCTGCTTGTCGGCCACTTTCATCTACCGGGCCTTGCGAAGCGCACCCAGCAAGGAGTAAGAGAGTAAGACCCACAATCCATAGCCGCGGGGAAGGAAGTGCAACGGGTGAGCGTAAAGGAAGGGACGTCAGTGTCGGCATAAACAGGCTCCATGTTAGGTGATGACGGCGCAAGAGTAGCATGATCGGTGCGCTTAATCGGTTGGTGTAGCGTTAGGGTGTCGCTTGGGGTGTTAGTTCAGGATAGCGCTTAAGCAAATCGTCAATCTGCGGATGCAGGTTGGTTCGCTGCATAATCTGCTCGATCAGACGGCGCGCCTCTTCTTCACGGCCTAGTGCCTGCAAGACCTCGGCTAAATGGGCAGCGACTTCTTGATCGGGTATCTGTGTATAGGCGCTTTCAAGCCAGGGAAGCGCTTCTTCTGGCTGCCCAAGGCGGAAATAGACCCAGCCCATGCTATCGAGTACGGCGGGGTTGTCTGGGTCGGCTTCGTAGGCGCGCTCAATCAGTTCAAACGCCTCTTGTAGGCGCCCAGGCAGGTTGAGATCGGCCAGCGTGTAACCCAGCGCATTGAGCGCTTCGGCATTGTCAGGGTCGGTGCGCAGCACTTGACGTAAATCAGCCTCCATTCCCGCAATGTCGCCAGCTTCCCAGCGGCGCATAGCGCGCATATAAAGTAGTGAAGCATCATCCGGTGTGCGGGTGATTTCACGGTCTAATAGCGCATTGGCCTCTTCGGTCTGATTGGTTTCGTCCAACAACTGAACTTCGAGCATCACCAACTCGGTAAAGTAGCTGTCAAAACGCATCCGTTCGATGCGCAGAAAAGCACGGGCATCAAGCAGGCGGCCTTCTTCAATCAACATTTTCGCCGCAGCCGCGCGAGCGGGCACAAATTCATCCCCCTCGTTGACTTGGCGGTAATAAAGTAGCGCGTTGTCGGTATCGCCTTGGGCCTGGATAATCGCCCCGAGCAGGTAATAGGCTAGATTCGGCACCTCTGGCTGGCCAATCAGCGGCTGCAGCAGGCGTTGGGCGGGTTCGGGGTGCCCCTCTTCCAGATACAGCTGTGCCAGCGATAAACGTAGATCCTGGTTACCGCCATGACTCTCCAGCAGTGCGTTAGTTTGCGTCTCGGCCGCACTGATGTTGTTGAGGCGAATCTCTGCCTGGGCCAGTAGCAAAATAAATCGCACATCGTCAGGCGCGAGTTCCAAGCCCTGTTGTGCCGCCCGCTGAGCAGCCGAGTAGTCTTCTGTCTCTAGCGCAAGGCGTGCTCTTGCTAACCATAACGCCGCTGATTCAGGGTCCAACAGCGCGACTTGATCAAGCCGCCGCTGGGCAACGGCGGTGTCGCCAAGGGCGGCTTCAATCAATGCTGTGCCCAGCAGTACATCGCTGTGATGTTCTAACTGGTCAGCGTTGGGCTGGGCTAAATGCTCTCGCAGTTGCTGGGCGATCAGCGTCAATGGCGCCTCTTCAGCCACCGCGATCTCTGCAAAGGCGGTGACATCGCCGTGACCGCCAGCTTCAACAATAGCAATGCGCTGTTCAAGGCTGTCGAGCCAATCGCCGCGCTGTAGCGAAAAAGCCGCCAACAGGCGATTGGGTGCTTCTGCCTGGGGGGCAAGTTCTCGCCAGCGAAGCGCGGAAGCTTCTATTAATGAGGCTTCATTGCCAAAGCGGGCTGCGAAGGTGGCACGTTCGGCAAGCGCTGGCTCGCGATAGCGATTAGCCGCTTCTAGGTAGCCCTGGCTTGCGTAACGGTAGTCGCCACGCTGGCCAGCAAGCTCGGCGCCGAGCAGCGTGCTTAGCCCAGCGGCATCCAAGCCACGGGTGATCGGCGGCGCATTGCGCATCGGATCGTCGGCCCAAGTGCCGAGGGGGCCGTCTTGTGGGCTAGGCGTAGATTGGCAGCCGCTCAGCAGCAGAGCAGCAGAGGCAGCCACGGGTAGTAGTATCGAATGCCGTAACATAGAGCTCACTAATGAGAAGCCTGAACAGGTAGAGCCCATTAATACAGGGCCCGATAATGAAAAGCGAGGTCGCATGCGTCTCTCGATTAAGTGGCCGAATGCTCAGCATAGCGGCTTGCCTGCCTGCGGCAAAGTGGTGTGGGCCAGATGATAGCCTGCTGTGATAGAATGTTCCTCCTTGAAAAAGTGGTCAGCAATCTTTATGCCTATTTTATAGGCAGCGCTTGAACCACACCAAAGACTTGTTTGAGCAAGCCCTAATTGACGGTGCGGCCGCTTTAAGACCGGCGGTCGGCGAAAGTCCGACACACTAGCGAAGACGCATAACGCATGACGCTTCTTGCCTTGGGAATAAATCATCGTACCGCCAGCGTGGCCGTGCGTGAGCAGGTGGCTTTTTCGCCCGCGCAGCTTGACACTGCGTTGGCTGAATTACGCAATCTGCCACAAATTAGTGAAGCGGCGGTGCTATCGACCTGCAACCGCACGGAGCTTTACTGCGTCACGGATGCGGCTGGCGAGCAGGCGGTACTCAATTGGCTCGGGCGCTTTCATAACTTACGCGTCGATGAGCTGACCCGCTGTGCCTACCACTATCTAGACAACGATGCGGCGCGCCATTTAATGCGCGTAGCGGTTGGCCTGGATTCCATGGTGTTGGGCGAGCCGCAGATTCTGGGCCAGTTGAAAGATGCCTATCAACAGGCGCGTGAGTCGAAAGGGTTGGGCGGTGAGCTTGAACGCCTCTTCCAGCACACCTTTGCGGTGGCCAAACAGGTACGTACTGAAACCGGTATTGGCAAAAACCCTGTCTCAGTGGCCTACGCGGCGGTCAGTATGGCCAGCCGCATTTTTGATGATTTTAGCCGTTCACGTGCGTTACTTATTGGCGCTGGTGAAACCATCGAACTGGTCGCTCGGCATTTACACGAAGCCGGTGTTCGCCAGCTTACTGTTGCCAACCGCACCCGCGAACGTGCGGAGCTCGTGGCAGGCCCCTTGGGGGGTACGGCGATTACCCTGCAAGAAATTCCTGAAGCCCTTGAACATGCCGATATCGTCATCTCTTCCACCGCGGCCCCGCTGCCTATCCTCGGTAAAGGGATGGTGGAGCGGGCGCTCAAGAAGCGTCGTCATCGGCCGGTATTTATGGTCGATATCGCCGTGCCGCGTGATATCGAACCCGAAGTGGGCGAGTTGGCCGATGTATTCCTCTATACCGTCGACGATCTGGAAGAGGTGATTCAAGAGAATCGCCGCCATCGCCAAGTCGCCGCCGATCAAGCCGAGTCGTTGATTGAACACGGGGTGGGCAGTTGGCAGCATGAGCGACGCATTCGCAACGGCGGAGAGTTGATTCGCGACTATCGTCAGCATGGCGAGGCGCTGCGTGATCTTTCACGCGATCAAGCGTTAGAGCGGCTGGCGCGCGGTGAAGACCCTGCTAAAGTCATTGAGCGCTTGGCGCATCAATTGACCAATCGCCTGTTGCACCAGCCGACTCAAGCCATACGTGATGCCGCATCAGAAGAGCACCACGAGTTGCTGAATGCCGCGCCGCGCCTGCTGTTGCCCATAAAACCAGCCTTTGAAACCACGCCAGCGCCCCCGGTTAAACGCCAGAAGGATGATACGCCCGCATGAAAGAGACTTTGCGCCAACGCTTAGACAGCTTTACAGAACGCTTTGAAGAGCTGGCGATGCTGCTGTCTGATCCTGAAGTGATCAATAACCAGCAGCGCTTTCGCGACTACTCACGAGAATACTCCGAGTTAGAGGAGCTGGTGGCCGCGTGGCAGCGCTATCGTGACATTGAAACCAATATGCATGAAGCCGAGCAGCTTAGCCGCGACAGCGACGCTGACATGCGCGAATTGGCGGAGATGGAACTGAGCGAAGGGCGTGAGCGGTTAGAAGAATTAGATATTGAGCTTAAGCGTCTGCTGGTGCCGAAAGACCCTGACGATGGGCGTGGGGTGTTTTTAGAAGTACGCGCAGGAACCGGCGGCGACGAGGCTGCTATCTTTGCCGGTGATCTGTTCCGCATGTATTCGCGTTATGCGGAAAAGCGCGGTTGGCGGGTCGAAATCGTCAGCGCCAGCCACGGTGAGCAGGGCGGTTACAAAGAAATCATCTCCCGGGTGAAGGGCGATGGTGTTTACGCCCAGCTAAAATTTGAATCTGGCGCCCACCGGGTTCAGCGCGTACCGGCGACCGAATCTCAGGGCCGTATTCACACCTCTGCTTGCACCGTGGCGGTGATGCCAGAAGTCGAAGACGTTGGCGATATCGATATTAACCCTTCGGATCTGCGCGTGGACACCTACCGCTCCAGCGGTGCCGGTGGTCAGCACGTTAACACCACGGACTCTGCGATCCGCATTACTCACCTGCCTACCGGTGTGGTGGTGGAATGCCAGGAAGAGCGCAGCCAGCATAAAAACCGTGCCAAAGCGATGTCGCTGCTGGCAGCCAAGCTCAAACGCAATGCGGTAGATTCCCAGCGTCAGGAGCAAGCCGATGCCCGCCGCTCGCTGGTGGGCTCGGGGGATCGCAGCGAACGCATCCGCACCTACAACTTCCCGCAAGGTCGCATCACCGATCACCGTATTAACTTGACCCTGTATAAACTGAATGAAGTGGTCAGTGGCGAGCAGTTGGACGATGTGATTAATCCGCTGATTCACGAGTATCAAGCGGAACAGCTTTCAGCCCTTCAGGATGTCTAATGTCGCTTGATGCGCTGTTGAAACAGGCGGCACAAAGGTTACAGGCGGCGGGGTCTACCTCGCCGCGTGTTGATGCTGAAGTACTGATGTGCCATGTGCTTGAGCGGGATCGTACCTGGCTTTACACCTGGGGCGATAAAATGTGTTCCTCCCAGGAGCATTCGCGCTTCGATGCACTCATTGACGCACGTGTCCAGGGCACACCAGTGGCCTACCTAACCGGCGCGCGTGAATTCTGGGGGCTGCGCTTAGCGACCTCTCCCAATACGTTAATTCCCCGTCCCGATACTGAAACGTTAGTTGAGCTTGCACTTAGTCGAGCAACTTTGCCCACTGGCCGTCTGCTTGACCTTGGAACCGGCACTGGCGCCATTGCGCTGGCGTTTGCCAGTGAGCAGCCCGATTGGCAAGTGCTAGGCGTCGATGTGCGCGATGAGGCGGTCGAGCTGGCAGAAAACAACGCGAAAGCCTTGGGTATTACCAACGCTCATTTTCTGTTGAGTGATTGGTTTAGCGCGCTGGAAAGCGATGCTGAGGCCGGTACGCTTTTCGATATTATCGTTAGCAACCCGCCTTATATTGCTGCCGATGACCCTCACCTTGCCGAAGGCGATGTGCGTTTTGAGCCTCGCTCTGCGCTGGTTGCAAACGCTGATGGCATGGCGGATTTGTTGCACTTGGTGCAGTCTGCTCGGCACTATTTGACAGCGTCCGGCTGGCTGCTGCTTGAACACGGTTATACACAGGCGGAAAAGGTACGCATGGCACTGAGCAGTGCTGGCTATCAGAACGTTGAAAGTGTGCGTGACCTGGGAGGGCATGAACGGGTTACCCTAGGGCGTCTAATAACAGCCACTTAAACTCAACGGGTTAAAACGACAGCGCTAACATCAACAACCGCTGCAAATCCTCAAGCGCTGATGTTGAGAGGCTATTTTAATAACTAACTGATTGATTAGAATTTGTATATAAATGGTCTGATCACTCAGCGCCATTTAGTACAACCTTTAGCAAGAGACTCTGGCATGAAACCTAAAAATAGAACGCTGGACCGTATCGATCTTAAAATCCTGCGCTGTTTGCAGGACAATGCGCGTATTTCATATGTTGATTTGGCCTCGGAAGTAGGGTTATCCACAACCCCTTGTCTTGAGCGGGTCAAACGCTTGGAGAAGGCTGGCATTATTCGCGGCTATCAGGCAATTCTCGATCCGCGTGCCTTGAAGGCCAATTTATTAGTCTTTGTCGAAATCAGTTTAGAAACACAATCGCCCGCCGTATTTGATGAATTCCGCCGCGCGGTCGAGAAACTACCCCAGATTCAAGAGTGTCATTTAGTATCAGGTCAGTTCGACTACATTTTAAAGTGCCGTATTCCCGAAATGTCGGCCTATCGCCAACTGTTGGGCGATGTGGTGTTAACGCTTCCTGGGGTGAAAGAGTCAAAAAGTTATGTGGTGATGGAAGAGGTGAAAGAGAGTTTCAATTTACACATCCCCGCCTTCGAGGAATTTGAGGATAAATAAGCCGATGATGGATGATCAGGCACTGTTGCGCTATAGCCGTCAAATCATGCTGCCCGAAGTGGATATCGAGGGCCAAGAGCGCCTGCTATCTGCTCACGCCGTGATTATTGGGGCAGGTGGCTTAGGCTCGCCAGCGGCGCTTTATTTAGCGGCTGCTGGGGTAGGGCGGATCACCATCGCGGATGCCGATCACGTCGAACTTTCTAATCTTCAACGCCAAATTGCCCATCAGCAGGCAAGCGTAGGAGTAAATAAAGCCCAATCCGCCCAGGCCAGCATGCAAGCGCTTAATCCGTACTGTGACATCGTGGCGATAGACCAGCATGTAGAAGGCGCAGCGCTTGAGCGCTTAGTGGCTTCAGCGGACGTGGTACTGGATTGTACCGACCGTTTTTCAAGCCGTTATGCCGTCAATGCGGCGTCACAAAAGGCCGGAGTTCCATTGATTTCCGGCGCAGCCATTCGTTTTTCAGGCCAGCTGGCCGTCTTTGACCCTCGCAATGTCGAGTGCCCTTGCTACGCTTGCTTATATCCACCCGATGACAGTGGTGACGAAGCTCTTAGTTGCGCAGAGAGTGGAGTCATGGCGCCACTGGTAGGCTTGATCGGCAGCTTTCAAGCGATTGAAGCCTTCAAACTACTAAGCGGCGCAGGCACTACTCACCAGGGGCTGTCCACTTTTGACGGTTTAAGCGGACAATGGCGGCATTTTCAAGTTCGCCGTGATCCCGCTTGTAGCGTATGTGCCCAGTACCGTTAGGCATGCAGATAACAACAAGGCTCCTATCACCCGTTTATGTTTCAGTTTGATCGTGCTGGACAGCTTGGCTCTTAGTAGCGGCAGGTTTGTCGGGAGTTGATTTTTTAGGGGGCACCGTCAGTACTGCTCAGAGGTGAGGACTTTTTAGCGCTGACTGAACTATCAATAGCAGTACTTTTTAATTTCTCGTTGTCAGGTTTCATATCGATATTGGCGGCTTTTTTATTTAGAAGCTTGTCAGTTTTTATGCCCGGGCTGAAACGCGCAGGCGTACATAATCGGCTGTCCAGTTTCCTTGCGCATCCCGTAGGCTGTGGCCTAAAAGCGTTAAGGTATTTTCCAGCACGGCCTCTCGCACATCTTCATCAAGCCCATGTAAAAACGGGCTGGCAAACGTTTCAAGCCATCCAGTCATGCCCGTAGGCAAGGGCGTGGGGCGAGGAATCAGCTCAATGCTTTCTACTTTGAAACCTACGGTTTCCAGTATATGGCCGTACTCATGTGTGGTAGGAAAGTACCAGGGATGGCGCCCGCGCGCGCTAATGCCGCGGAACTGCAAGGCTGCAATCAGGGCGGTGCAAATAGCGGCTACATTGCCATGGCCACCAAACTCAGCCACAAACCGGCCCCCTGGCTTCAACGCCCGCTTAACGCCTGCCAAAACAGTCTGAGGGTCAAGCATCCAGTGCAGTGCGGCGTTGCTAAACACGGCGTCAAACTCGTGATCAAAGGGCAACTGATGGCCATCGACCACGCGTGCGGTAACGCCGCGCTCGCGTGCCGCATTTACCATATCTTCTGAAGCATCTACGCCCAGCACATCGGCGCCTAGCTGGACGAGGCCCTCAGTCAGCGAACCGTCGCCACAGCCAAGATCCAAAATACGCTCGCCGGGTTGGGGTGACAATAACTTGACCACTTCGCTGCCTAGCTTGGAGACAAAGTTAGCATTTTGGGCGTAGACGCTAGCATTCCACTCTTGCCCGGGTGCATTTTGAGGGGTATTGGTCATATCAGGCTTCCTGACGTCATTATTATTCCATCAACTAAGCATAATTATAGTATAACCGATTATTAAGTAACTCATTAGTTGCTAACAAAAGTAATTTATTGCCAGGTAAAGCAGTTATTAACCAACGACTGCTAACTAACTCTGCCCACTCCTCAGGATGACAGGGAAAACGGTTATTTAATCTTTTATTACTCCGGAAGCGCATAGGCAACCACGCTATCCCCCAGTGTGGTTTGGGCTTGGAAAGAGCCGCCTGCTGCGATGACTACGTACTGGCGCCCCTCGTGCATATAGGTCATAGGAGTAGCCTGCCCGCCAGCGGGGAGGCGTTGCTCCCAAACCATTCTCCCATTCGCGCTATCAAAGCCTCGTAGGTAGTCATCCATGGTTGCACCGATGAACGTCATGCCGCCACGGGTTGCTACAGGACCCCCGCTGGTAGGTGCACCCACCGTCATTTTTAAGCGCGAAGGTATACCGAATGGACCTTGATCAACACTGGTGCCCAGAGGCCTGGACCAGACTATTTCACCACTATTGAGGTCGGTGGCACTAATAAACCCCCAGGGAGGTGCAGTACAGGGCATATCGATTGGAGAGAGCCAAGCTCCACGCTCAGCTGCTACCGGAGCACCGCGCATAGGTTGTGCTTGCTGGTCTATATAGCTGGCGTCCTGATCACCAATCGGGGCAATATTTTCCATCTCGTCGGCTTCATCTCGCGGGTAGAGCACAACACGCGAAGGCATACGATTGTTGTTGACGATCATAAGGTTGCGCCCATCATCGAAGGAGGCGCTGCCCCAATTAATACCTCCTAGAATGCCTGGGAACTGAAGCATTCCCCCGCCATCAAGGGTAGGTGGGGTAAACATCCCTTCGTAGCGCATACGTTGATATTGGATGCGACAGTAGAGGTGGTCGACCGGTGTGGCCCCCCATGTGTGTGCCCCGGTTAAATGCTCAACCGGCTGACCTGGAAGCGAGCCGAAACTCGGCATGCCCGGTGAAAAATGCTGCACCTCAGAGGTCCAGTCACCTTCGATGGTGCCCTGGGGAACCGGTCGTTCTTCAACTGGAGAAAGCGGCTCTCCAGTGGCTCGGTCGAAGACAAAGACCTGACCGTACTTGGTAGCTTGAACCACAGCTTGGCGCGCATCGTCTGATGTGGGGTAATCAATCAATGCGGGCTGAGCGCCAAGATCGTAGTCCCACAGGTCATGTATAACGGTGGTGAATTTCCATTCGACTTCGCCCGTTTGTGCATCCACGGCAACTAGGGTGGAGGTGAACTCATCTTCTGCTGGCTGGCGATCCCCACCAAACTGGTCGTTGGTAGAATTGCCAGTAGGAAGATAAACCAGCCCTAGGTCCTCATCAGCAGAAATTGCTGACCAAACATTAGGTGTGCCGCGTGGGTAGACTTCGCCTTCATCTGGTTGCTGGTCCGGCGTTGTCCACACGGAATCCCAGGTCCAACGCCGCTCGCCAGTAACAGCATCGTAGGCACGCACGGCACCGGACGGACCGTCGCGGCGCTGATTATCGGTGACCTGATGGCCGACCACCACCACGTCGTTGACTACCGTGGGGCCTGAAGTATTGGAAAGGTATCCAGGGGCTTGGGGGTCCATATGTTCGTAAAGATCGACCGTGCCCTGTTCGCCGAAATCATTACAAGGCGTGCCCTCCTCAGCATCCAAAGCCATTAAACGTCCATCCATAGTGCCCATTAAAATACGGTGGGCGCACTGATCTATCTCCTCTGAAGCTTCGTAGTAGGCTAGCGAACGACAGGCAGCCGAGAATACGTGCTCCAGCGCTTCACGTTCCACTTGAGGATCGAAATGCCATTGCTGCTCGCCAGTAGAGGGGTCTAAGGCAAATATCTGATTGCTTTGGGTGCATACGTAGATACTACCGTTGACCTTAAGGGGGGTGTTTTGAAAGGCATAGGGAGTAGCATCACTATGCGGTTCATCACCCGTATTGAACTCCCATGCTTTTTCCAACTGAGAGGCATTCGCGGGGGTGATTTGGGCAGCGGGTGAAAATCGCTGAGCTGAATTGGTCCCGCCGTAAGCGACCCAGTCGGTGGAATCTGGCGTATCTGTGGGGGAGGTGTTGGTCACGTCTGCCGTGGTGCCGCTGGTCTGAGTATGGGTACCCAGCAGTAACAGACCCAACGCTGCGGCGAACCCCGCCAAGACGATAACGCCTAGATAGCGAATGCTGGCGGGAGGGTATCGACCCAAACGCCGATACATGGCGGGTAGTAGCAAGAGCGCCATAATCATTAATGCTAGGAGAACTCCCACTCGCGCCATCAAGTCCACCTGCCATATCGGCATCCATCCTTTACCGGCAATTTCCCACAGCGACCATGCGAATGTGACCGCGACGGTCGCCACGTAGAGCCAAACGCCCCAGGGAGAGTCGCGGCAAATCAACACGGCTGAAAACAGGATGGCGATACCGGCCAAGAGGAAATAAGGCGAACCCCCGAGGTAAAGCAGGTAGCCACCGCCGATAACCAAGGGCAGACTCAGTAAAAACAGTACGACAGCGAGGGCGAAGAGTGCCCAGCCAGCGAATCTTCGTCGTTGAGGAGCGTCCATGGCAAGTACCTTTGTCTAAATTTACTGGCTCGTTGGTAACTTAAACTGAGGAATTAAGCGCCCTTTAAACGTAGATAAACGTCGGCAGGTTATCCAGTGAATTGAAAGTACGATGTGTAGTTTTGGCTTTGACTGTAAGAGAGTTAACTTACATTAAATTGTGGGGTCAGCTATAGAAAATCAAGTCTGTTGACTCTAACCATTGCATTTTTTGCTGCTTCATTGACATATACCATACTGCTATTTTGATAACGGCTGAGGTTGTTAATGAGCTCACCTATACCGCGTTATAGTATTGACTCCCCAATAGGAGTGATTGCAGATACTCACGGACTATTGCGTGATGAAGCCGTGGAATTGCTGGAAGGGTGCGAGCTAATACTGCACTTGGGAGACGTGGGCAACAAAGAAGAGGACAAAGCGATCTTGGAACACCTGGAAGCTCTGGCGCCGGTTCACTGCGTGCAGGGCAATATCGACACGGCAACATGGGCGGGGAGCTTGCCGGTGCATCAGGACATTATGGTCAATGACCATCATCTGCACCTTGTTCATCGTTTAGCGGATTTTGACCTATCGACCCCATGCGATGCCGTTCTGCACGGCCATTCTCATAAACCTCGCAACGAAACCCAGTCAGGAAAGTTGCTCTTTAATCCAGGTGCGGCGGGAAAGCGTCGGTTTAAGCTTCCCATTACGTTAGGCAAATTATGGGTTGATCAACGCGGTATACGCGGGGCGATAATACATTTGTTGTAATTTGTTCTGTCGCGTTGCTCTCCAGCGATTGCCATTGGCGCCAAGAAGAGGCCGGTAAAAGGCAAGACCAAGGCTCTCCTGCTACGCTTTTCCTTGATGGGTTGCCCTATGGGCCATGTCATGGAGCAGAAGGGGAGTGTTCGGTGAGCGCCAAGGAACAGTCTGCAGCTAAGGAGTCTGCAACAAAACAGTCACGCCTTATTACGCCTGTCGCGTCGTTACAGGTCATGACGCTCAATGTGCACAAGGGATTCAATGTATTTAATCGACGTCATATTCTGCCGGAACTACGTGAGGCGGTAACGACCCTATCTGCAGACTTGGTCTTTCTTCAGGAAGTGATAGGCGAGCACCGAAAACATGCAGTTCGCTTTCATGATTGGCCCAGCGTGCCCCAGTACGAATACCTCGCTGACACGTTATGGCCAGACTTTGCCTATGGTCGTAACGCTGTTTACCCAAATGGCGATCATGGCAACGCGCTGTTATCCCACTACCCGATACTGCAGTACGACAATAAGGATGTCTCCATTCAGGACACCGAAAAACGTGGCCTGCTGCATTGCCAACTGGATGTGCCTGGCCACAGTGGAGTACATGCCGTTTGCGTTCATCTCGGGCTACGTCAGGGGCATCGCCTAGCGCAAATGAAGCTACTGTGTGAACTGCTCGACACCCTACCGGATAACGAGCCGGTTATTGTGGCGGGAGACTTCAATGACTGGCGGCGTCAGGCAGACCATGTGCTGGCGGAATGTGGGCTGTTTGAAGCATTCGTGCGCCATTATGGTCACCCAGCGAAGTCGTTTCCGGCGCGCTGGCCGCTGCTGCGCCTTGATCGTATCTATGTGCGTAACGTTTCAGTGCGTAACCCCCGCGCATTGTCTCGAAAGCCCTGGACTCACCTGTCTGATCACGTACCACTCATTGCCGAGATATGCTTGTGAATTTCCAATGGACGGAAAGTAACGAAGCCGAATTATTAATCAATGGAAGTCAGTATTTTAATAGCGTATTTGACTGCATTCGTTCGGCTCGCGAAGAAGTATTGATTGAAACCTTCATCATTTTCAACGATGAAGTGGGGCGGGAGCTAAAGGAGGCCCTACTTGACGCTGCCGCTAGGCAAGTACGTATAGACGTCACGGTAGACGGCTATGGGACGGCGGATCTGGACAACGACTATATAACAGAGCTGACAGACGCTGGTATTCACCTGCATGTTTATGACCCCAAACCGCGCTTGTTCGGTATGCGTACTAACCTGTTTCGCCGTCTTCACCGTAAGATTGTCGTGGTGGATGGCGATGTGGCTTTTATCGGCGGTATTAACTTCGGCGCCGATCACCTGCCCGATAAATATGCCATGGGTAAGCAAGATTATGGCTTACGGGTGCGAGGACCGATTGTAAAGGACATTCGTGATGCTGCTGGAGCGCTACTGGTAGAGCATCAGGCGGTACAGGAACTGCCGCAGATTCGGGCGTTGCCTCCCCGCACTGGCAGCGCCGCTATAAGGCTGGCCATTCGTGATAACAGCCTTCATCGTAATGATATCGAAGAGCATTATCTCCAAGCATTTCGTTCGGCGCAGTCACATCTAGTCATTGCCAATGCCTACTTCTTTCCCAGTTATCGTCTCTTTCATGAATTGCAAAACGCGGCGCGACGGGGCGTTAACGTCACGCTGATCTTGCAGGGCCGCCCCGATATGCCCTGGGCTAGAATGTTCTCCAGCTCGCTTTACAGCTATATGTTGCAGCAGGGCATCAGTATTTTCGAGTATACCGAGCATCCTTTACACGGAAAGATCGCGATCGTTGATCATGAATGGTCAACGGTGGGATCAAGCAATCTCGATCCACTCAGCCTGTCACTGAACCTGGAAGCCAATCTGTTCGTTCGCGACGCTGGGCTCAACCAACAGATCCATAAACACCTATCTGAGCTTATTGAGAGCAGTTGTAAGAGGATAACAACCGAAGCCGCGGAAAAAGGTCGTTGGTGGCGGGCGCCGCTTATGTTCGTGAGTTTTCATTTCCTGCGTCATTTTCCTAAGCGAATGGGATGGTTACCCGCTCATGTGGCTCGAATGGAAACGTTGGCGCCTAGGTCGCGGAAGCCCAAGCGTGCACAGGAGTGAGCCGGATGCAGTCAAACAGCAAAAAAGCGAGCGCTAAACTGCGCAGTGCCTGGGGTCGTTGGCTGAAGCACGGCGTCACTTTGCTGCTCTTTATGGTGGTCGCGATCTTGTTATTTTCACTGGTCCAGAACATGGACTGGCAGGCCGTCATCGAAACGCTGCGCGGCTATAGTCCCGCCCTGGTCATGATGGGGCTGGGCATTACTGCCGCAAGCTTTGCCGTCTTCAGCAGTTACGATCTGCTGGGCAAGTTTTATACCGGCCATGAGTTGCCGATTAAGCAGGTGCTGCCGTTAGCCTTCGTATGCTACGCCTTTAACCTCAATCTGGGCGCCTGGGTTGGCGGCATTGCCTTGCGCTATCGGCTATACACAAAGTTTGGCCTTAAAGTGGCGACCGTGACGCGTGTGCTGAGTGTGAGCTTAACCACCAATTGGCTGGGCTATATGCTGCTTGCCGGAACGCTATTTACGCTTAGGCTGATTGAGTTGCCTGAGCACTGGCAAGTTGGCACGCTAGGGTTGCAGCTCATTGGGGCGGGGTTATTGCTTGTTTGCCTTTTCTATCTGTCAGCGTGTCGTTATTCACGGCGGCGCACCTGGCAATGGCGGGGTCATGAAATCGTTCTCCCTTCGCTACGACTAGCTCTGCTTCAGATGTTGCTGGGCGCGGTTAATTGGTCCTTGATGGCCGCGCTTGTCTACCTACTGCTACCCCAGGGCGTTTTCTATCCTACTATCCTCGGGATTCTTCTTGTCAGCAGTATTGCGGGTGTGGTAACCCATATTCCCGCAGGCCTGGGTGTGCTTGAAGCTGTGTTCATCGCTTTGTTGCAACATCAAGTGTCCACGAGCGAGATTATCGCTGCTTTGATCGGCTATCGTGCGCTCTATTTTTTGTTCCCGCTGGGGCTGGCGTGCATGGTGTATCTACTGCTGGAGCGCTGGAGCAAAAAACAACAAAGAGAATCGGAGCCACGGCACTAAAAAGAGGACACTTAAAAGATAGCCATGGTTCACCCACCGGCAGAAGAGCGATTGGCATTCGATGCTGGCAGAAGCTGGTGAGGCTTCGGCATAGCCGATAGGATAAGGTAGTTATGCTAGGTGGTTCTAGCGCTTA
The DNA here is from genome assembly GCF_013415125.1 of Vreelandella glaciei. Lineage (GTDB taxonomy): Bacteria > Pseudomonadota > Gammaproteobacteria > Pseudomonadales > Halomonadaceae > Vreelandella > Vreelandella glaciei. The sequence continues at coordinate 51,126 of NZ_JACCDE010000015.1, read as the reverse complement.
CTAGCGACAGCCAATATGCCAAGACGAGGTACCATGAACGACGTTATTGAGTTACTTAAATCCCACCGTTCGATCCGTAAATTCAGCGACCGCCAGATCCCACGGGAGTTGCTAATTGAGCTTATCCAGGCCGGACAAGGCGCTGCTACGTCCAGCCATGTTCAGGCATATACCGTTATCCATGTTAAAAATCAGGCTAATCGCGAACAGATTGCGGAACTGGCGGGAGGGCAAGGATACATCGCTACCTGTGCCGACTTTTTGGTGTTTTGCGCCGATATGAAACGGCCTACTGAGGCATCTGAGCAGACTGGTGCGAACGTAGTGCGCGGCATGACTGAACAACTGTTAGTGGCGACGGTAGATACGGCGCTGATGGCGCAAAACGTTGCAGTGGCGGCTGAATCTGAAGGGCTGGGTATCTGTTATATCGGCGGCATACGTAATAATCCCCAAGCAATTAGTGATCTATTACGCCTACCTGAGCATGTTTATCCCGTGTTTGGTATGTGTCTTGGCTACCCAGAGCATGATCCTGAAGTGAAACCGCGCCTACCAGTGGAAGCGATTCTTAAAGAAGACTACTACACTGAAGACGGTGAGCAGGTGAAACGTTTTGATGCCACCATGCAGGCTTACTACCAAGCCCGTAGCAGCAGTAATAAAGATACCGATTGGTCACATAATCTTATGCCACTTTTCGATACCAAACTGCGCCCACATATGCGTGATTTCTTGATCAAGCGTGGTTTTGAAATGAAATAGCATTGAAATGAAATGGCTTTGAAATGAACAGTATTGCAACGAAGAAATAAGCGCAGCACACTTTTTATTAGGATTTTGGAGAAGAGAAAGCTCAACGGTTTATTTGATGATCTCTTTTCCTCGTTTTCAGGAGCTCCACCGCATGCGCGTATTTGCTAACCCCGTCGGCTCCGGCTCTCTTTGGTTCGACAATCTTACGACGGCTGACGGTGTCCCCGTCGCCTATGATCCCCAGGCCCGGGCTTTTGTGCCTATGCCGCCGTTCTGTATTAATCGAGACATCATCGGCTGTAATTGGATAGCCCCCGAACAGGGCGCTTTTTGCCGCTCTTGTGCGATGACTGCGCTGGCGCCCGACCCCAGTCTTCCTAACGCGATTCCGAACTGGGCCCAAACTGAAGCGGCGAAGCGCTGGGTGCTGGATAACCTGGGCCGCTGGCACTGGTTCCGTCCCGAAGACCCAGGCGCGCCGCCGGTTTTTCATCTTCTAGCGGAAGGCAAAAAGCCCGTGCCCATGGGGCACATTGAAGGTGTCGTCACCATCAGCGTGGCCGAGGTAGATCCTGTTCTGGTGACAACGCGGCGTGAGGCGTTAGAAGAGCCTTATCGCACCATGATTGGCCACATGCGCCATGAAATATCGCACATGCTTTGGTGGCGGCTTAGCTTGCGTGAAGATTTTCTTGCCGCTTTCCGGGAAATGTTTGGTGACGAGCGCCAGGATTACACCGCCGCGCTCCAGCACCACTATCAAAACGGACCGCCCCCCGATTGGAAAGAGCGTTATTTAACCACTTACGCATCTGCACACCCTCATGAGGATTGGGCCGAGACGGCTGCTCACTTGCTGCATTTAACCGATATTGCCGATAGCTTTGCAGCATCCGATCTCTCTTCACCAGAGCTGCCCAGTCATCAGTGGGAGCCTTATGCGGAGCCAGATGCTGATCGCTTGATTTACGTGGCAGCGGCGCTCACCGTGGGCGTTAATCATGTTAACCGCTCTATGGGCTTGCCGGACCTCTATCCTTTTGTGCTTTCTGAAAACGCTCGTCGCAAGCTGGCATTTGTTCATGATTGGCTGCGTCGGGGCGCCCAGGGGCTTTAATGCAAATTTAAATTAAACCATTGGCGTGGCGTGTAGAAGTCACAACATTGCCTATACTGCATAAAGTATGACGGGAACCATCGCCGATAAAAACAAAGGCCGGTACACCACTCATGACACCGGCCATTAAGCATGGAGATTGACTGATGAATCTAGACCGCGCTTACCGCCTATTAGCAGCTTTCTACACAGTGATGCTTATCATCGGTGTCATCGCCTTATTAGCAGGTGGCGGGACACTGCTCTCTCCCGTGTATTTGCTGGTGGGCGCATTAGCCGTGATTGGGCTGTGGGGGTATACCCTGAAGCGGCGGTTTATGAACCCGCGTATGTGGAGGCCGTTGGCGGGCGTACTAGCGGTGGGTATTGTGCTTCAGTTAGTTGTAATGCTCACCACACCGCTATCGAGCGTTTTATTAACCTGGATGCTTACCAGCAGTATTTTTTCCGTCATGTTGGTAATTATGCTTTACCACTACGGGGATCGCGATCAACCTCTATGGGCGACTGAAGAAGAACACACGGCTGCCCAGCAGCTTGATGCCCTACTAACGAGTAATTCTTCCCTAACCGCTGTTACCAGTGATGGTGCTCGAGAAAATAGCGTTAAAGTGACAAAATCTAACAGCGGCTATCAAGCAAGCGTGACGCGGCGTTCGCAAGAAGGTCAAGAGCGCTTTGTAGAGCGCTTTAGATATCCCGAAACGCTAGTATTTTTCTTGGAGAAATTTACCAGCGTTACGGTTAATGATTTTAAGCGTTCGAACGCTTTAGATGATCGTGGGAGCTTAACCGCCGAAGCCTAGACGCTGTGCGCCGAAGCCTAGGTTCTATGTTTATAATAGGCATTTTTATTTACATGGTAAGAGAAATGCTGGTTTCTTGGGCCAGCATTTCTTCTAACTGAGGGGCGAGAGTTTGTTGTATGTGCAAATATAAGGGTAGCAACGTTTTCTTTAAACCACTTTCTGCTTTTTGCTTATCTATATAGTAGGCGCTTCTTCTACCATGAAAGTTAATAGTTTCTCCTACTTTAGTGAAGTGAAACCCTGTTAGCGCGAGAAGCCGAGGCAGGCTAGGTTCCATCATGGCAAAAACCTGTATTTTACCTAGCTGCTTTCCTAACGAATAACCTGTAATGAATAGCCCGCTTGCCAGTAATGGAAATAGCTGCTTTTCCTCTACGGAAAAACAGGTAGTAGCGCTTGTGTTTGCTAAAATGTCTTTTTCTTTTGCTTTTGCTCTGAATAGAGGATTAACGGCAAGGCGAGAAATCTCATAGTAACTATTTATAGCCAGCTTTTCGGGATGGAATTCCGGATGAGTTAGGCTTTGGCTACCATACGTCTGTAAAGGAAGCTGGTTTAGCGGCTGAGGGCTAGAAGGCTTTGGAATGACGACTCGCACACATCCGGCCACTAAGCCGGTTCTGCGATGTTCAATCAAGCAATGAATAGAGTTTTGATCATGGATATCATATTCGAGCTTGTTGTAAGGGTCGGTCGGTTCTTCATATTGCAGCTCTTCGCAGTAAACGTCATGCCTTAAACGGTAAACTTTATGCTTTTCCTGCTCAGTGATACACAGTTTAAATTTAAAATCTTGAATAAACCTTTCCAATAATGCTGAAGGTGCTTCCCTGTTTTTTGCTATACGAGGTGATGACATCACGCGCTATCCTTTTAGTCAAAGAGTGAAATTTAAACTGCTTCTATTATAAATAATTTATTCCAAGAAAATCTTCGGTAAGCTTGGTAGGCTTACCTAAATGGTACCCCTGCCCATACGTTATTCCGTAGCCCTTTAATATAGGCAGCAATGCTTCTTGGTCAACGAACTCGGCAATAGTTTGCTTGCCAAATCCTTTGGCTATATCCGCTATTGCGCGAACGATAACGCGACTGTCAGGGCTAATTAACAAACTGCGAATAAAAGAGCCGTCTATCTTAATGTAATCAACGGGTAACTGCCCAAGGTAGTGAAAGCTACTAAAACCAACACCAAAGTCATCCAGAGCGGTACGACACCCTAGGCTGCGTACGGCTTGTAATACACCGCGTGCAGCAGAGAAGTCGGTAACCGCTGCGGTCTCTGTCACTTCCAGTATTAAATGGTGAGGGTCAGCGCCGCTGGCGGTTATTTCCTCGGCTAGATATTGCTTTAGCCCCTCATCATGCAAGGACTGGCCAGAAAGGTTAACTGCAAACGTAATGCCTCGATCCTGCAGTTGGCTGAGGGCTTTTAAGCTGTGCCGCACTACCCAACGATCAATCAACACGATTTGACCGCTCTGTTCGGCGATAGGAATAAAGTGTGCGGGAGAAACCAGGCTGCCATCTGCGTTGCGCATTCGCAGCAGTACTTCGTAATGTTTTATGTCTTGGTCTTCTAGCCTAATGATAGGTTGAACCATTAGCTCAAAACTGTCTTCTTCAAGCGCACTGCGTATCCGCTCAACCCAGTAGACGCGATCCTGCAGCTCATCTTTGGCATTTTCAGCTTTAGAAAGAAGGTGCCAGTGCTGAAGACCACTCTCTTTCGCTTTGTACATAGCCACATCAGCGCTCGCCATCAGATCGGCAGGTGTATTGCCATGGGTGGGGAACAGCGCAATACCAATACTCGCCGTCACGCGATGCCGCCGCTCTCCGACCACAAAGCCGATATCGTCTAGCAGCTGAACGATATATTGCGCGACTGTTACTGCTTGGTCGGCATTGGTATCTTCGAGTAGCAGCGAAAATTCGTCACCCCCTAAGCGGGCGATGACGCCACGGCGGCCTAGCTTATGGAAAAGTGTATCGGCCACTTCACGCAACAGTTTGTCGCCCACATGGTGGCCGCTCAGCTCGTTAACCTCTTTAAACTGATCTAAGTCCAGCAGCAGTACCGCCCCTTTTGCAGTGGCAGAGCGTTCAATGGCGATTTGCAGTGCATGTTGGAAGTAGCGCCGGTTGTATAGCTCGGTCAGCGGGTCTCGCTCGGCAAGCCAAGTTAGCCGCGCTTCGGCGGCCTTGCGTTCGGTGATATCGAGGCCAACGGAAATGCGCGATACCGGTTCCTCGTTACCTGTATGCAAAGGCGCATGATACCAAGCGATAGTGTGCAGATGATGATCAGGGGTGCGCAGCGTTTTCTCTTCTTGTTGAGGAAGATCAACGGTATTCGCTGTAAAGACACCAGCCTCGAAGACATCTGAAAAATTGCGCCCAAGCAGGGAAGCCTCCTTTATTCCTAACATCAATTGGGTGTACTCATTGACGAGGCTGATGCGTCCTGCGCTGTCTTGGGCAACGATAAATACCTGGGCGGTATCCAGTAAGCTATTGACGAAATCACGCTCATTGGCCAGCTCATCAATACGCTCAGCTAACTGTTTGCCGCGCTCTTGTACTTCGCTTTCCAACCTTTCAAGTTGATGAGAAAGCTCAAGCGTGGTGACTTCGAGTATATCTATCTCGTCTGCAATGCGATGGCGGTGATTGGGAAGGGCGGAGCGTATATCGCTAAATTGCCCACTCGCCAGTATGGGTAGCAAGCCTGCGACTCTTCGCAGCCGTGCCATGGGGCCAAGCAGTATGACGAGCAGTAGTAATTCAGCGGCAATCCAGCCAAGCACACCAACGAACAATAGGGTGCGTGTATCGTTATGGATGGCATTAATTTGGCTGGTAATATCCGATATCAGCAGGAAGTAACCATTATCGTTGCGCTCGCTGCTCTCCACCATGCGTGCGGCGCTAAGCTCCACATGCCGGCCAGTATGCTCAAAGCGTATCGGTGCTTCTATCAGGCGGTCCACTGGCGCGGCTTCTGCTGCTCGCTGTAACGGTGCCAGGCTTTGTTCTTCATTGGTAAGTGCGAGCAGATGCCCATTCCATGCCTTCAGTTGTCGTTGAGCCGTTACATTACGGCCTTCACTGTCTTCAACAGCGCCTGTGACCAGTAACGCGACTTCGCTGCCAGAGACTTCTTTCGCCTGCCGAGTGACATCCGCTAATGAGCGGGACAGCAAGACCATGCCAACACTTTCCCCCTCTACCAGTACCGGCACTGCAGCAAATTGTTGGCAGCTAACGGCACAGCGGAGCGTGGTTAGTGGCCGTTCGGTATTCATGACTCGTTGCACCCAACTGAGTATAGGTAGCTGTGCTTCTGCATCTCCGGAGCCCCATTTGCCCAAGACTTGACCACGAGAATTAACGATTAGAATCTCATCGATTCCCGCCTCAAGCTGGAGTGCAGGCCACTGTGAATCCAGCGCTTGCTCCACATCAATGGTATTTCCTGCTTGTAAAGGTGAGCCTAAACTTGCTGAAGCAGCGGTCAATCCGGCTAATTGACGTAAATTCTCGGAGGAACGCGTTAACGCTAAATGAATTTCACGCTGTTGACGTTCATGATGCTGGCTTCGGCTTTCCTGAAACTGGCGGGTGAGTTTCTCGTGGCCCAGCCAAGTAAATAGGCTAACTAATGCTAAAAGCAGTAGGCTACTCAATGCGATAACACGCCAGGTCAGACTAAGGCGCTGTGGGGTTTGAAAAAGGGCGGGTATCTTCATCGCAGTAGTATCCTAGCCAGGATCAGTAATAGATCAGAAACGCAGCGATAACTGGAACAACCACATGTTCCAGCGTCGGCTGGTCGCTGATGGATCCGGGTTGTCCTGAGCAGGCAGCCAACCAGTACCATCCACATGATGGTATTCGCCTGCCAGCATTACCTGAGGATGCGGCGTCCACTGCAAGCCAAAGGTTAAATCATCTGCAAACTGAGAGTGAGCAGGCCCCAGACCACTAGCTTCAAAGGCTTTACCAGAAGCATCATCACGGTTACTGACTAAGCTGTCATAACGGATTAGCCACTGCCAATCGTTATAAAAGCGCCGCGTATACTGCACATACCAACTTTCACCGGTCGTATCGAAATTTAAAGCCGGTTGATTGAAATTTTTTAACCCTGAGTGGCGCAGTGCATACTCGGCCGTTACACTCCAGAGTTCTTGATTGTACTGCAACGAAAAAACCCAGGGCCTGAAATAAAAATCTCCATCACTCACGTTGGGGGAATAGGTATCTATTTGGGATCTGACATTGGCATGGCTGAGAGCCGCAACGATACGTCCTGCATCATGCTCATAGCGTACTTGTGCAATAGCAGATTGCTGCGGATCGAAAGAGCCCCGTATACGATGCAACCGAAGCGTCTGATTTAGGTCTTTATCTGCCTGGGGTTTTCCTAAACCAAGCTGACCTCTTATAACGCCGTTATCCAATCGCTCTTCCAGATATAACGTTACTCCATCTCCTGTTAGAGCCAATGAACGAGTCCGGTCAAAATAAAGTGATTGAGGTAACAGTATGCTAGGGCGTGTAAACGCCACATCGCGTGTTTGATTATAGAACCCAAACGGATTTTTAATCCTGCCTAGCTGAATACCAAAAGTGCGCTGCTGATCGGAAACCATTTGGTAATCAATAAGGCCATAGTCGAGCTCTGGATAAGCGTCGCTGCTATCGCCACCTGCACGTCGGCTTAGCATTTGTGCGGCCAGTAACACATCCTGATGAGGGCGTAATGAGACGTTGAGACCGATTTCGGTGAACTCGGAACTACCTTCATCTTGGCTGCTGGGACCAAAAAAATTGTTATCATCAGTAACGACTAATGCCTGACTAAGAAAGCCATGCATCTGCAGGGTATCCATAACGTTTTCATTACTATGGGCGTGGGTAGGCACCCCTAATATGGCAATGCCTAACAGAGCGGTAACAGTACGATGCTCATTCCATTGAGATAACTTGGATACTATCATCCAGATACTCCCTTTCAAGGTAACCTATGGCGCCGGGTGTCGTGGCAACGCGCTCGCGCATCTCTGCTTGGTCAGCGACGCGGTCTGGGGCTTGGCCGGTCCCCGAGAAGACCATGCGATCCCAGGCTAGCTGAAGCTGGTGCGGATATACCGCTAACTGCTCTTTGGTGAAGCGAGCATGCACGGAATCACTGTTATTTAAAACGTAAACCCTGACAGCTTGACCATCCGGCCATGTGCGTTGACGCATCGCAAAAATCGCGCGGGTAGTATCGCGATTCAACCAGCGGGTGGCGACGTCAGGATGGGCGACTAAAAAAAGAGGGGCTTCTCGAGCGATGGCATTTGTGCATGTGAAAATGAGCATCACCAGCAACATGAGGGTGACCATTGCCAGTAACGCCAATCGCATGAGAGAACCGCTCAAGACAGGTGAAGGCATGGGCGGTATCTTACTGGTTGATTGATGAACGCCAGGTTCATGCACGATGCAGTTCTATCTTGTACTTTATCGGTGTATGAGTTAATGACGTGTTCTCCCTCGCGGTCTATCGGCGTTGTTTTTTATATTCAGTGCCCTTTGTTTAACTAAGGGATAGGCACCAAAAAACTGTGTCGTAGCGATACGGCACGGACACAAACACTACATCAATTCAAAAAAAATAACAGGTAGCTATGTTAAAGAAGAGCGAAGGTTCTTGGTGGCGGTTGTTTTTTTATTTTTTCATTAACTTTGTCCATTTTGATTGGCTTATACTTTCCGGCGCTGATGAGAGCTTGTACTTAATGGCTAAGCGTCTGTGCGATACTCATTTCATTAAGTTCGTTTGAAAATCTTCCTCTGCCATTCTAAAAGGATCATCCGCCATGTTCACCGGCTTGAGTGCATTCCCGCTAACTCCCATGAACGAACACGGCATTCAAGAGCGTGAGTTTATTCACTTAGTGGAGCACTTGGCCGCAGCTGGTGTGGACTCTATTGGCGTGCTGGGATCGACCGGCAACTACCCCTATTTAAGCGTTGCAGAGCGCGCCTGTGTGGCCAGTCTCAGTGTCGCAAACGCCGGGACTGTGCCTGTAGTCGTAGGCATAGGTGCATTACGTACCCGCGATGTGCTGGCTAATGCGGAACGTGCCCAGCAAGCCGGTGCCAGTGGGCTATTATTGGCACCGGTGTCCTATCAAAAGCTGACCGACGATGAAGTGTACGATCTCTTTGCCACCGTCAGCCGTTCATTGAGTGTTCCGCTATGCGTGTATGACAATCCCGGCACCACCCATTTTGATTTCAGCGATGAGCTGCACGGGCGTATTGCTCAATTGCCACAGGTGCGCTCTATCAAGATCCCGCCAGTAGTGAATGATAGCGAGAAAGCGCGCGAGCGTGTGGTGCGGCTGCGTGCGCTCATTCCTTCAGAGGTCACCATAGGCATCAGCGGCGACCCGGCCGCCGCTACAGGGCTAAACGCCGGCTGCGATGCGTGGTACTCCGTTATCGGCGGGCTCTATCCCTGCACAGCACTGGCACTGACTCGGGCTGCCCAAGCGGGAGATACCCAGCAGGCCAATGCGCTTTCCAGTGCGCTTGAGCCGTTATGGGCGCTTTATCGTGAATATGGTGGCAGCTTGCGGGTAGCCGCCACCATTGCAGAGTTAACCGGCAAGGTCAGCCAACCCTGCTTGCCTCAACCACTTAAAGCACTACAAGGGGACGACCGTAAACGAGTGGAGCAGGTAGTGACGCAACTCGACTTGGCCGCTGACTTCAGAGCGTAAAGCGATTCACCAAAAACGCCCAGCCAAGGCTGGGCGTGCTGAGTGTTTATAGGCGGTCTTACTCTACGAGTTCGAGCAGACGATCAGAATAGTTGGTGAAAAGACCGTTGACGCCCATTTCCATCAAACGCTCCATTTCATCAGCTTCATTGATGGTGTAGACATGGACCGGCAGGCCGTTGTCGTTCGCCTGACGGATGAAGTCAGCGTCAATCACTTCCTCGCCTTCGTAAATGAAATTGGTGCCCAAACCGACCGCATAATCCGCCACTGCCTGGAAGTCTCCATCGGTGATCTCTTCTGGCCCCGGCGTCACGTCCGTCCACTCCACCAATCGCCCATTTTTTTCTTCGCTGGGGTAATACCAGACCAGTTGAATAAGCGGGATGTTCTCGTTTAATTCGTGCACTTTCAGCAAACTATCTTGCTCAAACGATTGCACCAGAACGCGACCACTCTCGATCAAATCGTGCTCTTCCAGCAGTGCTACCAATGCCTCTTCCAGGCCGGGATTCAACTGCGGCGACTTGGTTTCTATGTAGTAGCGTGCATCGTGCCCAAAGTGCTCCAATAACTCCTCAAGGGTAAGTATCTGCGCACCTTCAAAGGCCGTATCGGCACTGTCAGGGTTTTGCTCATTGAACCACGTGCCGGTATCCAGAGCCTTGAGTTCTTCCAGCGTGTAATCATTGATCTCGCCTTCGCCGTCACTGGTGCGGCCGATAGTGTCGTCATGAAACACCACCACCTCACCGTCCGAAGTGATTTGAGCGTCGAGTTCCAAGTAATCGACGCCCCACTCGTGGGCCAGTTCGTAGGCCGCCATCGTGCTTTCCGGCGCATGCCCGCTGGCGCCTCGATGAGCAATTACCTGAAATGACTCAAGCTCTTTGAGCTGCTCTTCCAGCGATGTGGACTCCGCCAGCGCAGTGGTGGCAGCACCACCGAAAAGGCCCAGGGTTATTGACGTAACCAGTAAACGGCGTTGCATGGGAATTCCTTTCGTTGAATGCCTGTTTAATAACCCTACACGGATTGCATAATGAAAGCCAAACAGGCATTCAACGTCGCCTAATCCAACGTAGATAGGCGCTTTACCAATGACTTTGCCTATTTCCTGGAAGACAACCGGACAAACTTAAATTGCCGAGTGGCTAGACAACAAGTGCCCAACGCCCATGTCTAAGACCTGCTAGGCTCTAAAGGAGCTAAGCGCATTTAAACGTCAGCGATTAGGCATACTCAGGATGGTATTAATTCCATGATTCATACAGAGCATCATCGGTCTCACCGTTCAGGCTGGCTTCGTGCTGCAGTGCTAGGCGCCAACGACGGCATTGTGTCCACCAGTAGCCTCATCCTCGGCGTTGCAGCGGCAAGCACAGCGCAGAGCGATATCATGCTGGCAGGCGTTGCTGGCTTGGTGGCTGGCGCTATGTCGATGGCGGCGGGTGAGTATGTGTCGGTCAGCTCGCAAGCCGATACTGAGCACGCCGATCTCAACATTGAGCGTAAAGCACTGGCGGAACATTACGAACTTGAGCAGGAAGAACTTGCCGACATATACATCACTCGTGGCTTAGAGCCTGAATTGGCACGTCAAGTCGCAGAGCAATTAATGACGAACGACGCTCTAGGCGCTCATGCAAGAGATGAGATTGGTATCACCGATACTGGTCAGGCTCGCCCCCTCCAGGCCGCTCTCTCATCAGCAGCGACCTTTACCGCGGGCGCGCTTTTGCCACTATTGGTCGCCTGGTGGGCACCATCATCATTATTGACTCCTCTGGTAGCGCTGTTTTCATTGCTTTTTTTGGCTTTGTTGGGTGCCATCGCTGCTCGAGTAGGTGGCGCGCCGATGTTAAAAGCTGCCGCAAGAGTGATGTTTTGGGGCAGCCTTGCGATGGCGTTAACCTCCGCGATAGGGCGAGTGTTTGGGGTTGTCGCGTAAGGGGAACATCACCAAGTAGAGTTTGGTCTATTGGGAGAGCGGCCTGCTCATTGCCTTGAAATTCTACCTGGGTGCCTGCATCCACAGTAAATAGGTAATTCACAAGGAGTCGTTATGACAACGTTAGTGATTGGCGCGAACGGACAGATTGGCAAGCAGTTTTGCGAGCTAGCCCAAAAAGCGGGCACGCCCATCAAGGCGATGATTCGCAGTGAAGGGCAGGCAGCCTGGTTCAAAGAGCACGGCATCGATACCGTGGTAGCTGATTTAGAAGGCGAGTTTGAGCACGCCTTTGATGGCTGTGACCAAGTGGTCTTTACCGCGGGTTCAGGCCCTCATACCGGTCCAGACAAAACCCTAATGATCGACCTGTTCGGTGCCATTCGTACCGCCGATATCGCCAAGCAAAAAGGTCTCTCCCGCTACATAATGATTAGCGCCATGCGGGCAGAACAGCCATTGGACGCGCCCGAGAAAATGCGCCCCTATATGGCCGCAAAATTTGCCGCCGATGCTCACCTTCGCAATAGCAGACTTCCCTACGTCATTCTCAAGCCAGGGCGGTTGACCGACGAAGCCGCCAGTCAGCGGTTTGCCAGTTCACTGGAGGAAGCAGGCGACAACCAAATCTCCCGCGCCAACGTTTCCCATGCGCTACTTCACGCTGTGCAAAAGCCCGATTTGGTAAACCAGGAGTACCTGCTGCTGGATGGCAAACGTTCGATTGGCGAGATCATTCAGTAGCTAGGCCCAAGCCGCTCCTCACGCATTCACCCCCTTCATGCCTTCCGGTGTATAGCGCTCGCCGATGACCGGAAGGCGTGCAGTGGCCGCTTCGAGCTGTTCCTGCTCATCGATGGTTAATTGGATGGATGCCGCTGCCGCATTCTCTTCAAGATAGCGCAACTGCTTTGTGCCAGGGATCGGTACAATGTTGTCGCCTTTGGAAAGTAGCCAGGCCAGCGAGAGCTGCGCAGGGGTGCAGCCTTTGAGTGACGCCATGTCACCAATCACCTCTGCGATTCGGCGGTTAGTGTCCAGGGCCTGTTCAGAGAAGCGCGGTAGGTTAGAACGAAAATCACCTTCGCCGAAATCGCTGGTATCCTGAAATCTGCCCGTCAAAAAGCCCCGGCCCAGAGGTGAGTAGGGCACGAAGCCGATGCCGAGTTCCTTGCAGGTGGGCAGTACCGCTTGCTCCACGTCCCGCGTCCACAGCGAATACTCGGTTTGCACGGCGGTAACCGGGTACACCGCATGGGCACGGCGCAAGGTATCAGCGCTGACTTCGCAGAGGCCAATGTGGGCGATTTTTCCTTCTGCCACCAACTGGGCTAAGCCCTCCATGGTCTCTTCAATAGGGGTTTCCGGGTTAACGCGGTGAACGTAGTAGATATCGATTTGTTCGATGCCCAGCCGCTTCAGCGACGCCTCGCAAGCTTGGCGGGCATACTGGGCGCTGCTATCCAGGCGACGCTGATACTCACCAGGGTTACGAACAATGCCAAATTTGGTGGCGATACGTACGTTTGGCTTATGGCTGGCAAGAAAACGGCCAATCAGCTCCTCGTTATGGTGTGGCCCGTACATATCCGCCGTGTCAAAAAAGTCGATGCCCAGCTCCACTGCCCGGGCCAACACCCGAAGCGACTCGCTATCGTCTCGGGGGCCGTAGAACTCGCTCATTCCCATGCAGCCTAAGCCAATGGCAGAGAGGGTCAGGTCGGTGCCGAGTGTACGTGTTTGCATGCTATGTCTCCTGTAATGACTTAAGAAACCATGGCCCATCAAGAGATCGTGAGCCGTTTTCGAGCGCTTGTTGAAACGCGCAATAACAGCGTGGCACTATCCAATAATGAAAAAAATTAACGATTTCGGTAAGCCGTTTTCCAGTTTTGAAAACCAGATGCCCCGTGGTTGGGTATGGGATGACACACGAGCCTTTCTGGCGGTGGCTCGCCATGGCACTTTGAGTGGCGCGGCAGCGGAACTCCATCTGGGGATCGCGACGCTCTCCCGGCGTATCGAGCGGCTCGAAAAAGCCTTAAAGCTTCCGTTGTTCGTTCGTCAGCAGTCGGGCTATCAGCTTACCGAGGAAGGGGCCGGGCTAATCGAAAAAGCCGAAGCGCTGGAAGCCGCCGCAGCTGCCTTCTCCAGCGGAGGCGCACTTGCTACGCAACTGAGCGGTAGGGTGCGCTTGGCTACGGCTGAAAACCTAGCCACGTCGTTGATTCTGCCTGCATTGCCACAGTTTTATGCTCAGTACCCCGGCATCACACTTGAGCTGGTGACCGATATCACCACCGTTAATCTGCACCGTCGTGACGCTGACTTGGCGCTTAGAATGGTTAAGCCCGAGCGGGGCAATGCCACCCTTCGGCGCCTCGGCTCGCTGGGTTTTGGGCTTTATGCTAGCCCCAGTTATGTGGCCCAGCGTGAGATTCATCATGACGCGGGCGATTACGACAGCGACGCCTTTATTACCTGGGGAGACATGCAAGCGCACCTGCCTGCCGCCCAGTGGGTTGAGCGGGTTCTGCAAGGGCGGGCCCCGGCGCTAACCACCACCTCGCTGGCGACCCAGCTAGCGGCGGCCAAAGCGGGGCTGGGGATAGCGGTATTGCCACATTTTCTGGCCAGGGAGGCCGGGCTTGTCTGTGTCGCTACGGATATTGGCGTAGATCAGCCCATCTATCTCGTTATCCAGACGGATCTTACCCAGTCAGGCCGCATTCGGGCCGTGGCAGACTTTCTGGCTGAAATGGTGGCCAATAACCGCGAACGCTTGAGTGGGTGATAGAGTCACTAAGTCTCCACTTTTTATCCTATAGGCCACCTATGACACCTACTGATATTGGCAGCGCCTACGATCAGATCACTCACCTTTGGCAAAGCGAAAAATTCAATTTCGCTAACGGCATAGAGGCGCACAAAAGGGCGCTTTTGTTTGTGAAAAATCGGGGCAGGGCGCTGGATATGGGTTGTGGGTGTACCGGCCGCTTTATCGACTTCTTGCAACAAGAAGGTTTTACGCCTGAAGGCGTGGATATATCCGATGAAATGCTGCGCCTCGCTAAGCAGAAGCACCCTGACGTGACCTTTCACCATCAGGATATTTGCCAATGGCAGCCGCCGGAAAAATACGACTTTATCACCGCCTGGGACAGCATTTGGCATATTCCGCTAGCGCTGCAGGAAAGCGTGATGACCAAACTTATCGGAAGCCTGAATAAGGGTGGGGTACTGCTCTTCTCTTTCGGGGGTACCGACGAACCCGGTGAGCACACCGATAGCTTCATGGGGCCAGAAATTTACTACTCCACGCTTGGTACCAGCGGCTTCTTGTCCCTGCTGATTACGCTAGGCGCGGTGTGCAGACATCTGGAGTACGACCAGTATCCGGAGTTGCATACTTATTTGATAGTGCAGAAGGGGTAGCATGTTGCTTTTTATCAAATAAATATCATCAGGACTGATCGTCATGCTCGCCGATGGCAAAATATAAATAGTTTTGTCATCGCATCGGTAGAACAGTCTGTTTAATGAGCAAAATTGGCAGCTTTAGCCCCGATTGTGAGTATCGGAGGAAGCCATGATTTGCTGCATTAAATCTTGGTTTTGAAGAACTTGTAGCGTTTCTTTTTCAGCTTCTGCTCTAGGCACTATCAACTCCCGCTTGAGCCACTCCGCCAGCGGCTCGCTACGGCGGGGTTGAGTGAGAACGTTGGTTTGGCTGGGTAACCACAGGCACAGGCGCGCAGGAGTCTGAATACTTCCCCAGGGGGCCACCAGCCTGCCACTCTTCAGGTCGTCTTCTACCAATAGCCGCGGCGCGATGGCGATACCCAGGCCCGCCACTGCCGCTTCCATCAAGTAGTAAAGGTGATCGAACCCCTGGCCTTTGCTTAGCGCCGCTTCAAGCTGTGCCAGCTCTAGTTCCTTGGCACTGGCCCACTGCGGCCACGCCTGGGGGCGCGAGGATGTATATAAAAGCTTATTGGCAAGCAGTGATTCGGGGTTGGTCGCATCGCACTGGGCCGCCAGCTGCGGGCTTGCTACTGCACATATCTGCTCCGCCATCAGCTCGAATACCTCAACACCCGCAGGCCAGGGAGGCTCGGCAAACGCCAGGGTGGCGCTGGCATCCGTTTGCGTACCCGGCTGTTCGCTTTCGCTCACCACGACTTTTAGCTTGAGCTCAGGCAGCTCGCGGTGCAGGCGATCCAGGCGGGGAATCAACCAGCGTGCTAGCAGGCTGCCAGGGCAGGCGAGAGTAAAGGGGGCTTCTTCCACATCACGTTTGAGCGCTGCGCAACTATCCTTGAGACGGTCGAACGCCTCTCCCACACCGATTTGCAGCTTTTCGCCATGTGGCGTAAGCGCTATACCTCGGCCCGCTTTGGCAAAAAGCGCGACACCAAAATGGTCATCCAGACTCTTTAGCTGGCGGCTGACCGCGCCGTGAGTCACGTTTAGCTCATCGGCAGCGGCGGTCACGCTACCCAAACGGGCGGTGGCTTCAAAGGCGCGCAAGGCGCTAAGCGGCGGCATGCTGTGTTGCATGGGCTATCCTGCTGATAGTTGATTTTAACTCACGTGTTGCTGACATCTTATCGATTTTTATCCCGGCCTGCTTGCGCTACTTTCATTTCATTGTTTTTCACTGAGCTGTTTTTACTGAACAGTTCGATAACGCATTCAGAGGTCGCGATGAATCAACCTGTCGATGTATCCAAGAGCCTGCCCGATGCCAATGGCCTGTTTGGCAGCTTCGGTGGCCGCTTTGTCGCTGAAACGCTGATGCCACTGATTTTAGAGCTACAAGACGAATACACCACTGCCAAGAACGACCCCGAATTCCAGCGCCAATTGGCCTATTTTCAGGGTGATTATGTGGGTCGGCCAAGCCCGCTCTACTTTGCCGAGCGGCTGACCGAGCACTTCGGCGGTGCGAGTATTTATCTCAAACGCGAAGAACTCAACCACACCGGCGCGCATAAGATCAACAATTGCATTGGTCAGGTGTTGTTGGCCAAGCAGATGGGCAAAAAACGCATCATCGCGGAAACCGGCGCAGGCATGCACGGCGTTGCCACCGCGACCGTTGCGGCGCGCTTTGGTTTGCCTTGTGTCATCTACATGGGCGCCACCGACATCGAGCGTCAGCAGCCCAACGTATTCCGCATGAAGCTGCTGGGCGCGGAAGTGATCCCTGTTACCTCGGGCACCGGCACGCTAAAAGACGCTATGAACGAAGCGCTGCGCGACTGGGTAACGAATGTCGACGACACCTTCTACATCATTGGCACCGTGGCGGGGCCACACCCTTACCCGGCCATGGTACGTGACTTTCAGGCCGTGATCGGCCATGAAACCCGCGCCCAAATGCTGGAAAAGAAGGGTCGCCTGCCGGATTCTCTGGTGGCCTGCATTGGTGGCGGTTCAAACGCCTTGGGGCTGTTTCACCCGTTCCTGGATGACCTCGACGTGAAGATGATTGGCGTAGAAGCGGGTGGCAAGGGCGTGAAAAGCGGCCTGCATGCAGCCAGCCTGAACGGCGGCACCCCCGGCGTGCTGCACGGCAATCGCACCTACTTGCTGCAAAACGAAGATGGCCAGATTATCGACGCCCACTCGATTTCCGCCGGACTGGATTATCCCGGCATTGGGCCAGAGCACGCCTGGTTGCATGAGCAGGGGCGGGTCGAGTACGTCTCTGCCACCGACGACGAAGCGCTGGAAGCCTTTCAAATTTGCTGTCAACAGGAAGGTATTATCCCCGCCCTGGAGACCGCTCATGCCCTGGCCGAAGTGGCCAAGCGCGCCCCCAACCTGCCCCGCGAGCACTTAATGGTGGTCAACCTCAGCGGGCGTGGTGACAAGGACATGATGAGCGTCGCCCATCACCTGGGTGAAAAATTCGGGGTTAAACAGCTATGAGCGCGACACAGGAGAACGTCATGACCCATACCTCTCGTCTTGAAAACTGCTTTGCTGCGCTCAAGCAGCAAAACCGCCCGGCGCTGGTGAGTTACCTCACCGCTGGCGATCCGGATGCCGAGACATCCCGCCGCCTGTTGCACGGGCTGCCAAAAGCGGGGGTGGATATCATCGAACTCGGCATGCCGTTCAGCGACCCGATGGCCGATGGCCCCGCCATCCAGAAAGCCGCGCTGCGTGCCTTGAATAATGGGCAGACCCAAGCCAAAACGCTGGAAATGGTGCGCCGCTTCCGTACAGAAGACAGCACCACGCCCATTGTGCTGATGGGCTACTACAACCCCATTTACTGCTACGGCGTCGAGCGCTTCTTGACCGATGCCGCCAAGGCCGGAGTAGATGGCCTGATCGTGGTAGACCTGCCGCCCGAGCACGACGAAGAGCTCTGCCAGCCAGCGGCGCAACACGGCATTGATTTTATCCGCCTGGCCACGCCGACCACCGATGCCAAGCGCCTGCCCAAGGTGCTGGCGAACGCCTCCGGGTTTATCTACTACGTTTCCGTTGCCGGTGTCACTGGTGGAAGTGCGCCCACGCCAGAACGGTTGGAAGGCGCAGTAGCCGGGCTTCGTAAACATACTGAACTGCCCATCGCCGTCGGTTTTGGTATTCGCACCGCCGAGCAGGCCGCCGCCATCGGTCGTTATAGCGATGCGGTCGTCGTTGGCTCTGCGCTCGTCGACTGTATCGAAAATGCCAACACGCCTGATGAAGCCGTAGAGCGTGTGCATGGCCTGGTGAGTGAGTTGGCCGAAAGCGTCAGGGCGTGTAGGGAGGTGAGTGAAGAACACCAGTTTTAACCCGGATGATGATAATCTCCCAGAGTCGCTGATGGGCGATGCTCGCACAGCGAGGCGCCGCCACCGGTTTCAGCCCAGCAATCCGCTGTCACCCTTCAAGATTCTATAAAACTGAGAGAAACAATGGGAAAGCTCTTTTCACTAATCGTCATAGTAGCGCTTGGCTACGCGGGCATTTACTTCTATTACGGTGTTGTCGTTGAGCGGGAAATCCAAGAACAGCTGGATGACCGTGGCCTCTCCGCTGTTAGCATCGATAACGTTGAGTATGATGTGCTGGCGCCGGTTAGCACCTCTGCAGACATCGCTGTCACCGTGACTTATCGCGGCTCTCAAGCAACGCTAGATTTGGCAGTGCAGGGCCACCCTCTGTTTTCTGATGATGTCACGGTCGAATTTGATAGCCTACAAGCACTACGGCTGGGCATCAGTTTCGGGCAGTAAGCGGCAGCCATACATGCTCTACGCTTATCGAAACCGCCACTACTACCAGCAACCCAGCCATTAACCAATTAAAGCCCTTAACGATTGCAGTGCTCTTAACACGGCTGCCTACCGCGCTGCCAATCACGATATAGCTACCGGGGGCGCCTGCGGCTAACATCGACAGCCCGAATGCCCAAAACACTAAACTAAGCCCATGAATGTCAGCGGCAGGAAACTGCAGTGTGGCAATGGGCAGGGTGGCCAAAATGGCTTTCGGATTCAGCAACTGCATGACCAGCCCATCCCGAAAATTGAGTAGCCGAGGGGCATTGTCTAGTGAACTTAAATCCGCGCTTGAGCGGGCAAGCTTGATCGCGAGATAAACGATATAACTGCAGCCTAGCGCGCTGACTACCACCAGCGCCTCATCGTCGATCCATGCAGCACCCGCCCAACCCAATACCAATAAATACGCCAGCATCGCGGTGCCTACACCAAGGCAAAATCCTACCGATTGTCTGCCCTGGCCATTGATGCCAACGTTCAAACCAAGCAGGTTCACAGGCCCAGGGGTGTACATGACGCCCAGGGCATAGGCGACGATTGCTAACATGGTGAAACCTCTGTTTGCGTATTTAAGTGTTAGCGCGCGATATCACGCTGATACTGGTGGGGTGTCATGCCATAAATGCGCTTAAAGCGACGGTTGAAATGGCTAAGGTCCGCAAAGCCATAGCGCAAAGCGACCTCGGTTAACGAGGTGCCAACATCCAGGGCAGCGCGGGCCGCATTGATTCGGCAATTGATCACATACTGGTGCGGCGTGATGCCGTACTGCTGACGAAACAGTCGCAAGAAGTGGTATTTGGAGATATGCGCCGCTTGGCTAATGTCATCAAGGGAGATATCCCTATCCAGGTGGGCGTGAATATACGCTTTCGCCAGGCCCAGCAGGGCATCGGGGCGGGTGAGCACCTGGTTGGGCTGAGAAACCCCGCCGAGTTGCACGGTTCGCTCGATAACCTGATAAAGCGCATTCTCCTGATCGATACAGCTACCGGCGTGAGACGTGACCAAGCGCGCCAGTTCTAAAATGGCGCTGCGCAATTGGGCATCCTGAATCAGCGTGCTATCCGAACGAAAGCTAGCCATTTTTTCGTGACCCAGGACTTCCGCAAACTGCGCGTTGACCTGTTCAGGGTGCACATACACCATCAGGTAATCCAGCGCGTGCTCGCCGCCTGGTTCGCCATCGTGAACTTGCTCGGGATTAAATAGAATAACGTTGCCTGGAGAGCTACGGTGAAACCGCCCGCCGCTGAAGAAATCCTGACGGCCCGCCAGGGTGACACCGAAAGCATACTCCTCATGGGCATGGCGGTCGTAGCTGAAATCCTCAATGGCCGCGTGAAGCACCGTTAGCGTTGGCACATGCTGGCTTTTGATAAATTGAAACCGGCTTGCGTTACTCATGCCGCCCCTCCTGATTAGTCACACCACCTAGCTTATGCCAACCCCGTACCCGAATGCTTGTACATAATTGCTAATCGGCTGGGGGAGGGCAGTGGTTGGTGAGCCATGATGTCATCAGGTTGTTTTTTTGTTCTTCAGCGCGTCGGCGATACGCTCGGCAATCATTATCGTAGGCACATTGGTATTGGCACGGGGGATCGACGGCATCAGTGAAGCGTCGCATACAAAGAGCCCCTCGACACCGTGTACCGCACCATCAGCGCCGGTCACCGCGTCAGGATCGCTGGCCTTGCCCATGCGGCAAGTACCTGAAGGGTGCCAGGTGCCTCCTACATTGCTCGTGACAAAATGGGTCATGGCAGCATCATCATTGAGTAACGCCTCAAGCGTAACGCCCTGGGTAACCAGTGAGTGTACTAATCGTTTACGCAGAGGTCCGGACATTTCCAGCAGACCACACAGTGTTCCACGTTGCAGGGCGTTCCAGATGCCAGGCCGGGCAACACTTGCTACTCGAGGTGAGTAGCTGGCAGCGAAAATAACATCACTACATGCCTTCATGTTGGCGTCTTTCATCAAGCACGCTCCAAAGGTAAGTGCCTGCTTGAGTCGCGCCAGATCCCTCGGGTCTGAAAGCATGTTAAATTCAACGTTGGGAGCCAAGGCCGGGTCAGAAGAGTTTAGTGTCACTCTCCCTCGCGAGTAGGATTTGTTGACCCAGAAGAACAAGGTTCCTAGGCGATAGCCGATGCTGTGCCATGCCGAACGAGACAGAATGGCACCATGCATATCTCCCGACGTACACCCATGTAGATTGGAAGAGAAGCGTACGACCGCCTGCTCATGGTGGCCTTCTGGAAACAGGGTTCGAGCCTGTTTGGGGAGAAAGGTCGATACGGCGATGGAAGGGTGTTCCATCAAGTTTCCACCAACACCTGGCAAGTGGTGGACGACAGGGATGCCATGTGAGGCGAGCGCCTCTGATGGCCCGATTCCACTACGCATGAGAAGTGCTGGAGAGTGGATCGCCCCGGCACTGACAACGACCCTGTCCGCATGAACATGTTCAGCATGACTACCATTGTCAACCAGTCGAGCACCGACCGCGCGCTTGCCCTCGAACAGTACCTTATCGACCGTCAGCCGTGTACGTATGTGCAGATTGGGGCGGGCACGTACGGCTTCGCTGAGATAGCAAACCGATGTGGGAATACGCTCTCCCCCTTCACTCATCGCGACCGCGCCAATATAGGCTCCATCCTTCCAAGCCCCATTCTGATCGAGCTTCAGCGGATATCCCTGATGCTCCAACGTGTTGATCATGGATCTGACGAATGGTGAAAGCGTTTCCAAAGCGGGCCTGGCAATGCGCAGCGGCCCATCCTGCCCATGCAGCTTACCTACATGGTCTTGATCATTCTCCAACTTGCGAAAATAGGGTAAACAACTTCGCCAGTCCCACCCGTCGGCCCCCATCTCATGCCATTCATCATAGTCTTGCGGCGCTCCACGATTGGCCATCATGGCATTGATCGCTGAACCACCCCCTAGAAGGCGGGCTTGCTCGTAGCGCCGATGTCCCTGGCTTGACGCATGCATTACTGCCTGAAGATGACGCCAGATATTCTGGATATCGAGATAGGCGCGTCCCGGATAGGCACTGCGAATAGCAGCAGGCATCCTCGCCGGATGTAGGTCGTTTCCTGCCTCCACCAAGCAGACATCGTTTTCCGGCACTTCAGATAAGCGTGCCGCGAGTACGCAGCCCGCTGATCCTCCACCAAGAATGAGGTAACGCGTCATGATTGCCCATCCCTATGGTTCGTAGCCCGAAATCCCTTTGATTTCCAGGTAAGCATCGAGTCCCCATTCGGCATATTCGCGGCCATTGCCTGAACGCTTGTATCCACCAAAGGGGGCGCTCGCATCCCAGTCAGGATCATTGATGTAGACATTTCCGACCTGCAGTTGTAAGGCAACTTGTCGGGCACGCTCGATATTTCCAGACTGAATGTAGGCAGCTAAGCCGAATTCGCTATCATTGGCTAATGTGATGGCATGTGCCTCATCTTGATAAGGCAGCACGACCAGTACCGGGCCGAAGATCTCTTCGCGGGCAATTCGCATCTCTGGTGTCACTTCCCCGAAGATGGTGGGTTTGACGTAGTAGCCGCCAAGCAAGCCCTCCGGTCGACCTAGGCCGCCCGTGACCAATTGTGCACCTTCCTCCAGGCCGACGTTGATCATCTCCTGTACACGCTGATACTGGAGTTTGTTGATCAAAGGGCCAAGCGTCGTATCCGGCGCCTCGGGAGCCCCTACTCGATGCGCTTCGGCCGCTCGTCTGGCTATTTCAAGCGCTTCTTCGTAGCGTGACTGTGGCACCAGCATGCGTGTCGGGGCATTGCAGGATTGACCGCTATTGTCGAAGCAAGCATCGACACCACGGGTCACTGCCGATGTCAGGTCGGCATCGGAAAGAATGATATTGGCCGACTTCCCGCCGAGTTCCTGGTGTACCCGCTTCACCGTGGGGGCGGCCGTTTGAGCGACATCGATACCGGCACGAGTCGATCCCGTGATCGACACCATTGACACGTCAGCGTGGCGACACAATGCCCGTCCCACCTCAGGCCCATCACCATTTATCAGATTGAAAACGCCATCCGGAACACCCGCCTCGGCAAGTATTTCGGTCAAGACGATGGTATTCAGAGGGGCAACTTCGCTTGGTTTAAGGACGATGGTGCAACCAGCTGCCAGCGCGGGGGCAACCTTGCACATGATCTGATTCAGCGGCCAGTTCCAAGGGCTGATCAGGGCAGCAACACCGATAGGCTCGCGAATCACAAGGCTTTTGCCACGCCGCTCATGAAAAGAGTAGGAGGCCAGCACACGAATCATCTCCTCCAGATGGCGCTGCCCCAATCCTACCTGCCACTCACGCGACAGCTTGAGCGGTGACCCCACTTCACGGGAAATCAGTTTTGCCAGTTCTTCACTTCTTCGCTTATAGACTTCGAGTATGCGAAGAAGCAACGCCGAGCGCTCCTCGCGAGAGGTCGCAGAGTAGGCAGGAAATGCCTTGTAGGCTGCTGCTACGGCTCGATCAACATCTTCTGCCGTCCCCATCGATATGTCAGTCAGATGTTTCTCCGTAGCGGGGTCAACCACCGCTAACCGGGCATCCCCATGGGGGGGAACCCATTGGCCATCGATATAGAAGTTCAGGGCATTACGCATAGTTCCCTCTCGTTTTGGGAATTTAGTTGATACCGACGCACAGGTATTTGATTTCCACATAGTCATCAATACCGTACTTGGAGCCTTCGCGGCCGATGCCCGACTCCTTGACGCCGCCGAAGGGGGCTACCTCGCTGGAGATGATGCCCTCATTGAGGCCGACGATGCCGAAGTCCAGGGCTTCTGCCACCCGCCAGGAGCGGGAGAGATTCTCCGTGTAGAAGTAACTGGCCAGGCCGAAGGGGGTATCGTTGGCAAGGGCGATGGCATCTTTCTCGCTATCGAAACGGATCAAGGGGGCTACTGGGCCAAAGGTCTCCTCACGCATCAGCAGGGCATCTCGAGACACGTCAGTGAGAATTGTCGGGTATAGGAAGTTGCCGCCGCGGGCGTGAGCAACGCCACCTGTCAACAAGCTGGCGCCTCCCTTCAGGGCATCGTCGATATGCTCCTGCACCTTGGCGACGGCACGCTCGTCGATTAGCGGCCCGAGCGTTACCCCCTCCTCAAAACCGTCACCCACCGAAAGTGCTTCCACCGCAGCCTTGAGTTTGTCGGCAAACGCATCGTAGACACCGTCCTGCACCAATATCCGGTTGGCACAAACGCACGTCTGGCCGGTATTGCGGAATTTTGATGCCATGACACCGTCTACCGCCGCGTCCAGGTTGGCGTCGTCAAAGATGATGAAGGGCGCATTCCCTCCCAGTTCCATGGAGACCTTCTTGACAGTGTTCGAGCAGCGCTGCATCAATTGTTTGCCGACTTCGGTGGAACCGGTGAAGGTCAGCTTACGTACCGCTGGGTTGTCGGTCAGTTCGTTACCGACTACCGATGCCTGCCCGGTGACGATATTCAGTACCCCCTTGGGGACGCCCGCCTGCTCGGCCAGCTCAGCCAGTGCCAGGGCGGAAAAGGGCGTCGCGCTGGCTGGCTTGATCACGATGCTGCAACCCGCTGCCAACGCGGCACCTGCCTTGCGGGTGATCATGGCGTTAGGGAAGTTCCAGGGCGTGATGGCGGCGACCACACCAATCGGCTGCTTGAGCACCAGTATTCGTCGACCTTCGCCTGTGCTGGGAATGATGTCGCCGTAGACTCGCTTGGCCTCTTCGGCGAACCACTCAATGAAGGCCGAGCCATAAGCGATCTCGCCCCGTGCTTCGGCCAGTGGCTTGCCCTGTTCGAGGGTCAGCAACTGTGCCAGGGGCTCTTGCTGCTCCATGCACAGATCAAACCAGCGGCGCAGAATGACGGCGCGGGCCTTGGCAGTCATCGCTGCCCAGCCAGCGCCTGCTTCCTCGGCAGCCTGAATGGCTGTGCGAACTTCCTCTGCGGAGAGGCTCGGCACGTGGCCGATGAGTTCACCGTTCGACGGGTTATGCACCGGCACGGTACGGCCGTCGATAGCCGAGACCCAGGCCCCGTTGATATAACACTGCTGGCGTAGAAGGGATGTTGCTTGGTTCATGTCGATTCCTGTCTTTGCTGTTATGAAATAGCTGGGCTTATGCAATAGACGAACTGCTGGAGAAGCCGGGCTGGTGGATCAGCAAGCATTCAATAGCCGCGCTTGCGGTCGACGACGCCCATCATTTCGTGGCCTGCCTGATGCCGGGCAATATTGTCCAGCAGCATCATCACGGCACTTTCCGGTTGGGTCATGCTGGCCACATGGGGCGTCAAAAGAACGCGGGGGTGGTGCCACAGGGGGTGATCTGCGGGTGGTGGTTCCGGCGCAAATACATCCAGCACGGCGGCGGACAACTGGCCGCTGTCCAGAGCGGAGAACAGGTCGCGATCCACCAGATGAGCACCGCGCCCCACATTGACCAGTGACGCGCCGCGCGGCAATTGAGCGAAAAGCCTGGCATCAAGAATGCCTCGGGTGTGGTCGGTCAGCGGCAACAGGCAGACGAGGATATCGCTGCCAGCGAGGAAGTCCTCCAGCGCTGCCTCCCCCGCATAACACTCCACGCCAGGGAGTTCGCGAGCAGTGCGGCTCCAGCCACGACAGCTGAAGCCCAACCCCACCAGATGCTGCGCCACCGCTGCACCCAGCTGGCCGAGGCCCAATATCCCCACGCAGCGTTGCGCGGCCGGACGCACCCGCCATGTTTTCCACACGCGCTCACGTTGCTGGGCGATGTAGCTCAATAAATCCCGATGCAGCCCAAGCACCGCCATCGCCACATACGCCTGCATGGTGGCAACGATGCCGGGCTCCTGCATGCGCACGAGCGGCACATGGTGGGGCAGGGCATCCAGGTCGAACTGGTCGACACCCGCGCCGAGCGAAAAGATCACCTCCAGATTGCTGAAGCGTTCCAGTTCCTCGATGGGGGCCCAGGTACCCAGATAGCGAACATCAAGGGGATCTCCATAGTCTGGCCAGTGGTGAAACGCCATGTCCGGCGCGTGCAGAGCGAACAGGCGCTCCCACTCCTGACC
Source organism: Vreelandella glaciei (assembly GCF_013415125.1). Classification (GTDB taxonomy): domain Bacteria; phylum Pseudomonadota; class Gammaproteobacteria; order Pseudomonadales; family Halomonadaceae; genus Vreelandella; species Vreelandella glaciei. Next base: position 25,321 of record NZ_JACCDE010000015.1, on the reverse strand, counting down.
CCGTTCGGGGTCCGCGTTATAAACGAAACTCATGCTGGTTCTCCCATCATCCCAAGGCTTGGCTGGCCAGGGCATAACGTTTGGTAGGGCCGCTCCTTGGAAGATCGCTTCCCGCGACCATTTGAGGAATGCGATCGACCTCGCTAATGCCGATCCCGTCAAGCCAGGCGGCCAGGTCGGCATCCAGGGTGTCGAGCCTCACGAAGCTGCCTGGCAGACGGGTCAGCCAAGCCTCGATCAGGCACTTGGCGGCGTCATGCTCATGCGCGATGACCGGGCCGATGACATACCCATGGCCAAAATCGCGACAAATCGCGGCACCACTCAACTGACCATCCGCCTGTTCCAGCACCAACGCCTCTCCCTGTTCCAATAGGCTGGAAAGCAGCGCCCTGCGTGGGCTGTCGTTGGCCTGTTCATCCAGGGTGATCAATGCCTCGTAGTCGGTTGCACGGAAGCCCCTCACCCCGGGATGGGCCAGTGGGAAGAGCGCTTGTCCCGCCGCCGAGTCGGTAAGCCTACCTTGGCACTGATGCACCCAGGCGGTCTCAGTGAAACCCAGTGAGCGGTACAGGTCGGCTCCGGCTTGGGTCGCATACAGCTCGATACGCGTGGCGGTGATGGCCTCCAGTAATGTCTCCATTACCTTTCGACCCAACCCCTGGCGTGTGTAGTTCGGTGATACGATGACCAGCCCCAATGTTGCCAGCCTCGCATCGAACGACCAGTGCATCCCGGTGGCAACCAGTGAGCCGTTGTGCACACCAGCTACCCCACTGCCCAGAGCCAGCAGCCGCTGCCAATCGCAATGCCGATGGGGCCACCCCGCGGCGTCGGAGAGCTTGGCGGCTTGGTCGAGGTGGCGCTCCTTCAGGGGAAGAAAGTCAATATTCACGTCGGTGACTGCCTGCGTGCCAGCACTAGCAGCAACACCAGCGCGAAGGAAGCGGCTGTCAGCAAGGTGCTGATGGCAGCGATGGTCGGGTCGATCTCGTCGCGCAGCGCAGTGAACATGCGCACGGTCAGCGGCTGGTTCTGCCCCCCAGAGATGAAGAGCGCCACCATGGTTTCGTCCAGCGCCTGAATGAACGCAAAGATCGCACCGGTCACCACGCTGGGCATGATCTGGGGCAGTGTGACGCTCATGAACGCGCGGAAGCGATTCATGCCAAGGCTTCTGGCCACCATCTCCTGGGTCTGGTCGAAACCGTGCAGCCCCGCCGTGACGGCGGTGATTACATAGGGCAGCGCCAACATCACATCCGCCATGACCAAACCAGGAATGGTATAAAGCACCCCCGACAAGGCGTAGATGAAGAACACACCAGTGGCGACGATGATGATCGGCACAATCAGTGGCAGCAGAAGCACGATCTTTAAATAGCGCATAAGCCAGTGGGACGAGTTATTGATGGCATAGGCCGCTGCTACGCCAATCGGTGTAGCGATCAAGGCCGTAGAGAAGGCCACAATCAGACTCGTCTTCGCGGCAGACATCCACCCCGGATTGTTGAATAAGGAGTCATACCAGCGAAACGAATAATTGCTGGGCGGAAAGGAGAGAAATCGACTGTCCGAGAACGACATTGGCACGACAATCAGCAGTGGCAGGATCAGGAAAGCTAGCACCAGTGCCACATAGCCCATAAAGGTGATTCGGCTCAAGGATAGTTTGTTCATTTTGCACCCAGTATCTTCTCGAGAGGGACGAGACGGCTCACCACATAGAAAATGGCCAGCACACAGAGGAGCAGTACGACACTGACTGCACTGGCGGCCCCCCAGTCGCTATAGAGCTGGATGTTGCGGCTGACCAGCATCGAGGCCATGACCGTGCGTCCTCCACCCACCAGCTCGGGGGTGATATAGAAACCGAGGCACAGCACGAACACGAGTGTCATGCCCGCTAACACCCCACTGAGAGAGAGTGGGAAGAACACCCGCATGAACACGTGCAGGGGAGTGCCGCCAAGACTCGCGCCAGCCTGTATCAGGTCGTGGGGGATTTTCTGCATGGTGGCGTAGAGCGGCAACACCATGAACGGCAATAGGATATGTACCGTGGCAATGATGGTGCCGAGCTCGTTATGCACCAGCGCCAGCGGTGCATCGATAAGGCCGACGCCCATCAGAGATTCGTTCACCACGCCCGAGCGTTGTAGCAGAATCAGCCAGGCATAGGCCCTCACCAGAACGCTGGTCCAGAAAGGCAGAATCACCAGCGCCAGCACCAGTACCGACCAGCGCCGCGGTAATATCGACGCAGCATAGGCAATGGGGTAGCCCATCAGCAGCGCCAGCAGCGTCACGATAAAGCTGATGCGAAACGTGACCCAGAACGTATTCCAGTAGATCCCTTCCGTGAAGATTCGCTGATAGTGCTCAAGCGTGAAGCCATCGGCATAGAATGATTGACCGATTAACCAGCCAAGTGGAATGAGGAGCAGTACGAAAACCACTAGCACGGCGGGCGACATCAAGAGCAGCATGAGCGCATGCTCGCGCCGCCGATAGCCAAGTGATGCATCCCGGTGGCTAACGAGAGGGAAATTACTGTTGATGGCGGTCGCTTTCAAAGGATGTCTCCTATCGGGAAATCGACAAGCGTTGCCGTGCCCCATAAGCGGGCCACGGCAACGACGTACTTATCGCTGCATGAACTCCAGCCAGCGACGCTCAGCCTCGACACCGTCGTCTGATGTCCACCATTCATATGAAATTAACACTTGCTTCGCGGCATTTTCAGGAGAGCTAGGCAACTCGCCTGCTCGCTCTTCCGAGATCGTGCCCCTATCGAAAGCGGCCGGGTTGCCGGGGCCATAGTCGATATGCAGTGGCAGGTTGGCCTGATACTCCGGGGCGATAGCCGCGTTAACAAACTCGACTGCCGTATCTAAGTTAGGAGCATCTTTTATGATGCAGAGATGAGTACTCTGGAGGAAGCCTTGGTTGTAGGTGAAGTCAGCATTTGCCCCTTCATTCATTATTGAGCTAACTCGGCCATTCCACATCATTAACATGTCAACTTCTTCATCATTAAGCAGCTGCGCCGACTGCCCGCCCGATGTCCACCAGGTGGTGATGTAGGGCTTGATTTCCTCAAGCTTTTCGTAGGCTCTATCGACATCTATTGGATAAATGTCATCGGGGGCAACACCGTCGGCAAGCAGTGCCGCCTCAAGCGTACCGACTGGATAATTACGCAGAGACCGATTGCCAGGGAAGTCTTCGACATTCCAGAAATCCGCCCAACTTTGAGGTGGGTTGCCGTCAAAGGCCTCGGGGTTGTAGGCCAGTACGCTGGAGTAGAACTCGTAGGCAACGGAGTAGGGCGTCTTGTACTCCTCGGGCATGCCCTCAGCGTTGGGGATGCGGCTAAAATCCAACGGCTCTATTAGGTCTTGTTCTCCCCCTTTAATGCAGTTAAAGGGCGGTGTATCGACCACATCCCATACCGCCTGGCCGGTGGTGCCCTGGGTTCTGATCATCGGCCAGGCGTCGGGAGCGCTTTCCTGGCGAATGGTGATGCCCAATGCCTCGGCCACCGGGTCGAGGATGGCAACCGTCTGCGCATCCTGGTACGCGCCACCCTGGGAAACGAAAGTAATTTCGCCATCTGCCAGCGTTTGCCCGGCGCCAAGCGCGCCGATGACCATTACCGACGAACCAAACAAATATTTCAAGCAGTTAGTATCTTTCATCATGCGATCTCCAACTGAGTAAATGCTTCCGACGCCCCATCAGCGCCCGATTGCATCAAGGAACTGGTAGTAACCTGCTACCAGTCGAATACCGACTTCACGTAAAGGGTAAAACGGGACGGCCTGGAGCCGTTCCGCCGCAAGCAGCGCCACGTCAGGGCTTTCGCCCATGGCATAGTCCGCCGCAAAACGCCCGAGTAAAGTCGACATAGCCACTCCAGCGCCGTTGTAACCGGCGGCGTAGCAAACTCTGTCGTCAAATCTGCCGACATGGGGCAGGGCATCCAGCGTCATGCCCACATGCCCCGACCAACGGTAAGCGATGCCGATATCGGCAAGCGCTGGAAAGAGCGACACCATGGCTTTGCGCAGAGAGTCGAATGCCGCCTGGGAGTCATGTTTACCGAATGCCCCCCGGCCGCCAAATACGACCCGGCCATCGACCTTGCGAAACCAGCGCATCATCCTGCGGGTTTCACCGTAGCTTCTCTCCTTGATCATCAGGCGGCTATGCAGCGCCTCTGGAAGCGGCTCAGTCGCAATAATCGAGCTTCTGAACGGCACCAGACGCGATTTGATGGCAGTACTGACCGGCGTGATATCCGAATAGGCATTGGTCGCCAGGATGACCTGACGCGCTTTGATCTCACCGCCCGGCGTCGTGATACATACACCATCCTCCAGGCGGCGAATATGGGTGGCGGGGGTTCGCTCGAAAACGATCTCGCCATGGCGTCGATTAAGCCCCTCTGCCAAGCCCCGCACATAGTCAAGGGGGTGCAAGGTGCCGACGCCAAGCCCCAACACGCCCCCCTTAAACGCGTGGGAGCCAGTCTCTTCTGCCACCTCGCCAGCGGAAAGGCAGCGCAGTGAATCATCGCCCAATTCCCGCCGCATCCATTTGGCTTCCTGGGTAATCGCTTCCAGCGCCCTGGCCGTATGGGCGCAGCGCAGGTTGCCGCAGCGTGTAAAGCGTGCACTCTCCAGTTCATACCCGTGAATCAGAGATTCCACCTCATCCACCGCCTCATGGCAGAGCCGGTGCATAGCAGTGGCGACCGGCATACCATGGGCCTGGGCGATACTAGGGAACGATAGCCGGAACTTGGCGGATACCACGCCGCCATTGCGACCGCTTGCTCCCCAGCCGATAGGGTTGGCATCCACCACGATGGCCTGGACCCCCCTTTCTGCCAGCCGGTGGGCCGCTGTTAACCCCGTATACCCGCCCCCGATGATGGCAACATCGACCGCCTGGTCACGGGAAAGGCTCCCAATGCCAGGCGTTGAAAGAGCCGTGTCACGCCAAAGCGAAGCAATCTGGGGGGTCGGCTGGGGCCCACTCATGTCACACCTTCTCCACAGCGTCGGCCAACGCCTTGAGCGTGGGGAAATGAAAGTCCGGCGTTGTCACCTGTTCGGGTTCCGGTGTGCCGCCGAACCCCTGCTGGCCCTGACGACGCTCTATCCAGCAAGTGGTGTACCCCAGCTCCTTGGCAATGCCGATGTCATGGTATTGGCTCTGGGCGACATGCAATATTTCCGAGAACTTATAGCCATGAGCTGCCTGACGACCACGGTTGTAAGCGAAGAACTGAGGGTTGGGCTTGGCCACGCCGGTCTCGTCGCAGGTCACGCTATCGTCGAACGGGTTGTCGAGGATATGCGAATAGCAGGAGAACGCGGTGCGGTCGGCATTGGTCATCGCCACCAGACGGTAGTGCTTGCGTAGGCGCTTTAGTGCCGCCACCGAGTCCGCGAAGGCGGGCCAACGAAAGACGGCCAGTTGGAAGGCGTCGGCTGAAACCGAGTCCGCAGGAAGCTTCAACTCCTCCGCTAGTGAGCGATAGACATCCGCCATGGCACTGCTCGAACGGCCAGGATAGCGATCCCGCCCACGTTTGTAGGCCTCGAAGATGGTGTTGTCGCTCAGGTCTTGAGCAGCATTTCCACCAATTCGACGGATAGCGTCCAGTACCCCGGTTTCGAAATCGATCAGCGTGCCCACGACATCGAAGGTAAGAACTTTAAAATTGGAAAGTTCCATGATCGTGAATGACTCCTTTCTAAGGTGCTTTGAGGTTATGTCAGGCGACGTGTGCCGCCGGAGTGGCGCATCCCGCACGAGGCACGATAATGGTGTCCTCTGGATGCAGTACCACGCTCAGGAGCTCGCCGAGCGGTGGAATCTTTTGCAGTGCCGTATGATGACTGGGCTGACGCATGCTGATAGACGTACCGTCTTCCAGTTCGAGGAACAGTCTCAGGCTATCGCCCTGATACACGGCTTCCATGACCCGGCATGACAGCCGATTGATGCCCGGCTCATGTCGGCCGTCATCGATCAGCAGTTTTTCGGTTTGAATCGCCAGCAGTAGATCGTCATGGGGAGCAATAGGCTTGGCCGAACGCAGCGTATGAGCACCTAGCCGAACAGAGTGTTCATCGATGCGGGTCACTGGGAGTAGGGTGGAATCACCGATGAAGCTGGCCACGAAGGAGTCTTTGGGGTTGTTGTTCAGCGTTTCGGGTGCGCCGATCTGTACCAGCTCACCATCCTTGAGGATCGCGACCCTGTCGCTCATGGTCAGCGCCTCACGCTGATCGTGGGTCACATACACCACAGTGGCCCCAAGCTTGCGATGCAAGCGGCGCAATTCAATCTGCATCGTCTCGCGCAGCTGCTTATCCAGCGCCGAAAGCGGTTCGTCCATCAGGATCAGTCGAGGCTCGAACACGATTGCCCTGGCCAGAGCGACCCGTTGTCGTTGGCCACCCGACAGTTGAGACACCCCACGGTCCTGATAGCCATCCAACTCGACCATGGCCAGGGCTTGTTTCACCCGCTCTGGCCATGTTGATTTAGGTAGGCGGCGAGCACGCAGCGGAAAGGCCACATTTTCGCCAACGCTCATATGAGGAAAGAGCGCGTAACTCTGAAAGACGATGCCGATATTGCGCTTGTGAGGCGGCATGTAGGTCATGTCTTGATCACCAACCCATACCGACCCTGAAGAAGGCATGACGAAACCACCCAAGGCGCCAAGCAAAGTCGTTTTCCCGGAGCCCGAAGGGCCCAGCAACGATACAAATTCACCCGGCTCAATATTTAAAGTTATGTCCTTCAGGGCTTCCGTGTTGCCATATCGCTTGCAGATTGAACGTATGGAAACACCCACACTATCTCGCTCATCCATAGGAGTTATCACCTTTCATTGTTGTGATGCCTATCGGTTGTCATTGAGTACAGCAGATAAGGTGTTCGCGGACAATTGCGAAATTCTTGGTGGTGGCATAACCTGAAGTTATGCCTACATTGCGCCGACAACTACCCAGTGCCAACGCCCTCTTCGTATTCGAGTCAGCGGCACGCTGCGGTAACTTCACCAAGGCCGCCGCTGAACTGGGGGTTACCCAGCCAGCGGTCAGCCGCATGCTTGCGCTTCTGGAGGAGTACCTAGAGGTTAAGCTGTTCTTGCGGATGCCCGGCAAAACCGTGCTGACGGAGAGTGGTGAGATACTTTACCAAGGGGTAATCGATGGCTTTCACAATATTGAAGCGGCGATTCAGGAAATACGGGCACGTAGCACCGGGCTGGAAACCGTCACGCTATCGGTATCCACTGCTTTCACGACCCACTGGCTCATGCCGCGCATGCACAGGCTGCAGGCGCAGTTACCCCATATCGATCTGCGCTTTCAGTTGATCTCGGGGGCGGTCAGCGGCTCGGTCGAGGACGTTGACCTGGGGATTCGCTTCGTCACGGGTGAGGACATCCTGCATGACGCCTCATTGATACTGCCGGAGATACTGCTGCCGGTCTGCAGCCCGGCCTATCGCAAGCAGCAACTCGAATCGCCCACCAACGAGGTCTCCACCACCCTGATCAGCCTCAGTGACAGCCGCATAGACTGGTTTGAGCTTTTGCCCAATTTTCACCTGGAATCGTACGGCAACACTCACTCGCTGGTATTTTCGGACTATGCCGTCGTGATCCAGGCGGCCCTGCTGGGCCAGGGCATCGCCATCGGCTGGCTGAACATCGCATCCCACTGGCTGGAGACAGGCTCGCTGGTGCCCGCCACGCCAACCGCGATTGCCACCGAGCGGCTATGCCACCTGGTTCACTCACGCAAAAAGCCGCTAAGCGAGGCAGCCAAGCAGGTGAGAGAGTGGATCATCGCAGAAACCCGCAATGACGTTGCGAATGTGTCGAAAAAGTATCCAGAGTTGAAGCTTGAGTCATTCATGGCCAAGGGTGTTTGACACTTGATTAACAAGGCAGCAGAAAGGGGGGGGGGCCAGTCTTGCAAGGGAGAACTGAGGCTCCCTCAAATGTATGCCATTTCACCCTCCCCCTCAAACAACAGGCACGGTACCCCCATCGATTACATACTCCGTTCCCGTAATAGTGGCCGCCAGCGGTGATGCCAGAAACCCAATCAAGTTGGCCACTTCTGCAGGCTTCGAAGGGCGGCCAATCGGGATGCCACCCAGCGAATTCATGATGATCTTCTTGCCGCCTGCGTAATCGGTGCCTGCCTCTTGGGCAATCCGCTCGGCTAGCGCAACGGCGGCTTCCGTCTCGATCCAGCCCGGCGACACCCGTACCACGCGCACCCCTTTGGGTGACACCTCTTTTGACAAGCTCTTACTATAAGTGGATAGCGCCGCCTTGGCAGCCGCATAAGCCGTGGTTGATTCGGGCAGGGGGAGTTCACGCTGAATGGAGGTCACGTGGATAATCACCCCATCGCCTTGGGCCAGCATGCCGGGCAGCAGGGCGCGATCCAGCCGCACGGCGGGAAACAGGTTGATGTCGAGCTCTTGCTGCCACTCCTCCTCCCCAAGGGCAGCGAACCCGCCGCCGGGGGCGGATGAACCACCCAGTACGTGAACGATAATATCGACGCCACCCAAGCGTTCGTTGACCGCATCGGCTACCGTGGCACAGCCTTCGGCCGTCGTCAGGTCAGCGGTTACAAACAGCTCATCGGGCAGGTCGGCGGGGCGAGTACGGGCGGTTGTTAGCACTTGCGCGCCTTCCTCGCGAAAGAGTGCCACCGCGGCCGCGCCAACCCCTTGGCTGCCCCCGGTGATCAATACGCGTCGCCCGTTCAAGTTCAGGTTCATTAGTGGATCTCCAATGACTGGATTTGCGACTCGGCAAGCTGGAAAGCGTGGTCAAGTTGAACCGGGCTGCCGGGGAAGTTGCCGGTCACGGTGGCGGTAACCACCATCGTGTTGCCTTGTTGGGAAACACTGACCGGCTCGACGCGATACTCAATCTTGTCGCGGGTGGCGCGCATCCAGGCTTGAATAGCGGGTCGCCCGCGGTGCGTCTCGCCTTCGTCGAACACACAGGCATCTTGAGTGAAGCAATCCGCAATGTGGGTGGCATCCGCACCGTTGCTGATGCTGAAGTAAGTAGTGATCGCGTCTGGCAGTGACAAACTCATGATGGTCATCTCTCGCAGGGGGTAATATGCGAGAATCTTCTGCCTAGACTGACGCGTTATCAAGAACGCACAAAAAGGTAAGTGGCTCACCCATGAGAAAGCTTTATACGCCCGCTACCGCCGCAAGCGATGTGGAAAATGTATTAAAAATGCTGGAAGGGCGCTGGAAGCTCATTATTCTCTTTCATCTCTTCGATGGAAAAGTGCAGCGCTACTCCGATTTAGGAAAACTCATCCCCGATATCTCCCAGAAAATGCTCGCCCAACAGCTGCGCCAGCTGGAAGCGGATGGCATCGTGGCGCGCAAAGTCTATCCCCAGGTGCCGCCGAAAGTGGAGTACCGCCTGACCGAATGGGGGCAAACGCTCTGCCCGGCGCTGGATGCCTTATTGAAATGGGCAGAGCAGAGGGATCACTTCAACAACCCTGACGAGCAGAACGAACAAAACGATGCCGCCACCCAATGAGAACCGCCTGATGCACTACCGCATCATGACCATCAACGACGATGACGCCGCCATTGCTCTGTAGAGCGAAAGTGAAGGCGTGCGGCTGCACGATGCCGAGTAACGCTCCAGTGAAGCTTGCGGGGGCGGGTCTCAATAGCACCTATTCTTAGCTGCCCATACGCCTTCCCTGGCTCTAAAGATGTCACTCGTTTTTCACTGACATATATGGCTGACGAAAGTGGAAACTGGCGGTTGCCGTGCAAGCGTCTCCGGGCAGATGACGCTCAGGTTCTTGGCCAGCCCGGCATCACTGACCGGGATAGCACACAAAGTGCCCGCTCGGATCTCCGCTTCGACGCAAGCCGCCAGCACCAGTGATACGCCCAGGCCTGCTTTGACAGCCTGTTTAACCGCTTCGGTACTGCCCAGTTGCATTGAAACCTTCGGGAACGGCCCTCTTTCGCCGAAGAAACTCGCCAGCAACCGGCCCGTACCTGTTCCGGGTTCACCGCCCAGCAGGCTCATTCCTGCGAGGGTTTTCCGGTCTATTTCATGCCATTCCGCACAGGGGTGATCGGGTGAAGTAATTAACACCACGGGCTCCTGTCGCCAATCCATTGCCTGGAAGCCAGATTTCGGGTGCCACCACTCCATCACCGCTATATCCAGCTCGCCGCTAGTCAGTTGTCTAGCAATGTTAGGATTGTTATCAATCACAAGATCCAGCTCAGGTACCGCCGGAATGTTCTTGAACGTGCTCACGTAGGGCTGGAGCATGTAAATACCGATGTTGGAACTTGCCCCTACGCGTAAACGCGTACCGCTAACGACTTCTCGAGCACGCTCGTCCAGTTGCAACATACTAAGCGCAAGCGGCATAAGCGCCAGGGCTGCTTTGGTGGGCTCGCAACCCGTTTTACTGCGGCGTATCAACAGGGCACCTAGCTGTTCTTCGAGCTTTTGAATGTGCTGTGAAAGCGTGGGTTGTGCGATACCGAGAGCTTGGGCGGCGGCCTGAAAACGTCGGTGCTGAACCAGTGTGGTAAAACTTTTCAGCCAGACCAAGTTCAGCATGGAGTTGTCTCAGTGATAGTGGGCGAATTAGCCGCATCCTGAGGGCATTCTCCTTGTAACGCTTGAAGAATGTTGTCGGCAGCACGCTGTTCAATCATCAGCCGCACATCCTGGACGGCAGAGCCAATGTGTGCCGTAAATAGCGTGTTGGGATGTGCTCGCAAGGTGGGGCAAATCTCTTGCGGGCGATCCTCTCGAGCCCAATCTTCCATTTCAAAAACATCCGCTGCGTAGCCGCCTAACTGCCCTGACTCCAATGCTTCCAAAACGGCAGCTTCCTGCACTACAGAACCCCGGCATGGGTTGATCAAAAAAGCGCCTGGTTGCATCAGGGCCAAGCGCGCAGTGTTCATGGTATGCAGGGTTTGTTTATTGAGCGGCAGGGCCAAAATGACAATGTCGGCTTGCCCGAGCAGCTCTTCAAGCGACTTGCGCGCCACGCCTAGCGCGGCCTCCTCAGCAGCGGGCAAGGCGTCTGGCTGAGAATACAGCAAGCTCGCGCCCCACCCCTGGAGCCGTGTTGCCACTGCCTGGCCGATGGGACCCATGCCGACGATACCCACGGTCGCGCCGGCAACCCCCAGCCCATAAAACGTGGGCTGCCATCCCTTGAACTGGCCGGAACGAACGTACTCATCGGCCGCTCGGACATGGCGGATTAGGCTAATGGTTAGCCCGATGGTTAGCTCAGCCGTTGGCACCGTCAGCAGATCCGGCACGAAGGTCAGCCAAACGCCATGACGCGTACAGGCCTCCACATCAAAATTATCGTATCCCTTCAGGGCGGCACCAATAACTTTCAGCTTGGGACAGCCCGCTAGAAATTCCTCGCTGACCTGGTCCGGCATAAACACCATCATGGCGTCTGCGGTTGCCGCGCGGGCCTTTACCTCGGCGGCGGTCAAGGTAGTGGCTGACTGGTTGGTGATCACTTCACAGTGTTGTTCCAGCCTTTCCAACACACTGTTGTGTACCCGGTGGGTAATGAAAACCCTTGGTTTCATTTGATTTCCTTACTTGAATTTCTTACGAAGATGGCCGCTAAGGCTATCCACCATCGTCACCATAACGAGTATGACAATCAGGATGGCGCTGACTTCCTGGTACTGCATGACGCGTAAAGAGCCCATTAGCTCGAAGCCGATCCCGCCAGCCCCCACCATGCCCATCACCGTAGAGGCGCGGAAATTGTATTCCCAGCGGTAGATAGAGACATCAGCAAACTGCGGAAGCACCTGCGGGAGCACCGCGTGCCAATGAACCTGTAATCGCGTCGCGCCAGCGGCATTGGCGGCCTCTACCGGGGCTGGGTCGACATGCTCGATCGCTTCGGCAAAGAATTTACCCACCATGCCGATAGAATGAAGGCCGAGCGCGAGCACGCCCGGTAAGGCGCCAAACCCCACGGCAGCAACGAAAATAATGCCCATAATCAGCTCGGGCACCGAGCGAAGAGCGTTCAGCAGCGTGCGGGTTACGTGGAATACCACGGGGTGGGGCGAGGTATTGCGAGCGGCCAGGAACGCCAGGGGTACGGAAGCAGTGACCGCTATCGCCGTGCCGGCAATGCTCATGGCAAGGGTATCGACCAGCGGCGCTATCCAATCCATGGCGTTGGTAAAGTCGGGCGGTAGGGATTCTCCCATTAGGGTAGCGATGGCAGGCACCCCGTTGGCCAGGGTGCGAAAATCCAGCAGATCTACATACCAACTCGCCAGAAGAACCACTGCCAGCACCAAGCCCGCTTGGAAGAGCTTGCTCCGCCAGCCGCGGGCGTGTTCGTCCAACACGGCGTCAGGAGAAAGCGATGAAAGGGGTGGCGGCACTGTTTTGGACGGATTCATCATGCCCCCTTACATCTTGCCGAAGTCGAGGTTGAGCAGACTACCCATTTCCCGAATCACATCGTAATCGGCGTCCGTGATAACGGCGAAACCTTCGGCTTTTAGGTTGTCCAGAATCTCTTCATCATCGATGCTGATGAAGGCATCCTGGATCTGCTGCTTGAGTTCAGGGTCCAGGTTGGAACGCATCGCCCAAGGGTACTGAGGGTACTCCCCGCTGTGACCCAACACCCTAACCTGGTTGCGGTCTATCAGGCCGCGGTCCATTACGTGCTCAAAGATCACTTCCGATAGCCCGCCTGCATCCGCATTACCATTGGCCACGTTCACCGCCACGGCATCATGGGAGCCAACGAAATGGGCTTCATAGTCCTCGCCTGCTTCCAGCCCCGCCGATTCAAGCAGCACGGTTTTGGGAATCAGGTGGCTTGACGTAGAGGCACGGTCGCCATAGGCCATTTTCATGCCTTCGATATCCGCATAGGACTCAACGCCGGAATCGACATTGGCAATAATGATGGAGCGATAGGTGGGCTTGCCATCCACAATCATGGCGGCAAAGGGTTCGATCTCACTTTTGCTTCTTGCCATCACATAGGAGAGCGGGCCGAAGTAGGCGAGGTCGATGCGACCAAAGCGCATGGCTTCGATCATGGAGGAGTAATCCGTGGTGACGATTAACTCAATTTCTTTCCCAAGGGTACTTTCAAGATACTCTTTCAATGGCTGGTTGCGTTTGATCAGTTCAGAAGCGTTTTCATCGGGGAGTAGCGCGACTTTTAATAGATCCGGATTTGGATCAGGGTCCGCCGCCAAGGCCGGCATGGCGATTCCAAACATAAGACAGATGGCAAAGAAAAAGCTGAATAGCGGTTTCATTGGGCAATCTCCAGTTTTATCGGGGAGGGAGTGGTGGTTTGAGGGTTGGGTTCGGTGGTCTCAGCGGCGTCGGTCACAGCTCCGCGCGTGCCGTGGTAGATCTCGTTCAGGTGGCGTTGCTGTAACTGTGAGGGGGCCGCATCGAAAACGATTTGGGCATTCGCTAACCCGATAATGCGGTCAGCAAACCGCTGGGCATACTCCAGCTGGTGCAGTGAAATAATGGCGGTAATACCATCCTCACGGCATATATCTCGCAGTAGCGTTAGCACTCGCTCAGAGGTTGCCGGGTCAAGGCTGGCCACTGGCTCGTCCGCCAATATCATGGCGGGCTGCTGCGCCAAGGCACGCGCAATGCCCACCCGCTGTTGCTGCCCGCCGGAGAGTTGATCGACCCGGGTAAGCGCTTTCTCGGCCATGCCTACGCGGTCCAGGCAGTGCAGAGCAAGCGCCTGTTCCTGCCTGGGTAGCGGAAACAAACTGCGCCAGGTGCTGTGGTAAGCAAGCCGACCGGTCAGCACATTCTGGAGCGCCGTATGGCGTTCAATGAGCTGATGGTGCTGGAAAACCATGGCGGTTTTGCACCGATGGCGGCGTACCGTAGACCGGGTTTCGAGCGCACCTAGCTCGGCCGAGATCACTTTGCCAGTGCTGGGCCGCACCAAGTGGTTGAGAGAACGCAGTAACGTCGATTTACCCGCACCGGAAAGGCCGAGTAGTACCGTAAACTCCCCTTTGTGGAAATCGACGGTGGTGGGGCGGAGTGCGAGGACATTCCCAGGATATGTCACCCCCATTTTCTCGATGCGGAGCATTAAGTCAGAGGATTGAATAGGCTCCATTGGATCACCTTCTGCAATGTATAAGCTCACTTTATTGTGACTTACAATGCAACGGTAGCCCGCCTAAGTGACAAAGCTGTGTCGTTCAGGTGATAAGTTAATGACTATCCAAGGAGCGCAGGTAGCCAGTCAAACGGCTCAGATAACGCTTCTCTAGACCAATATCGTCACAAAACGAGGCCCACCAAGGCTGGGCGTACCGATCCGATATTCTGCTCTATTCGTTTGTTAATGGAGATAACCACAACGTTTAACCAAGCTGAGCCTCAATCGCGGCTTTATCAATGACCGACCAGACCTCCCTAATCTTGCCATCGCTAAACAGGTAGAACGCGTTTTCGCAAAACGTCACGTTTTTGCCATCCACCGCAAGGCCAAGGAAGCTACCTTTGGGTGTGACATCGAATCGCAACCTGCACGCGACATGGGGTGAATCAACGGCCAAAAGCTCAATGTTAAAGTGAAGATCCGGTATCTGCTCGTAATCGGCTTCCAGCATGGCGCGATAACCATCAAGCCCTAGGCGCCTGCCGTTGTGGTGGACATCGTCATGCACGAACTGGTCAAGGTTCGTCCAGTCTTGATTATTGAGGCAGGTGATGTAATCACGGTAGGTTGCTTCCAGGTCACGTTTGTTCATCCTGGTTCTCCTTTCTTGGGCAGGCGTGAAGGCATTCGCCAAGGGTATACAGGCTCAGTATCATAAGCAGCCTAAACCAAACCACAGAAGTCATCATTCATGTCGTGCCCACCTTGCCCCCATTGCCAATCCGAATTCGTCTATCAGGATCAAAGCCTGTTCATCTGCCCCGAATGCGCTCACGAATGGAACCCTTCTGAGGCTGAGGCAGAAGAGACCGTGACGGTAAAAGATGCCCACGGCACCCTGTTAGCGGAAGGCGACAAGGTAACGATGATCAAAGACCTCAAGGTCAAAGGCAGCTCATTGGTACTCAAGGTGGGCACCAAAGCGGTTATCAAGCGGCTCATGAACAGCAAGGATCACCAACTAGACTGCAAGGTCGACGGCGTTGGCGACATGATGGTAACTGCCCACTTTGTGAAAAAAGCCTGAATAAGCCCAGGATTCTTCTAGCCACCTAACGACGCAGTCAGCAATAACCATCCAACAAGGAGACACTAATGAAAGCCATCGTGTTTGACGTATTTGGCACTATTGTTGATTGGCGCTCCAGTTTGATTCATCAGTTCAATGAGCTGCAGAAAGAGCTAGGGATTGAATTACCCAGTGAAGTGATAACGGATCAATGGCGTCAGCACTATGCGCCTTCGATGAACCGAGTACGGCAAGGTGACGTGCCTTGGATGGGGTTGGATGACCTGCACCGAGAAAGCCTCGTCAAACTACTCAAGCAGCATGGGGTGGCGCTAGATGAGGCGACCATTGATCGCATCAATCACTTTTGGCACCAATTAGACCCATGGCCGGATGTTCAGAACGGCCTACAGCGCTTAAAAGAGCACTATATTATCGGCACGCTGACCAACGGCAATTTATCACTAATGGTGGATGTAGCCCGTCACGCCAAACTGCCCTGGGATATGGTGTTTTGCGCCGAGTTATTCCAACACTATAAACCTGACCCAGAGGTCTATTTAGGGGCTTGCGGCCTGCTGCGCCTGCCGCCTGAAGAGGTAATGTTATGCGCGGCCCACAATTACGACCTGGGGGCTGCCCGAGCATTGGGAATGAAAACGGCGTTTATCCCCCGGCGTACAGAGTATGGGCCCCACCAGAGCAAAGATTTAGAAGCAGAAGAAGCGTGGGATTTTGTGGCTGAAGACCTCGTCGCGTTGAGCGAGCATCTACTAATAGAGTGAGCCAACAATACATGCTGTTAGGGCTGGATAGCCGTTGTTAAAAGAGTGGCAGCTATAGGTATTAAGTATTTGAGCAGTGAGTTT
Source organism: Vreelandella glaciei (assembly GCF_013415125.1). Classification (GTDB taxonomy): domain Bacteria; phylum Pseudomonadota; class Gammaproteobacteria; order Pseudomonadales; family Halomonadaceae; genus Vreelandella; species Vreelandella glaciei. Next base: position 9,146 of record NZ_JACCDE010000015.1, on the reverse strand, counting down.
ATTGCCAAGCACACGCGCAAGCAGATAGCGGAGCCAATCAAAAGTATTTAAAAGGACACACGCGATGTATTTGCAGAAAATGGCATAAACCGCAACACTCTCGGTAACCTAAGGTATCCTCTAAAAGTATTTTCTACGTACCTAAAAAAGGTAGTCACCATGTCAGCTACGATGAGCAAAGACGACGCGCACAAGCTAATTGAGCAACTTCCTGTGAATGCCACTTGGGAAGACCTTATGCATGAGATCTACGTTCGGGAGACCATCGAAAAGGGCATGGCAGATAGCCAAGCGGGTAACATTACGAGTGTGGCGGATATTCGCAAGAAATACGGCTTGCCTGAATGAATGTGTTTTGGACAGCAACAGCAGAAGCCCATTTGGACGCGATTTATGCCTATATCGCGCAGGACTCAGAAGCTTATGCGTTGAGCACCGTTGATAAAATCACCCGAAGGTCACAACAGATTGGTGATTTCCCCGCTTCAGGACGTAAGGTGCCGGAGTAGGATATCGCTCAAATAAGGGAAGTCTTGTGTGGCGCTTACCGCATTATTTACTACATCAAACTAGATCAAATTGACGTTCTCGCCGTTTTACACGCATCTATGAACCGACTGAAAAGCGAATAGGGCAACGTTATAGCGTAGTGTCGGCGCCCACCTCACGACGCAGTCAACTGAGGCTCATTCACCACCACCGCGTCACGCAACGTTTCAGCGAAGCTTGCCAGGGCGGGTGTCCAGGTTTCTGGTTCGGGGGCGACAAAATAGGTATCGATATTGGCGATGGACGCGGGCAGTGCCAGCGTGTGAATCCCGAACCGGTGCTGGTGGGCGTCAACCGTGCCACGTGGGAGCACCGTGTAACCCATCCCGGCAGCAACGCAGCCAAGCATCGCGTCCAGCGAACCGAACTCAAAAATCCGGCCTGCATTGACACCCTGAGAGGCCAGCAACAGCTCGATACGCTGGCGGTAGCTGCACCCCTGGCGAAACGCCAAGAAAGCAGACGTCAGCAGCGCTTGTGAAGAGGGCATCTTCGTCATCGGCGTAGAACCGACTAAGACAAGCTGCTCGCTAAATGCTTTGAGCGAGTGGTAGCGGCCATGCTCGAGCCGCCCGGCCACGAAAACACAGTCCACCTGCCCATTAAGCAATAACTCGACCAGCTCAGCCGTGGGCCCGGTCTTGATCTGGATATCAACATCAGGTTGCGCTGCGTGGTAAGCCGCCAGTATCGGCGGAAGGCGCAACGCCGTCGTGGTCTCCATGGCGCCGATGCGCAGCCGCCCACACGCCTTCTCCTGGCCTTTGAACAGCGACACCGCTTCGTCGTGGGCCGACAGCATGCGCTCGGCGTACTCCACCAGCGCCAACCCGGCACTCGTAGGGCGAACCCGCCCTGCACGGTGAATCAGCTGTACGCCTAACTCCTCCTCGAGTTTCTTAATGTGAGTGGTCACATTGGATTGCACCGTGTGCAACCGTTTGGCCGCCGCCCCAAAGCTGCCGGTGTCGGCCACGGCCACGAGCAGTCGCAGCGATTTAAGTTGCACGCGCCGTCTCCCTGTCAGGTTATCTATAAACAAGATAGTAGCGATCAAAACTAATCGTTTCTAGAAATAATTCCTCGCGCGTAGTCTGGCGATGTACCAACGTGCTGCCGACCCCACCAAGGGGTGGCACAAAAAGGAATTGGCGTGATGAAGCGAACACTCACTACCGACGATCTGCCCGCCCTGATGACAGGCATAATGGCGACCCTGGCGGCGATTGGCATCGCACGCTTCGCCTATACGCCGCTATTGCCCGCGATTATTCAAGAGGGCTGGTTCACCGCGAGCCAAGGCGCCTACCTGGGGGCTGCCAACCTGCTGGGGTATTTTATCGGCGCACTCGCCGCCCACTCGCTGAGTGAGCGCTTTTCTCCTCGCTGGGTGATGGCCGCAAGCTTCGCGGGTATCGCGCTCAGCTTTGTGCTTTGCGCCGGGGCGGGCGGTTTTCTCTGGTTCTTCTTCTGGCGGTTGGTCTCGGGGGCTGCCGGGGCCATCTTAATGGTCGTTGGCCCCTCACTGGCGCTAGCGGCCACGCCCCCTGAAAGGCGAACGCGTGTCGGTGCCATGGTGTTTACCGGCATTGGCTTTGGCGCACTGCTTTCGGCCTTCATCGTACCGCTACTCCTAGAGTTAAGCCTCTCCGTCACCTGGGGCACGCTTGGGCTGCTGTGTATTGCCGCTGGCCTTTTGTGCGACTATTTTTTGCAACAACAGGGTGCAGCACACTTAGCCTCACCGACCACGGCTAGCCCAAGGGGGAATAGCCCCATAGGGGGTGCGGGTGTAAAGATAATCGTGATGTTGGTGGTGGGTGCTTATGCCCTGGATGCGATTGGCTTTGTGCCGCATACCGTGTTCTGGGTGGACTATCTCGCCAGGGAAAACGCCCTGGGTAATCAAGCGGCTTCCCTGCAGTGGGGTATCTTCGGGTTGGGCGCTTTGTGTGGGCCGTTTATGGTAGGCGCGCTGGCGCACCGAGTGGGTTGGCAGAGTGGCTTGATGATCGCCTTTGCGGCGAAGGCCGCCGCTGTCTTGCTGCCGGTGTTCTCGCTCGCCCTGCTCAGTCAGTCGGTTTCCTCGTTCATGGTGGGGGCGATGATCCCCGGCATTGTTGCACTCACCTCTGGACGCCTTGCAGAGTTGGTAGGGCCAACCGCCCACAAAAAGCTCTGGGGGCAAGCCACCGCCGCCTTTGCCGCCGCCCAGGCAGTGGCAGGCTATGCCATGTCGGCGCTTTATGGCACCTGGGGCAGCTACACGCCACTGTTTACCATCAGCGGCCTTATTCTCGTCGCGGGCTTTTTGCTGGTGCTGCTTAGCCGTGGCGTACAGCAACGCCACACGCATCTTTCTGCCCAGCAATCTACAAAGCACGCTACACAGCACTCTACACACCAAGGGAAGCAATAATGGAACTCTACCTAAACGCAACCTCGCCCTATGCGCGCCTGGTGCGCATCGTATTACTGGAAAAAGGCCTGGCAGACGCTGTGACGCTGAAGTGGTGCGACCCCTGGGCAGACGATGCCGATCTGTTAAAGGCCAACCCCGCCGGGCGCATTCCCGCGCTGGTAACGGAGGAGAACACCACGCTTAGTGAATCCATGCTGATTGCCGTTTACCTGGATAGCGTTAGCCCCAACCCGGCAATGCTGCCAGCAGCCAGCCTAGGGGATGTGCTGCACCTGGCGGGGCGGGGCCAAAACCTGATGGATGCCGCGTTCACGACCGTGATTGCCAGAAAGCATTATGGCAACGCGATTGACGAGAGCGAGCTGGGCCAGCGGCGTTCGCGAGCCATTCAGCGGCTGTTGAAACAGCTGAACAGTGAGCTTGGCGAAAAGCAGCAAGCCTCTGCTATCAACTTGGGCGAAATCGCTATTGCGGTCGCGCTGGATTATCTAGCGTTCAGGCTGCCTGAGGTGAATTGGCAAGAAGAGTATCCACAGCTTCTGGCATGGCAGGCGGGTGTGATTGCAAGAGAGAGCTTTCAGAAGACTGCATTTGCTTAGCAGAGCCAGCGCCAATACCCGCTGCCTTCAACGCCTCGCTATTGCGGGGCGTTCTCATGTTGGCGTCGCGCCCATCGTGATATACAAAACAGTACAGATTCTAGCCGTGCTGTTCCACAGTAGTTTAGGGAAAGTAGTAGGGAGGTAATGGGGTATGAGCATGTCCCAAGTCATCTGCGTAGCCTAAAGTTTAATGAAGTAGGCGTGGGTTTCAACGAACTTAGCTGCTAGTCTGAAATGACTAGAGCGAAAAATCGCCGCAGGGACAACCATATGCAAAATGTCCGACGCATTGAGCTCCACCCCATTAGCCAGCGCGTGCAGATGCATGTTGATGGCAAGCTGCTTGCTGACACTACTCAAACCTTTGAACTCCGTGAGATCGGCAACCCACTGCGCCAATATATTCCCCGCGAAGATGTAAGAATGGACTTTCTGAAGCCTTATAAAACCGAGACTCACTACCCCTTAAAGGTCGGTACAGCGCAATTTTTGTATTGATGTGGCACGGGGTTATCAGCATCCAGCAGCTGGGATTATGGCGATTTAGAGGCGGGGAAATGACGCCTTTCGATCTATAGCAGATTAATTTATGAAGTCCCTGAGGGTAGATTAATGAAGTTGCTAGCCATAAGAGAGAAGACATATTTGCTTAAATTAGCAAAAGATCTCTTGCCGGAGACCTTGATCATATGATTGCAAGGAACGCGTTTGATTACACTGTCGATAGAATATTAAAACAACGCTGTGTGCCTATTGCTGGTGCGGGCATATCCATTACGAGCAAGCATGCTCTTGGATGGGAGGTGCATAATGTAAAATGGATTGTTGCTACGTTGAGTAATGAGCTTTTTCGCCTTCGCTTCGATAAGTACGAGTCGAAAAAATATGGGACTGTATGTAAGAAGGGTTGTGCTAAACCGCTTGAACAATTTGGATATGCGTATGACGATTGTATTCTGAGTATAAATTCTTGTTATTTCTGCGATGTCAGACAAGCCACTGAATCAAATAAACTAGGCCACCTCGCTGAACTTTATCTGTGGGAATTTTCCTGCGTGAATAGTGCTTATGAAGCGCTAATTAAATTGTTAAAAATTGATCTTTATAAAGAACTAATTCCTACACCTGCACATATATACATCGCGAAGCTCGCTCGTGAGGGACTTTTGAGCGAAATACTTACGACCAACTACGATTGTAATTTTGAAAAGGCCTATAATCTTATTACAGGCTCAGAAAATGCTGATGTGATTGCCAACTTGGATAACTATCGACGTAACGGTGCGGCTTTTGATGATGTTAATCGTCTGAAAGTATACAAGCTTAATGGTTGTGCTAAAGAATTGGATGGAGGCGCCGATCCTGAAAAATGTGAATCTATTTTATTAACTGAGCGTCAATTACAGAAATGGCGCAATCGGCAGTGGGCCGCAGATATTTTTCGAGACCGGCTTAGAAGCAAATCTTTGATATTTGTAGGTTTTGGTAGCGATGAGCCACAAGTTCACCATACTGTGCAAGCGGTGCTAGATGAATATACCGATAAATCCATTTCAAATGATGAGCACGTCTTAAGTACACCAGCTGCTCCAATCATGGCAATTTTTGATCCACAGCCTAGTTTCCATCAACAGCAGATTGTGAATACCTATGCTGTACATCATGGACAGCCTGCCAATCAGGGTAACGAACTAATTATTCGAGGTTTTCAGCCTGGAGGTACTCTTTCAGCTGATGAATTGTGGGGGCTAATCTATGAGAGGGTGATAAGATCTTTAACGATAACAGCCTTAAAACATAGCCTACAACCAATGAATGCAAGCTTTACTTCTATTATGCCATTTGCCCAAGTAATTCTGCATCAGGTTATATCGACTCTCGAAAACTCGGTTAAAAACGATGTAGGGTGTCTTACAGCTATGCCAAATTGGCTAGAATCGCTGTCACCTGCCTTGTGTTCTAACAGTAAAGAAAATGGTCCTTTTTCTTTTTTAGCAGGCAGTTTGTCAAAGCTAAATTGCAGCGAAGTAGATGTTTATGACCCGATAAACGAAAATAAGGCTCTAGTGTCAGAGCTTACTACCTTGCTGTTTTTGTTTAGAGATATTCTTTCTCCCAATGTTGAAGGCGAATCAGAGGGAGGCCTAATGCTGACATTCGAATCTTTAGCATCGGGTATATCCGAAAAAAAAACACTACATCTGAATGCAGATCCATCCTTTGTTTTCTCTGGAGATAAAGTGCGCGTTTCGAGCGGTAATAATCATCTTGTTCTTGCTATGGGACAGGCAGGCTCGCATGTCCGGCCGAGCTTACGCAGGGTAGCCAATAAAAATATCGAAGCTGGTTCAATTACCCCGAAAACAATTGTGACCTTGGGGTGGCAGCATATCTTTTACCAAAGACCGTACGACGGAAACAAAGATAATGTTGTTAAAACGATAATTGATGCTGTTTGTTCTCCCACCAATTATTTTTATGCCAACCAGTCCAGTATCAAACGTCGCACATATTTACGAGAGGTCTAAGAATGGAAAAAATAATTCACATAGAATTTGAATATTCCGATTCGGCAAGGAAGGATATTTTCCCTGTATCTCTCTATTGTCACCCTGCTTGTAACTTGGTGGTTTGGAAAGCTGAGTCTGATCCAGGGAAACATTTGGATGAGGTAAAAAAGTATGTTGCACGTCTAATGGACCGCTTGGCAGACTTGCTGCATGACTACCAAAAATTTGCACCCTTGGTTGCCTTAATTGTTATGAAAGTGGAGTCTTCTTCGTGGTTACAAGTTATGGGAGACCAGGATTGGCACAGAGGCCGGTTCGCTCTCCAAGGGGTAAAGTCTTATGATGGAAAAACGGTTGAAGAAGCAAAGAATCGTTGGTTAGGCGCTATGGCAACAAGTGAATATAAACCGAGAAGAATAACGACTGAAGACTTTTCCAATGTGCTAATTAAAGCTGTCGAAGTAGCTAAGCCACCCAAAGGTATAGAGCCTCAACTATTCATAAGATATGCGGATATTCTAAAGGCTTCTGTAGAAGCTGGGGGGGCTAATAGTGTTGCATATCAGTGGCAAAATGAGCTAGCAAAAGACTTAAATGATTTGTTAGGGACGTCAGTTTTGGAGGTGTCAGCTATTGGTTAATAACATCAAAACTATCCAGTCAATTGCGCTGACTAATTTCAAAGGTTACCGTCATTCAGGAAATGGTGCTGCAATAACTCTTGATATGACCGTTGCCGGTCGACCTGCAGATATTATATTAGTGACTGGTAAAAATGGAGTTGGTAAGACATCTTTGCTAGAAGCTATGGACTGGGTGCTCAACCAGCCTGATGTTGGTGCAGGGGGATTTAGAACCACTGGGCAGAGTCATGGGGCGGTATCAATTAACGGTGAGACTATCGAGCTTCAGGGTAAAGCTAAAACTGACCTTAGAAAACTCGAGACAGTAGCCTCCTTTTTCTTTCAAGAGAACATAGCTGAGCTTGCATGTAATGAAATAATTCAATTGCTTGAGCCTGAAAATAAACCTGCAGATAAAATAAAAGGGGAATTGAAGGCACTGCAAAATAAGTTAGAAAACTGGCAGCGCCAGTTACAAGGGCTGAAGTATAGGAAAGATTACGAAGAAGAACGAAAAGTGCTAGCACAGAGAGTTAATGAGTTGGTTGCAAAGCTATCAACTGACTCAACCCTCCGCCAAGAACTGGTGGATAGTACGCTGACCTTGAAGAATGGAAATTTGCAGAATAGATGGGATTCTCAAATTCGCAACCTTTCTAATACCATTGGTAACTACAGTAACTTATCTGAACCAGTGGGTTCGAACCTTTCTGATCAATTGAGACATATTGGACAGTGCTTGCTGGAGTACAGGGGGGCACCAGTTGGATTTGCCGATTCGGAGAAAAAGAATCCTGCCTTTACAAAAGCATTTCTTTCATCTGCTCAGTCCCTTCCTCCATCTTTACCTATTAAGAGGTTGTCGCCAGGAGCTTCTTTGGTTCCTTCTGAGCTAAAGAGCACTTTGTTTGTAGGCTCCGACTATGATGTATATGCAAGTAAAGTAGAGGAGTTAGATGTTAGTCGCGGCGAGCTAATGGTTGAATATAATAGAGCTAAACTGTTGATAGATAGTTTGCAAGGTAATGGTGGTTCTCTCCTTAGTTGGATTGACGAGTTTAGTGAGAATATCAGCAGTTGGTTGATAGCTTGGGAAGACCATCCCTCCAAACTGGAGGTGTCCAATTTGAAGCAAGGCATAGAAAATCATTTAGATGCCTTGTCTAACCTAGCTAGCTCCCGCTCATCTGAACTCAGAGACCAGTTAGATAAATTTACGTCAGAAGGAAAGGCGGTTGCTGAACAATTGAACCAGATTAAACGCTATCAAGTGATTGCAAGAGACATAGATACTCATTCAACGGAACTTTCACCTCTGCTGGATAAGTCTAGTTTCACAGTGGAAGATCTAGCTAACTATGTAAGTAATTATTTGGAGGCGGGGCAGGATAAGGCGGAAGATGCTAAAAATGCACCTGTTGAGTCGGAGGTTATATATCAACTTGGAAGTGCTTTTACTCGCTGGGCGAATTTAGAGATTGAAAAGTTAGAAGACGAAGCCAGTGCAACAAACTTGGAAAGTGTAGAGCTGGCAGAGAAAATGATCTCAGATGCCCTTGCAATATGTAAGCAGGAATCTAGTGCAAAAAGTCAGTTGTTGTCGGTCATTGGAGTGATACCGCAGGCAGAGCTTGAACAGTTACTTAGAAATATGAACCAACTTCTTTCCAGCTTCCACTTCCCTGAAGACTTTTTACCTATTGAGCTAATAAACAATGGTACAGAGAAAAGTCCAAAATGGGGGTTTGCTACTCAGTCAGGAGTTTTGTTCGAAGACCTATCAACGGGACAAAAGTCGCAATTAGCTATTTGCTGGACTATTAATCTCAACTTGGCTCTGTCTGCTCAGTTAGGTCATAGTGTTATTGGCTTTGACGACTTTACTACTTCTCTTGATATGAATCAGTTGATCCCAGCAGCTGTGTTACTCCGTAAGCTGGCGTACGCGGATGCCGATGATGGTTGGAAAAGGCAGGTAATTGTCACCAGTCATCATGAAGACTTAACCAATCGTTTGCTTGATTTTCTGCTTCCCCCACAAGGTAAGACAATGAAGGTAATTCAATTTGAAGAGTGGCTGCCTGAATCTGGGCCAATGTTTAAGTGCTATAACGTTGACATGGGTGAAGTGACAGGAGAAGGTCTGCAGGATGCTGTTAAGAATATTGTTAAGACAACCAACTAGCAAAAAAAGTGTAGGGCATTCAGAAGGCAGTGTTGCTATTTATTTTCAATATTCATTTCTGGCCGAAAAAGGAATGCTCATGCATAGCTGTTCCTGTTCGAAAACCAACAACACCAACGGTAATGTCGGCTTTGATCCTGAATTCAACTAATAAGTGCAGCACCTGCGGTTTCTAGCGCTCCTGAGTATTCACCTAAGAACACCTGGGCTGGGGTTCGGTATCCCAGCCGCTTTCTTGGTCTATCGTTTAGCTTA